>CASFTV010000006.1 GCA_949297765.1 uncultured bacterium | reverse complement strand
TTTTTTTCCCCGGAAAACCGCCGCGCACGCGGCTATTCGAAAAGGTTTGGAAAAGGAAGAGCGCGAGAGGGAAACAACCTTTCCTCAAAAGGTTTTTCCTTCTCGCAACATCCGCTCAGTCTTCCAGCTGAAACCGAACCGGAAAACTTCCATCATCGGGAAGATCGGCAACAAGAGGATTCTCCGAAAAAACAACTTCTCCCCGGTGCGGAAGCGGATTGCCGAAGAGATCCCGTACTTGACAGGAAACAGAAAAAACCGCTTTTACCTTCTTTTCCGCACCTTTTGCCCAGAAGACCGCAAAATTTCTTCCGTCCCGATGCCGGAAACGATAACAGGTGACCGAAGAAGGGGTCTGAATTTTTTTCCCATCCCGACTCCCGGTGAATAACTCGGATGCCGCCGCATAAGTCGTATACATCTCATTCGGAATCAGCGGACCCATAAGAAATACTGGCGATCCCTTCCAGTTTGTCAAATCTCCATCCACGCCGAGAAGATGATTCACCGAGAGAGGAATACTCTGCATGACGCCTTCTCCGAAATCAATTGTGAAACGCCGGAAAAGATGGTGCGGACGCATGCCGGAAAATAGTGCAACCTCATTATTAAAACTCCCTTTCGGAGGATCCCACAGATAATACAGTTCACTGTTCCAGAGCATTTTCCCATGCGTTTTCTCACGCAGATAATGAATATTCGCTTGTGCGGTGGTACGGCTTGTGTCAAGGCGCGAGGAATAGGGATGAAAACTCAGCGCATCGCACATTGCCAGCGCTCCGGAGCTGTTCAGAAGAGCGAGATAATGCCCGAGCTTTCCATCGTAATCCGCCGTCAGACAGCCGCCGACGACCAGCGCTTCCGGATCCGCTTTCCGCATTTCCTCCGCCGCAATTTTGACATACTCCACATAATGTTCCGCAGGGATTACAATATTCGGCTCGTTGGTGATTTCATAGGCGGCGATTTTTCCCTTGCAGTGAGAGGCAAACGCGGCGGCATATCTTCTCCAGTCGCTGTGCGAGGGCAGAACACCGTCCCAGCGCGACTGCTTCGGATTGCAGTATCGCTTCCCGTTCCGGATCACAAACTCCGGAAGACGCGACCAGATCCGTTTCTTTCCCCGTCGATCCCGCAGATAAAGCATATTCCCGAAAACCGGCATCAGACGGAATCCATATTGATCTGCCATCTGAATCTGCGAGTCCACTTCCGACCAATCAAACACCCCCGGGCTTGTCTCAATATTCTTCCAGGAAAACGCCGTTCCCAGATTTCCGACCCGGAGCAGAGAAATACCCGCTTTCCGGTAGAACGCCAGATTCTCTTCCACTCCGCTTCCCGGAAGACGGAACATGTGGGGAATTTCACATTGTTCATGGTCCCGACGGCAGAAATCATACTCAAGTCCCGTATGGTGGGTTGTCCGGAGCGAATACCGCCCCTCTGCCGCTTTCGGAATAACAGCAAAACAGAGCGAAGGACAGAGCCCGCTCATCTCCCGGATCCTCATCTGTCCAAACCGTGCCGGACAAATGGAATACTTCACCTCAATAACCTTCCGGGGCGGAACAGAAAGAATTCTTTCCGGAAGCGAAACCGAATGCTCCGGAAAAACCGTATCTTCCAGAGAGAATTTCAGCGGAATGCGTTTCCCGTTCTCCGTATGATTGTATGCCCGCACCGTGAGCGTCAGCGGTTGTTTCCCCACCGAAAGGCGGTCGTTCAGTACGGCGGAAACGTCCACTTCCCGGTCATAACGGAATCCGGTCGGTTTGTCCCCCTCCTCCAGACGGACCGCGTCAATCCAGAGCGTGGCCGGATTTGCCTTTCCTCCCCAGTTTCCCCAGGTGAACCGAGGCAGAAAATCCGAATCTTCCTGAACCTGGAAGGTGCAGTGAAACCGCTTCCAGGACGTCGAGACCGTCGCATGGACGGCGGGGACATACCAGCGGTCTCCGCACTGGGAGATCATCGCGCCGCGGAGATGAAGCGGCCGGTCGCTCCGGGCGTACCACGAAAACGTGTAAGTCTTCCCTCTTCGGAGAAACACCCGGTCGGCGGAAAGTTCGACGGAGTCCGCACCCGGATTCTCAATCCGGAGACTCTGCCGTCCATGAACCGAGGTCGTCCGATCAGACTGCGCCGGACGGAATTGAGAATCCTGACGGGAGAATCGGACCAGTGTCCAGTCATCGCATCCCAGTTCAAAACTGCCGTTCCGGATCGGGGGCGCTGCGGAAACACTCAGAATTCCGGTCAGCACGGCGGCGGAAAGAAAAATCTTTTTCATGTCATTTCCTTTGTATGCTTTATCGCGGCCAGTAAGGATAAATCCGGTTGTCGCCGTCCACAATGACACCGAACCGCCAGACGTCGATGTACTGGGTATAGGTGTGGTTGCCGAACCGTTCCGGGAAAACATGTCCGTCCACCGCCAGAAGGTTGTCCTGCAGAAAATGGCGGTAGCCCGTGTAGGAGTTCAGATTCGTGGAGTTGGAAATGTTCATCTCCGGATAGGTGCTTTCCTGAGATGTGAATTCATACAGAAGCGCATTCAGCGAATAGTTGAAATCCCGCATGATCGCCGTGGAGGAGGGACGGTTGCATTTGGAAAGACGGCGCGGCGTATATTTATCCGGAATTTCCTCTTTGCCCGCAAACGCATTCCACGCATAGGAGGTCAGAGGACTGGTCGTCATGCCGCGTCCAGCCGCCGAGGCCCCCCACCAGCAGGTGTTCTCCTCCGCCGTCGGACAATAATAGACGCCCGGAAGACGGCCGGTTTTCGGAAAATCTCCCGCCGCCAGATACCGGTACAGCTTGGAAACGAAGTTCGGACGCATCTTGATTGTCGCATCCAGCGTGTTGGAAAAACTCGGCTGGTAATCTTCGTTGTCGCCCGCATACTGCATCAGTGCAACTCCGAACTGCTTGACATTCGACGTACACGAGATCTGCCGCGCCTTGTCCCGCGCACTGTTCAGCGCTGGAAGCAGAAGACCCGCCAGAATGGCGATGATCGCAATAACAATTAGGAGTTCAATCAGTGAAAAATAAACTTTTTGTCTGAATCCTGTTTTCTTCATAAAAAGTCTCCCGTTTTTTTGTTTTCAGGATTAATTATAGCAGTTTTCTGCGCAGGAACAAGACTGAAATGTGCAGAAAAATGGACTTTTTGTGCAGAAAATTTGTTTTCCCCGCATTCCGGGAATATAGTAAGAAGGAAGATGTACGGAAAGGAACCATCAGATGCTGCAGGAATATATCATTCCGGAGAATCGCCGGCGCTATCATACCGAGCTTCCGGTTTCCAGTTTCGGCCGGTTTTTCGGTCTGGGAACCAGCCATAAACTCCAGGATCTGGAAGTCTGCCTCCGCCTCGGAGACGAGAGGGAATATGGCGTGGACCGCATCAACGGAAAAGAGTACAGGACCCCGTTTCCGCATGTGATGCTGAAAACGCCGGATCTCGTTCACAGCTTCTGTTCCACCGGAGAGCGGACGGTCCGGTTTTTCCATTATCCGGCAACGTGCAGAATGGTCCTTGAACGGTATGGAATGAGCTTCTCTCCCCCGATCTGGCCGATCGTCTATACCAACACGCTCCGGAAACTGTTTGACGAGGCGGATTCCTGCGCGGACTGCCTGCATGCCGCCGGTGTGCCGGAACGCATTGACGCAATCTTCTGGCGGATTCTGCTGGAACTCTTCCTCTTCCGCGAAAACATGGAACGGAAACCGGATTTCAATGAACGGAAAATCCGTGAAGCGGCATCGTATCTGCAGTCCCGCTGTACGGAGGAAATCCATCTTCCGGATCTGATCGCCTCCCTCGGAATGTCAAGACGTTCCTTCTATTTCTACTGGAGAAAATTCTATTCCCAGTCTCCCGCGCAATTTCTCCTTGCCCAGAAGATCCGGCAGGCGAAATTCCTGCTGGACAACACCGACTTCTCCGTCTCCCGGATCGCGGAGGAACTCTCCTTCTGCAGCGCAATTTACTTTGTCCGGATGTTCCGGAAATTCACCGGAACAACTCCGCTCGGATATCGGAAACGTTTCTCCCGGGGGGAGACCGCGGAAAAATCGTAAGAGCCGTCCGCCGGCTCCCCGCTCACGCGCGCGGATGCGCCCTGTTGTAGACCGATTTCATCCGTTCGGTGCTGATGTGTGTGTAAATCTGCGTCGTGCTCAGATTTGCGTGCCCGAGCAGTTCCTGCACGCTGCGCAGATCCGCGCCCGCATCCAGAAGATGGGTCGCAAAAGAGTGGCGCAGTTTGTGCGGCGTCATATCCATTGGCAGTCCGGCGGCCCGCAGATAGAGCTTGAAGTTCCTCTGGAAGGAACGGGTGGTCAGCCGCTCGCCGAAACGGTTGACAAAAACCGGAGCGTTCCGGCGCTCGTTCCCGGACCGCATGCGGCGGACCGGAAAATATTTCCGCAGCGCACGGATCGCCGGATTCCCGAGACCGCAGAGCCGCTCTTTCTTCCCTTTTCCGCGAACCCGCATGACGCCGGAAATGAGATCCAGATCCTCCATATTGAGTCCGAGAGCTTCACTGATTCGCAGACCTCCGCTGTAAATCACCTCCAGGATTGCTGCGTCCCGGGCGGCGGAGAACACCGCGCTTTCCTCGTCTTTGGCGATATCCTTTGCATACGCGTCTTTCCAGAAAACCGCCGGGGTGTCCAGAAGCCGTCCGACCTCGTCCACGGTCATATATTTCGGCAGGAGCTTCTGGCGTTTGGGGGCAATCAGTCCGGCAAACGGATTGTCGCGCGCGAGTTTCTCCCGCTGCATGTACCGGTAGAACGACCGCATCCCGGAAAGTTTGCGGAGAATCGACGTCCGGGAGACCTCCGCCTCCTCCTGAAGTTTGACAATGTAGTTCCGCGCCGCATAAACGTCAATCGAATTCCAGTCCACCTGGGTGCAATCGGCATCTGTATTCAGGAGCAGCTGTGCAAACTGCTGAATGTCCAGACGGTAACTGTCCACGGTGTGCTGCGATGCGTTCCGTTCGTTCAGCAGATAGGAAAGAAACGAGGAGAGCGCCCGGTCCATTTCCGCTCCCGGCCCCCCCCCGGATGCCGTTCCCATGCCGGACATGACCCTTATCCCCGATACGCCAGAGCCGCCCGGATCAGTCCCGTGAACAGCGGGTGCGCTTTCAGCGGCGTCGATTTGAATTCCGGATGGAACTGGCACGCGACAAACCACGGATGATCTTTCAGTTCGACCATCTCCACCAGTTTCCCGTCCGGAGAGGTTCCGGAGATCACCAGTCCGGCCTTCTCCAGCTCGTTCCTGTACTTCGTGTTGAACTCGTAACGGTGCCGGTGCCGTTCCCGGATCTCTCCCGCCCGATACGCCTCCGCCGCCCGGGTCCCCGGGCGGAGAACGCAGGGATACGCTCCGAGACGCATCGTTCCTCCCTTCGCCGTGATCGTTTTCTGGGACTCCATCAGATCAATCACCGGATACTCGGAACGCGGATCGAATTCTGTGCTGTTCGCACTCTCCATTCCGCAGACATTCCGCGCAAATTCGATCACCGCGCACTGCATCCCGAGACAGATTCCGAAAAAGGGAATTCCATGTTCCCGCGCATACCGGACCGCCGTGATTTTTCCCGGCACCCCGCGGTCTCCGAATCCTCCGGGAACCAGAATTCCGTTCACTCCCGAGAAGAGTTCGTCGAGCGCTCCCTTGTCCAGTTCCTCCGCCTCCAGCGGACGGAATTTGACCTTGACCGAATTGGCTATCCCCGCATGGGAGAGCGCTTCATAAATACTCTTGTACGCATCCCGGAGCGCAATGTATTTGCCGACCACCGCGATCTCCACGGTCCCGTTTTTCGGATGGAGGACCGTTTCCAGCATCGTCTTCCATTTCGTCAGATCACTTTCCCGTTCGGGCAGATTCAGAAGCCGCAGAATGCAGGTGTCAACCCCCTGCCGGGCAAGATCCAGAGGAACCTCGTAAATGGAATTTTTCACATCCAGTTCCTCAATCACATTTTCCCGCCTGACATTGCAGAAAAGCGCGAGCTTCTGCTGATGGTCTTCCTGCATCGGAATCTCGCAGCGGCAGACCAGAATATGCGGGACAATTCCGATGCCTCGCAGAATTCCCACCGACTGCTGCGACGGTTTGGTCTTCAACTCCCCCGCCGCTTTGATGAACGGTACCAGCGTCAGGTGCATGAACAGCGAATTGTTCTCCCCGAACTCGTGATGAAACTGACGGATCGCTTCAAGAAACGGAAGCGATTCAATATCGCCGGCGGTTCCGCCGATTTCCGTGATGGCAATATCCACATCGTCGGAATGCATGGAGGCGATCGCCGCCTTGATCTCGTTGGTGATGTGGGGAATCACCTGCACGGTCCCGCCGAGATATCCCCCCTCCCGTTCCCGGTGGATGACGGAACTGTAGATGCGCCCGGTGGTGTAGTTGCTGGCTTTGGAACAGGTGATGCCCGCAAAACGCTCGTAGTGTCCGAGATCAAGATCGGTTTCCGCTCCGTCCTCCGTCACATACACCTCTCCGTGCTGATACGGAGACATGGTTCCAGGGTCCACATTCAAATAAGGATCCAGTTTCTGCATGGCGACCCGGTAGCCGCGGCTTTTCAGAAGCATGGCGACTGACGCCGCCGTGATCCCCTTTCCGAGAGACGAAACCACGCCCCCCGTAATAAAAATGTGTTTCGTCATAATTTCCTCATCCCCTGAAAATTGTTTGGAAAGAACTCTATAACATACTGCTGTTTCCAAAAAAATCAACGGATGCGGAAGGATATTTTTCTGCGCTTTTCCTTCCTCCGGAGTTCTCTTCCGGAGCAGGAAAAGTTTGTCTTTGAAACCGCTCTTCCGGGAAGGCCTGGGGCAGCGTCAGAGCGTTTCCAGATATTTCTTGTAGTCTTCCTCTTCCAGAAGATCGTCGAATTCGGCAAGATCAATATTTTCCAGCTTGCAGATCCACCCTTTCTCCTCCGGCGAGCGGTTGATGATCCCCGGATCGTCGTCCAGATTGTGATTGATCTGGATCACCGTCCCGCTGACCGGCGAGTAGATGTCGGAGGAATCCGTAACTGATTCCACGATCCCGAGAGAGTCGCCGACAATGACGTCCGAACCTTCCCGGGGAAGTTCCACATAGGTAATGTCGCCGAGTTCCTTTGCGGCAAAACCCGTGATCCCGACGATCGCATCATCCCCGTCCAGCTTGACCCACTGGTGTTCTCTCGAGTAGTATTTCATATAGCTGATCCCTCCGAATTCTCTGCTTTGGGTTTTTATGTTGAAATAATAAATCGTTTTTTTATATTTTCAATCCGTTTTTCCAAAAAAAACGAAGATTCCTGAAAAACTCTTTGTTCCGCTTCTCTTTTTCCTTCCTTTCTCCTCTTTTTTTCCCTTCAATTCCCTTCGGAGACCCTTTTCTTCCCACGGTCCCTTCTTTTTTTCTCCTGTCCCGTGAAAATGAAAAACAGGATTCCAAATTTTTGATAATTTTTATCAAAAACGGAGAAAAAATTGCCAAATTGCAATTTTTCTTGGAATTTTTTCAGATTTCGCACGCTTTCCGGGTTGTTTTTTTCTTATTTTTTGATATAATTAGAGTCGGCGATCCGAAGGAAACGACGGAAAGCCGGTGTCTTCTGATGGAATATCAATGGGTTGTTTCAGATCAAGGAGAGTTCTGGGGGGCGGAATTTTTTCCGTCCCCCGCAATCGGAAAAACGGGAGGGTGCCGTTTTTCCGATTTTTTTTGGACGAATTTCAGCGGGAGGAAAGAAATTCCCGGGCACACTGCAGGAGGAATTCCATATCTTCCGGAAGTCCGATCGTAATGCGGACGAAATCGCCGGTCATTTCACCGGGGAAGTAGCGGACAAGCACCTGCCGGGTGCGCAGGAATTCAAAGAAGGCTTTGCCGCTGCGGTCCGGCGGTGCGGCGAACAGAAAATTCGTCTGCGACGGGATGATCCGGAATCCGATCGCTTCCAGTTTCTTCCGGAATTCTTCGCGGGTCGCTTTGATCCTGGAGGAAGTTTCCGCCAGGTATTCCCTGTCGCGGAAGGAGGTCAGCGCAAGAAGCTGGGTCAGCGCATTGACGTTGTAGGAATCCTTTACCTTCATCATCTCCGTGATGATCTCCGGATGGGCGAGCGCATATCCGAACCGGATCCCCGCAAGAGAACGGCTCTTCGAAAACGTACGGGAGATGATGACGTTCGGATGATCGTTCAGGAAGGAATCGCAGTTGTTTTCCGCGAAATCCGCATAGGCTTCATCGAAAAGAACCGCGCCGCGGAAGGAGTCGCAGATCCGTTCCATCGCTTCCAGCGGATAGGCGTTGCCGGTCGGCGCGTTCGGACGGGCGATCATTACGATGGAGGCGCCGCGGATCTTCTCCGCAAAATCGTCCGGAAGTGCAAAATCGTTTTCCTTCTCCAGAGGAACCGCGATCACCGGGGCGTTCTGGAGTTCGGCAAGGGTTTTGTAGAGGGAATATGTCGGCACGGGAATCGCCAGCGGATGAGTCTCGTCGAGAAAACAGCGGGCGAGGATGGTCAGCACATCGTCCGATCCATTTGCCGCGATCACCTGGTCCGGAGAGACTCCGTGAAATGCCGCGATCTCCTCCCGCAGCGTCTGCGCCACCGGATCCGGATACAGACGCAGACGGTTCAGAACGTCATCTGTCAGAACCTCTTTCAGGCGCGGCGTCGGCGGATACGGATTCTCGTTGGTGTTCAGTTTGATGATTCTCTCCCATTTCGGCTGTTCGCCGGGGACGTATCCGGTCATCTCGGCGATGACCGGGCGGACGCTCGGTACGTTCATTTCCGGAAATCCTTTCTGATGGAGGCGCTTCTTCCGTGCGCGTCGAGCCCTTCCAGCGACGCAAAGCATTCGATCGCCGGAATCTCTTTCCGCAGCGCCTCTTCCGTGTATTCAAGAATACTGCTTCTCCGCATGAAATCCATTGTCGAGAGGCCATGGAAGAATTTTGCGGTTCCCGCGGTCGGCAGCACATGGCTCGGTCCGGCGGTGAAATCGCCTGCCGGTTCCGGGGTCCACGGACCGAGAAACACCGCGCCCGCCGCCCTGATCCGCGGAAGCAGGTCGCGCGGATGTTCGCACATGAGTTCAAGGTGCTCCGGCGCATACCCGCTGGCGATCTCCGCCGCCTCTTCCAGATCCTTCGCTTCGATCAGGAAAACGCCGTGTTCCAGAACTTTCCGGACCGTCGCTATGCGCGGAAGCGTGGCGGACTGACGTTCCAGTTCCTTTTCCACCCGGTCGAGAAATTCCGCAGAATCCGCGACGAGGACCGCCTGTTCCAGTCCGCTTCCGTGTTCCGCCTGGGAGAGCATATCCGCCGCGGCGAATGCCGGATTCGCGTGCCGGTCCGCCACGATCATGATCTCCGACGGCCCTGCGACCATGTCGATCGCGACCGATCCGTAAACCGTCTTTTTGGCCGCCGCGACATACGCGTTCCCGGGTCCGACGATTTTGTCGACCTTCTTCAGCGTCTGAGTTCCGTATGCCAGCGCGGCGACGGCGTAGGCCCCGCCGAGTTTCCAGACCTCGGTTGCTCCCGCCTGTTTCAGCGCATAGAGCGTCGATGGATTGACTTTTCCGTTCTTCATCACCGGCGTCGTCGCCACGATGCTGGAGACTCCCGCCGCACGGGCGATGGCCACCGTATGTATCGCGGTGGAGACCAGCGGCGCCGTGCCGCCCGGAATGTAGCAGCCGACCCGCTCCATCGGAAGAAACCGTTCGCCGAGAGTGACTCCCGGACGCGGAGAGAAGAAATGATCGCGCGGTTTTGCCTGTTCCGCAAAAAGTCTCACATGTTCGATGGCGGTGGCGATTGCCTGTTTTGCGGTTTCCGAAACGGCGTTTTCCGCTTCCGCGCACTCCTCGTCGGTCACGACGAACTGATCCGGCGTGAGCGCGACTTTATCGAACCGTTCCAGATAGCTGCAGACGGCCTTGTCGCCTTCCTGTCTGACCGTTGCGACGATCTCCGCCGCGGTCTGTTCGATCTCCCGCGGGCAGGCCGGGCGGTTGTAGAGCGCTTCCAGCTGCTGTGCGGAATTCGGATCGTTCCATGAGATTCGTTTCATTTCCCTGCTCCATTGAAATAAAGGATCCTGTTGTTTCGTTCGCGTATAATATAGCAGAAATGCCGACAATTACCAGAATTTCCCGCAAAAGAGATGGGGGATTTTTCTCTTTTCCGCTCTTCCGCGGAATGTTCCTTGAAATGGCACGTTGCGATGGTATATTGCAAAATCCGGCGCGGAAACCGGGCTGAAACGGGGAGAAGACGGCATGCTCATTTTTTCTGACGTACGGTTCTTTCCCGGTCCGTGCGGATCTCAAACGGTGAAACAAAAACGGAAAACAGGGAGAAAAATACGATGAAAACGATGATTGTCGGCGGGGTTGCGGCGGGAGCCGGCGCGGCGGCGAGACTGCGGCGGCTGGATGAATTCATGGAAATCGTCCTTCTGGAGCGCGGTTCCTCCATTTCCTATGCGAACTGCGGACTGCCGTACCATCTGGGCGGCGTGATTCCGGAACGCTCCTCGCTGTTCGTGATGTCGGAAAAAAAATTCAAAGCGTGGTTCAATGTCGATGTCCGGACGCAGAACGAAGCGGTCGCGCTGAACCGCGGAAAAAAAACGGTGCTTGTCCGCCGGGCCGACGGCTCTGAATATGAAGAATCCTACGACCGTCTGCTGCTCGCCACCGGCGCGCGTCCTGCGGAACTGAAGGTTCCCGGCGCAGAGGATCCCCGTATCCATTCGCTCTGGACAATCCCCGATCTGGATGCTCTCTGTTCCCTCGTGAAGGACAATGCAAAGCATGCCGTCGTGATCGGCGGCGGATTCATCGGTCTGGAAGCCGCCGAAAATCTCGCCGGACGCGGTCTGCAGGTGACGCTGATTCAGCATTCCGACCATGTTCTGCCCGCGCTGGACCGTGAAATGGCGTCGCTGCTGGCCGCCGAACTTGCCGCAAACGGGATTGACCTGCGCCTGAATGCCGAGCTTGCAGAGTTCCGCCGGGAGGGAGAGGAACTCCGGGTCCGGCTTCAGGACGGTCTGGAGTTCCCGGCCGATCTGGTGATTGCAAGTGTCGGAGTCCGTCCGAATTCCGAGCTGGCCCGGGCGGCCGGACTCGAACTCGGACCGCGCGGACATATCGTGGTCAACGAACGGCTTCAGACTTCCGATCCGGACATCTATGCGGCGGGGGACGTCATTGAAGTCGCGGACCGCGTCACAGGAGGGAAAACCGCAATTCCGCTCGCCGGACCCGCAAACAAACAGGGACGCATTGCGGCCGACAACATCGCTGGGCGTTCCTCCGTCTATCCCGGCAGCTGCGGGACGTCCGTTATCAAGATCGGCGCCCTGACCGCGGCGTCCGTCGGCCTGACCGAGGCAAAGGTGAAGCAGGCCGGCTTGACGTATCATAAGATCTACACTCATCCCGCCTCCAACGCTTCGTATTATCCCGGCGGCGAACAGATTCATCTGAAACTGCTGTTCGGAGTGGACGGACGGATCTTCGGCGCTCAGGCGGTCGGCGCAAAGGGCGTGGACAAGCGTATCGACGTGATCGCGGCCGCCATGCAGTCGGGCCGCACCGCACCTGAACTCGCCTCGCTCGAACTCGCGTATGCTCCGCCGTTCAACTCCGCAAAGGATCCGGTCAACTTTCTCGGCATGATCGCGGAAAACATTCTCGACGGCACTTCTGTGCCGGCATACGCGGAGGATCTGCCGGAATCGGCGCTGATCGTCGATGTCCGGGAGGAGGCGGAACACCGGCTCGGCGCGATTCCCGGCGCAATCCATCTTCCGCTCGGACAGATCCGTTCCCGCATGAAGGAACTGGACCGCTCGCGCGAACTGATCGTCTCCTGCCAGGTCGGCCTGCGCGGATATCTGGCGGAGCGGATTCTGCGACAGAACGGCTTCCGTGTCCGCAATCTTTCCGGAGGGTATCTGACCTGGAAACTGGTCCATTCCGTTTCTCCCGTCCCGCCGAGGCGTCCGCCGGAGATGAAAAAGAGTCCGTCTTCCGTGGCTGCCGCGCGGGAGCTGGATGTGCGGACGCTTGCGTGTCCCGGTCCGGTGGTGCGTCTGAAAGAGGAACTCGAAACCCTCGGGACAGGGGAGGTGCTCCGCCTTCTTGCCGCCGGTTCGTTCGCCCCCGATCTGGACGCATGGATCCGCTCCAGCGGAAACGAACTGCTTCGGACGGAACGCGGCGAAGAGGGGCTTGTCGCGCTGATCCGGAAAACCGGAAGGGAAAAGACGGCGCTTCCGGAACCTTCCGCGTCCTCCGACGGGGAGCGGCGTGCGGCAATCGTGCTGTTCAGCAACGATCTCGACAAGGCGATGGCGGCGATGATCATCGCCTGCGGAATGGCGGCCTCCGGAATGCGGGTGGGGATCTTCTTCACATTCTGGGGGCTGAGCGTGCTGCGCAGAAATCCTTCGCCCGCGCTGCCGAAGAGTTTTCTTTCACGCATGTTCGGATGGATGCTGCCGAAAGGAGCCTCGAAACTGACCCTCTCGAAAATGAACATGGGGGGAATCGGAAGCGCAATGATGAAGCAGGTGATGGCACGTCAGAATGTCGCCTCGCTCCCGGAACTGATGAAACAGGCGAAGGCGCTCGGCGTGAGATTCATCGCCTGCGAGATGGCAATGGGCGTGATGGGGCTCTCCGCGGAGGAGCTGATCGAAGTCGACGAAATTGCCGGCGTCGCCAGCTTTGCGGCAATGGCGAAGGAGAGCGGGAATACGCTGTTCATCTGAATCCGCCGGGAAAAATCCGGCGGATCCGGCGGGCGGGGTTATGCGGCGATCGCCGCCGCGGCTTTCTGTGCGGCGGCGTCCTGATAGTACTTCTGGACCTGCGGGGCCCGCTTGGCAATGTTGGAGAATTTCCCGGAGACCTTCTCAATTTCTCCGAGGAGTTCGATGAAGATCACTCCGACGGCCGCATGGCAGATGCCCTCGCGGAGACGGTCAATGTGTTTGTTTTCCAGTTCGGCACCGAGTTTTACGATCTCTTTTTCCAGAGCCTTTGCGCTCCGGGAGAGTTCGAGATCGTGGGATTTCAGCGCTTCCAGAACCTTGTCCGCCTGGAGTTTGAGGAGCGTGTAGATCGAATCCAGATCGCTCAGGGCGGCGTCGGAAATTCCGGAACCGGTCTCTTCCAGACGCCGGGTGAGGGAGAGGATGTTTTCCGTGTGATCGGCGATCCGTTCCGCGTCGTTGGTGCAGTGCATCAGAACGGGGATGAACTCCGCCTGCTTCTGGGAAAGTTCGCGGCGGGTGATGAGCGTCAGATAGCTGGTGATTTCGAACTGGAGGTCGTCGATGGTTTTTTCGCGGCGGTCGAACTCCTCGATTTCCCCGTCGCTGACCGCGCTTTTCATGAAGTGGTTCTCCACCGCTCCGGAGACCATCGACCAGGATTCCCGAAGCATGTTCCCGTAACAGGAGGCCGCCTGCTCCAGCGCGATCGGAGGATTGTCCAGAAGATGCGGCTCCAGATGCTGGTAGCGGATCGAATCCCGCTTCACGGGAATCAATCGCTCGCAGAGCCGGGCAAGACTGGAGACGAACGGAAGAAGAATCAGCGTCGTCGCCACATTGAACAGCGTGTGGGCGTTGGCAATGTGACGGGGAACGTTCTGCGGAACGGCGGCAAACGCATCCCCCGCTGTGATCCGGTCGATGATGTGGAAAAACACCGGGATTCCGGTATCGCCCCAGCGGATGTAGAAGGTCGAGGCGACAATCAGAACGCCGATGCAGTTGAACATCGTATGGGCGAGCGCCGCCTGCTTGGCAATCCGGTTGGTCGGAATCGCCGCCAGCTGCGCCGTGACGGTCGTCCCGATATTCGAACCGAGCACCAGCGCCACCGCCGTATACAGGTTGATCAGTCCGCTGGCTCCGAGCGCCAGAATGATGCCGGTCGCCGCCGAACTGCTCTGGATGACCATCGTGACCGCCAGTCCGATCCCGATCGCTCCGAGCAGCGCTCCGAACGGCATCCATCCGTTCACCGGCGCACAGTCGAAGGTGCTGAAGAAGCGGATGAACGTGGGAAACTGCGCAATGGATTTCAGCTCGGCGCTCATCAGGGTCATTCCGAAGAACAGCAGCCCGAATCCGAGAACGGTCTCTCCCCATCCCCGCAGATATTTCCACGAAATGAAGAGCATCAGAAGCCCGAGAATGATCGCCGGCATCGTGATGCAGGCAATGTCGAACGCGATGATCTGCGCCGTGATCGTGGTGCCGATGTTCGCTCCGAAGATGATCCCGATCGACTGCGCCAGATTCAGAAGCCCCGCGTTGACAAATCCGATCACCATCACCGTGCTCGCGCTGGAGGACTGGATCACCGCTGTAACCAGCGCTCCCGCCAGAACCGCTACAAACCGGTTGCTGGAAAACAGATGCAGAATGGTCCGCATTTTTTCGCCGGCGGCCTTGTTCAGTCCGTCGCTCATGAGCTTCATGCCGAACACGAAGACCGCCAGTCCCCCGAACACGTTCATCAGAAGATCCACAAAGTTGATGCCGAGTTCCTTCACGATGATGCCGCGTGTCGTGTTCTGTCCCGCGACTTCCACATTGATCTCATACTTCCCCGTCGCAG
This sequence comes from uncultured bacterium, assembly GCA_949297765.1. Classification (GTDB taxonomy): domain Bacteria; phylum Verrucomicrobiota; class Lentisphaeria; order Victivallales; family UBA1829; genus UBA1829. The sequence continues at coordinate 123,437 of CASFTV010000006.1, read as the reverse complement.
TTCCCATGATGACGGAGGCGGAGGCCCGTCCCGCCGCATCCGTGACTGCGGACCCGGCGCTCAGCGCGGCATCCGATCCTCCCGACGGCGTGTTGACGATCCGGAAGAACACCGGAACTCCCGCCGCCGGACTCCCATCGGCCTGCACCGCCGTGACAGTCAGCGGTTCGGCGGAGCGTTTCCCCGAATGAATCTCCTGATTCCCTCCGGAAATCCGGATTCCCGAAATGAACCGCACAAGAATCGCTTTTTCCGGGGCCGATTCCGGAATAACCTTCAGATATTGATCCCCTGTTCGCCGGCCCGCGGTCACAGAGACCTTGACCAGTCCGCCCGCATCGCTTTCCGCCGTGGACGGCTCCACCCGGAGATCGGATCCTTCCGCCGGTTCAAAACGGATTTTCTGTCCCGCCGCCGGCGGACGTTCCCCCGATGCAAAAAATCCTTCCGGAGCCTTCCCCGATGCAAGGATGTAAAGCGGTTCGGAAAACTCCTCTCCCGGAAGCGCGCACTGCTCGCCTCCTTGAAACACCGCAAGTTCCTGCAGTTTCACCGGGACGGATTCGCCGCAGCCGCAAAACAGAAAAACGGCCGCAAACGCGGACAAAAGGCAGATGGTCAGCTTCAAAATCTTCTCTCCTTGATGGGTGAAATCCCGTCAATATAACATCGCTTTAACAAATGGACAAGAAGAGGAACAGGAAGCAAACGATTCTCTAACAGAATCCTAACAATCGGACGCAGGAAGGTGTCCGTATAAAAAAAATCCCTTTCCCGCAACGGCCGGAGAAAGGGAACTTTGAAGAGGAAAAAAACTTACGCCCGCCGTCCGTGACGGTCGCCGGAGAGAATTCCGCGTTTGGAGGAGCGGACGAAATCCAGAAATTCCGTCACTTCCGGGAGCTGCGGAACTTCGGCAAGCGTGCGTTCCATGGCGTTTTTCGTGTTGAGTCCCTGGCGGAAGAAGAGATCGTAGACCTTCTTGATCGCCCGGATGGTTTCCGGCGGGAACCCGTTCCGCCGCAGGCCGACAATATTGAATCCGCGGACTCCGCCATTGCGTCCGTCGCCGATCATGAACGGGGGAAGATCCACGGAGATGGCCGAAACACCGCTGAGCACCGCCATCCGTCCGACCCGGCAGAACTGATGTACGGCGACCAGTCCCGAAAGCAGGGCGTTGTCTCCGACTTCCGCGTAGCCCCCGAGCGTCGCTCCCACCACGAGGATCACATTGTTCCCCACCTTGCAGTTATGGCCGACATGTGCATTTGCCATCAGGAAACAGCCGTTCCCGATAACCGTGGACGCTCCTTCGTGGGTCGCCCGGTTCACGGTCACTCCTTCGCGGAAACGGTTGTTGTTTCCGATCTTCGTGTAGGAGACGGATCCGTCGAATCCGTAGTCCTCCGGATCGGAACCGATCGACGCAAACGGATAGACCACGTTGTTCTCCCCCATCGTCGTATAGCATCCGATGAACGCGTTCGCCATCAGCCGGCTGCCCGCTCCGATTTCTACATCGTGTTCGACAACGCAGTGCGGACCGATCACAACATTCTCCGCAAGTTTTGCGGATGGATCGACAACGGCGGTGGGATGAATCTGCGGCATGGAAAAACGTCCTAAAGTTTGAATTTGCAGTTTACTGTTCGGCGTCAATATGAAAAAGGCGGGAATTTCCCGCCTTTTCATGGTTACTTCTTTTTCGCGGCCTTGATCGCGGCCTTGACTCTTGCTTTGAGTCTTTCGTTGTAGCGTTTGCGGCGCGCGCGTTTCTGAACCTTATTGTATTGCTGTCCCATTTGAAACTCCTTCGTCTTGATATGACTTTCCCTGATCCCGATCAATATACACGCATTCGGCGATTTTTCAACCGTCCGTTCCGAAAAAAATGTTCTTTTGTCGTTTGCAGGGGTCCGGGGCGGAGCGGGATTCCCGATCCGTCCGCCGGAGTTTTCCTGTCTGCCGGTCAGCCGCGGATGAGGCGCAGAAGTTCATCCCGTTTGGCTTCCATCGTGGCCTTGTCCTTCGCTTCGACAATCAGGCGGAGCAGCGGTTCCGTGTTCGACGAGCGGACATTGAACCACCAGTCGGAATATTCCGTCGAAATTCCGTCGAGTTCAAACTGATGGCCGTCGGAATATTTTTTACGGATGGCTTCCAGAATCGGTTTCGTATCCGCCACCTTGGAGTTGATCTCGCCGCTGGAGAAATATTTTTTCAGCGGACGGACAAGCTCGCTGACCTTTTTCCCGGTCTTGCAGACAAGATTCGCCAGCTTGATCAGCGCCAGTCCCTGCGACTCCGCGACAAAGTTTTCCGCAAAGTAGTAATGTCCGGAAAGCTCGCCGGCGAACACGGCGTTGTTCTCCCGCATCTGCTGCTTGATGAACGCATGCCCGACGCGCGACATCAGCGGACGGCCTCCGTGTTCCCGGATGCACTCCTTGACCGACCAGCTGCTGCGCAGATCGTAGAGAATGGTTGCCGTTCCGTTTCCCTTGTCGCTGAGGATATCCTGCGCAATCAGGGCGGTGAAGATGTCCATCGGGATGATCTCACCCTTGTCATCGACGAATCCGCAGCGGTCGGCATCCCCGTCGAAGGCGGCTCCGAATTCCGCGCCCGTTTCCCGGACCTTTGCGCGGATCGCATCCAGGGTCTCGGTATGAAGCGGATTGGCTTCGTGGTTCGGGAAGTTGCCGTCGAGTTCCTCGTACATCGGGATGATGTCGAAGAGATCTTTGATCCCGGCGATTTCATACGATCCCATTGCGTTGGCGTAGTCGACGACGATTTTCAGCTTGCGGTCCATCTTTGCGAACGAGCGCAGGAATTTCCCGTATTCGTCCGCGATGTTGAAGGAGGAGAGGGTCCCCGGTTTTTCCACGGCCTTGAAGCGGTTCTCTTCCACGAGCTTCTGGATATCGGCGATTCCGGTTGCTCCGCTGATGGGGACGTCGTCTTTGCGGCAGAGCTTGAAGCCGTTCCATTCCTTCGTGTTATGGGAGGCGGTGATCATGATGCTGCCGTCGGCCTTCAGGAATCCGTTGGCGTGATAGGTCATCGGCGTGGAGCAGAGTCCCAGATCAATCACGTCGCATCCCTGTTCCAGGATCCCTTTGGAAAGAGCTTTGAACAGCGGTTCGGAGTGGGGGCGCATATCCCGTCCGATCACGATTTTCCGGGCTCCGAGAAATTCGACAAACGCTCTGCCGATTTTCTCCGCAACCTCTTCATTCAACTGTTCGGGATAAATCCCGCGGATGTCATATGCTTTGAAGATTCCTGACATATCCTGGCTCCTTTCCGGTTTATCCGGATACAATAGCACTTCTTCCGCTTTTTTCAATTTCCTTTTCCTCTCCCGGATTCGAAAAATACGCTTCCTCCGGAATTTTTCCGCGGAGAAGCGATCCGCTCCCGCAAAGGACAAGCCGCTGAAGTTTTGAACGATTTTCCGGGGAGACTTCTTGAAAAGTGGAATCCTCCGTGCTATTTTGACCCGGTAACGAAACGAGGTACATCATGTTGTGCGACATCTGCAAAAAGAATCCGGCCACCATCCATATTCAGGAGATCGCCGGGAGCGAGAAGAAGACTCTCCATCTCTGCCAGAGCTGCGCTCAGAAAAAAGCCCAGGAGGACTCTTCGTTCCAGGCTCTGAATCTTGCGGAGGTAATTTACAATATCACCAATCAGCTCAATCCGGAAAACGCCCAGCCGAAACCCGATCCGGAACACTCCGGAATTTTCTGCGCCGCCTGCGGATGGGACTATGCCAGTTTCCGGAAGACGGGGCGCCTCGGCTGTCCCGACTGCTATCAGGCGTTTTACGATACCCTCAAAAGCGCCATCGGCGCTATGCATCGCGGAACAACACACACCGGGAAAATCCCGGCGGCGTTTTCCGGATCGCTTCCCGGAAAGTCCCCGAATTTCGCGGTCCTCCGGAAGGAACTGGAAAAACTGCAGAACGCACTCAATCTCGCCGTCTCCAGCGAGGAGTTCGAACGCGCCGCCATTCTCCGCGATAAAATCAGCGAACTCAAGGAACAGCTTTCCGGAGGAGACGGCAAATGAAAACCTCTCCGGAAGATCTGCTCAAACACCCGCTGAGCTGGCTGGCGGACAGCGGTCCTGATGACGACATCGCCATCAGCACGCGAATCCGTCTGGCCCGCAACTTCAGCTCCACCCCGTTCCCGATCGCGGGAAACCAGGATGCCCTCCGGCAGGTCCGCGATCTTGCGGAGCAGGCAATCCTTTCCTCCGAGGTGCTGGTGGAACCGATGGAGTTCGATCTGCCCGCACTCGGCGATGTCGAAAAACGTCTGCTGCTGGAACGGCGGCTGATCAGCTGCGACATGCTCCATCCGAATCCGGCTTCCGCCCTCCTCGCCGACCGCGATGAATCGCTCGCTGTGATGATCAATGAGGAGGATCATCTCCGCATTCAGGCGCTCAGTCCGGGCTTCCAGCTGGAATCGGTCTGGACGAGAATCAATCGTTTTGACGATGTCCTTTCGGGAAGAATTCCCTATGCGTTTGATTCGCGGCTCGGATTTCTCACATCGTGTCCCTCGAATCTCGGGACGGGAATGCGGGCGTCGGTCATGCTGCATCTTCCCGGACTGGTGATGGCCGGACAGATCGCCGCAGTCAAGCAGGCGCTCGGAAAACTCGGACTGGCGGTCCGGGGATTTTACGGCGAGGGATCGGAAAACTTCGGGAACCTCTTCCAGATCTCCAACCAGAGTACGCTCGGAGAAAGCGAAGTGCAGATTCTTGAGAGAATTTCCTCGATTGTCAAGCAGATCATCATTCACGAGAAGCAGTCGCGGCAGGCCCTGCTGGATCAGAAGCAGAGCTTTCTCCTGAATCAGGTGGGCCGCGCCTACGGCATTCTGCGCCACGGATACATGATCTCCAGCGAGGAGGCGCTGAATTCCCTTTCGGCACTCCGCCTCGGCGTGGATATGAAGATGTTCTCTTCGGTGGACATCCATACGGTGAACGAACTGTTCCTGAACGTTCAGCCTTCGCATCTGCAGATTGCGGAACACAGAGAGCTTTCCCAGGAGGAACGCGATACCGCACGCGCAACGCTGATCCGCGAGACGCTGAAGGCCAAACGGGGACAGGTGTGAGGAAACGGAATGAGCGTCGAGGCCCTTTACACCGTCGGACTTGCCCTGCTGGAATCGACGTTTGTGTTTGTCGGCCTGCTGATTCTGCACGGTTTGAAGCGCCTGATCGGTTCTGCGCCCCTGTACATGTTTCTCGGCGCGCTGGTGGTGGTGATGAACATCGCGGGGGCGGCGGGGCTGCGCATGATCCTGAGCAATTCGGGATTTGAACTGAGCATTTCCACCTCCATTCTTCTTCTGCCGCTGCTGGCGATCCTGCTGGTGATCTATATCGCCGACGGCACGCTCGCCGCCCAGCGCCTGATTATCGCGGCGATGGCGACATTCGGGATCTTCGCGTATCTGAGCTGGATTACAAAGCTGCAGTCGGACTGGGGCGGATTCACCATGTCGCAGGGGCATCTGGCGGACTATCTTTCCAAGCTGCTGGGCAATACGACGAAAAACATGGGCGCTTCGCTGGTCTCCCTGACGCTCGACCTTTTCCTGATTCCCGTGATCTTCCAGAAAATGAAGAACTACGGCTGCCGGCTGACGGTCTGCACAATCGGCGCGATCCTGCTCGGGCAGCTGCTGGACAGTTTTGTGTTTGTGGCGGTTCTCTACTGGGGCGATCCGCAGAAAATGGCGATTCTCAATGCGGAGTATGTGCCGCGCATTCTGCTTTCGGTCTGGATTTCGGTGATCGCGGCGTTGTACCTTTCCCGGATCGACAAGGAGATTCCCGGCGATTCCCGCCGAGCGCTTGATATTGTCCTGGCGTTTTTCGGCAGCTACGGCAAAACCAAACTTCTGGAACAGAACCTTCTGGAGTCGGAACAGCGGTATCGGACGATTATCCAGAATGCGTCGGATATGATCCTGGTGACCGATTCGAATGGAATCATTGTGGATGCCAACAAGGCGGCGCAGGAGCTGCTTTCCGCCAAGACCATGTTCGATCTGATCGGCTGCAATCTGGATGATTTCCTGCTCGGACCCGACACGCTTTCCCGTCTGATGAGCGGCGGCGAGAGCGTGATGCATCTGGCCCTTCCCGACTCCTCCCGTGAACTGGAGCTTTCCATGAGCCGGATCACGGTGGACGGAACACCCGCTCTGGTGTTCATCGGACGCGACATCACGGAACGGGAGCGCCTCGCGAAAGAGCGCGAACTCCTCCGCACGGAGAGCGCTCACCGGCAGCGGCTGGAGGCGATCGGCCGTCTCGCCGGCGGAATTGCTCACGATTTCAACAATCACATCCACGCGATCCACGGTCACCTGGATCTTATCTACATGGGCGAAGTGACCGAGGAGAGCCTGCCTCATCTGAAAAAAATCGACGCAATCGCCGAACAGGCGGGAAAACTGACCAGCCAGCTTCTCGGCTACGCCCGGAAAGGAAAGCGGCAGGTGGAGGAACTCCTGCTCAAAAGCATTATCGACGGCGCGTACAACCTCTTTCTCCCCAACACTCAGACCGGGATTCAGACCGTGCTGGACATTCCGGACGAATCCATCCGCGTGGAAGGCGACCGGACTCAGCTTCAGCAGGCGGTTCTCAATCTGATGATCAATGCGCGGGACGCGATGGAGTCTCTTCCGGAGGGAACCCGGCTTCTGCGCATCCGCACCGGACTCTGCTCCCGGATGGGGGTTTCTCCGCGTCCGCCTGCCGATATCCGTTCCTCCGGACCCTTCTGCTGCATCTGCATCGAGGATTCCGGTCCCGGCGTGGATGAATCCATCGTCGAACAGATTTTCGAACCCTTCTTTACCACCAAACCGACCGGGAAGGGAACCGGAATGGGGCTTTCCATGTCCTACGGCGTCTCGCGGGAACATGGCGGATGGATCCAGTATGACCGGATCGAATCGGGCGCCTCCTTCACCCTTGTCCTTCCCGTTCTTTCCAAACAGGGAGAGTGCGGATGAAACGATTGCTGTTCCTTTGGCTGACCTTTGCCGTTCTGCTGCTTGCCGCCGCGGAGAAGCTGACCGTGATCGGGACCACCGATATCCATGGTCATATCTTCTCTCCGGAAAACCGGCCGAATCTGCTGAAACTGGTGTGCGCCGTGTCGGACGAGGTCCGGGCCGCCGGAAGGGAGAACACTCTCGTGATCGACTGCGGCGATCTGATTCAGGGATCGGCGGAAGTGCAGATCGACCAGGGAAAAACCGTTCTTGATCTTCTCAATTCCGCCGGATACGATGTCTGGGTTCCCGGAAACCATGATTTCGAATACGGAATCGGGACTCTGCTTGCCCGGGGAAAGATGTTCAAAGGGGATCTGCTCTGCGGAAATCTTCTTCTGCGGGGAAACGCTCCCGTTCCCGCATGGAAACTGTATGAACGGGCGGGATTGAAAGTGGCGGTGATCGGCATCACATCGGAATTTATCGCCACCTGGAGCTGGCGCCCGGAGGCGACCGGCGTGACGGTCGGAGAAACGATTCCCGCCCTTGAACGCATTTTTCCGGAGATTATGCGGGCAAAACCGCATCTGATCGTTCTGGCGGTTCATGCGGGCCGTTTCCAGTCCAGCCGTTTTCAACCGAAATGGCAGATGGCGGATCTTGCACGGCGCTACCCGCAGATTGATCTGATTTTCGGCGGTCATACTCATGAACCGGTCGCCGGGTTGCCGCTCGGGAAAAGCTGGTATCTTCAGGGGGGAAAACACGCGGGGGGATACGCAAAGGCGGAAATCGTCTATGACCGGACCCGGCGGAAACGTCTCTCGCTGAGTTCCTCCTATGTGGCGTTTCCGCCTTCCGCACCGGAAGCGGATCTTTCCGGTGAGCTGAAGCGACGTCTGGCCGATCTGCATTCAAATCTGAATGCAAAGGTCTGTGAGAACGGACCCGCGCTGAGCTGGAAACGTCCGGAAGAGCTGGCGCAGGTCTTCTGCCGGGCGGTGGCCGATGGAACTGGTGCGCCGATCGTTTTCCACGGAGTCCTCGCCCGCGCCTCGAAAACGGCCGGCCGCTATACGAGAAAAGATGTCTTCCATCTCTGTCCGTTCGAAAACACGGCGGTGCTGATGGATCTTTCGCCGTCGGAATGCCGGGCGGTGATCGAAGAGCAGAGAAAAGCTCATAACTCCCGGAAACCGAACGCAATGCCGCAGTTCGTATCGGGAGTGCGTCTGGACGACGCCGGCCGGCTCGTGCTGGCGGACGGCCGGATCTGGGAGAAGGAGGACGAACGCAAAACAGTCGCATTCAATTCGTTCATCGCGTCGAGCGGAGGAATGCGTTTTCCCGTGCTGCGGGAGATCTCCCGCAGACCGGAGGTCAACGGACGCGATACGGGACTGAAGATCCGTCTCTTGCTGGAAAATTACTTGAGGAGAAACTGCCGATGAAACGTTTTGCTGCTGTCCTGATGTCCGGAATCGTATTTCTGGGCCTGTTTTCCGGATGCACCTCTCCGCGCATGTCGTTCGATCCGAAACCGGAGGACAAGCTGGTTGACAAGGAAAAATTCGCGCTGATTGACTATGTCCGCGGATTTGTCCTTTCCTCGAAACGGTTGAAACTGACTTCGGCCGAGCGAAAGGTGATCGAATCGACCGATCCGATCATCCGGATTCACTACACCGCGCCGAAAACAGGGAAGATGCACATGAGCTGGGATCTTCCGCGGGAACGGCATCTTCTGGCATTCTGCCAGGGGCCGCTGCTGACATCGCAGAATCCCTCCGACTGGAAAATCACCGTGGTGACAGGAAAACGGAGCGGCGGTGCCGCCGCTCCTTCTCAATACGGACTTGAGGATTGATGCGTTTCCCGCTGCTTCTTTTTTTTACGGTTGTCTGCTGCTGTGCGGCTCCGCGGGAAGGGTTTGTCGCATTCCGGATGGATCTGATGCGCGTTCCCGGAACGGCGGAGCGCAATCCCGACAAGGCAATCCGCCATGCCGACACCCGCTGCGTGATGACGGTCCTGATGAGTGTGCTTTCCGGAAGTCGTGCAGAGGTCCGTCTGTATGATCGTTTCGGATCGGCCTTCTGCGGATTTTCAACCTCCGCAACTCCGGAGGTCCATATCCCGCGCAAAAGCGCGCTGATTGATTACGCGGCCTTCTACCGGATGCCGGAAGGCGGGATTTTCAACGGGGCGCCGGAAAAGGATTTCGACAGCGCGGTGACCATGTCGTCGCGCCGTCTTCTGCGGGTCCCGAAACCCGCTTCGACAGGTCTTTTCGCAATGCCGGGCGAGGGCGCGGTCGTTCCGCTTCTCCGGCTCGATACGCTCTATCCGTTCTACGGGGCCGTTGCCAAACCGGAATTTCTGGAGTGCCGTCTGCTTTCCGTTTCGTCGGAGGAATTGAGAGGGTTTCTCGAAAAGAAGAATATTCCGGTTGCGGCTCTGGAGGATCCTCTTCCGCCGGAAGATGCCGTGACGGCGTTTGCCGCGCATCCGGAAGGGATCTCCTTCCGCATTCCGGTGGTCCGGGGCCGCGGCGATTTCCAGTCGGACCGCCAGGGAATATCCGCTTCCGTCCGTGCGCTCGCGGGAAACTCGTTCCGCCTGACCGTCAGCGAGATCCGCACCGTCGGAGAACGGGACGGCATCCCCGTCCGGGAAGAGTTCCGCTACGAAGGCTTTCTGGCTGCCTCCCCGCGCTGGATGATGGTGGTCCGCCTGATCTCTCCGCATGCCGGGGACCGGGCGCTCTTCGAACAGGAGAAAAACGGGAGAAAACGGGAAAAACTGCTCCTGATCCGCGCCGTTCCCGTCACCGGCTCTGCGAAGGACTCCTCTTCAGCGTCAGGAGTGTGATCTCCGAAGGAATTCCGATCCGGAAGATGAATCCGTTCCACAGTCCGCTTCCCCGGCTGACATAGAGACGGCTCCTCCCGACACGGTACCATCCGCCGGCGAATCCTCCGTTGAAATGCGCGATAAGGGCGCGTCCGGGTCCGGCGATCATCCCTCCGTGCGTGTGGCCGGAGAACTGCGCCGTGACGGGATACTCCGCATTTTCCGCCGCATTTCCCGGCCGGTGATCCAGAAGCAGGGCGACCGTCCCCCCGGGACAGCCATTCAGAGCCTTTTCCGGATCCGGTCCCTCAAATCCGAACCGCACCGCTGCGTGGTCGGCGACTCCGGCGATCCAGAGCGGTGCCCCGTTGATCCGCAGCAGTTCTCCCCGGTTGACCAGCATCCGGAATCCCCATTCCCGGAAGATCGGCCGCCAGCTCTCCCAGCCGGAGAAATATTCATGGTTCCCGGTGATGCCGAAAACTCCGTATTTTGCGCGCAGTCCGCTCAGGGGAACCAGATCGGCCTTCCGCTGTGCGGGCGTTCCGTCCACCAGATCGCCGAGCAGAAAAATCAGATCCGGTTTCAGCGCATTCGTTTTCTCCGCGACCGCCCGGACATACGGTTCCCGGTTCACCGCGCTGCAGTGAATATCCGCAACGAGCGCGATGCGCAGATTTTCCAGCCCGGCGGGAAGATGTTCAACAAGGAGAGTTTCCTCCCGTACGCCGGGAACCGTCAGCGCGCAGGCCGTTCCTGAAATTCCGAGGAAAACGGCAATTCCCGCAAGAGTTGCGGAAATCGTACCCGCATGGCGTATCCGGATTCGTTTTCCCCGGAATGCTCCGGCGATCCGCACTCCCGAAAGCGCCAGATCCTTGAGAAGCGCCAGAAAAAACAGCATCAGCAGCGTATTGAACGCCACGGAAAGAAGAATCAGAAACCATCCGGGCAGTTCCGGTGCGAAAAACATCGGGCCTCCAAAGGCGGAAAGCACCTCGTTTTTCAGCGCGGCCAGCAGAAGAGGAAGCGAGAGCAGCACTTTCCAGTACCGGGAAAGACGCAGCGGAAGAATCAGACTCAGACAGACATACAGTGAAAGAATCAGCGCAAAACAGGAAAATAAATGAAACATGAACACTTCCCAGCTTATTGATCGTTCAAAAAAAAACGGAATCCGCGCCTTCCGGTTTTCCGGATGGCGCGGCGGTTCCGCAGATTGTGGTTACGGGATTCGCTTCATCACCGTGTTCTCCAGCAGAAAGGCCAGCAGGATGAGGACCAGTGCGGCCCCTGCAAATCCCGGAGCCAGCTCCCGCCAGTTGACGAGTGTCTGCTGTTCGAAGGAGGTCTTTTCGAGCGAATCAATCTCCTTCATGGCGGCGGCCATGCTGTCGGAGTCTTCGGCCTTGTAGTATTTTCCGCCGGAGTCTCCGGCGATCTGGCGCAGGAGCGGTTCATCGAAATCGCTCTGAATCTGCTCGTAGCGGCGGCCGGCGAAGGTCTCGACGGGTGCAACCGATACCGGGGAGCCGATGCCGACCGTATATACCGTGATGTCGAAGGTGTTCGCCAGTTTTGCCGCCTGAAGAGGCGTGACTTTGGCTTCGACGTTGTTGGAGCCGTCGGTGAAGAGCACGATGATCTTCCGGCGCGCCTCCGAATCCTTCAGGCGCTGGACCGCGGAGGTGATCGGAGCGGCAATGTTGGTTTTGTCGCCGATGATTCCCGCGTCGAGATTTTCCAGATTCGCCAGAAGCCAGGCATGGTCCAGGGTCGGCGGACACGCCATGTACGGGAGCGGCGCAAAGGCGATCAGTCCGATGCGGTCGTTCGGCCGGGCCTGAATGAATTTCGCAATCTCCTCCTTCGCGGTCTGAATGCGGTTCTTCAGCGTACCCCGTTCGATCGCGGAAGTCACCTGATTCATGCTTGTCATCTGCCTCGGGACATCGACCGCCACCATGCTGCCGGAAAGGTCCAGTGCAAGGATGATGTCGATTCCCTCCGCGCGCCGGCGGATCTGCTCCAGTCCTTCTCTCGGGCGGGCGAGCGCAACGACCAGAAGAATCATCGCGCCGGTGTAGCAGAGAAACGGGATCAGACGTTTCCAGTTGATCCTTCCCGGTCTGTGAGCGGCGGTCTTCGCCGCGCTCAGCGACGGAACCCGGATCGACGGCTGTTTCCGGCGCCATGCGAACAACGCCATAAGCAGAACCGGCAGAATCAGAAGCAGAAGCCATGGATATAAAAATGCGGTCATGCTGCACTCTCCTTTCCATTTCCCTCCGTGACGGCCGTTTCCCGGACAAGGGTTTCCGCCCGGAGCGCAGCCTCGTCGAACGCCATGACGTCGGCGGGGGCCTTCGCGAATTTCACCATATCGGCGGATGCCAGAAATTCCCGGAGGAAGCTCCGCTGTTTCTCCTCCAGCGGGCCGCCGGAGCGGATCTCGTCGAGGAATTCGCGGGTTGTCTGATGTTCCGCCCGCAGACGGAAGCGGACTTCCAGATAACTGCGGATGATGTCGGTCAGCCGGGTGATCGCCGCGGCCGCATCGGCCCGTCCCTCATGCAGATCGGAACGGATTCCCCCGATCGACTGCAGCGCGAGCGTCCACGGCGGGAGAATCTCCCGTTTCCGGCTCCTGCGCCGGAGAAGAATCCAGAGACCCGCGGCAGCCAGAAGCAGAATCACGATGACGGCAGCGAGTCCGGTATTCCGGTATTCCGGTTCCGCCTCCGTCCGGATCCGTCCGGCGATTGCCAGCTGATCCTGCGCGGTCACCGGGAGTGCCCGAGCCGTAAAGACGGGCAGGGTGAGCGTGAGATCCTGTTTTTTCTCCGCTCCGCCTTCGATCACGGTCTCAATGGAACCGGCCGGAATTTCTCCCGGACGGTACGCATGCAGGATTCCGTGGATCTCCCAGAGAGAGTATCCCCATCCGATGCGGGTCCGCCGGAATTCCGGTGTTCCGGCGAGCTGGGAACCTTCCCCGGTGCGGACATCGAGCGATGCCGGCGTGCGTCCCCATGGGACCCGGAGTCCGGCGGAAAACTCGATGTTCCGCCCGATCGGCACGTCGCGCTCTTCGGAAAGACGGACCGGCTGTTCGATCGACGTCTTTTCCGGCGATGCGGCGCTTTGACGGTATTTCACCACCGTCACGGTGGCGAATCCCGCCGCGCCCGCCGCAAGAATCAGCAGAAGAATCAGCAGTCCGCGGATGATTTTCTGCGGGATTGTCAGAGTTGTTTTCATAGATCACCTGTGTTTCAGCCTGCGGCCGCGGAAGAAGGCCATCAGGGGTTTGAGGATGTCTTCGCCGCAGCGGACGTCGACCAGATCGACCTTCGCACGGCGGAAGGAATCCTGCTCCCCGGCAAGTTCATCTCCGGCGGCCTGCGCATAGCGTTCGCGGTTCGAGGCGGAGGAGGGATCGAAAAAGAGGGTTTCCCCGGTTTCGGCGTCCTCCAGTTCGAGCATCGGGAGCGGGGGAAGCTCCAGCTCCTCCCGGTCCAGAACGCGGACGGCGATGAGATCGTGTTTCCGGTTCAGAATCTTCATCGGGCGCTCGTAGGAGGCGCGGTCGATGAAATCGCTGAAGAGAAAAACGACGGCGCGTTTTTTCAGATTTTTAATCAGGGAGTTCATGGCGTTTCCGATGTCGGTCCCGCGCGATTCCGGCTCGAAGGCGAGCAGTTCGCGGATCAGACGCAGCACATGGGCGCGTCCCGAACGCGGCGGAAGCCAGAGTTCGGTTTTGTCGGTGAACACCAGAAGTCCGACCTTGTCGTGATTGCGGATGGCGCTGAACGCCAGCAGGGCGGCGGTTTCGGCGATTTTGTCGTGCTTGGTTTCGCTGCCCGAACCGAAGAAGAGCGAGGCGGAGGCGTCGATCGCGATAATCACGGTCAGTTCCCGTTCCTCGGCATACTTCTTGATATAGGGCGTGCCCATGCGCGCCGTGACGTTCCAGTCGATGTCGCGGACATCGTCTTCGGGCGTGTACTCCCGCACTTCGCTGAATTCGATGCCGCGTCCCTTGAAGACGCTGTGATAAGCGCCTCCGGTGAGTTCCTCCACCAGTTTCCGCGTCCGGATTTCGATTTTACGGACTTTCGCGATGAGATCTCTCGGCAGCATATTCCGTCTCCTTTCCTTGTCCGGATTCCGGATCAGGGCGTTTTCAGCTCGTTGAGGATGCCGGAGATGATGTCGTCCTGCGTGCGGTTTTCCGCCTCGGCCTCGTACGAGAGGAGGATCCGGTGACGGAGCACGTCATGTGCGACGTTCTTGACATCCTGCGGAACCACATAGGCGCGTCCCTCCATGAAGGCGGTCGCCTTGGAGGCCAGCACAAGCGCAATCGTGGCGCGCGGAGAGGCTCCGACTTCGACCATCGAAGCAATGTCGCCGAGTTTCGCTCCCGACTGGCGCTGCGAAAGCTCCGTGCCGCGGTTCGGACGGGTCGCCCAGACAATGTCCAGAATATAGTCGAGGATTTTCTCATCCATGTAAACTTTGTCGACCCACTGCCGCGCGTTGGAGATATCCGCGAGCTTTGCAACGGGAATCGCCTGCGGCGAACATTCCGGATGTCCCATCCGTTCGGCGACAAGGCGTTCCTCTTCGCGTTTCGGATAGTCGATCTTCAGCTTGAAGATGAAACGGTCGATCTGCGCCTCGGGAAGCGGATAGGTCCCTTCCTGTTCGATCGGGTTCTGCGTGGCGAGAACCAGAAACGGATCGGGCATTTTGAACGTTTCGCCCGCAACGGTCGCCTGCTTCTCCTGCATGCACTCCAGCAGCGCGCTCTGGACTTTCGCCGGCGCACGGTTGATCTCGTCCGCAAGGACGATGTTCGCAAAAACAGGTCCTTTCTTTACGGAAAAACTGTGTTCGGCGGGATTGTAGATGCTCGTCCCGACCACGTCCGCGGGAAGAAGATCCGGCGTGAACTGAATTCGGGCGAACGCTCCGTCAAGACTCTGCGCAAGCGTTTTGACCGCAAGGGTTTTCGCCAGTCCCGGGAGCCCTTCCAGAAGAACGTGCCCGTCGGCAAGCATCGCCGCAATCAGACGGTCGATCAGAACATTCTGACCCGCGACAATCCGGCTCATCTCCGTCTTCAGCGGACGGATGAACGCCGACGCTTCCACAATATCACTCTGAAGTTTCTGTAATTCTTCCTGACTCATAGTCCATTCCTTTCCTGTTAAATGGGTGGTGTTATGAAAGGAAAAGACAGCCGATGAAAAAAAAAGTTCAAAAAATCGCGAAAAACAGTAAATTCACACCTCCTTCCTCCGGATGAAAAACTGCCGCGAATCGTTTTTCCCCGTCTTGAAAAAACGACATTCCCATTTATATTTCCCCATGTATCTTCCGTCAGAAAAAGGAGAGAGAAAAGATGCTGTATCTGCTTGCCGATCTGCGGAGCTGCTTTGGACCGCTCCGTCTGTTCGAATATGTCACCTTCCGTTCGGGCTGCGCCCTGCTCACCGCGATGTTCCTCGTGATCCTGTTCGGTCCGTGGACCATCCGGAAGCTCAAACAGTTCTGCGTGCCGAAGTCCGCCAGACTCTCGGGCGTGATTGACGAGAAGTTCGTCGATCACTCCAAGGACAAAACCCCCACCATGGGCGGACTGCTGATTGTTTCCGCCATCGCGCTCTCGACGGTCTTCTGGGGAAATCTTTCCAACCCGATGGTGCTGATTTTCCTGCTGGTTCTCTTCCCCCTTACGGCGCTCGGATTCTACGACGATTACATCAAGGTCAAGTATGAGCGGAGCGTCCGCGACGGCGTCTCCGGAAAGGTGAAACTGCTTGTGCAGGCGCTTGTCAGTCTTGCCGCGCTCGCCTGCATCTACAAAATGCCCGATACGATGACCTCCAAGATGCTTCTGCCGTTCTGCCGGGAACCGATCTGCCTGAAGCCCGCCGGAGAGATGATCGAATTCAGGCTTCCGCCGCAGATCCTCCATCATCCGCTCTTCTCCTTCGCCGCCTCGTGGGGGCTTTTCGCCATCGGACTGATCTTCCTTGCAAACATGATCTTTGTGATGTTCTTCAGCAATGCGGTCAACCTGACCGACGGAAAGGACGGACTCGCGGCGGGAACGAGCATTTTCTGCGTCCTCAGTCTTGCCGCGGTCGCCTATATGCACGGGCATTCCGTTTTCGCAAAATATCTTTCGATTCCGTACATTCCCGAGCTTGGTGAAGTCAGCGTGTTCGCGTCGGCAATGGCGGGTGCCTGCATCGGATTCCTCTGGTACAACTGCAAGCCGGCCGCCATGTTCATGGGGGATACCGGAAGCCTTCCCCTCGGCGGATGCATCGGGCTGATCGCCGTGCTGATGGGCCAGCAGCTGCTTCTGCCCATCGTCGGATTCGTCTTCCTGATGGAGGGCGGATCGGTGATGCTGCAGGTCGCCTCGTTCAAGCTCACGGGAAGACGGATCTTTAAATGCACGCCGATCCATCATCATTTCGAACAGTCCGGATGGACGGAAACTCAGATTGTCACCCGTTTCTGGATCATTGCGGGGATCTGCGCGCTGATCGGCCTTGCGACACTGAAACTGCGCTGAAAAGAACCCCCTCTGCGGCGGAGCGTTTTCCGATAGTTCCGCAAAGGGGGCTTTCCTGTTCTCCCGGAATGGCCGGCGTTATTTCCGGCGGACCAGATGAAGAATCCGGCAGTCGAAGTCGCCGATCAGATCAACCTGGACTCCGACCTGCGCTGCGCCGCGGCCGGTGAGCGTGCTGCGCTCCGGTTTGACCGGCGTGACAAACGGAACCTTTTCGGAACCTCCGTAGCAGACCATGTCGTAGACGGCGTCCCCGTCCAGTCCCGGGAGGAGGACCGGCGGCATTTTGGAGGCGAACTGAAGGGAGGTCCCGAGAAGGAAGACCACCGCTTCCGAGCGATCCCGCGCGACATACTCGTAGATCGCATACGGATGCTCAAACGCGCTCGCCAGACGGTACAGATCGCCGAGATGGACCACCGGACGCAGTTTCTTGTAGAGATCCACATAGGTCCGGATCTCCGCAAGCTCCTTGTCGGTGCAGCGCATCAGATTCTTGCCGCAGGCGAGGGAACCCAGCATGCCGCAGCAGGCCTGATAGCTCAGCGGAACGGTACGGTGATTCACATAGAAGTTCGAGTCGCTGATATGACAGGCTCCGCCGGCCATGCGCGGAAGATTCATATAAGTGAAACCCTCGTGCAGTTTGAGGATGTCGAGCGTATCCTGATTGTCGCTCCGGTTCATCCGTCCGAATGCGCGGGTCATCTGCAGACTTGCCCGGGCGGACCCGCTGGCGCAGTTCTCCATCAGGAGGCCGGGGAAATCACGGGAAAGGGTCTGGAAGATCCAGTCAAGATTCGCCGCATAGTCGATCCAGATCCGTTCCGCTCCGCCGGGCGAGGAGAAGAAGCAGTTCATGTCCAGTTTCAGATAGCGGATTCCGGTTTCCCGGATCAGCGTGTGGATCGCATGGTAGAGATATTCCGCCACGTCCCGGTTGGCCAGATTCAGCATTGCGCTGGTGCGGTCCACATCGTCGCGGTAGCGGGTTTCCGGTTTGCAGCCCGGATAGTGCATCGCCCATTCGGGATGGGCTTTGTACAGTTCGCTTTTGATCTCAAACGACTCCGGCTCGATCCAGAGGCCGAAGTCCATGCCGAGCTGCTTCACGCGTTCGATCACGGGACGAAGGCCGTTCGGGAATTTCTTGCGGTCGGGGAACCAGTCGCCGAGGGCGGACTGCCAGCCGTCGTCGATCACAAAAAGTTCCGATCCGATTTTCGCGGCCTGTTCGGCGGTCCGGATCACGTTCTCCTCGTTGACGTAGAAATTCAGGCTGCCCCAGGTGTTGGTCAGAACCGGCAGTTCCCGGCGGGCGATCGCGCGAGGAAGAAGATCGTCCTCCTGCCAGCGGTGCAGAATCCGGCTCATGCCGCTGAAGCCCTCGTCGGTGTATCCGCCGGCGAAGACCGGGGTGGTGAAGGATTCTCCGGGATGGAGAACGATGCGGCTGTCGAATTCGTTGAGTCCGCCGAGAACGGCGGTCTGGTCGAACCAATTGCGGTCGAAGGTGATTTTCCAGTTGCCGGACCAGAGAACGGCGCCGAAGAAGACGCGGCCGGAGAGTTCGTCCGCGCTCCCGTCGTCCAGCGCGAAAAACGGGACATGGAACGGACCGGAAAGTCCGGTCCGGCTCTCTATGACGAATTTCCCCGGGGTCAGAACCTGACGCGCCGGAAGTTCTTCCATGAGTCCGTGTCCGCCGAGATGGGTCGCCCGCCAGACGGTGACATCCGAGGGAAGGTGCCACGCGGCCGATGCGAAATTCTCCAGCACCGCATCCTCCCTGCCTTCATTGACGATCGTCCACGAACGCTCCAGAAGACGTTCCCGGAGCGTGTAGCGCAGTTTCAGAAGGATCGGATGGCGCTGTTCCCGGAAGGCCAGAAGCAGCGTGTCCTCCGTGCATTCGTGCGATTCGCAGCGGAAATCCGAGGCTCGGATTCCGTCGGAATAGGTGATTTTCAGCGCCGGTTCGTCGAAGAATTTTCCTCCGAACACCGGAAGTTCGCAGAACATCCGGGAGGTCCGGTCGACAGGCCACTGACGCTGTTTCTGCCGTTCGTCGATCGTCGGCAGATCGTCCGGCGACTCCAGCGGAGCGCCCCAGTAGAGATTCACGGGAAGACCCGTTTCCGCAAGTGCAAGTCCGTAGCTCATGGTGCTGTTGGTCAGCAGAAAGCTGGTTTTATCCCGATTCGTCCGGATCGTCATGTTCTTATTCTCCCTTCCGACACCATTCGACGATTTCATCCACATTTCCCGTGGCGAGGTTGAGGGTTGTATCCGCCCCTCCGTAATAGATGCTCAGTTTCCGGGTTGCGGGGTCGACCACTCCTCCGGTGGCGAACACCACTTCCGGAATCACTCCGTTGTGTTCGTATTCCATCTCCGGCGTGAGCAGATAGTCGTTCATGCGGCCGATGATTTTTTCGGGATTTTCCAGATCCAGAAGGATCGCCCCGAGGCTGTACCGGAAACCGCAGAACGTGTTCTGCACCCCGTGAATGATCTCCAGCCATCCCTTTTCCGTTTTGATCGGAACGGTCGGACCGATTTTCAGATTGTTCCAAGGGGAGAAATCCCGCTTCAGCAGCGGTCGGTACTCTCCCCAGTGGACCAGATCCGGCGACCGGGAAATCCACATGTGCGCATACGATTTCTCATACGGCGCCCCGAGACTGTACGGCCGGTCCAGACGCACATATTTCCCGCCGATCTTCTCTGGAAACAGGCACGGAACCCGGTTGTGCGGAAGCGCAATGATTTCCAGCGGTTCGACCGTTTCAAAATCCTCCGTCCGGTACAGCAGCGCACAGCAGCCCCATTCCGAATTCGCGGGACGGATGATGTAATAGCACTTCTCCTCCGGAAAATAGGTCACCCGGCAGTCGATCGGATGAAAATCAAGTTCTCCGAACCGGCGCTCTCTGTCCACTTCGAAGATCGGCTTCTTCCGGATTGTGAAATGAATTCCGTCGCTGCTTTCCGCCAGATGGCACCGGGCGTGTTTCTCGTTCCGTGGAATGACCGAAATCAGAAGAAGAATCCTCCCGTCCGGTGTCATCACCTGGCCCGGATTGAACACCTGATCCGCTTTGCACCACGGAAAATCCTCCGGCTTGAGAATCGGATTCTTTTCGTACCGCATCAATCGTGATTTCATGTTCTGCTCCTTTGTTTGCTTTGCCGCCCTCTTCCTTTCGGGCAGACTCTCCTTGTCCCGGAGAATAATTTGAACCCGGAATCGGAAAAAACAAGAAAAGAACACATTTTCAGAATGCAAAAAAATGCAATAGATACGCAAAGAAAGCAAAAAAATATTAATGCTCCGCTGGCGGGACGGAGACGGAACCGCGCTCGTGGAGCAGGCAGTCGACGCGCACATCCGAGGAGACCTTTTCCTTCCGGATCAGACTTTCCAGCATGTCGAACGCCCGTTTGGCAAGCAGCGGGAAATTCTGCTGGATGGTGGTCAGCGGGGGATCCAGAAAGCGGCTGAAGCGGGGAACCTCCCAGCAGATGAGGGAAAGATCCTGCGGCACCCGGAGTCCGCAGAGCCGGATCGCGGCGAGCGCTTCGACCGATTCACTCTCGCCTCCGTTGATGATGGCGGTTACACCGGTCTTCACCATGGCGCGGATGGAGGCGTGAAGGTACGGCATCGGAAGGTCGAATGTGCCGTATTCCCGGAAATGGACCGCGGAAACCGGATCGAGCGAATAGACGGAACGGCTCTCTTCAAATGCGGCGATGCGTTCGCGGTTGCTTTCGGTGTTTTTGTCGCCGTTGATCAGCAGGCCGATTTTCCGGTGTCCGTAGGCGGCCAGCAGGGCGACGGCTTTCCGGACTCCCTGTCCCGTGTCGGAACAGACCGAGTAAATATCCGCGATGTGCCATGAAAAATCGTTCACGCAGACCACCGGAAGAACCACCTTCAGCTTCCGGACCGCCTGCGAGGCAAAGTCGAAGGAGAGAATGCCGGAGATGTTCCGTTCGCGCAGGATTTCCGCATGATCGGAAAAGAGGATTTCCAGAAGACAGCCGCGGTTGACGGCCTCTTCCCGCAGTGCGTCGAGCATGTTCAGGGAGTACCATGCCAGCCCCATCTTTGTTTCCGGAAGGAGGATGGCGTAGACCGGCGTGGTCCCGCTCCGGTAGCCGAGCTCCCGCGCAGCCTGGAGGATGACGGACGCTGTCGCCGGAGAGATCCCGGGATGATTGTTCAGCGCGCGGGAAACGGTCGAAATGTTGAATCCCGTTGCCGCCGCGATCTCCCGGATTCCTCCGTTTCCCGATGGTTTCCTCATTTCTGTTCTCCGTGTCTGATCTGTTCCGTTTAATGTAATGGTCCGCGGCGGAAAGTCAAACGCGCTTCAGGAGTTCCTCCGGCGGATTCCCCGGCGGGGTTCGGCCTCCAGCGGGTTTTCCGGCCAGTCGTGTTTCGGATAGCGTCCGCGCAGGTCTTTGCGGACGAGAAAATAGCTGTTTGTCCAGAAATGCCGCAGGTCGGAGGTGGTCTGCACCGGACGCATCGCCGGAGAGAGCATCTGGATCGTGACCGGTATGCGCCCGTTGAGAACCCGCGGCGTGTCGAGCATGCCGAACATCTCCTGCAGTTTCGCCGCAATGACCGGAATCCCGTCCGGCTGGGAGTAGTCAACTCGGATTTTCGATCCGCTCGGAATTTCGATCCGTTCCGGAGCCAGACGCGGAAGATCCATCCGCTGTTTCGGTGTCAGGCGGCTTTCCAGAGCGGTGCGGAGATCAAGTTTCTTCAGCTGCGCGAGTCCGGTGATTCCCTCCGCGAACGGCCCGAGCCACTCCTCCAGGGATGCGAGAATTCCCGCATCGGAGAAATCCGGCCATTCCCCGGGCTGATGACAGCGCAGAAATTCCACCCGTTCCCGCAGCGACGAGACCGATCCTTCAAACGGAAGCGCGCCGATCCCTTCTTCCCGGATGCCGGCGAGCAGAGCGGCGAGAATCCGGTCCGCCGGGATTCCGCTCCGGACCGGACGCGATTCCGCCGTCATGCGTCCGATCCGCGTTCTCCGCTCGGCTTCCACGGCTTTGCGTTCCGGATTCCAGCGCACGACAAGGTCTTCCGTGATCTGTTCCGGAAGATGGGTCTCGATCTCGTGAAACGTCAGCGGCGCGGCGGAGTAGACGGTCTGCCGGTCGCTCTCCCCTTCGACCGACGCCAGTGCAAGAAATTCATGCAGGCAGAGCGGATCGCTCTCCCGCAGTTTTGCCCCGGTCCCGTTCGAGAGTGCGTATTCCCCCGATTTCGGCGAACGGGCGTGCGCAATCCGGTCGGGATAGGCGAACGCCACCGCGATCCCCGCCGCTTCCGTGCGGATCTCCCGGTCCCGGACCGATGCCGCGGCGGCAATCTGACGGACCGCTTCCCGGATCCGCCGCAGGGTCCCGGAATCGCCGGAGATTTCTCCGTTCAGCGCGCTCAGACGGCGGCGCAGGTCTGCGGTGTCGGAATCCCGAACCGGATCGCGCTCCTCCAGCAGCGCGGCCAGACAGCAGGCCGTGTATCCGAATCCGGCCCGCGAACACCGCAGCACAGACCGCGCCAGACGCGGATGCACCGGAAGAGTCAGCATTGCGGTTCCCGCTTTTGTAATGGCGCCGTCTCCATCCAGAGCGCCGAGTTCCCGGAGCAGCTCCGCCGCCTGCCGGATTCCGGATTCCGGCGGAGGATCCAGCCACGGCATCGAGGCGATTGCCTCCGGACGGACTCCCCAGCGGGCAAGTTCCAGCACCAGCGGAAGAAGATCCGATTCCAGAATTTCCGGTGTATTGAATTCCGGAAAGCGCCGTTCTTCCTCCGGCGTCCAGAGACGGTAACAGGCGCCCGGCGCGGTTCGTCCCGCCCGGCCTCTGCGCTGATCGGCGGAAGCCAGCGAGACCCGCACCGTTTCCAGCCGGCCCATTCCGTTGCGCGGAGAAAATTTCGGAACCCGCATCCATCCGCAGTCCACCACGGTCCGGACTCCTTCGATCGTCAGGCTTGTTTCCGCGATTGAGGTGGAAAGAATGATTTTCCGGTGGTCCGGATCGGGGTCGATCGCGGCATCCTGCTCCTCCCGGGAGAGATTCCCGTACAGCGGCGTGACACGGACGCCCGGCGGGAGCGGGCTTTCCAGAAGTTCCCCGGTCCGGCGGATCTCCCGTTCGCCCGGAAGAAAGACCAGCAGATCGCCTTCGCTCTCCTGTTCCAGCGCGATGCGGACCGCCCGCGCCGCGTCGGGTTCGACGGGGCCGCGCGGATCGCGGCGCGGCAGATGGATGGTCCGGACCGGATACATTCTCCCCGGACTCCGGATCACTGGAGCGTTGCCGAGCAGCGCCGAAACCCGGTCCGCATCCAGCGTGGCGGACATCACCAGGATCCGGAGATCCCCGCGCAGCGCCTGCTGGAGATCCAGACACAGCGCCAGCGCAAGATCCGCATGGATGCTCCGCTCGTGAAATTCATCGAAAATGACCGTGTGAACCCCGGAAAGTTCCGGATCGCTCTGAATCATCCGGGTCAGAATTCCCTCGGTGAGCAGCTCGATTCTTGTTTCGGAGGAGACCCGGGTGTCGAAGCGGGTGCGGTAGCCGACCAGCGATCCCAGCGGAGTGCCCGTCAGCGCCGCGATTCTCCTTGCCGATGCGCGGACCGCGAGACGCCGCGGCTCCAGCATCAGAAGTTTTCCTCCATCGGCGCCGAACTGCTCGTGGAGATACGGCGGAACCAGCGTGGTTTTTCCCGCTCCCGGCGCGGCACAGAGAACCGCCGATGAGCGGGTGCGCAGCGCTTCCGCAATCTGCGGAAGCACGGACTGGACCGGAAGATCAATCAAAGGTTGACCATCTGTTCCGGACGGACGATCCGGTCGAACTCCTCGCCGGAGAGAAAACCGAGCTCGATGCAGGCTTCGCGGAGGGTCTGTCCGGTTTGATGCGCGTGTTTGGCGATTTTCGCCGCGTTGTCGTAGCCGATCGCCGGACTCAGCGCGGTGACCAGCATCAGCGATTTCCCGAGCAGTTCGGAGATGCGGTCCGTGTTTGCCTGAAGTCCCTCCAGCGCGTATTTTGCAAAGCTGTTCGCGGAATCGGAAAGGAGGCGGATTTCCTCCAGAAGATCGAAGATCATCATCGGCTTGAAGACATTGAGTTCAAAATTTCCCTGCGATCCGGCAAGGGCGACGGCGGTGTCAAGCCCGATGATCTGTGCGCAGACCATCGTCATCGCCTCGCACTGGGTCGGATTGACCTTTCCCGGCATGATCGACGACCCCGGTTCGTTTTCCGGAAGGATCAGTTCGCCGAATCCGCAGCGGGGACCGCACGCGAGCCAGCGGATGTCGTTTGCGATTTTCATCATGGCACAGGCACACGCCTTGACCGCTCCCGAGGCCGCCACCACGGCATCGTGCGCGGCGAGAACCGCAAACTTGTTCGGCGCGGTGACGAACGGCAGTCCGGTATGGGCGGCGATCCGCTCCGCGGCCTTTTCCGCGAATCCCTTCGGCGCGTTGAGTCCGGTTCCGACGGCGGTCCCGCCGAGCGCCAGTTCATACAGTTCCGGCAGAACTCCTTCGATGCGGCGGATTGCCGTTTCAATCTGCGCGGCATAGCCGGAGAACTCCTGACCGAGAGTCAGCGGGACGGCATCCTGCAGATGGGTGCGTCCGATTTTGACAATCGGCATGAATGCATCGCGCTTTGCTTCGAGTCCGGTGTGGAAGGTGCGGAGGGCAGGGAGAAGGCGCCGGACCAGCATTTCCGCCGCCGCAATGTGCATCGCCGCGGGAAAGGTGTCGTTGGAGGACTGCGACATGTTCACATGATCGTTCGGATGAACCGGTTTTTTCGTCCCTTTGCCCCCTCCGAGAAGTTCGTTCGCCCGGTTGGAGATGACCTCGTTGACATTCATGTTGCTCTGGGTCCCGCTGCCGGTCATCCAGACCTTCAGGGGGAAGTGGGTGTCGTAATCGCCGTTGAGGATTTCATCGCAGGCGCCGAGAATCGCGGAACAGAGTTCTTTCGGAAGAAGTCCGAGTTCAAGATTGGTTTCCGCCGCCGCCTTTTTGACGATCACCAGTCCCCGGATCACCTCCAGCGGAATGAGATCGTTCCCGATGTTGAAGTGCAGAAGAGAGCGCTGTGTCTGTGCTCCCCAGTATTTTTCGGATGGAACCTCGATGGTTCCCATGCTGTCGCTTTCCATTCTGAACATTTTCTGCCTCCGTTTGCAGCGCCGATGTTTCCTCTTGTTCTGCCGGCCGTTTTCCCGATCCGCAGTCCGGGCGGCCGGATTCCGGATAATATACCACCCATCCCGATCCGATACAAGAACTCCGGGAAGGGTTCTGCAGATTTTCCGCCTCCGCCCCCTTCGGAACGGATTTCCCGGAAAAGGATGAAATCCGACTGGAAAAATCGTAAAAAGAGGCTACATTTCCTGAATGATGATAGAAGGGAGCCGAGAATGCTGCTGAACATTTTATATAATCTTTTTTTTCCGCTGGCGTTTCTGTTTTTCCTTCCGGGGTTGCTGATCAAACTGATCCGCCGCCCGGGAACGAAAAAAAACTATCCGGAGCGGTTCGCGCTGTTTTCCGGAGAGAAAAAGGCACGTCTGAAGGCGCTCGATCACCCCGTCTGGATGCACGCCGTGAGCGTCGGCGAGACCAATCTTGCGCTGACCGCCCTGCAGGCGTGGAGAAAAGTAGATCCGCAACGGCGCTTTGTCCTTTCAACGACGACCACCACCGCGCAGGAGATCGCACGCCAGAAAGTTCCGGAAGGGGTGGAGGTGATTTTCTGCCCGATTGATTTTCTTCCGTTTGTGCGGAAGGCGTACCGGGTGATTCAGCCGTCGGGACTGATCGTGTTCGAGACGGAGATCTGGCCGAATCTGCTCCGCACGGCAAAGAAGCTGGGGCTGCCGACGGCGCTGGTCAACGCGCGGATGTCGGACCGGTCGATGAAGGGATACCGCCGCTTCCGCTTCTTCTTCGCGCCTGTCCTGCGCTGTTTCGACGCGATCTGCGTTCAGACCGAGGCGGACCGGGATCGTTATCGGATGATCGCGCCCGATCTGGCGGACCGGATCGTGGTCGGCGGCAACATCAAGTTTGACCAGCGGGTGCCGGAGAATTTCCGTCTTCCGGATCTGTCGCAGGTGTTTCCGTCCGGGGGATCCCCGGTGATCATCGGTGCCAGCACCCATCCCGGAGAGGAGAAAATGATTGTCGGCGCCTTCCGGAAACTCCGGGAACAGTACCGGGGGGCTCTGCTGATCCTCGTTCCGCGGCATGCGGAGCGCGGAGCGGAACTCGCCGAACTGCTGAAATCGGAAGGCTTTTCGTTTGTCCGCCGTTCCACCGGAGAACATTTCGGGGAAGGGAAAACCGACTGTCTGCTTGCCGATACAACCGGGGAACTGATGGGATTCCTTGCGGTATCCGATATTGTCATCATGGGCAAGACCCTCGCGGGAAATCATGACGGGCAGAACATCATCGAGCCCGCGGTTCTGGGCAAGGCGATCGTCTGCGGACGGGAACTGCGCAACTTCCGCGAGGCCATGGAGATTCTCCGGAAGGCCGACGCCGTGCTCACCGTGGAGACGGAGGAGGAACTGCGCCGCGCGCTCTATATGCTCTCCTCCGATCCGGAACTGCGCAGCAAGCTCGGCCGCCGCGCCTATGACGCCATTACCGCCCACAGCGGGGCGATTGCCAAAAATATCGAACTACTGGAGAAACTGTTTTGAAGACACAAATGCAGCTGGCCCGGGAAGGGATCGCAACACCGCAGATACAGACCGTCGCGGAGAAGGAGCACCGTCCGGTGGAATTCATTCTCGAACGCGTTGCGGACGGACGCATCGTGATTCCCGCGAATATCAACCACAAAAATCTCGTTCCGATGGGAATCGGACGGGAACTGCTGACCAAGATCAATGCAAACATCGGCAATTCGGCGATGTCGAGCTGTCCGCAGGCGGAGAAGCGGAAACTGGAACAGGCGGTCCGCTACGGAGCGGATACGGTCATGGATCTCAGTTCCGGGGGCGATATTGACCTGATCCGGAGTTCCATCATTGCCGCCAGCCCCGTTCCGGTCGGGACCGTTCCCGTCTACGAGGTCGTGGCGAAATACGGTGCGGAGGAGTTCGACGGCGATGTGATCGTCAATACGATTCTCTCTCAGGCGAAACAGGGGGTCGATTATATGACGATCCACGCAGGACTGCTTCGACGTCATGTGCCTGCCGCTCTGAAACGGGTGCTGGGAATCGTCAGCCGCGGCGGATCGCTGATCGCCCGCTGGATGCAGCGGCACGATCAGGAAAATCCGTTCTACACGCGGTTCGACGATATTCTCAATATCTGCCTGGATTACGATGTGACGCTGTCGCTCGGCGACGGACTCCGTCCGGGATGTCTCGCCGACGCCAGCGACGAAGCACAGTTCGCGGAACTCGACACCCTCGGTGAACTGGTCCGCCGCTGCCGCGCCGCCGGTGTTCAGGCAATGGTCGAGGGACCCGGCCACGTCCCGTTCAACGAGATCGAAATGAACATGAAACGCGAGCGGGAGGTCTGCGGCGACGCCCCCTTCTACATCCTCGGACCGGTCGTGATCGACTGCGCACCGGGATACGATCACATTGTCGCCTCGATCGGCGGAACCGCGGGCGCCTATTACGGTGCGGCCATGCTCTGCTATGTGACCCCGATGGAGCACCTCGGCCTCCCGGAGGCGGAGGATGTGCGCAGCGGCGTGATCGCATTCCGGATCGCCGCCCACGCGGCGGATGTGGCTCTGAAAAAACCGGGCGCTGTCGACCGGGACAACGCCATCGGGCGCGCCCGCGCTCTCTTCGACTGGGAAAAACAGTTTGACCTTGCGCTGGATCCCGACCGTGCGCGGGAATACCGGAAACGCGCCATCGACGCCTCTTCGGTCAAACCGCAGCACGGCAACCGATTCTGTACGATGTGCGGACCGGACTTCTGCTCCATGCGCATCAGCTCCGAACTGAAGAGCGGGACGAAGGACGAATGAACTCCGACCTTCCCGGCGGGACGAACCCGGACGACGAGCTTTTCATGCGCGCCGCTCTGCGCCAGGCGGAGATCGCCGGAGCGGCGGACGAGGTCCCGATCGGCGCGGTCGCGGTGAAGGACGGCACCATCATCGCGCGCGGATGGAATCAGGTCGAACGCCGGAAGGATGCGACCGCTCATGCGGAACTGATCGCCATGACGGAAGCCGCCGCCGTCCTCGGAGACTGGAGACTCGACGGCGTGACGCTGTATGTGACAAAGGAGCCTTGTGCGATGTGTGCGGGCGCTCTGGTGAACACGCGGGTGGAACGCGTTGTCTATGGAATGGCGGATCCGCGGTCCGGATGCGCCGGTTCCGCACTGGACATCACCGGATTCCCGGGAATGCTCCATCGTGTGCAGGTGACCGGAGGCGTGCTGGAAGAGGAGTGCAGAACGATGATCCGCGCATTCTTTGCAAGAGTTCGAAAGAGAGATAACGAGGAGTCGAAATGATGAAGAAAATATGGATTCTGATCCTTGCGTTTGCCGTATTCGGGCCGCTCGCGGCGGCTCCCGCGGAGACGGAAAAGGAGAAACCGGAAAAGAAAACCGATCTTCCTTATAAAAATCTTTCCATTTTCATGGAGTCGCTGGAGCTTCTCCGGGAGAAATATGTGGATCCGGGAAAGATCTCTTATGAGAATCTTCTCCGCGCCGCCATGCGGGGGATGCTCCAGGAACTGGATCCGTTCAGCACCTACGAGGAGCCGGACCGTTTCCGGTCGACCGTGGAGGACACGCGCGGGAAATTCCCGGGGATCGGCGTGGTGGTAACCTCGAAGAACAATGCGCTGGAAATTGTTTCCGTCATGGAAGGGTCCCCCGCGATGAAAGCCGGTCTGCAGGCCGGAGATATCGTCATGGAAATCGACGGAAAGGACGCTCGGCCGCTTTCGCTGACGGAGTGTGTCCGGCGGATGAAGGGTCCGCCGGGAACAGTCCTGAAACTGAAGATCTACCGCCCGGAAGGGGATCAGACCAGAGAGATCACAGTTACGCGAGCGGAAATCGCGGTCAGTTCGGTCAAGGCGCCTTCGCTGATCGCGGACAGGATTGCCTACCTTCGCATTTCGCAGTTTTCCGCAACCACGGCGGCGGATGTTGAAAAGGCGCTGAAGAAACTGAAGAAGGACGGGGCGGAAGGACTGATTATTGATCTTCGGAACAATCCGGGCGGTCTGCTGAACTCCGCCGTGGAGACGATCAGCCGCTTCATCCCTGCGGACAAACTCGTCGTTTCGGTGGAGGGACGGGCGGAAAAAACGGTCCGGCACAACTCGGTCGACTGCTGGAAAGATCCGGATCTTCCGCTTGCGGTGCTGGTCAACGAGAACTCCGCAAGCGCGGCGGAAATCCTTGCGGCCTGCCTGCAGGATTACAAACGGGCGGTCCTTGTCGGATCGCGGACCTTCGGGAAGGGATCGGTGCAGGTGATCATTCCGCTCTCCGACGGGGGCGCACTCCGGATCACGACCGCAAAATATTATACGCCGAGCCGCCGTCTGATTCATGGAAACGGCGTGCGGCCCGATATCGAAGTGAACACCAGTCCGGCCCAGAGCGCCGCCATTGCACGGCATCTTGTCACGCGGGGGGAACAGCCGCCGCTTCTGCAGTCCGGGAAGTACCGGGATCCCCAGCTCGCCCGGGCAATCGAGATCCTGAAAGGGATCAACATCTTCCGGAAAGCGGAAAAAAATTGACTATCCGCCATTCGGGAAGTATATTATCGGAACGGAGGTTCTTATGTTGGGTGAACGGGATTATATGCGGCGCATGCAGGAGCCGGAAAAGACAGCGGCTTCCGGATCCATGTGCCTGTTTCTTCTGATCGCAGTCAATGTGGTGATCTGGATGCTGGGCGGCTCCCTTGCAGACCGTCTTGTGCTGGCGCCGGGAGCGGTCCACCGGATGGAGCTGTGGCGGTTCCTGACGGCGGCGTTCACGCATGTCGATTTCTGGCATCTGTTTTTCAACATGTTCGGGTTGTGGATGTTCGGGTCGCTTTCCGCGCCGGTTCTCGGCTGGAAGAATTTTCTGAATCTTTATCTGGTGTCGGGAGTGGCGGGCAATGTGCTGTGGTATGTGTTCAACCATCATCTTCCGGCGGTGCTGCTGGGGGCGTCGGGCGCGGTGGTCGGCGTGATTATGGCAACCGCGATGATGATGCCCGACATCCGCGTTCTGCTGCTCTTTTTCCCTGTCCCGGTCAAACTGAAGACGATGGCGGTGGTTTACATTATTCTGGAAGTGCTTCAGCAGGGACTGAATGTTCATTCGAATGTTGCCTATCTAGCCCATATCGGGGGATTTCTGGCGGGATTCCTGTTCATGGAGCTGTTTCTGCGGCAGGAGATTGTGTGGAGTCCGCTGGATCTGCTGTTCGGGAAAGGACGGAGGCAGTCTCCCCGGATGCGGGAATTCCGAAACCCGCGGGGACGGGGATGGAGCGTGTCTTCCGGAGAACGCAGTTTCAACAACGGTCCGATCCCGTCGGAGGAGATCGACCGCATTCTCGATAAACTTTCCAGAACCGGCGTGAACAGCCTCTCCGAAGAGGAGATGGAAACGCTGCGGAAGGCTCGGGAACAGATGAAATCTCCGAAATAAGAGAAAGGAGTCTGCCATGAACATTCTCTGGGTCACCAGCGAAGCGGTGCCGTTTGCAAAAACCGGGGGACTCGCCGATGTCTCCTCGGCGCTTCCCTCCGCGCTTGCCGCCCGCGGACACAAGGTATCCGTCGTCATGCCGTTTTATCCCCAGCTCATGGGAAAGCTGAATCTCAAGTTCGACGAGGTTCACGATCTCCTGCGCATCCCGTTCGGCGACGGATGCGAATGGGCGAAAGTCAACGTTCTGCGCCCCCATGAGAATCTGACATGGTATTTCATCGAATACCACCGGTTCTTCGACCGCCCGAACCTCTACGACTGGAACGGACAGGAATATGCCGACAACGCCCAGCGCTACAGTTTCCTCTGCCGGGCGGCGATGGAACTTGCAGTGAACTTCCGCCTTGCTCCGGATATCCTCCATGCAAACGACTGGCACGCGGCTCTCTGCTGCGTCTATCTCCGGAGCGCTCTCTATTCCGGAAATGAACAGTTCCGGAACACGCGTTCGGTTCTGACAATCCACAACATCGGGTATCAGGGCAACTTCGACAAGGGAAATCTCTACTGGACCGGTCTCGGATGGGAGTATTTCAACTATCTCTGCCTGGAATTCTACGACCGGCTGAATTTCCTCAAGGGCGGCATCATGTGTGCGGACATGGTTTCGACGGTCAGTCCGACCTACGCGGAGGAGATCCTCTCGCCCGAATACGGATTCGGACTGGACGGGGCTCTCCGCTCCCGGGCATCCGCCGGACGGCTGCGCGGAATCCTCAACGGGATTGATACGGAGGTCTGGAATCCGTCACGCGATCCGTATCTTCCCGCGGTCTTCTCCGCCGACGACATGGCAGGAAAAGCGGAATGCCGCCGCGCTCTTCAGAAAAAATACGGTCTGGAACAGCGGTCCGATGTGCCGATCTTTGCGGTCATTTCCCGGCTTGCCTACCAGAAAGGACTCGATGTGTTCGCGTTCGGGCTGGAAGAACTGCTGCGGGAGTGCGACTATCAGTTCGTGGTTGTCACCTCCGGCGACCGGAACATTGAAGGCTATCTGAACTATCTGGCGGGAAAATATCCCGGTAAATTCGGTCTGTATCTTGGGTACGCAGGGGAACCGGCGGCCCACCTTGTCGAGGCCGGGGCCGATCTGTTCATCATGCCGTCGCGCTACGAACCCTGCGGACTCAACCAGATGTATTCCATGGCGTACGGAACGCTCCCGGTCGTCCGTCATACCGGCGGCCTTGCGGACACCGTCTTCAATTACGATCCGGCGACGCTGGACCGCTCGACAGGTTTTGTCCTCTGGGATCTCAACGCGGCCTCCCTGAATGCCACGATCCGCTGGGCCGCCGATGTCTGGGCGAACCGCCCGGATGACATCGCCCGGATGCGCCGCAACGGAATGACCGCGGATTTCTCCTGGAACCATACCGCCTCCCAATACGAGACAATGTACGACGATGCGCACCGCTGATTTCGATTATTCCCTCCCGGAGGAACTGATCGCCCAGAATCCTCCGGAACAGCGGGGCGACTCCCGGATGATGGTTCTCCGCGCGGCGGACGGCGCATGGGAAATCCTTCCGTTCCGCCGCATCGGCGACTTCCTTCAAAGCGGCGACTGCCTGACGGTCAACAACACCCGCGTGATCCGCGCCCGTTTGTTCGCCCTCAAGGAGACGGGCGCACGGCTGGAGATCATGCTTCTCCGCCCCGAATCGGATCCGTTGTGCTGGAGTTGTTTCCTCAAGCCGGGGAAACGGGCGCCGGAAGGAACGGTCCTTTCCATTCTACGGCAGGACGGAACTCCTTCTCCGTACCGCCTGACCGTACTTGCCAAAGATCCTTCAGGGGTCTGCACGGTTTCGTTCTCGGGCGCATCGGCCGACCGGATCCTGGAGGAGTGCGGACATGTTCCGCTTCCGCCTTACATCAAACGTCAAAGCCTTCCGCCGGATGCGGAACGCTATCAGACGGTCTACGCGGAAACGCCCGGTGCGGTGGCGGCGCCGACCGCCGGACTCCATTTCACAAAAGAGATCCTTGCCGGCCTGGAGGAAAAAGGCGTCCGCCGGGCGGAACTGACTCTGCACGTCGGCGCAGGGACATTCAAACCGGTGACGGAGGACGAGATCACCGATCATAAAATGCACTCGGAGGAATACACCTTTTCCGAGTCGGCCGCCGCGCTCCTGAATGAAACCCGGCGGAACGGTCACCGGATCGCTGCGGTCGGCACCACGACTCTGCGGGTTCTGGAATCCTGCGTGACACCGGACCGCCTGTTCCAGGCCCATACCGGCAGCACCGATATCTTCCTCCATCCGCCGAAACCGGTTCTTTCGGCCGACATCCTTCTGACCAACTTCCACCTTCCCAAAAGCACACTTCTGATGCTGGTCTGCGCGTTTGCCGGCTACGAACATACGATGAACGCCTATCGTGCCGCGGTGCGGGAACGGATGCGCTTCTTCAGTTACGGCGACTGCATGCTGATCCTGAAATAAAGTTCCCGAAAAGGTTTGGAAAAGGAAGAGCGCGAGAAGGAAAGAACCTTTCCTCAAAAGGTTTTTCCTTCTCGCATATCCGCCATTTCGCCCTCCGGCGGAGAACCCTCAGGAGTTTTTTTCCAGTATTTCCAGCGCGGCGGAAATATCTCCCTGAGGCAGTTTTGCAATGATTTCCGGCGGCCGATCCCACCAGCGGGCTTTGAGAAGCCGTTGAATGGTTTCAGCATCGAAGCGGTATTTGATGACGCGGGCGGGAACTCCCACGGCAACCGCATAAGGCGGAATATCCTTTGTCACAACTGCTCCCGCGCCGATAACGGCTCCGTCACCAACGGTTATCCCATCCATAAGAACTGCGTTGAATCCGATCCAGACGTCGTTTCCGATCCGGACCGGGCGTTTGTTCTGAAATTCGATCCGGTTTTCCGGAAGAATCTTCAGTGTTCCCCATGACCCGAGATAAGAGACCGGATGCGTTGTCAGCGTGTGGATCGGGTGCATCGTCGTTCCGATGGAGACATTTTTTGCGATAGAACAAAACTTCCCTATCCTGGAACGGGAGTCCACAATGGCACATTTCCCTCCCACATAGGTATATTCCCCGATGATTCCCTGCTGAAACAATTTTCTGCTCAGGCGGCTGCTCCGGGAATACCGCCGCCGGAAATCCCGGCGTTTCCGGGCACTGTAAAAATAGAGCACATTTGCAAGCAATCGAATGAAAAAAGGCTCCATATTCCTCCTCACCAGGATTTTTTCGCTGAACGAGAACAGTACTCCCTTTAATCTACTACCGGAAATCCTGTTTTGCAAATTTCCCGGAGAGACGGGGAGAAGACAGACCGAACAATCCGGAAAACGAAAAGGTTTGGAAAAGGAAGAGCGCGAGAAGGAAAGAACCTTTCCTCAAAAGGTTTTTCCTTCTCGCATATTTGCCATCTGCCGTCTTCTCCCTGCATATCTCACATATCTCACATATCTCATGCTTCACCAGACCTTTCTTCCGCCTTCCATCGGGCGATTTCCCGGAGAAATTGAGGGACGATCGTGGTCAGCTTGGCGACACCGATTCCGCGGACTTCGAGCGCTTCGTCGGGCGTTTCCGGTTTTGCTTCCGCAAGACCGGCGAGAGCGTCGTTGGAAAGAATGCAGTAAACAGGGACATGACGCTTGTCCGCAATTTTCACGCGGAGCTGACGGAGACGGTCATAAAGTTCTCCTTCTCCGCTTCTGGATCCGATGACGGAGGAGCTTAGAATCTTTTCCGGGCGGACGGTTTTTCCTCCGCGTTTTCCGGAAGAAGACGGGGATGACGGAAGGTCGGTTTCCGGAAGGAACAGACGAATCTTTTCAACGCCCGCCATTACATTTTCTCCGAAGCAGGTTAATCCGAGACAGGGATATTCCGGATTTCCGGTTCGTTCCAGACATCCCGCATCTTCCAGAGCTTTCAAAAACATCAGAATATTATTCTGCCGGAGTTTTTTCAATCGTCCGAAGAAGGGGGATCTGTCGAGTCCGCGTTCGACGATTTCCGGGCGCCGCGATCCTGCGAGGATCAGGCTGAGTTTTCCCCGTCCGATGCGTCCGGAAAATGCGTCTGCGGCATGGAGAATCGCGCGGACGGCCTCTTCTTCCGTTTCCGAGAGATCGCGGAGGAGGGCGGCGGCACTTCCGGCCCCGCCGCAGTTGTCGCAGGAGCGGCAGCTCCAGGAGTCGACATTTTCTCCGAAATAAGAGATCAGGAACGCCTGACGGCAGCGTGTGGTCCGCGTGTATTCGATCACCTCTTCCAGACGGCGGAATTCCATCTCCCGCTTGAGCATGAGAGCGGAGAAGTCGATCTCCGGTTCCTCCGCGTCGGGATGGAGAAGAGTGACCGTGTTTCCTGCGAACGGCGGAGTCCAGATCAGGAGATTTGTCTGAGCGAGATTGCTCAGGACCCGCCGGATCTGCTCCGGAGAGAGTCCGGCGATGCGGGCGAGCTGTTCACAGGAACAGGAGATTCCTTCCCGCAGACGCTCCCCGAAGGTCCGGACCACCCGGTAGAGAAACCGCGAACGCTGGGTGGATTGCGATTCGTGCGCCGCGAGAAGTGCTGCCGGATCGCCGGGAATGACAAGAACACCGCTGCCCTGCTGACGGTATCCGCGTTCGATGCAGCCGTTTTTTTCGAGAACGGCGAGCGCGGGGGCGATCTGCCCCTCTTTCGCGTCGGAGTCCAGACGGGCGAGGAGCTCCTCCGGCGTGAATTCAATGGTCGGACTTTTCTGCTCCAGAGCCATCGCAAGGAGAAGATCGTAGATCTCGCGGATCCGCTGTTCGGAGGGATTGCTCATGTCGAGCATGAACTCCTGAATGAAACGGTCGCTGTAGGAGAAGAGAAGGACGCATTCGGCGGGTTCTCCATCCCGTCCTGCGCGTCCGGCTTCCTGATAGTAGGCCTCCAGGGAGGCTGTGATGTTGTAGTGGATGACAAGGCGGACGTCCGGACGGTCGATTCCCATTCCGAATGCGTTTGTCGCCGCGAGAACCGGACAGGGATCGGTCATGAAGCGGTTCTGGACTTCGGTCCGTTTTTCGTCGCTCATCCCCGCATGATAGGGGAGAAAACCGAACTCGGAATGGAGCTGTTCCACGGCTTTCCGGGTGGAGGCGTAGATGATGGTCGGGACCTTTTTGCGCAGAAGATTTTTCAGCGCCCGGTTTTTGTCTTCCGCGCCGGAACAGCGGATTACCGAAAAGGAGAGATTCGGCCGCTTGAATCCGGCAACCCGGAGTTCCATTTCCGGACGGCGGAGCTGCCGGAGAATATCTTCACAGACCTGCGCGGTCGCCGTTGCGGTGAATGCGCAGACCTGCCGGATTGAAAACTGTTCCACGATTTCCCCGAGCCGTGCATAGGCGGGCCGGAAATCATGTCCCCACTGGCTGATGCAGTGTGCCTCGTCCACCACCATGATTTCCGGCGGATTTCCGCGGAGAAAGCTGCGGAAGGAGTCCGCCTGAAACCGTTCGGGCGCCACATAGAGCAGTTTAAGCGCACCCGCTTCCACATCGCGCAGAATCGCATACTGTTCCGCCGGCGGAACGGTCGTATTGATGCAGGCGGCGGGAATGCCTTTCCCGTGAAGGGAGTCCACCTGATCCTTCATCAGCGAGATCAGCGGCGATACAACGATCCCATAGCTCTCTTTCATCAGAATCGGCAGCTGATAGCAGAGCGATTTGCCTGCGCCGGTCGGCATGATGACACAGAGATCTTTCCCGGAACGGATCTCCTCCACGATGGATTCCTGGTTGTCGAGGAAGGTGTCGAATCCGAAATAGCGTTTCAGTGTCTCGTGAAGAAGGCGGTTCATGATCTCCCCTGATTGTTAAAACGGAAATATATCACTTTTTTCGGAAAAGTACAGACGAAATCCGTGAGCATTTCCGCTTTTCCGCTCTCTTTCCGGAAAATTCTTCCGGAGAATTTTCCCTTCCGCCCTCTGCCGCCGGGAGGGAATGAAAGAGGGAATGAATTTGAAAAAGAGGGAAGAGGGTGTATAATAAAAACCATTGTTCTTCCAATCAACGATTGACGAGGTTGCTGTATGATGAAAAGAAAACTCTGCTTTGCCGCATTCATGATGGCGTCCGGACTGCTCTCGGCCGCCGCTCCGCTTGTCCGCTTTGACGGCGCTCTGACCGACAAACTCCCGGGCTGGAAATTCAAGGCGTCCAATCCGAAAAACGGCATGACCTACAATCCGTTTGAAGGATACTACCCCGACAAGGGAGGGAAATTGAGTTCAAACCGAATCCGCCTCGACAAGAAGCCCGGGGAGAGCGCCTATTACCGGATCCGCTTTGACGCCCGGGCGCCGGAACGCGCATATCAGGGAGTCGATTTCTTTGACGCCGCGGGAAATCTCCTGCCCGACTGCTACGATGTGGTTTATCCCGGAGAAAAACAGTCCTATGACCGCGTGGTCTATGCGATGCCCTCCGTGGACAGCATGGAGGTGTTCTTCCAGTCGACCCGCGGCGTCGAGGCGTGGAATCTGCGGGTGGAACGGGTCGATGCCGCGGAAGGAGCCGCCTACTGCGACCGGGTCTATTCCACGCTTCCCCGTCTGGACTTCAAAGCCCCCGCCGACGCCATGAAACTTCTGCCGAAAACCCGCGCGGCAATGGAAAACGGAACCCCCTGGAACGTGGTCCTGCTGGGAGACAGCATCATGCAGGACACCTTCCACTCCCAGTTCCACGCATTGTTCAAACGGGAGTTCCCGAACTCGAATTTCACCTGGAACATCTCCATGCGGGGCGGAACGGGGTGCTGGCTTTACTGCCAGGCGGATCAGTTCAAACACTATGTTCTGGACCGGAAGCCGGATCTGCTGATCATCGGCGGAATCTCCAATTACAACCGGAAATACTCTCCGACCGGAACCGAAGCGATGGAAATCGTTGTCCGCGCGGCGAAGGAATATCTCAACTGCGAAGTGCTTCTTCTTTCTGCGGCTCTCTCGGTGGACACGCGTCCCCGTGACGCGAAGAATCCCTCCGCTCCGATCCCGAAACAGAGCTGGTCCTATGACCGCGACGCTCATCTCCAGCGCTGCTGGGACCGGACCGGCCTTGCGGCAATGGCAAAACGCAATCAGGTCGCCTGCTGGGATATGTCCACCCCGACCTACTCCTGGCTCTGGAGTTCCGGCCAGCCGTTTGAGTTCTTTTCCCGGGACAACGTCCATTCCGGTGAAAAGGGGAAGCAGGTCATCGGACGCACACTGCTGGAATACTTCAAAGCAAAGTAATCCGCTCTCTTCTCCCGCGGACCTCTTTTCCGCGGGAGAACACCCCTCTTCCGGAAAAACAGATACGCTTTTCTGTTTTTTTTCGCAAATTCCTCTTGCATTTTTCAAAAAACATGATACATTAAATCCCGTTGACCGTCTCTGCCCAATGGTGTAACGGTAGCACAACTGATTCTGGTTCAGTTTGTTGAGGTTCGAATCCTTATTGGGCAGCCATTTTCCCTTCCGCTTTTCCCGGGGTTTCCGCAGAGAGGTTTTTCTGTATTTTTGTTCCGGAGTATTTTGCCGTTTCCGTTCAGCGGCGTTTGAGCGTCAGGAGAGCCGCTGTCAGGGAGAGCAGATAAAAAATCCAGGAGAGGTGCATGACGGGCGCCAGTCCGATCCGGCAGGCCAGCTGGCCGATCGGAAGAAGCATGATTCCGGCGAATCCCCATGTTCCGCCGACGATCAGCGCCATCCGGGCGCTCAGTCCGGGTCCTCCGTCGGCATTGCGGGCCATCGCCACAAGAATCGGATAGCCCGAACTGGCGAGCATTCCCGCCAGACAGATCAGAATCGCGGCAAACCGGTACTGCGCCAGCAGCAGATAGCAGATCAAAACCGGAATCCCGAGCATCAGTCCTCCGAGAATGAACGGTCGAGCCGGACGTTTGCGGATCAGAACGCCGATCGAAAGCGATCCCGCGGCCGATCCGGCGCCGAACAGCATGGCGCTCATTCCTCCGAACGGCAGTCCCAGTCCGAGATCGTTCACCAGCCACGTCGGCAGGAGATTCTGCACGATGATCGTTCCCGTGTTCAGCAGAAAGGCGATCAGCATCAGCGAGCGGAAGTTCCACGGCGGAAGTTCCTCGCTCCGTCGATCCGCTGCTGCGGGAGCCGGATGGCTTGAAACACTCCGGTCCGGCGCCAGCTTGACATTTGTGAACCGCAGAGCAACGATCAGGAGAACCACGGGAATCAGCAGGAAGTAAAGACCTTTCAACCCCCATCCGCTGACAAGGACTGCGCTGATCCATGGTCCGATCGCGCTGCCGAGGAATCCGCTTGTCATGAAGGTCGGCGTGCTGATGCTCGGAGCGATCCGTGTGATGTGCTGGGTTCCCCGCAGGCCGAGCGGATGCACGATCGCGATTCCCGCCCCGACAAACAGCATCAGAAGACAAATCAGGAAAAATGGAGTTGTTTCCGGCATTGCCGCCAGCAGAACGATCATTCCCGCCATCGCCAGTCCGAGGGCCAGCAGACGCGGAGTCCGGTTGTTGCGGTCGAGCATGGCTGCCGGGATCTGCATGATGTTGCATCCGATGCTCATGCTGGTCAGGATTACGACTCCGAGGCCGAGATTGATATTGAAATGGCGGAGCGCTTCCGGAAGAACTCCGGGGAGGGTTCCGCCGAGCAGATCCACCATGAAATGTGCTGCTGAAAGCGTCAGAATCTGAGTCCCCGGATTGTGCAGAGAGGCGGGGATGATACTGTGTTTTTTCATGTCTCTTCCAGTCCTCAATCGCTGAATTGAACAGATACAATAGCATTCGGCCCGCGAAAAGCAAGAGAGGAGAATGAAAAAATCGGTGGAGGATCATTTCCCCGTCCTCCGGCGCGGGGACGGGCCTTTTCTTCCCCGCTTATCTTCTGCGTTCCAGCGTGACGGCGGGAAGGACCACCATGGAAGAAGCCGATACCGGGACCAGTCCAATGCGTTTGACTTTCCGTTCCGGGTGCGGGTTTTCCCATTCCAGGAAAAACAGCGAATATTCTTTGAAATCCGGCGCGCGGAAACGGTGTTCGGCGGGAATGGGCGGGCGGCCAGGATTGTACCAGTCGTCCAGTTCGATTCCTTTCCGGAGCGGGATGCGCGCGGAGGAGGAGTCCGCATATTCCAGAACCATCTCCGCCAGGGGGGTGCCTTTTTTTTCTCCGGTGCAGTACATTGCACTCCCGAGAAGGAAAATCCGCTTGATCGCGATTCCCGCAGGATCCGGAAGATCCATGAATGATTGTCCGGCGTTTTCCCACTTCTTTCCCCTTGCGGCCAGAGCGTTCTCTCCGATGGAGAAGGGAATCCCCCCG
The DNA here is from genome assembly GCA_949297765.1 of uncultured bacterium. Lineage (GTDB taxonomy): Bacteria > Verrucomicrobiota > Lentisphaeria > Victivallales > UBA1829 > UBA1829. The sequence continues at coordinate 83,789 of CASFTV010000006.1, read as the reverse complement.
ACAGTTCTCCGGTTTCCGTACGCGTTTTTCAGGAAGGAGAGACGGATTTCTCCTCCGCCCTCTCTCCGGCATACGCTTGAAAGAGGTATTCCGGAAAGATCCAGGAGGAGTGCGTCCTCTTTTCGAATCCGTTCTGCGGCCGGCAGGCGGTGCATGCGGACATCGTCCAGCAGGAGTGTTCCCGCTCCCCCGTATGCACCGAAGATGACCGCGACTGCTTTCCGGGGAACTTCCGGAAGCTCAAGATCCATGGAGAGCGTTTCCCATTTTCCCGGAACGGGCGGATCGAAATTTTTCCGGACGCTGATCCGTTTTTTTTCATCGGTCCCGTAGACATGCAGGTAGGGACGGGCTGATCCCGAAAGAGTCCGGAAGCGCGCGGAGATGCGGTATGCACCCGGAGCTGTCAGGTTCAGATATTCAAACACATAAACCCCTCTTCCTTTTCCGGTCGCCGTCAGATTCAGCGCATACGTTCCGTTTCCATCCTCTGCGTTGACGGTGACCGATCCCCCGGGTTCATGCACGGTCCGGATGATCCAGCCGATCGGAGTGCAGTGTTCGATTCCGCCGGCGGCGTCTCCGCTCAGCTCTTCGAAGCCCGGATTGGAGAGAAGTTCTTCGCTTTCAATCAGTTCCTGAGAGAGAATCTTCAGCGGTCCGGCGCTTTGCAGATAGTACAGGCGGTTCCCGGTTTCCAGAACGCCCTTCCGGAGCGCAACACTCGCTCCGCTTTCATTCCGGACGGCAAGATCCGGATTTGCGAATGTCAGACGGTAGTTGCCGACACTGCTGCCGAGAACGGTCAGATAACTTCCGTCTGTCCGCTTCAGCACATGCCGGACGTCGAAATCCTCCTTCGGCAGCTGCGGATGCGTCCCGATATATTCCTCACAGGTGCGCAGGTGCTGCTGACAGACTCCGAATACATGCAGCGGAAGCCGCGGCGACTGCGTGTGTTCATTTGTCAGGTATGAGTTCCAGCCGAATGTGAAGAATTTCTCGAATCCCTCCTGCAGAAACCAGAAGTTGATCGCAGCGCTCAGATAGCGGATCCGGTCCGGATCCTTCAGCAGATGCCACATGTGCTCGGTCTGCCAGAACGGCATTTCCGGTTGCATGCACCATCGCCTTCATCTCCGGGACGTTCAGAAGCGCCTGATACGAGTGCAGATTCCAGATGTCAACCACATCGGCCGCTCCGAGCCGGAGAAGATCTTCCGGCATGGCGGAGTCCACTGCTCCCGCGATCATGCTGAACCCCGTGACAAGAACCTTTGACCTCGGATCGGCGCTCCGAATCTCTTTCGCCGCCCGTTGCAGCAGTTCAAAATACTCTTCCGTGCTTCCGCTGAAAGAGGCGGGATGGCCCGGTGTTTTGAAATCGCATTCATTGTAGATTTCATAGTGGGAGACGCGTCCTTTGAAATGCTCCGCCACCTTCCGCACATAGTCCGACCACTCTTTTCCGGAGCGCGGTTTCCAGCGTCCCGGCGATTCGGAATACCGGATCTTTCCCTTTGTATCCGGCGGCGGTTCCGCCGCCCAGAGCGGCGGGTATCCGAGGACTCCGAGAACATGAACTCCGTTTTTCCGGAGTCCGTCCACCATCCGGTCGGCAGTGCGGAAGTCGAATTTCCCTTTCTGCGGTTCCACCAGATGCCAGACCAGATCCGGCCGTCCCCAGGAACGCGCCCAGCGGATGCCGAGCCGCTTCAGAATTTCCGGTTCCGCAACGGCCGCCGTTCCCAGATATTCTGCCATTTTCCCCTCTTTTCCCGCAATCTCCGGTTGAATGGAGAGCGTGAACGAAACCGGGGACTGGTTTTCCCTCTGCACCTGAATCCGGTAAAAACCGGCGGAAAGCCGCGGAAGCGGAAGATGCAGTTCCTTCTGAATCGTTCCGGCGGGAAGCGTGAGAGTCCGGGAGAGCTCCTGTTCCGCGCCGCCGTCCCGGGAAATGCGGATCGTGACAGGAACGGCAATCGGGCGGTCCGTGAAATTGTTCGCCGAAAAACGGAGAAACTGTTCTTCGTTTTCATAGCGGATCCGTCCGAAGACGAAATCGAACGGCTCCAGAGAGTAAAATCCCTCTTTCCGCAGTTTCGGCGCGGCAAAAAATTCCGGATGTTCGGGATCGTTCCCCAGGAGAGAGCAGTCGGGATCGGCGCGGAACGGCTGCGACGGGTCGGCCTGAAGCTCCTTCTGCGGAAGCTGCCGTGTGCTGACCATGATGCGGGAAACAAAAAACGGCGCAAGACGTCCCACCGAAAAAGACGGACAGAACGGCAGAAGCGTGACCGGTTTTCGCGTGTTCCCGATCAAACGCCCGTTCTGATAGAAATAGAATCCGTCCGGACCCCAGGTTACCGCCATGTTGACCGATTCTCCGGCCTTGACGGGCGAATTGCGCTGGATGGCTCCATGGGCTTTTTTCCCGACCGTCCGGATCATCGCGGCAGGACCTTTCCCCTTTCCGGGATAAGAATAGATCCCGAGGGAGGTCCGGGTCGCGGGAGAGTCTTCCGCTCCGCGCAGGCAGAACGCGAACGGCCAGCCGTCGCGCAGATCCTTCAGATCAACATTCGGCGTCAGCGTGATCTGCACCGTCCCCCCGGAAGGATGGATCACGCCGGATGCAGGATAAAAACGCTGTCCCCCCGAATTCTCATAGGTTTGTGCGCCGAGGCAAAGCGCTCCTGCAAGAAACAGAAATAAAATCGGTGCTTTCATGGGACTCCTTTCCGGATTTCTTCCGGTCATTGCGATGCGTTCTAGGGTTTGTTTTGGCGCAGCCAGACTCCGGCGTTGGCGAACGATCCGCCTCTTCCATAGAACCGGCTGGAAGGATTTTCATAAATATGCTGCGCGGCGCTTTCGTATTGTCCGAGACCGCGCTGCGAGGCGCCGTGTCCATCCGCGAAAACGCCGTTGACCTCCTGCCGTTTCTGGTGCGGAACCCACAGAATATTGTTCTGGGAATAGGTTCCGTAGACATTCGAGACAAAAAAATAGCCCAGAACATATTCCGGTGTATTGATCCGTTCCGCGTTTGCCCGCGCAGAATCCACAAAGAGAACGGTCCGCGACGGACGGGTGAAGGAGTTCAGCCGGACCTCCTCGTTCACCGACGAGGCCGCCTGGAGGTTGATCCCGTAATCCGAGGCCACCCACCCCACATGCATCGGATCTGTCAGACCGGTTTCCGGAGTCTTCCAGAAACTGTCGTAATAGGTGTTCCCGCCGGCGAGTGTCCGTGTGCGCGACGGACAGCGGAACAGGGCCTTCGTCGCATAGTTCCTCCGGATCAGAAGATAGTCCCAGAAATTCTCCGCTCCGCTGCGCAGATTGTCTCCGACGGTCGGTACCGTCCCATTTTCGTCCGCCGTGTAGCTGAAATACCCGAACCCGAGCTGACGCTGATTGCTCCGGCAGTTCAGGCTCCGCGCCTGCTCCAGTGCGCTTTGCAGGGAGGGGAGAAGAAGTGAAAATAGAATCGCAAGAATAGAAATTACAATTAGAAGTTCTATCAAAGTAAAATATGTTTTTCTGTTCATCTCCGCATCTTCTCCCTGTTTTATGAATTCAGGAATTCCATTTTCAGGACAATCTTTTCCCGGAGTTCCGCCGCCGGTTTTCCGGAGTGCGCGATCAGCATTTCCGTCCCGATCCGTCCGCTCTCCTCTGCGGGGAGGATCGGCTGAACGGGGATTCCGGACTCCTTTCCCCGGAGTGCATCCGTTCCGCAGACCGGGGAAATCACTTTCAGACCCGGGAATTTGCGGATCAGGGAAGCCTGCCGTCCGGAACAGCAGACGGCCCGGTGATTTCCCGAAGCAATTCTCTGTTCCGCAATTTTCCAGATCGTTTCAATGGAAGCCTTGAGAAAACAGCTCTTTTTCCAGGGGATTCCGGCTTCCCGGAAAGCCCGCCGGATTCCTTTCAGGCGTTCCCCGGAGAACACCGAGAGCGGATCCTCCAGATAGAGGGTGTCGGGATATCCGGCGGCGATTGCGCGGCGGGCGGTCTGGTACCCGTAATCCTCTCCGTCAATCATGACCAGGCCGCCCCGGACCTTTTCCACAAGCGGGATGATGTGAACCTGCGGAATGTTCTGTTCTTCCAGCAGGTTCATCACCCGTTCCGCGGAAGGAGGGGTCCAGATCCAGAGAACTCCGGAAAGCCCGCTTTTCAGCTCTGCCGAAAGGAGATAGTCCGCTCCGTCCGCAAACCGGATCGGATGAACAATGTAGCCGTTCCGGCTGGCGCAGCGGTAAACTCCGCAGAGAGTCCGCTGAATGTGTTCATCAAAAAATGTATAATCCCCGTTTCCCACCAGAATTCCCAGAACCGGTTTCTGAATGGTTCGCTGCAGCACAAGCGGATTGAGAAATGTCCCATAGTGCGGACGGCTGATCAGAAGACCTTCATCGCAGAGTTTGCGGAGTGCTTTGCGGACCGTTCCGCGTGATGCGTGAAACAGTTCGCAAAGTTCCTTTTCCGTTGTCAGAGGCCGCTGTTCATCCCCCGGCATGCTGCTGGAAATCATCAGATAAACATGATGGCGGATCCGGTGATAGACCGGCTGAAAATCCGATGTCCGCGCTTCTTCCATCAATTCCCCGCTTCCAGAAAGTGTACAAATATGAACAAATCTGGTTTTAATTATACAACATTTCCGCGGAAATGTCAAGAGAGGAAAAGAGTTTTTCCGAGAAAAAAAAGAATTTTCCTCCGGATCGTCCGGGAGAGATCAGGAGAAGCGGATGCGGTAGATTTTCGGGATCAGATACTTCAGAATCGCCGTTGCGGGAACCGCAAGAATCATTCCGGTGATTCCGCCGATCAGTCCGCCGAGCAGAACGACAATGATCGTTTCCAGTGTCGTCAGACCGATCGCCCCTCCCACCAGCGTCGGATAGAGAAACAGCTGTTCCAGAATGCCGTTGATGAGAAGATAGGTCCCTGTCACTCCGATCAGCGTCATCAGAAGATGCCCTTCACAGAAGGTCAGGCAGATCGTGAACGTCACCGCGTAACTCGCGAGCGGGCCGATGAACGGAAGAAGGATTGTCAGGCCCGCCAGAATTCCCAGCGGGATCGCGTACGGAACCGAAAAGACTGAAAACAGCAGCGTGTAAATCGCCGTCTCAATCAGAATGATCGAAATGTAGCCGCGCACCCACCGGTTGAACATCAGGCTGATCGAATTGATGATCTCCGACGCCTCTTTCCGGGAACGCTCGGATGTCTCCGGCATCCAGGGCGTACTGAAAATCGCCTGAACACACCACTCCCCCGGATCGGACTTCCCTTCCTCCGGACCGAACGATGCCATCTTCAGAACGAAAAAGAAAAAGAAAAATACAAACAGCAGCAGATCAAACGTGAACGCTCCGATCCGGGAAGCCGCATCCAGCGCCGTCCCGAGAATGCCTTTCCCCTTTGTAAAGGCAAACAGCGCGATGTCCGAACGGTTTTCCGCAACATACGCCCGGATCAGCGGACGGAGACGGATCAGAAAATCGCGCAGAAAATCTCCGTCTTCCGTTTCGGCGGTCTGCGCGGACGGTGCGGTTTCCTTCCCGGCCGCAGCCGCTGCCGGCGGATGTGTGGTCCGTTCCTCCATCCACCCGGAGAAGCGCTGTTCCGCCTCTTTCAGAGTCTCGCTTTCCGACGCCCATGCATTGACCGCCCGTCCCGCATTGATCGCCGCAGGAAGAATCAGCTGTACGGAAAGAAAGATCAGAAGAACCAGCGCCGCGGCAAGCGTTACAAACATGGCTGCCGTGGATTTGAGAACCAGAGAATCCCGCTTCGCTTTTTTCTGCTCCTCCTCCGTCGGGACGGGTGCATGACTGAGCCGGTCCCGGAACGTTCGAAGCGGTGATGTGAGCTTGCGGAAAAACGAATCCAGCCGGCTGGCCGCGGCCGTCCGGAACACCTTCTGCTCGAAAAATTTCTCCAGCGGAAGAAAAAAGTATGCGGCGATAAGGCCGAACACCAGCGATTTCAGATACATCGCCGTCAGAACAAAGAGCGTGATGATGACCAGCGCGGCAATGACTCCCGCGCCGGAGCGGAACGGTCCGGATCTTTTTTCGGATGGCATGGTCTCTCCTGACGGTTGAATACGTTATGCGGTCCGCGGAACGGCCGCTGTGATCGAAAGAATCTGCGGAAGAAGCTGTTTTTTCCGGCTCAGAACCCCGGGAAGACGGAATATGCCGTCCGGCCGCTTTCCGAACGGGAGCGCGCGGATGACCGGGGCCGATCCCGTAATCAGAAGTTCCGAGTTCCCGCGCACCGGATCGGTGACAAGAAGAGCGATAAAATCGAGATTCTCTTTTGTCAGAATGCCGTTCATGTCGCGCAGCAGTTCTTCGCGGCGGCGGTGCAGAAGTTCGAGATTGTTCTCCTCCACCTGCGAGAGCGCGAAACGGTAGGAGTTCTCCTCGTAGTTCTTCCGGTCCGCGTTGATGACCTCCGGCGAGGATTTGACTGCGAGGGGCGAGTCAATCCGCATAAGTTCGTGCATCAGCGATTCTCCGGTGCAGCCGGCGATTTTTTCGAGCCATGCGCCGGTGGTCCGGTCCTGGGGCGTGGTCGTCGGCGACTGGTAGAGCAGCGTGTCGGTCACCAGTCCGCAGAGCAGCAGTCCCGCGATCTCCCGGGTCGGCCGCAGTCCCGCGGACCGGTACATTCCCGCCACCAGCGTGCAGGTGCTGCCGACCGCATCCGCCGTGAATTTGATCGGTTCCATCGTCGGCTTCATGCCGATCCGGTGGTGATCGACAACCTCAATGACCGGGATCTCCTCCAGACCGGGAATCCCCTGCGAGATCTCATTGTGGTCCACAAGAATCATCGAGTAAGGCGGCGGCGCGGTAAAGGCTGTCTTCGGAACGACACCGAGCAGACGTCCGTCGTGATCGCAGACCGGGAAGACGTTGTCCGCGGAGGTCAGCGCCTGATTCCGGGTCTCCCGCACCATGTCGTCCGGCGCAAAGACCGGAACGCCGCGGTTCAGCGACACCGTCGAAACCGGAGTGCTGAACTTCAGACGCCGGATCACGGTCGCCGAATCGCATTTCGTCCGCAGAATGGTGATTTTCCTGAACGCCGCAAGCTCGATGACCGACGACTCCACCGGGCAGTTCCCCGTAATAATCAGAAGACGGATCGGACGCTGGAGCACCCGGAGGTGAATCTCCGGACGGTCGCCCACGATAATCGCCGGTTCCTGTTTCATCGACGAATCCAGATGGCGGTCGAAGAACTCCGGACTCATCGCGGCAACAAACACATCAAAGGTCCGCAGCGTATCGTCCGTTCCCGCCGCCGGAGTCAGATTTTCCGCGTCCAGAACGTTCCGGATCATCGAGATGGAGGATGCTATTGTCCGTCCGGTCAGGCTTTCCCCCTCGTCCGAACCGATGTTCAGCAGGTCGGAAAGCAGGAACAGCGGACTGAGCATTCCCCGGTAGATCCCTTTCTCATCCACCGCCGGAATCGCCGGCACAGCGGAGTCCTTCAGCACGCGGACCGCGTCAAACAGCGAAAGCGAAGATAAAACACGCGGGAATTCCGGATTCATAATGTCCGTCATCCGCAGATAGACGTCGTTTCGTGTCTGCGGCGGCGTCAGGCCGAAATGACGGAACGCCCACGCCGCGCGCTCCGGAAGAATTCCCGGGCAGATCGGCGTGACGTTCCCGTACCCGAGCGCCCGCTTCAGCGCCGCCAGCGCGTAGGCCGACATGATGCTGTCCAGATCCGGATTCCGGTGCCCCGAAATGAACACCGGGCGGCTGTCGTGCGGAATCGGTGACTGTTCCATGGACAGGTTCTCTCACTCCGGAAGCTGGAAGGCCTTGATGATGTCCTGCACCTGCTGTTCGGTGATCGGCTTGAAGTCGCCGATCCGCGCCGCCAGACGGATGCAGTTGGCGGTGAAGTCCGCCACCTCCAGACGGTCGAACGCCTCCGTCAGATGTTTTCCCGCCGTGATGACGCCGTAGTTTTCCACGATGACCACCGGCGTCGACGGTGTGATCCGTTCCGCCGCGCACAGCGGATTCTGTTCAAACTCCCGGCTTCCGATCATCGGAATGTCGCGGAGCTGGATGTAGCTTTCCGGAATGGTCCGGCTGTCGAGCGGAGTTCCGGTGCAGGCAAATGCCATCACGTTCGGGGAGCGGGTCATGATGACCGCGTTTGCCCAGCTGTTTTTCCGGTAGATCTCCCGGCAGAGGGCGGTCTGGCAGGCAGGGGTTTTCCCCGCTTCGCATTTCCCGTCCGCGACCCGGACGATATCTTCAATCCGGAGTGCGAGCGGATCGAATCCCGGAGGAGTGATCAGAAGGTCTTCGTCGCCGAGCCGGGCGGAGAGAAGCAGGCTTCCGGTAAAGACCAGTCTCTGGCGGTAGAGCCGGGCGGCGAACTTCACGATGCTGTCGCGCAGTTCGCATTCCTGCGGTGTCGGACGGCTTTCGGGGAGCGTTCCCCACGACGTCTTCGACCCTTCCGCGCCGTTCACGGAGAGGAACGGTTTCATTCCCGCCGCCTGAATCTGGATGCGGGCAAGATAATCCAGTGTTTCAAACCGTGCGAACGCCTGTTCGACGGTTGCGCCGCAGACGACCGCGCCGTGGTTTTCCATCATCACGCAGTCGGCGCCTTTGGCAAATTCGGCGGAGATGATCTCTCCGAGGGTTTTGCTGCCGGGGATGTCGTAGCGCGAGAACGCGATTTTTCCGCAGATTTCCGCGCAGCCCGGGATCAGATTCGCGTCCGGACACTTTCCGACGAGGCTGAATGCCACCAGTGCGGGCGAATGCGCGTGAAGGACGGCGCCCGCATCCGGACGCAGATTGTAGACCGCGCTGTGGAACGGCAGCTCCACGCTCGGACGGTGTCTCCCGATGATTTCCCCCGAGGGTTTGACCATCATGATGTCATCGGGGCGCAGAGTTCCCTTGTCGATTCCGCTCGGCGTGATCCAGATGTTGCCCTCGCCGTCCTTGATGGAGATGTTGCCGCCCGATGTGGTGGTCATTCCGTAGTCGTACAGACGCTGAAGATTGGCAACGAGCAGGTTGCGCGGATGGACATAATTGCTGGACATCATCGTGATTCTCCTCAAAATTCCGGTTTGTTTTTTCTGAATGTCAGGTACAGGGGAAATATACCGTCTTTTCCCTGAATATGCAACTGTGATTTCCGATTTTCCCGAATTCTCCCGTCTCCCTTCTTCTTCCGGATTGAAAAAGTTCTCCGGCGAAATTATATTACGGGAAAACACTCGTAAACCAAGGAGTTTTTCATGGATATTCTGCTCATCGGTAGCGGCGGGCGCGAACATGCGATCTGCCGCGGTCTCAGAAAAAGCGCTCAGGTCGGCAAAATTTACTGCGCACCCGGAAATCCCGGCATGGCGCAGATCGCGGAATGCGTCACCCTGCCGCCCGGAAACGACGCCGTCGCCGAATTCGCGGAGAAAAACGGAATCGGACTGGTTGTGGTCGGCCCGGAAGCTCCGCTCTGCGAAGGGGTGGCCGATGCGGTCCGCGCGAAGGGAATACCGGTTTTCGGTCCTTCCGGCGCCGCCGCCCGCCTGGAGGGAAGCAAGGATTTCTCCAAGGCGTTTATGGTGAAATACGGAATCCCGACCGCCGCCTATGCAACCTTCACGGATCCGGAGAAGGCGGAGGCGTATATCCGCTCCGAATATGCCGCGGGGCGCGGCGTCGTGGTGAAGGCGGATGGTCTCGCCGCGGGAAAAGGCGTGATTGTCGCATCCTCTCCGGAGGAGGCGCTGAACGGTGTGCGTGAATGTTTTGCCGGAGCTTTCGGCAAGGCCGGATACCGCGTGGTGATCGAAGAACTGCTCGAAGGGGAGGAGGCTTCCATTCTCGCTCTGACCGACGGAAAAACGATTGTTCCTCTGGTCAGTTCGCAGGATCATAAACGCCAGCTGGACGGCGACCGCGGCCCGAACACCGGCGGCATGGGCGCCTATTCGCCCGCACCGGTTGTCACGCCCGCGCTGATGGAGGAGGTCCGGCGCTCCGTGCTCGACAATTTCCTGCGCGGAATCCGGGAGGAAAAACTGGATTACCGCGGCATCATCTATGCCGGAATCATGGTTACGAAAAACGGACCGAAGGTTCTGGAATTCAACGTCCGCTTCGGCGATCCCGAAACGCAGGCGGTCCTGACCCGCTTCGACGGCGATCTGGCCGACACCCTGCTCAAAACTGCGAACTGCGAGCTGGAGAAGGCGGATCTGATCTGGTCGCCGGAGCCGGCGGTCTGCATTGTTCTGGCTTCGGGCGGATATCCCGCATCGGTTGACAAGGGGCATGAGATCTCCGGAATCGAAGCGGCCGAACGGGATGGCGCGATCGTCTATCACGCCGGAACTGCGCTCAAGGATGGAAAACTGGTCAACTCCGGCGGACGGGTCCTCGGCGTCACCGCGCGCGGATCGGATCTCCGGGAAGCGGTGAGGAAGGCGTACGAGGCGGTCTCGAAAATCTCGTGGACCGGCATGCAGTACCGGAAAGACATCGCCCGGCGCGCATTCAACCGGTGATGCCGATGAAGATCTGCCATGTCATCACCCGGATGATCGTCGGAGGGGCGCAGGAGAACACACTGCTCTCCTGCCGCGGGGCCGTCGAGGCGGGACATGATGTCACGCTGGTCACCGGTCCTTCCCCGGGGCCGGAAGGGGAGCTCCTGAAACGTGTCTCGTGTCCCGGACTGAAGATCGTGGAGTGTCCATGGCTTGTGCGGGAGATCGCGCCGCTGACCGATCTCAAGGCGTATTTCCATTTGAAAAAGCTCTTCCGCGCGGAACGGTATGACGTGGTCCACACGCACAGTTCGAAGGCGGGGATCGTCGGACGGTTCGCCGCAAAGGCCGCAAAGGTCCCTCTGGTCGCCCACACGATTCACGGACTGGCGTTCCACCGCTATGAAACGTTCTGGAAGAATCTTCTTTATATTGCGTGCGAGCGCGCGGCGGCGCCGTGCGGAAAACGGATCTACGCGGTCGCTCAGGCGATGATCGAGCAGAGTCTTGCCGCTGGAGTCGGAAAGCCGGAACAGTACAAGGTCGTGTACAGCGGAATGGAGCTGGAGGGATTCCTGAATGCAGAACCGATTCCGGAACTGCGGGCGAAACTCGGAATCCCGGAGAACGCGGTTGTGCTGGCGACGCTGGCCCGTCTTTTTCCGCTGAAGGGATACGAACAGTTCATTCCGCTGGCCGTCAAACTGGCAAAGGAACTGCCGCAGATCCACTGCCTGATTATCGGAAACGGAACCATGATGGAGGAAATCCGTGCGGAGATCCGGGCGGAGGGACTCGAATCCCGCTTCTCCTTTGCCGGACTGGTGCCGCCGGGAGAGGTGTGGAAATATCTTGCTCTTTCATCGGTCCTTGTGCATTTTTCGCTGAGGGAGGGGCTGCCGCGTGCGGCGGTGCAGGCGCTCGCTTCGGGAAAACCGGTGGTTGCCTATGCGCTCGACGGGACGCCCGAGGTCGTGATTCCCGGAAAAACCGGATACCTGCTTTCCCCCGGCGACCGCGCCGGCGCGGAAACGGCGATCCGGGAACTGGTTTCGAATCCCGCGCTTGCCGCCGAACTCGGCGCGAACGGCCGCGCGCTGGTCGCGTCCCGTTTCGGATGGAAAACCATGTCGGTCACTCTTCTGAAGGACTACGCGGAATGTCTCGCGGAGAAAAAAAACTGACACCTCTTCCGGAGGAGATCCGGCTTGCGGAATTCCTCCGGGGGGTCGGGAAACTCGCAGTCGCGTTCTCCGGCGGATGCGACAGCGTCCTGCTCGCCGATTTCGCCGCGCGGGTGCTCGGAACGGAAAACCTTCTGCTGGTCCATGGAAACACTCCGCTGACCTTTTCCCGCGAGGATGAGTCCGCCCGGACATTTGCGCACCGCCGGAACCTTCCGTTTCTGGAGCTGACGCTTCCGGTACTGGAGGATTCCCGGATCGCCCGGAACGACAAGTGGCGCTGCTATCACTGCAAGAAACGGATCTTTTCTGCGATTCTCGAAGCGGCGGCCGCGCGGGGATTTCCCCGTCTTGCCGACGGCACCAATCCCGACGACCGCAGCGACTGGCGGCCCGGCATTGCCGCGGCGGATGAACTGGGCGTTCTGCATCCCTTCTGCGAATGCGGGATCGGCAAACGGAGAATCCGTCTGCTGGCGCGGCGTGCGGGACTGCCGGTCTGGAACCTTCCCGCGGCGGCCTGTCTTGCATCGCGCATTCCGACCGGGGTGCCGCTGACGGAGGACGCGCTCCGGAAATGCGCCGCGGCGGAAGAGATCCTGATGGCTCTCGGCTTTTCCGGTCTGCGCGTCCGCATTCTTGCCGATTCCTCCGCCTCGCTGGAGTTCCGCGGTCCGGCGCTCGGCCGTGCGATCCGCATGGAGAAAACGATCCGGGAGGCGCTTCGCCCGCTCGGATTTTCCCGCGTGGCAGTCAACCCCGCCGGCTACCGGCAGGGGGCCATGAATCTTTTATAATAAGGATAAGGAGACGACGGAATGCGGATTGCAATGTTCTGGTTTCTTGCCGCGGCGCTTCTGCTGTACCGTCCGGCGATGCTGGCGGGAGAGTATTCGGATCTGACCATGCTGTTTCCCCGCTGGGAGCTGGCGCTTCTGGCGGCGGCGCTGATTCTGCTGCAGTGGGAACGGCTGATCGGTCTTCTGAAAAGCATGTCGCGATGGTCTGCGGCCGCTCTGCTGATCCTGCTTCTTTCCGCGCTCGGTCATTTTTTCGTCAACGGGTACTGGAGTCTTGAGAGTCTGGGGCTGAATCTGGCGTTTCTGACGCTTCCGCTGTTTGCGGCGCTGAACCGGAACGATCTCCGTCGTGCGGCGACGCCGGTTCTGAGCGCGGTCTGGCTGCTCGACCTTGCCGTGACCCTCGTGCAGCATATCGCCGGAAAACCCCTGACCGGAATCGCAGGAAACTGGAACTGGAATGCGACACTGCTTCTGCTTTCGACGCCGTTTGCCCTGCTTCTGATTTTCCGGAAAATGCCGGGGCGCAGGACGGGATGGGTCGCGGGTCTGGGAATCGGACTGCTTTCCGCATATCTGTTTGCGCGGTCCGGATCGCGCGCGTCGTTTCTGGCGCTGGCGGGAGCGGGCGGTCTTATGCTGTTCTCTTTTCTCGGGGGGAGGGAACGGCGGATTCTGCTGTTCAGCCTGCTGGGAGCTCTGCTGGCGGGAACGGCGGTCCTGACATTTTCCGCTTCTTCGAGGATCGATGCGTTTCTGCGGGATGAGATCCGTCCCGCGATCTGGGAATCGACCGTCGCAATGATCGCGGATCATCCGCTGGGGGTCGGTGCGGAGTCGTTCGAGGACGCCTATATTCCGTATAAAACTGCGGAATATTTCTTTCACCGTCACGCGGCGTGGCGGACTCTTCATCCGCACAACGAATTTCTGAACATCGCCGCATGTCTGGGGATTCCCGCTCTGCTCGCGTGGTGTTTTCTGACCTTCAAAGGTGTCGGACTTTTTCTGCTCCGCTTCCGGCGGACCCGTGCGGAGGAGAAGCTGATCCTGTTCGGATTTTCCGTTCTGCTGATCCACGGAATGCTGGATCTGGCGTTCGTCGCATGGCCGCTGGAGGTGTTCGCGCTGCTGTTCACCGGATTCTTCTGGCCTCCGCTGATGCGGTGTGCGGAAAACGAGGTGAAGTTCCATGCGATTCCCCGGATTGCCGGAATTGTCGCGCTCTGCGGCGTTTTGCTGAGCGCGGGAGTGAACTTCGGCGCGACACGTCTTTACGAGTCGGCACGGCATCCGTCGTTCGGATCGGCTCCGGGAATGCGGGAACTTCAGGCGGCAAAACTCTCGACGGCGTTTCCGGATGCTCTCTACCGGGCGGTGGAGAGCGCACTCCTGAACCGGAAGGATGCCCGTCATGCGCTCGATCTCGCCGAATTCTTCCGGAAAACGCCATATCGGAACATCGGCCGGATTCACGGATTGAAGGCGCTTGCCCTCGCAATGCTCGGACGCGATGCCGAGGCTCTGGAAGAATACCGGCTGGATTCCGCCTGTCATCCGTATCTTCTGCTGCCGTATGTGGGGCAGATCGGCTGTCTGGGCCGTCTCGGCCGCACGCAGGAGATCCCTGCAGTGGAGAAGCGTCTTTCCGAGATTATGAAGTTCCGGGGACTTTCCCGTGCCGACCTCCTCCGCATCATGCAGGATCCGGAACGGGATAAACCGAATTCCCGCTGAAACAGGAAAACTCTCTTCTGCCGGCCGGAGAAGATCTGCTTCAGTCCCTCCGGCAGTCCGGAAGAACACAGAAAAAATGTCCCGATCCTTCTCCGGCGTCCCCGTTTTTTTTCACGGAGATCGGATTTCCCGGTTAAGACAAAAAAAATTAAAAAAATTTTTTCCCCGCAATCCAGACTCAATTTTATATTGTGAACAGAATCACAGAATAGAAAAAAATAAAAAATCTATTGTTTTTTTTGGAACATTTGTTATATTACATGGTCAAAAGCAATATAGCGGGCGATATTCCGACAAGTATCACCTGCTATACTCTCTCCTTTGTTGCAGCCCCGTACCGACCCCTCTCGGTACGGGGCACCTTTTTTTCCGGAGTTCCGGTTTTTCCGGAATCAGATGGGAGAAGAGAAGAGGTCGGCAGGGGAACTTGCAACGGCGCGGGAGACCGGAGCGGGCGGTTCTGCGGCAAGAGCAAGCTCCGCGGCTTCGATGGCGCGCGCGAAGGCGGTGGCCATTCTGACCGGATCCTTTGCGGCGGCGACGGCGGTATTGACAAGGACCGCATCCGCCCCCATTTCAATCGCTTCTGCGGCATGGGAAGGCATTCCGAGTCCGGCGTCGATCACGACGGGGACGTTCGACTGTTCGATGATGATTTCCAGCATGGGACGGGTGCGGAGTCCCTGTCCGCTCCCGATGGGTGCGGCGAGCGGCATCACGGCGTGAACCCCTGCATCCTCCAGGCGTTTTGCGAGAACGGGATCGGCATTGATGTAGGGGAGGACGATGAATCCCTTTTCCACAAGGATTTCCGCCGCTTTCAGCGTTTCGACCGGATCGGGAAGCAGATAGTTCGGATCGGGATGAATCTCCAGCTTGATCCATTTGAATCCGGCGCGTTCGCCGAATTCCGCGATGCGGACCGCTTCCTCGGCGGTGCGTGCGCCGCTGGTGTTGAGCATGACTTCCACTTGAGCGCGATCAATTCCGGAGAGGATGTCATCTTCGGCGTTTCCGACATCGACCCGGCGGAGAGCGACGGTGACAAGTTCACATCCGGATGCCCGGATGGAATCGGAGAGGGACTGGGTTGTCGGATATTTTCCTGTTCCGAGGAACAGGCGGCTGCGGAACGTGCGTCCCGCGATGACGAGTTCTTTCTGCATGATATATCTCCTGCTTGTTGATGGGACGGCGTTCCGTGCGGCAGAATGGATCCCTTCCGCGCCGGCCGGCCGTCACGACATCGTCAATGTAGCATTATAATGGAAAAAAATCCAGTCCGATACTTGAATTCAATGAAGAGATACTGTAAATTTTAAATTCAAAACTTTTCGGAAGGATTTGACGGATGATGGATCTTCAGGATTTGAGAGTGCGGATTGACGCGATCGACCGGCAGATTGTCCGCCTGCTGAACGAACGGTACAAGGTCGTCAAAGAGGTGGGCGAGTGGAAACGCGAACGGGGGCAGCCGCTGTATGTCCCCGAACGGGAAAAGGCCCTGCTGGAGAAACTGGAGTCCATCAACAACGGACCGATGCCCGCTTCGACACTCCGCGCGGTCTACCGGGAGATCATGTCCGGCGCACTGCGGCTGGAAAGTCCGCTGAAGGTCGCGTTTTTCGGTCCGGAAGCCACGTTTACGCATCTTGCCGCCAAGCTGAAGTTCGGTCACGCCATCGACTACGTTCCGAAACCGGGAATCGGCGATGTGTTCCACGACGTCGAAGCCGGACGGAGCAACTACGGATGTGTTCCTGTTGAAAATTCCACGGAAGGGGTGGTGAATCACACGCTCGATATGCTGGTCGATTCTCCGCTGAAGATCTGCGCGGAGATCAATATGCGCGTGGAACAGTGTCTCCTGGCGCGGTGTGACAAATCACAGATCCGGGTGGTGTACAGTCATGCGCAGTCGCTCGGCCAGTGCCGTCAGTGGCTGACCGGGAATCTGCCGGATGCGGATCAGATCGCCGTTTCGAGCAACGCCCGCGCGGCGGAACTCGCCGCCCGCGAAGATGGGGCCGCCGCCATCGGCAGCGAACTGGCGGCGGAGGTCTATAAGCTCAAACTGCTGGAGCGGGGGATTCAGGACAACCCGAACAACACTACGCGCTTTCTGATCGTCGGGACACAGGATGTGAAGCCGTCCGGAGAGGATAAGACCTCCCTCTGCTTTGCGATCAAGGACCGGGTCGGCGCGCTGTACGACTGCCTTCTTCCGTTCAAACGGGCGGGCGTGACGCTTTCGATGATTGAAAGCCGTCCGTCGAAACGGCGGAACTGGGAATATCTTTTCTTTGTCGACATGCTCGGTCACGTCAGCGATCCGAAAATCGCCGGGGCCATAGAAGAACTGAACACGCTGGCGCACTCTGTCAAAATCCTGGGAAGTTACCCGTGCGCGCTTCCTTTGAACTGAGGAGAGAAATGATGCAGGAGGAACTTGCAATTGAAATCAGAAATGCGACCGTGAAACTGGAAGGATTCGAAGCTCTTCACGATTTTTCATGGTCGGTCCGCCGGGGCGAACGCTGGTTTGTTCTCGGGCCGAACGGCGCGGGAAAGACGACGCTGGTCAAACTGATGCTCGGAATGGTCTGGCCGCTCTACGGGGCGACGGTCTCTGTCCTCGGGAACCGCTACGGTTCCTGTGATCTTTATGAGATCCGCAAGCGGGTCGCGTGGGCGAGTCCGTTTCTGAACACCTGGGCGGCGGACGGAAGCTACCGGCGCTGGACCGCGCGGGAAATCGTCCTGTCCGGGATCGACTCCACGGTCGGCTTTTTCCGGGACGCTTCGCCGGATGAGATCAAGCGGGCGGACGCCGCGCTGGAAATGATTCAGGGCGGCGCGATCGCGGACCGGTATTTCGACCGTCTCTCTTCGGGAGAGCAGGTCAAGGCGCTTATCGCCCGGGCGCTGATTTCCGATCCGGAACTGGTGATCCTCGACGAAACATGCGTCTATCTGGATCTTACAAGCCGCGAGATTCTTCTGAAGGCAATCGACGATCTCGCAAGCCGCCCGAATGCGCCGACGATGGTCTTCATCACCCAGCGGATCGAGGAGATCACAAAGAACTTCAACCGCGGAATGATCCTGAAAGACGGACGCATCTTCACCCAGGGATCCCGCGATGAAATCCTGACGGAACACAATCTGGAGGAGACATTCGGGATGCCGCTGAAACTGGAGCAGTCGTCGAACGGCCGGATCTGGCCGGTTCTCCGCTGATCCGGAAACTCGGAAGCCTCTTCCGGGAAAGCGGGAAAGACGCGGATCCCTTCCGCCCTGCAGCGGAACGGACGGTTTTTTTGAGTGTGAAAACTCTTTTTTTATCTTTCTATTTGCTTTAACAGCAAAGACATGCTATATTACAGGAATCCTGATTTTAAGATAAATACATTTAAAATAGCAAACGACAATTTGGAGAGAACATTGAAAATTCTGATGACCGGAATTACAGGGTTGGTCGGCGCCGCCTTCACAACAGCATTACTGCGGGAACATCCGTCTTTCCGGGTGGTATCCCTCTGCCGGGGATTCTGCGGAGAGTCCGGGCAGTCCCGCGCGGAAAAAATTCTGCGGATGCAGTGCGAATTTGACGGAAAGCCGGAAACGGCGGATGACATCCTTTCCCGTGTTACGATCGTTGAGGGGACACTGGGGAATCTTCCCGCGGAGGCAATGGCCAAGGAGGGACCGTTCGACACCTTCTTCCACTGCGCGGCCGATGTGAACCTCGGCAAAGATCCCGAAGGCAAAACCTACGCAACCAATTTTGGCGGAACGCAGGCGGCTCTGGCTCTGGCAAAATCCGTCAATGTTCCGACATTCCATTATGTGAGCACCGCCTACGTCGCCGGAAAAACCGTCGGGCGCGTCATGGAGGACGAAATGCCCGCGGTGGACTTCAACAACTCTTATGAACGAAGCAAATTCGATGCGGAAAAACTCGTGCGGGAATCCGGTTTCGCATATACGATTTACCGGCCCGCGATCGTGGTCGGAAGACGGTCCGACGGCGTGGTCCGCAAACCGCTGGCATTCTATCGGCTCCTTGAGTTTCTCGGCCAGGTGAAGCGTCTCTCCTGCGCGAAGGCGGGAATCTCTTCGAAGGGACCGTTCACAACCACTCTCCGGATTCAGGCCGGCGCGACGGACAAGGTGTATTTCGTCCCGATCGACTACGTCCAGGAGGCGATTTCCAAGCTGTTCATGTTCCCTGTTGAGAACAAGACCTATCATATCACCGGGGACAGTCCGGTGAGCCGTTACGATATTGAGAAAGCGGTCTGCGAAGTGCTTCAGTCGCATGGTCTTTCGGTGCAGGAGAAGGTCGACAATCCCTCCAAGCAGGAGATCCTCGTTCAGAAGATGATCGGGGATCTGATGCCCTACTTCGAGTCGGAGATCATCTTCGATCAGACCAATGTGCGAAAGGCTCTCGGAGATGCGGCTCTCGACTGGAAGCTGGATATCAATTTCCTCCGGAAGATGATTACCGCCTACTACAGGCGGGAGAATCCCGAAGTCGTTCCCTGATCGTCTTTTTTCCGGCCCGGCGTTCGGAGGGAAGGATCTGCTCCGGCCGCCGCGGCGGAGAAGCGCGGGAATCCGGAGATAAAATTGTTCCGGCTGTTTGATTTTTGAGAAAGTCGTGCTATATTGACTTCTTTGCGGCTGCATGGAATGGCCGCGCGACGGAAAAGTTCCAGAATGAAATATAACCCATAGAACGAGGTTTGCACAAGATGAAAGAAGGAATCCATCCGAATTATGGTCCTGCGAAGGTGATCTGCGCCTGCGGGAAGGTCTGGGAGATCAATTCCACGAGAAAAGAACAGCGTGTCGGTATCTGCGCGGAGTGCCATCCGTTCTTCACCGGCAAACAGAAACTGGTGGACATCGCCGGCCGCGTTGACAAATTCAACAAGCGTTATGGAAAGAAGGCGTAAGTCTTTTTCCGTTCAGAAGACCCGTCCGGCCGCGGATTTGTTTTCCTTTTCCGGCCTGTGACGGGTTTTTCGTGTACTGATGATGCAGCCGCAGGATATCGCCGTTCATATCGACTCCATGAAGGAGCGTTTCGCGGAACTGGAAAAGAGACTGGCTTCGCCGGATGTGTATGCAAGACCGGCCGAATGCAAGGCTCTTTCCCGGGAGCGGCAGTGTCTTGCCGGAATTTTTGAAGCCTATGAGCAGTGGAACCGGATTCTGTCGGAAATCCGGGAGAACCGGGAACTGCTGCAGAAGGAGAAGGATCCGGAATTTCTCGCGCTTCTGGAGAGCGATCTGAAGGAGCTGGAGCGGAAATCCGCTGAAGTGGAACAGAAGCTCACCATCGCTCTGATTCCGCGCGATGCGGCCGATGCGAGAGACACGATCGTGGAAATCCGTCCGGCGGCGGGAGGCGAAGAGGCGGCGCTGTTTGCCGCGGAACTGTTCCGGGCGTACCTGAAATTTGCCGAGAAGAAGGGGTGGCACAGCGAGGTGCTGGACCAGACCGACAGCGATCTCGGCGGCGTCCGGGAGGCGGTGTTTTCCCTCTCCGGAACGGATGTGTTTTCTCTGATGAAATTCGAGAGCGGCGTTCACCGCGTCCAGCGCGTGCCTTCGACGGAGTCCGGCGGACGGATTCATACCTCGACGGTGACGGTCTCTGTGCTTCCCGAAGCCGACGAAACCGACGAGATCGAAATCCGGCACGAGGATCTGGAAATTTCCACGTTCCGCTCGTCGGGTCCGGGAGGACAGAATGTGAACCGGACCGATTCGGCGGTCCGGATCCTGCATAAACCGAGCGGACTGGTGGTTGCCAGTCAGCAGGAGCGGTCGCAGATTCGCAACCGCGAGATTGCTCTGCGCATCCTGAAGGCGAAGCTGCTGGAGATCCGGCGGAGTGAAGAGGCGGCGCGGCATGCGGCGTCCAAGCGACTCCAGGTGGGGACCGGCGACCGCAGCGAGCGGATCCGCACCTATAATTTTCCCCAGAACCGCATTACGGACCACCGGTATGGCGTGTCGGCATACGATCTGCCGTCGCTGATGGAGGGGAATCTGGACCTGATTCTCGATCCTGTGCTGGAAGTGGAGTCCCGGCGGGCGATTGACGAAATTCTCTCCGCCCGCGGGGTCTGATCTCCTCCGGAAAAGGACGGCATTACGTTTCGCGTTTTTTCCGATATTTCTGCGGAGAGAGTCCGTAATGTTTCCGGAACTGCCGGCAGAAATAGTTGCTGTCGGAAAAGCCGGTCCGTTCGGCGATTTCGGAGATCGGCATCTCCGGATTGAGCAGCAGCATGACGCTTTTTTTCAAACGCAGGCGGAGCAGATATTCCTTCGGGGGATAACCGGTCGCGTTCCGGAACTGCCGCGTCAGAGTCCGGATCGACATCCCGGCGAGTTTCGCCATCCGGGATCGGCTCCAGGATTCTGCGGAACGGTCCGAAAGGGCGTTGAGCAGCCGGAAGAGTTCCAGAGGCCCCTCTTCCGGCCCCGCCGCTTCCGTCCCCCGCAGACGGGAGAGACGGACGATCAGAAGAACAAACAGCGCCGACATCGCGGAGGCGTAATCCTCTTTCCGGCTGTTCTGTTCCTCCTCAATGGCGTTCAGAAGATCAAGAATCTGCTCCAGTTCCCCGCCGGAAAGGTGAACGCCGCGCCCGGAGATGCGTCCGGGTTCCAGAAGGGAGAGACGGCGCAGAAGCGGATAGCAGCCCAGCGCAAACAGCGGACTGCCGACCTCGTGAAGATCGAACAGCAGATTGCAGAGCGCCAGATCCCGGAGATTTTCATAGCCGTGCCGCGTCTGTTCCTTGATGAGGAAAATATCGCCGGCGGAAACCGTGCGGCGTTCTCCGTGGATCAGATGTTCCCCGGATCCCCGGTAAACGATCACAAGTTCCGAAAATTCGTGGCTGTGCAGTCCGTACGACTCCTGCGGATCGCGCCGGATCAGCTTCAGAGGAAGAGTCTTGTTCGCCAGGAAATCCGACCGGGATAAAATGGACATGAAATCTCCTTTTTGGCTTTATTGTACTATAAAACGGCCCGTTTGTCAAGGTTTTTTGATTTGGAAATGCTAAATTTCTTCTGAAACCAAGCGAAAGGGGTGTTGCTATGACGCAGCGGAACATTGAACGGAATTATCAGGCGGCAAAAGAGTATTACGGGGCGTTCGGAGTGGATACCGACGCGGCACTGGAACAGCTGGCGCAGATCCCGATCTCCCTTCACTGCTGGCAGGGGGATGATGTCGGCGGCTTTGAACCGGATGCGGGAGGGGCGTCGGGAGGAATTCTTTCCACGGGGAACTATCCGGGCCGCGCGCGGACGCCGCAGGAGCTTCGCGGAGATCTGGCGAAGGCGTTTTCGCTGATTCCCGGAAAGAAACGTTTGAACCTTCACGCGATCTATCTTGACGCGGCCAGACCGGTGGAACGGAATAAAATCGAACCGGAACACTTCCAGAGCTGGATCGACTGGGCAAAGGAGCAGAATGCGGGACTTGATTTCAATCCGACCTTTTTCGGACATCCGAAGGCGTCGTCGAATCTGACGCTCTCCCATCCGGACGACGGGATCCGCCAGTTCTGGATCGAACACGGAATCGCGTGCCGCCGGATCGCTGCGGAGATGGGACGCCAGCTCGGAACGCCGGCGGTGATGAACACCTGGATTCCCGACGGATTCAAGGATGTGACCATCGACCGCCGCGCGGCAAGGGAACGGCTGGAATCCTCCCTGGACGCCATGTTCGCCGAAAAGATCTCTCCGAAGTGCATGCGCGATGCGGTGGAGTCCAAGCTGTTCGGAATCGGTGTGGAGAGCTGCACGGTCGGATCCAACGAGTTCTATCTGGGATACGCGGTGAAGAACGGCGTGATGCTCTGCCTCGACTCCGGTCATTTCCATCCGACGGAGATCATCAGCGACAAGATCAGTTCCGTGCTGCTGTTTGTGGACGAGATTCTTCTGCACGTCTCCCGTCCGGTCCGCTGGGACAGCGATCATGTGGTCTTCTTTGACGATGAACTTCAGGCCATCGCCCGGGAGATCATCGGCAACGGCGCGGAAAAAATCCATATCGGCCTCGACTACTTCGATGCCACGATCAACCGCATTATCGCCTGGGTTGTCGGAACGCGCAATATGCAGAAAGCGCTTCTCAAAGCGCTTCTGGAGCCGTCCGCACAGCTTCGCGAAATGGAGAAAAACTTCGACAACGGACATAAAATGGCCCTGATCGAAGAACTTAAAATGTTCCCGTTCGGCGCGGTGTACGACTACTTCTGCGAACAGCAGTCGGTTCCCGCCGGAATCGACTTCATGCCGGAGATCGACCGGTATGAAAAGACGGTTCTTGCCGCGCGCGCCTGAACAATTCCGCATTTTCCAGGACGCCTCCGTTTCCCGGAGGCGTCTTTTTTTCTGCGGACGGACTTGATTTTTTCATTTGCCGATATAGGTTTAAACAGCAACTCAACCAGGCGGGTGAATATATGATGGTCGTCGTATTGTTCCTTTTAAAAGCGCTTCTGTTCCTCGTGGCGGAGTCGTTCCTGACATGGTACGCCGCGGACCGGATGAAAATCCGCTTTCCGCTGGGAGCTCTTCCCCCGTTTGTGGTGATTTATAGTATCCTGTTTCTGATTCCGTACGCAGGATGGATCATTGCGACGGTTTTCCTTTTCCGCTTCACCTCCGTGATGACAAATGCAAAGACATGGCCGGAATCGACCGCCTACGCCCTTGTGATTGTCCCGCTGACATGGCTGTTGAAAGTTCTTCTTTTCTGAACAGGACCGGTTGATTTTCTGCAAAAAGAGGCTATTTTTACCTGTTGACAGAACGGAGATTTCATGATGGAACACAATACAGTCCGGGCGGCGCTGGATTTTTCCTGGAACGAGGCGTCCATTGCCCTTGCCGATCGCCAGAACAACCTTCTTTTTTCAGAAACCATACTGCTGAACGGGCATGATGCGTCCGTTCTTCCGGAGCGTCTGGAACAGGCCGCGGATCACGCGGGAACCTCTCTCTGCGGAATTGCGGAATGGAGTGTCGGGACCGGTCCGGGCGGGTTCACCGGTCTGCGGGTTGCCTCGGCCTTTGTCAGCGGACTTGCCTACGGCCGGAGCGGTGTCCGTGTGCGTGGTGTCCCCTCGGCGGCGGGACTGATCCGTTCCGCGTTCGCCGGGAATTTCCCGGAAAAAGCCGTGGCGCTGTTCGATGGACGCCGATCTGAAATTCTCGCGTATGGCATGGAACTGAAAAACGGTTCCTATTTTCCCGACGGATTCACCGCCGTTCTCCGGAAAGAGGAGGAACTGGCGGCTCTTCTGACAACGGTCCGGGGCGCGGCGCTGGAAAAAGACCGTTCCGCATTTGCCGCATTTGCTCCGGAACTGGCGGGGCGGATCTGTTACACGCCGTCCATCCGGGCGGAAGAGCTGATCTTCAACGATCCGGAAAACTTCACGTCGTCTCCGACCGATCTGATCTATCTGCGCGCCGCGGTGTTTGTTGAAGCGCGGATTCCAAGAACGATACCGCTATGACGTTCCGCAAACTGGTTTTCTATGTTCTTCTTCCGCTGTTTGGCATTGTTCTGCTGCTGACGGTGTGTTCCATCTTTGCCGCGATGCTGCTGGACGAGTCCCCGATCACAACGCAGATTCCGGCATCGCAGGACTTCATCCCGATGATGACCGCAATGCGGACGATCAACGCAAACATCCGTTCGGCGGTCCAGCAGGGGCCGGGCGGAGAACAGACTCTTGAACTGACGGAGCGGGAATTCAATGCGCTGATTTCCGGAACCCTCGGAAATCCGTTCACCACTTCTTTCCTCCGCATTCCGGAGGAGATGAAGCGCGGACGCCTGGAGCTGGAAAATGGCGTTTTCCGTTTTCTCTATCCGCACGATATCGGAAGGGATACTCCTTTCGGACGGTTTCTCAATTTCCGCTGCCGCTTCCGGATGGAAATCGAAAATGGAATTCTCGCAATCAGAATCCTCGAATGCAAGGCCGGTGCGTTTTCTGTTCCCGTTTCAAAGGTGCAGGCGTTTGTTGAAAAAAAACTGAAGGAGTCTTATTTCGGAACGCCAGCGGAACAGGTTGTCCGGGAAGGCGTCATCCGTCTGAAAGCAGAGAAAGAAAAGGCTCTTCTGCTCTACCGTCCCTTTGAACTGATTGAGGCGGCGGATCGTGTCTGCAGTCCGGATGGAAGCCGAAAAATCCGGAAAACCCTTCAGAAAATCGCCCGTTAATGCTCCCGGAACGGATCCGGACCGGCGGCTTCCTGCGGAAAAGGGGCGCCGGCAGGGATCGGGGGGATGCACGATGCTCTTCTGCGGCGGTTCGCCGATCCGGCAAAGCATGAGATACCCCCGTTTCCATTTCGGGTTTCGACGTTTATTCCTCCGAGGGTACGTCCCAGGCGGGGAGAAGAGCTTCCTCCGCATCTCCGGCCCAGGAGGCTGTTCCGTCGGACGCAATGGAGACTGGGCGGGCCATGCAGAGTGAGCCATTCACCTCGGTGCAGACCGCCGGAACCACCATTCCGCTTCCCGCCGCATTCCCGGCACCTCCGGAGACAAGAACAACGGAACCGTCCTCCTTCTTGACCGCGAATTCAATGGAATCGTTTCCGCTCCGCAGGAACGGAACAACCTTTCCCGCCTCCGGGAGAGCGACGTCGTCATCGGAAAGAAGATCACTCGGAATGCGGATGGAATCCGGGATCCGGGGGCATCGGAACGTATATTCCCGAGCCTGCGGAGTGGATGCTTCCGTCTCCTCGAAACAGGGGGCGCTTCCGCCGGGAAGCTCTTCATATCCGGAGATTGTGACGGTGCTTCCATGGATGGCGCGTCCTCCCGGAGTCCCGTCGCCGGTGTAGAACGCCTTTTCCGTGGAGTCGAACATCAGTTCGCCCTCCTCCAGAGTCACGGTTTTACGCTCTTCGCTTGTTGCATAAGGCGGTTTGAAGACAGCCATCTTAAATTCTCCTTCCATAGGTTAATCGTGTGGTTCCGGAAAAGCGTTCGCCGAAGCTGAGCTGGACGGAGAACTTTCCCTCGTCCCCGGATGCGGCAACGGTTCCTTCGGGAAACGCAAAATCCAGCACCGCATCCTGTTCGGTTCCGCTGTTCATGACGGTCGGAACACTGCCTTCCGGCAGAAGGGTCACCGTGCCGATTCGGACCGTGGCCGCTTTCCCGCTCAAGGACTCGAGAAACTCCTCTTCGGTTCCGTTGTGTCCCTCGTTCCGCCAGACCTCGTAGGCGGAAATCCCCTCTTCCCCGGGAATTCCCTGAATTCCCTGTTCTCCGCGCGGACCCTGTTCTCCCTGCGGTCCTGTTTCGCCGGTATAGCCGCGCGGTCCCCGGAGATATTCAAAAAACTCCTCTTCGGTTCCCTCGTGTCCTTCGTTCCGCCAGACCTCGTAGGCGGATGCGCCGTCGGCATTGTCGATCCGGTCCCAGCGGATGCCGTCCACCGTGGCGTAATAGAATCCGTCCTTCTTGCGGATCTGCCGGAACACTCCGTTCCGGTTGTCTCCGATCGTGTCCATGAAACCACCTCCTTTTCCCTGACGCCCGGAGAAAACGGTGTCAACCGATCCGGACAACCGGAATCCGGACATAAAAAAAGGCGGTCCGAAGACCGCCCGGAAAAAACGGATTCAATCGCCCCGCGACAATTATTCGCCGTAGACAACCGTCTTGTAGCTTCCGTAGATGCCGAGAATGTTTACAACCTCCTGATTCACCCAGCCGACCTTGGTGATCTTCGCATTCGCGCAGGCTGCATTGATCGAAGCATCTCCGCTCGCAAAAAGCCCGAACATGGACTGGCATTTTGCTTCGCCGACCTTCGAATACTTCATCTCTCCGTTGCCGACCGTGACCGGGAGATTGACGCTCGTGTAGATGAACCCGAGCGGGAAGGACGTTGCGCATCCGGCAAGGACCACAAGAGACGTCAGAGAAACCGCTGTGACAATCGCTTTGAACTTCATGGAAAACTCCTTTGTTTGTTGTTTTGCGTGCTGACAGGGAATATACAATGCTTTCCCGAGGAAAACAAATAAAAATCGAATTTTTCCCCGATTTTTATTTCTGGGAGTCCTGTTTATACCATTCGGGCGTAATTCCGATTTTGTTGATTTTGTAATGGATGATCCGCTGGGAGATCCCCAGTTTGCGGGCAGACGCCGCCACATTTCCGTTGGTCGCCTTCAGCGCTTCCACGATCAGCTCCCGCTCGAACGACTCCACCAGCGTATTGAAATCGGCCTTCATCTCGGGATTGATCGCGGTTCCCGAGGACTCGCCCGTCTGGAGAGAGGGCGGAAGATTGTAGCCGTGAATCACGTTGTCCGTGGAGAGCAGGACCGCGCGCTCCATGCAGTTCTCCAGTTCCCGCACATTGCCCGGCCAGTGATACGACATCAGCATGTTGATCGCCGGTGTCGAAATCCGCACAATCTCCTTGCCGTGGATCTTCTTGAACTTTTCCAGAAAATGTTCCGCCAGCAGCATGATGTCGCTCCGGCGGTTGTGCAGCGACGGAAGATGAATCGGGAAAACATTCAGCCGGTAGTAAAGATCCTCCCGGAATTTCCCCTCCTCCATCAGCTGCTCCAGATTCCGGCTCGTTGCGGTGATCAGACGGACATCCACCTTGATCTCCTCGTTGCTGCCGACTCTGGAAAATGTCCGCTCCTGAATGAACCGCAGCAGCTTGACCTGAACCGGAAGACTCAGATCGCCGATTTCATCCAGAAACAGCGTTCCGCCGTTTGCGGCCTCCGCCCGTCCGCACCGGGAGCTGATCGCCCCGGTGAACGCTCCTTTCTCATGACCGAACAATTCACTCTCGATCAGATTGTCCGGCAGCGCGGCACAGTTGACGCAGATGAATGGTTTATCCTTTCGTTTGCTCTCCTGCAGAATCGCTCTTGCCACAAGCTCCTTGCCCGTTCCGGAGGCTCCGCGGATCAGCACTGTGGCATTGCTCGGCGCCACCTGGGCGATCTGCGCATAAACCGCGCGCATCGCACTGCAGGAGCCGATGATGCTCACCGGACGCATGTCGTTGCCGAGCTGTTCCCGCAGCCGGACATTTTCCGCTTTCAGCTTCTCGCGCTCCTCGTGTTCCTGAAGACAGGCTGCCACCGCCTCGGCGGTGATGTTCGCCACCGTTTCCAGAATTTTGAGATCGCGGTCAAGATCCACTCCCGGCTTGACCTCGTGGTCGATGGAAAGGGTGCCGATCACCTTTTCCATGTGGATGACCGGAACACAGATGAAGGCAACGTTCCGGGTGTTTTTCCGGGCCTTGGTCTTGCCGAGAAACTCATGGTCTTTGGAGATATCCGGAATCACGCGCGGCAGTCCCGTGGATGCCACTTTCCCGGTCACGCCTTCGCCGACCTTGTAGGTTCCGCGCTGCATCTCCTCTTCCGTGAGTCCGTTGGAGGCTTCGATGAACAGGGTGTCGCCGTGCATCAGCGTGAAGGTCCCGCGCAGAAGACCCATTTCGCGGTGAAGGATGTCCAGCACCGTTTTCAGGAGGGTCGGGATGTTCCGTTCATGCACCACGGTTTTGCTGATGCTGTTCAGAACGGCGATTTCCAGATCGTTTTTTCCGCTGCCTGCCATGGGGCTCCTTTCAAAGTGGGTTACTGTTTTTCGGAACGCAGTTCCGCTGTCATGGAGTCGAATTCCCGGAGAACCTTCGGATCTTTCTGCGGATGGCTCCGGTTCAGAAACACGATCACGGCAAGACCTGCCGCAAAGCCGGGAAGAATTTCATACATATAACGGCTCAGTCCCGTGGCATACCAGCCGAGCATGACTCCCATTCCGGCGATCATTCCGCAGAGCGCCGCCTGCCACGTCATCCGGCGCGAATAGAGCGACATCAGAATAACCGGTCCGAACGCCGCGCCGAAACCGCCCCAGGCAAATTTCACCAGTGCAAAGATCGTTTCGATATCCGCGAGGGCGAACACCGTCGCCACCGCCGTGATCAGAAGAACAAAGCCGCGGCTTACGGCAACCTGTTCCCGGGCCGAGGCTTTCCGTTTGATGATCTGTTTGTAGAAATCCTCCGTGAGCGTCGAAGAGGAGACCAGAAGCTGCGAGTCGATCGTCGACATGATCGCCGCAAGAATCGCCGCAAGAAGAATCCCCCCGATCCACGGATTGAACAGGCGTCCGATCATGTAAATGAAAACCTTTTCGCTGTCCGCCTTCGAAAGCTCCGCCGCGCCGCTCCACATCGGAATCGCCAGAATGCCGATCAGAATCGAGGCTCCCAGCGAGATCACCACCCAGATCATCGCAATGACGGTCGCTCTCGGAAGCGCCCGGAAGGAATGGATGCTCATGAATCTCGTCAGAATATGCGGCTGGCCGAAATAGCCCAGTCCCCATACCGCGGAGGAAAGAATCGCAATTCCCGCCGCCGCACCTCCTCCTTTGGGAAGCAGGGAAAAAGAGACGTTTTTTGCTTCGCACGCCGCCGCCACCGCTCCGCTTTCCAGATTCCACGCTGCCGCCACGGGAACCGCAATCAGCGCAAAGAACATCAGAAGTCCCTGAAAAAGATCCGTCCAGCAGACCGCCAGATAGCCGCCCATGAACACATACAGAAGAATCACCGCCGCTCCCACCAGAACCGCAATCTTGAAATCCACCGAGAACATCGACTCGAACAGCTTTCCCGCCGCCACCAGTCCGGATGCCGCGTAAATCGTGAAGAAAAACAGCGTGATCGCCGCTGCGAGTACCCGGATGATCCCCGTCGGATCCCGGAACCGGCGACCGAGATAGGCGGAAATGGTCAGCGCCCGCGCTTTTTCCGTATAAATTCTCAGGCGCGGCGCGATCAGAATCCAGTTCGCCAGCGTTCCCGCCACCAGTCCGATCGCCACCCAGCTTTCGCCGAGACCCGCGCAGTAGACCGCTCCCGGAAGCCCCATCAGAAGCCAGCCGCTCATGTCGCTCGCCTGGGCGGACATCGCCGTCACCCAGCTGCCGACTCCCCGGCCCCCGAGAAGATACTCCTTGATATCCGTCTCCTTCTTGTAAAAATACAGGCCGACCGCCACCATGAAAAGCAGGTAGAGTCCAAATGTCGTATAGGTTGGAATCAGATCCATCGGTTTCCTTTCCTTTTGCAGCGATAACAAAAATGTAACATATTCCCAAAACGTAATTTTTCAACAGGGGAAACGAAAATTTCCCGATCTTTATATCCTGTCCGTCCGGCGTTTGCGCAGATCCTTTCCCGGCAAAAAAAAGACCGGATGGAACAAAGTCCATCCGGCCGGGAGAACGGTTCGGCTGCGGTCAGCCTTTGATTGCGCCTGCGGAAAGTCCGCGGACAAACAGTTTCATGCAGAAGAGGAACATCACCACCAGCGGGAGGGATGCGACGGTATAGCCGGCCATCAGCTGTCCCCACTGCTTGGTGTATTCGCCGTCGAGGTACAGCAGCGAGACGGAAAGCACCTGCATGTTGTCGTCGCGGATGTACAGCAGCGGACTGATGAAGTTGTTCCACTGTCCGATGATGGTCAGAATTCCCAGCGTTCCGATGATCGGCATCGACATCGGCACCACAATGTGCCAGATCTGCTGGAGAATGCTTCCCCCGTCGATTTCAATTGCGTCGAACAGGTCCTGCGGGATATCTTCGATGAAGTTCCGCAGAACGTAGATATTGAACGCCTGTCCTCCGGCGATT
This sequence comes from uncultured bacterium, assembly GCA_949297765.1. Lineage (GTDB taxonomy): Bacteria > Verrucomicrobiota > Lentisphaeria > Victivallales > UBA1829 > UBA1829. The sequence continues at coordinate 53,716 of CASFTV010000006.1, read as the reverse complement.
CCCGGCAGGATCAGCGCCAGATAGCTGTTGTACAGCCCCAGCGAAGTAATCAGCTTGAACATCGGAACCATGTTCGCCACGCCCGGATACATCATCAGAAGCGTGAACACGAGAAACAGAATTTTCGATCCCGGCATCTTGAAGCGGGCAAAGAAATACGCGCCGATCACCGCAAAGGCGATCGTGAACACCGTGGTCGTCACCGCGACAAACGCCGTGTTGAAAATCTTCATCCCGATGTAATTCCATCCGTACACATAATTCTCCCAGTGGAAAGGCAGAGACGGCAGCCAGGGATTCTGAAAGAACTGTTCATTGTCCTTCAGTGAAATGTTCAGCATCAGATAAAACGGAATGAATGCGAAAAACAGAGCGGCAATGATAATCAGGTGCTTGGTGAATTCCGCTGTCTTCGATCGGACTTTTCTTGCCATGATAAAAGAATCCTTTTCTTATTTGTTGACTTTGACAAAACGGTTGTTGATATACGTCAGCGCAAGCGTGACAAGGAAAATCACAAACCCGATTGCGCAGCCGTATCCGAACAAACCTTCCGAAAAGGCGTCACGGAAAATCCGCAGACCCGGTACCGTCGCCACCCCGTTCGGCCCTCCGCTGATGCCGACAAAAAGATAAATATGCTCCCATGCCTGAAGAGTCGAAATCGTCATCAGAACCAGATTGATTCGGATCTGAGTCATAATCAGCGGAAGCTCAATCTGGAAGAAGATGCGGAACGGACCGGCTCCGTCGACTTCGGCCGCTTCGTACACGTCCTCGGGGATGCTCTGCAGTCCGGCAAGATAAATCAGCACGCCGAACGCTCCCACCCACGGAAATCCCATGAAGATCAGCGAAGGAAGAATGAGCCGCTCATCCGACAGCCATTGAATGCTGTCCGTCGGAGCAAGAAATCCCATGCTCCGGAGAAGCCCGTTCAGAACCCCGTTGTTCGGTTCATAGAAATATTTCCAGATCAGAATTCCCACCATCCCGGGAATAATCATCGGCACCACGAACAGCACCCGGTAAAGATACCCCATCCGATCGCTGATCACATGGTGCAGCACAACCGCAATGATGATCGGAACAATCATCTTGAACACGTTGGCAATGACAAAGATCAGAACCACGCCGAACGAGTGCAGAAGAGTCGAATCCTCAAGAACCCGGATGATGTTGCCCAGTCCGATGAACTCCTCCACCGTATCCCCGTTCCAGCGGTAGAAAATGTGGACGAACCCATTGTAAATCGGATAATAGGAAAAAACACAAACCATAATCAGCGGAATGGCGATCAGCAGATAGACCGGCCAGTAATACCGCAGTTTTTTCATCGGAACTTCAACAGCCATTATTCAATCTCCTTCAAATTGGGAATGTCCTCGATGACCTGAAACAGGGTGTCAAGCTGCTGGAAACGGTTGGTCATGCCTTCCATGTTGAGCTTGTAGCGGTCATCGTACGCTTTTTTCTCCTCTGCGGAACCGGTATCCAGTTCGGCGACTGCGAACGTCGCCCGCATGCCGTCCAGATTCCAGAGCGTCCGCTTCTCGGAAATAATGGTCTCGTCCAGCTCCTGGAGAAGATCATGACGGCGGCTCAGAATGCTGTTCCAGAAAACCTTCTTCGGATTTTCCGGCTGATGGATGATGATATCCTCCATGGTGAGCACATGATCTCTCTGGGTTTTCCCTCCGATGGCGTAGATGCAGGCGATTCCCGTATAGCCGATTCCTTCATACGGACGGCACTTTTCCAGAAGAGTGACCTCTTCGTCGATCTCTTTTTTCGTCATCTCTTTTTTGTTTTTGCAGTGACACATTGCCGAGATCTCCGGCCCGAACGCCTCGCGGTAGTTGACCCGCTTCAGCGGAGAGCCCCATTTGCTGTGGCGGACCATCGTCAGCTGGGAGATCTTGTAGGAGGTGATGAACTGGAGAAAATCCATGGCAAGATCAATGTCTTTCGCGTTCTTTGGAATCCCGAAGCGTCCGCCGAGTCCGCCCCCGACCTCCGTCATTCTTCCAAGATCGCGGTATTTCCCGTTCGGCCCGATCAGCGGAAGCGGGATGATGTCAACTTTGAAGTTAGAGTTGTTCACCATGGAGAACGCATTGTAGGTCCCGTCGATGAAGTAGCCGACCGTTCCCGAATTGAACAGAAATTTCGTCTGCTCCAGATCGATCGCCGAAAATCCTTTTGCAAAATATTTCCCGATCTCCGCCACAATTTCCGCCGGAGCAAGAAAACGGTCCAGATCAATATCCTTATCCCCGACGGCAAGTTTGTGATACAACTCATAGATCGAGGGGCCGTAGCCGTAGTCGGAAAGCGAATCGCTGTAATCCGCATTGATGATGTTGTTGAAATGCGTGAAGATCTGGGCGATCGTCCCCTTGTCGAATCCGCGCACCCCGATCGGAATCAGAGGCCTGCCGATCTTCTCGCCGTATTCCTGGATTTTCTGGCAGGAGAGAATCCATTCATCCAGCGTTTCCGGCATTTTTTTCTGTCCGGTCGCCTTCTCGTAAAGATCCACGTTCACATACATTCGGGTCGTGGTCATGAACGTGGAAACGCCGAAGTATTCGGAGTAGGTCTGGCTCAGGGCGCCGACCATGTCATCCGCAAACGTGTCGCGCCACGCCATCCCTTCCAGCGGAGTTCCCTTGTTGTACGGATTCGGCGCCGCAAGATACCGGGACAGCGGAAGAAAATACTGATTGTGGATTTCCTCACTTCCGGAAAGTTCAATCACATCCGCGCAGTCCCCGCCGATCAGCTGGGTCAGAAACCACTGGGGATATCCCCGGACCGGAACCGTGGTCTGGATCACCCGGATCTTCTCTCCCTCCTGCGCCTTGATCCGCTCATATTCGCGGATGGCATCCGCGTATCCTTCCCGGAATCCGTCCTCCAGCTGCCAGTGGGCGAAGGTCAGGCGTTTCCCGTCGGAAAGCAGATCTCCGCCGAAGGTCCCGTTCCGGATCACCATCACAACGGAAAGCACGAAGAACAGAAGAAAACAGACCAGACCGATCCGGTTCATCACAAATTGAAATTTCGACTCCTCCATCTCACTTCGCTCCCTTCTCTTTGATGAACCGCTGGATCACGACCGCATGGGTCGAAAGCGGATAAATTTTAATATATTCCTGATAGAAAGGAAGCGCACTCTTGAAATCGTTCAGGCGTTTGTCGTACAGATATCCGATCTTGAACAGCGTGCTGCGCCGGATGCTCGGATGGACAATGCCGGTCTGGTACGCCGCTTTCAAATGCTCCACTGCACTCTTGTAATTCTTCCGGAAGCGGATTTCCTTGTTCGCAATGTTCAGGTGCAGGGGAACCAAAAGCTGGCGGTCTCCCGGAAAGGTTTTGATGTAGGCGTCAATCTCCTCGGACGTCGGCTCCAGATAGAGAAATGCGGCGACGGCCTCCTTGCTGCCCGGAACTTCCCGGAGAATGTCCTGATACACCTTTTTATATTCGATTTTATCGGCGAATGTCCCGTAGATATCTTTGCGGTCCTGCATCAGCTGGGCGCAGCGCGCATAGCTCAGACCCGCGAGAATCCGCAGGTTTTTCGGCTTGGTCTTATCCGCGTAAAACAACCCGAGTTCCTCCACTCCCTGCTTGGCAACGGATTCACTCAATGTCTTGTCATACACCTTGGTCAGAGAGAGGAGCAGGGATGCCAGAGGTTCATTCTTCCGGGCCGCTCCGAGAGTCCGGACTCTGGAATAATTGTTGACCGAATAGGCCTGAATCAAAGGATCGACCTCTTTTTTCCCGCCGGATTTCTGCTCCTGAGCTGCTCCTGGGCCGGGAGCGAACATCAGAAGAGAACAAACGGCAAGGCTTGCGGATTGCAGAAACTTCGCGTTCACCGTATCCTCCTTGTATCGTGCATAAATTGTCTCCTTGTCAATTTTTACGGTTACTGTTCTTTTTCATGGAATAGAAGCAATGATTCCAGCAGTCCGGCGGAACAGCCGGGCGATTCCGGCCCTTGTGCGGTGTTTCCCCGGGCAAGAGAAACTCCGTAGGCCGTCAGAATACCGCCGGACGAATTCTTTGATTATACACTCTCTTTCCCGGTTTGTAAAGCCGGAACGGAACAAAAATTCCGATTTTTTTCCATTTTTTCTCATGCAGAGTGCATTTTCCGCCCGTTCTTTTCCCCATTGCGCACCTTCCGGTTGTGACGGAAAAATCCGAAAAAAATCCGGATTCCCGGTTGTTATTTTCCCGATTCCGTATTAGTTTACCGGGACAGGGAGAAACCATTTCATGAAACCGGTCTTCAAACGAATCGAAAACAGCGAAACCGCCGCCCGGGAACTGGCGGAAGATATCCTGCCCACCGCAGTGCTGTTCGGCGGCGTGACACTCATCATGCTGCTGTTCGGTTTGACCATGCTTTATTCCACTTCCTTCGGGACCGCAGGGTCGGCCTACTTCCTGAAACAGCTCATGTGGGCCTGCGTCGGCGGGGCGGGAGCGTTCGGAGTCCTCTTCTTCGGATACAAGCGCGTTTCCGACTGGAGTCCCTGGATGATGGCCATGATTCTTCTGCTTCTGCTTGTGGCCGATTTCTGCTTCCCCGCCGTCAACGGCGCCCACCGCTGGATTCGAATTCCGGGGGTCGGAAATATTCAGCCGTCGGAATATGCCAAAGTCATTCTGGTGCTCTTTCTGGCGAAATTTCTTTCCGCGCGCGTCCGCTATCTGGAAAAAGGTCCCTTCTTCCGTTTCTGTTCCCCCGGAGATCCCGCATTCTGGCAGGCTCCGTTCTGGAGCGTGTTTGTCCTTGGCGGACTCTGCTGCGGAGTCATCATGCTGGCGGTGCTGGCCGGACGCGACTTCGGGACAACCTTTCTGATGACCCTGCTGTTCTTCGCCGTCATGTATGTTGCGGGAATCCCGGGAAAACTGCTGCTGCCGCTGCTCCTCGGCCCGGGGCTGGCGGTCTACTTCTATCTGATGAATTTCGATCCGATGCGGCGCGACCGCCTGACGATCTTCCTGAATCCGGAACCGTATCAGATGGAGGAAGGATACCAGCTCTGGAATTCCCTGCTCGCCCTCGGTTCCGGAAGCTGGACCGGACTCGGATTCACGGAAAGCCGGATGAAAATGAAATATCTGCCGGAAGCGCATACCGATTTCATTTTGTCGATCGTCGGCGAAGAACTCGGCCTGATCTCCCTGCTTCTAGTCCTTGCGGCCTACGCCGCCTTCGTGATTCTCGCGGTCCGCATCGCGCGCCGGGCCCGGACCCGGCAGGGTATGCTCACCGCTCTCGGTTGTGCGACGTTCATCGCCATTCAGGCGTCCATCAACATCGGCGTGATCTGCGGGGCGCTGCCCACAAAAGGAATGCCGGCTCCTTTCATCAGCTATGGAGGAAGCAGTCTGGTGACTTGTCTGGTCGCCACCGGCCTTGTCCTCAGCGTGGCGCTGGATTCCGCATGGCCCGATTATCAGACGACCCTTCAGAACTTCCTCCGGGAAAAAACCAGACAGTGGAATCTCCTCCGCCGTCTGAAAAACGATTCAACTACGGAGACCTGATTCATGACCCTCTCTCGACTGGCTGTCAGCTGCGGCGGAACAAGCGGACATTTCAACCCCGGACTCAGCATCGCGCGCGAACTCAAGGCACGCGGCGGCACTCCGGTTCTTCTCCTCGGCGGAAAACATGCGGAAAAACAGGCTCAGACCGCTGCGGAATACGGAATTCCCTCCGTCCGCATTGCCGCAATGCCGCTGACAAAGAATCCGCTGAAGCTGCCGCTCTTTTTCAAATCCCTGTTCAGCGGCGCCGCAAAAACGAAGGCCGTCTACCGGGAGTATGGATGCCAGGCCCTTCTGTGCATGGGGAGTTTCGCTTCCTTCCCGCCCGCCGTCGCCGCCCGCATGTGCCGCTTCCCGCTGTTCCTCCACGACGGAAATGCGAAAATCGGACGCGCCAACCGGATGCTCGGCCGATGGGCAAAGGCGCTGGCGCTTTCCTTCCCCGTTGCGGATGTCTCCCGCTGCCGCTGTCCGGCGGTCCTCACCGGAATGCCGCTCCGCCCGGAAATCGTGAACGGCGTTCTGGACAAAGCCGATGCCGTCGCGGAGATCAACCGCCGCTGGAACGCCGGGTTCTCTCCGGACAGGCCTCTCCTGCTCGTGTTCGGCGGAAGCCTCGGCGCACGCACAATCAATACCAAGGTCCGCATTCCCGCGGATCTGCCGGGGGCCCATGAGATTCAGGTGGTGCGGCTTGTCGGTCCCGGAAATCTGGAGAAAATCCGGCCCCTCTACGCGGACTCCCCCGCAAAAGAGCTGATCCTGGAAAGCTGCGGCGAGATGAATCTGCTTTATTCCGCTGCCGATCTGGTGATCTGCCGTTCCGGCGGAAGCACGGTCTCCGAACTGGCCGTTTACGGGAAATATGCGTATCTGATCCCGTTCCCGTTCGCCGCGGACGGCCATCAGGACGACAACGCCCGCTGGCTCGCCGCCGCCGGAGGCGCATCCGTCATTGCCGACGCCGACTGCTCGGAAGCAAAATTCGCCTCTCTCCTCCGCGAGTGGCTTCCCCGGCGCGACGAGTTCGCCGAACGCGGAAAACAATCGCGCCGTCTCGCTCAGCCGAACGCCGCCGCCCAGGTGCTGAATCTGATCGAAAACATCCTTTCGGTGTCTCAGACCCGGCCGAAATAACCGCGGGTGACATGCCGGACGGAAAGGCCGCCTTCCGCATTTTTTCTCCGGTTGAAAAGATCGGTCAGCGCAGCGATGAAGCCGTCGCGCTGTTCCGACCCCGCCACCGGCGCATAGGAACTGGAAAGATTCCGTCCGATGAAGGTTTCCAGATCGTAGAACTGCGGATTTTCAAACTCCACGATTTCACAGCTTCCCGGAAGGAAAAAGGGAACGATTCCTTCGTCGGAAACCGCTTCTCCGCTGAAGCCGTGGAAATCCGGACAGAATGTCCGGCAGATTTCCGCATTTTCGCGCATGACCGGTGCATTTCCGTCGCGCATGTTCCAGACAAGGACCACCAGTGCGCCCGGACGGAGAATCCGGCGGCACTCCTTCCGGAACGCTTCCGGATCGAACCAGTGGAACGCCTGCGCCGCAATGACAAGATCCGCACAGCTGTTTTCCAGCAGCGTGTTCTCCGCCGTGCCGATGTGCGAGACAAAACCGGTATATCTGGAAAGATTCTGTTCCGCAACGCTCCGCATGTCGTCGTTCGGTTCGACGGCGATCACACAGTTGTGGCGGCGGAGAAGCTGCTCCGTCAGGATCCCGGTCCCGGAACCGATTTCGACAAGAACGGACTCTTCCGTCGGATGCACTCTGCGGAACAGCTCGTCCACAAAGGCTTCGGGGTAGGAAGGACGGTATTTGGAATAAACTTCCGCTTTCCCGGTAAATTTGCACAGATTGTTCATAAGCTCAGATACTCCCTTTTCTCGGCTGCACGGATCTCCCGCCGGACGGAACGCCGTTCCGCCGGCGGAACGATTGCGGTTCCCTGTTACGCCTTCATCAGGACCGCACAGGTGTGCGGAGGAAGTTCCACCTTGCCCGCGTTGGAGGAGAGCGTTGTGCCGGTCCAGTGGTCTTTCAGGAGAACATCGGGACCGAACCAGGAGGCAAGATCCACCTCAATGACGGCAGGGGTGTCCTCGAAATTGAACACGCCGATGCAGGGCGCTCCGTCGCTTCTCCGCTTTGCCCCCCAGACCGCGGGAATGGTGCGTTCGAAGAAGTCCAGGGGACGGGTGTCGAAGGTGTCGGTCCGGGCAAGAAGCAGTTTGGAGAACGCCGCCCGTTCCGGCGCCAGCGTGGTGAACCGGTCGGAGATCAGCGTGAGTCCGCCCGCCAGCCAGAGCGCGGAGGTCCAGAGCCGCACTTCATTTTCCGTCAGTTCGTTGTTGTCCTTCCGCGCAATATGGACATCGGGATCGTTGATCCAGAGGCGGTTGTGCATGTAGAGGCGGTTGACCACGTTCCGGCAGACATACGGAACAAGCGGCGCTTCCGCATACGGTTTCTGATGCTCCCGTCCCCAGTAGGGGGTGATGTCGGTGCCGATGCGGTTCGCGTTGACGATGCCGACCGTCGGTCCGAGCGGAATGGTGCAGCCGAGCATGAACGACTCGTCGCCGATTCCCTCCCGGATCGCCTCAAGGCCCCGGCGCAGCGCCTGCGCCCGCGTCATCTTCGGATTGTGATAGACTCCGCCCTGCACGCAGACCTCGTACATGATGAAGTCCAGTTTCACATAGACGCAGCCCGATGCGCGGACCGCACGGAAGAGATCCCGCAGAAAGGTGTACACCTCCGGATGGCTTCCGTCCAGAATCGCGACCGGATTGCCTCTCCAGTCGGCCGGGAAGAGAACATTGCCCTCGGCGTCGTGGATCATCCATTCCGGATGGGCGTTCAGCAGCTTCGAGCCTTTCTCCACGGCGAACGGAGCAAACCAGAGGCCCGGCTTGATGCCGGTCGCCGCGATCTTCTCCAGAAGAGGACGGATCCCGTGCGGGAATTTCTCCGAGGGTTCCAGCCAGTCGCCGAGGGCTGGCTGATAGCCGTCGTCGATCTGGAAGTACTCCATCGGAAAGTCTTTCCTGTGCGCAACGCAGTAGTCGAGATTCTCCAGAATGTCCGCTTCGGTGACTTTGCTGAAGTAGTAGTACCAGCTGCACCAGCCGGTCGGGACATGGTCCCAGTTGCGCGCGTTCATGCGTTTTGCCCAGAGATCCGCATAGGTCTGAAGGAGCTTCCAGGCGTCCTGCCCGCGCAGAACGGTCAGAACTTCGGAACGGAGGGTTTCGCCGGGATCGAATACGATATTGTCGCCGCAGCAGATGGCGGAAAGCTCTTTGAGTCCCGCTTCCTCCAGCTCAATCTGGATGCGCGTGAACTGGTCCGCCGAGGTGATGAAGCCGACCAGCATGCAGTCGCCGGTCTCCCGGTCGTTCAGAACAGCGGCGTACTCCGCGGAGAAGCGGTTCGGAGTCTTCGAATCATAGGCCGCTTCGTCGCAGACGCAGAATCTCCGGTAGCCGTCGCTGTGATTGAAATCTCTGTCCCCGAACCGTTTCGATCCGACCGGAGTCGTCGTGATCCACCCCTCCCGGTAGACCCGGATCCGCTCTCCCGGAATCTCCGGAAACTCGAACCCGCGGAACCGGAATCCGCCGAAGCGGACCTGTTTTCCGGAATTGTTCCTCAGGACCGCCCGGAGCGTGTCCGTCCCCTCAAGTTCGACGGAAAAACCTTCCCCGTTCTCCTGCGGAAGCCACCGCCCGTCAATCTGGATTTCTGCCTGAATCATAATGTCCCTTTCTTTTGTGGTGGATTCAGATCTCGTTTGAACTATTGCTGCAAATTGCAGATCAGCCGGATGTCATGGTATTTTGACTCCGCCTGTTCTTTCGTTCCGCGCATCTTCCGGATCAGCATCGCGGCTGCGCTTTCCGCCGCCTCCTTCCTCGGTTCCAGAAAGTAGAATCCCGGAAATTCCCCGCTGCGGGGCAGGTCTTCCGCCGAAACCAGCCAGATCTTCTCCGGTGTTTCGCCGCACTCCGCCAGAAAACGCAGCGCAAGCCCCGCATACTGCGAATAAATCAGAAGAGCCTGCGGCTTCCAGGAGAGGAGCCGGTTCCGGAATTCCGACGGGAAGTCGCCCTCTTTCACATTCAGAAACGAGAGATCGAATCCGCCATTTTCCAGAATGTCCCGGACCGCCGCGAACGGCGGAGGGGGGAAATCCGCGTCGTGCTGGAGCAGAATCCGGGTACGGCCCGCAGATCTCAGACGGCATGCCAGTTCCGCCGCCGCCTTCCGGGCATCAAGAACCACCGAGTCAACCTCCGGAACCGGATCTTTGCCGATGCTCACGGACGGAAGAACCGCCGCCGCTTCCCGGACGACCGGTGCAGGAGTCCCGAGAAACAGAATCCCGTCGAGAAACACATCGCGGATCTCCCGCCGGATCGTCTCCGGCGTACTGGAACACGCCGCCATGGGATGGATGGTGCAGCCGGAATCCACCAGTGCATTGCCGGCCTCCGAAAACATCCTCCACGACGTGCAGAGATGATAGAAATGATCTCCGGTCCCGATTTTGATCCCGGTCAGCGGAAGAACCTCTCCCGGCTGCAGAAAAAAGCTTTTCCGCAGATTGGTGAACGTGCCGATCCCCGGCCTGCCGGTCAGAAACCCTTCCGCCGACATCCGCTCCAGAGAGAGCTGCACGGTGCTCCGCGCCATCCCGAACCGGGCGGCAAGCTCGCGCGAGGAGGGAATCATCACCGAACGTCCCCCGCTCCGGTAGATGATGTTCATCACGAAATGCCGGATCCTCAGCACTTCGGAAATCTTGTTGCCGGTTGTCTTTCTCATCCGTTCCGTTCTGTTATCGGTCCATTATCGGTCCATTAAAAGGAATATAAGGCTGCGGAGGAAAAAGTCAAGTGCGGAAAGTCTGAAAAAAACGCTCCGGCAGGGAAAAATAACAGGAAATTGCTCCTCCGGATGGAATTTGATTTGCAAAATGAAAAAGATGGAGTAAATTATTCATTCCTGCATCCGTATTACCCGATCACGGAGAAGGAAACGAACCGAAGACCTGGCGGGAAACGGTTCAACAACAAGAGTGTCCGGAGGCGGACCGATAAAAAACGAACTCGGAGAAACTGAAACAATGAAGACCTATCTTGCAAAAGTGGGCGAAATTGAGCGCAAACACGTTGTGTTTGATGCCGCGAACGTCCCTGTGGGTCGCCTTGCCGTCAAGATCGTGAACGCCCTGCGCGGCAAAGACTGCCCGACCTATACCCCGCATGTCGATACCGGAAAGTTTGTCATCGTCATCAACGCCGACAAGGTGCTGCTGACAGGTTCCAAAGAAACCAAAAAGACCTATGTCGATTACACCGGCTACCGCAGCGGTCTCAAAGAGAAAACCGCCGCCTACGTCCGCGAAACCAAACCCGAGCGCCTGATCCGCGACGCCGTCTGGGGCATGCTCCCCAAAGGCCGCCTCGCCAGAGCGCAGTACCGCAAACTCAAAGTTTATGCCGGCGCCGAGCATCCGCACGCCGCTCAGAAACCTGAAACGGCTAAATAAGGAGATATGGGAATGAGCACTGAACTCCGTACCACCGGACGCAGAAAATGCGCCAGCGCCAGAGTCGTCATCGCTGAAGGAACCGGAAAAATTACCGTCAACGGAAAAAAGTTTGAGGAATATTTCAATACCGAAGCTCTCCGCGGATATATCCTTCAGCCCCTCGTTGTGACCGGTCTCGTCGGAAAAATCGACGTGAAAGCCACCGTCACCGGCGGAGGAAAAGCCGGTCAGGCCGGCGCTGTCCGCCACGGACTCGCCCGCGCTCTCGTCAAACACGACGAGGAGGCTTGCAAATCCGTCCTCAAGGCCAGCGGAATGCTGACCCGCGACGCTCGCGAGAAAGAACGTAAGAAACCCGGTCAGCCGGGCGCAAGAAGACGCTTCCAGTTCTCCAAGCGCTGATTTTCTCCGTTCTGGAAATGCAAAAAAGGAACTCCTTGTTCGGGAGTTCCTTTTTTTTTGGATTTCGCCCTGCGGGCGACCAGCGTATTCCGCTGGACCGAAGCAGGTCGGAGACCTGCACCGAGCCTGCGGCTCCCGGCCCTCCGGGCAGAATCAGGAACGGCGGAATGCGGAAAGCATTCCGCCAGGGTCAAGGACGCTGTCCTTGTCGCGGTCCAGCGGCGAACACGCTGGTCGTGCGGAGCACGAAATCCCCGTTAAAGCGGCATTTGCTGACTCAGGCAATGCAATGCGCCGCCTTCCAGGAGAATGTCGAAACAGTCAACGGGTTCCAATTTCCGCCCGGGAAACGCGGCGGCGATCCGTTCGCAGGCGAGGGCGTCGTGTTTGTCGTCGCGATAGGTGGGGACCAGAACGGCTCCGTTGATCAGGAGATAGTTGACATAGGTGGCGGGCAGAACCTCCTCCCGCCAGTTTTCCGGATGGATCGGCGCGGGACAGGGAATCGGGATGACAGTGCATTGTCTGCCGTTCCCGTTCCGGAAGCGTTCCAGGTCCCGGAGATTCGCATCCAGAACGGTTTTGTTGAGTCCCTCGGAGGAGTCGTCGACCGCGGCAAGAATGACATCGTCCGCGGCGAAACGGGCAAGGGTGTCGATATGGCCGTCCGTATCGTCGCCGGTCATTCCCTGCTTGAGATAGAAGACGTTTTCCGCGCCGAGGGCGGCCTTCAGAATCCGGGTCATCTCCTCTTTTCCGATTCCCGGATTCCGGTTGTCGTTCAGAAGGACGGATTCCGTTGTCAGGAGATCGCCGAGACCATTGATTTCCAGCGCGCCGCCCTCGCAGACCACAGGAATGGGAAAGCGGCGGAGATGAAGAGTTTCCGCGATCCGGGAAGGTATTTCGTTGTCGAAATTCCAGGGAGGGAATTTCCCGCCCCAGGAGTTGTAGGAGAAATCCGCCACGGCGCGTTCGCCCGTCGCATTGTTCCGGAGAAAAACGGGACCGTGGTCGCGGCACCAGACATCGTTGGTCCGGAAATCGAAAAGCTCGACATTGGAGATATCGGCGCCCGCATCGCAGAGCAGTTCCAGAATGCTGTCCCGGCGGGCGTTTCCCCGGATGATGCAGACTTTCTCGTACAGGGAGATGGTGGCGGCAAACACAGCGAAGATCCGGCGGACCTCATCCATTTTTCCGGGCCATGTATCCGGGTTGTGCGGCCAGGAAAGCCAGATCGCTTCCTGTCGGCTCCATTCCGGCGGCATCCGGAAACCGTGGGCGGCGGGGGAATCAAAGGTCATCGCGGAATCTCCTCAGAATTCCCTGATAGGCGTCAATGCGGCGGTCGCGGAAGAACGGCCACATCCGGCGGTGTTCCTCCATTGCGGCGGGATCGCACTCCGCATAGATGATCTCCTCCCGGTCCTGCGATCCCTGTGCAATGCGGTTGCCGTAGAAATCGCACACAAAGGAGCTGCCCCAGAATTTCGTTCCGGCTTCCACGCCGGTCCGGTTGACCGCCGCATAATAGCAGCCGTTTGCAACGGAGTGTGAAAGCTGGGCGTTGATCCAGGCGTCGCGCTGAAGCGCGGCGAGCGATTCCGGTTCACTGGCAATTCCTCCGATTGCGGTCGGGCAGAAGATGATTTCCGCTCCGTCGAGAGCCGTCAGACGCGCCGATTCCGGATACCACTGATCCCAGCAGATGATGACGCCGATGCGTCCGAACCGGGTCTGCCATGCACGGAAGCCGAGATCTCCGGGCGTAAAATAGAATTTTTCTTCAAATCCGGGATCCTGCGGGATGTGCATTTTACGGTATTTCCCAAGATACCGCCCGTCCGCATCCAGGATCGCCGCCGTGTTGTGGCAGATCCCGGGTGCGCGGAATTCAAACAGAGAAAGAATCAGGACTACACCGTATCGGGCTGCGATCACGGAAAAATGTTCGGTCGCCGGCCCCGGGACCGGTTCGGCCAGATCGAAGTTCGCCGGGTCTTCCGTCCGGCAGAAATACGGCGTAAAGCAGAGTTCCTGGGTGCAGATGATGTTGGCTCCGTTCCGGGCGGCCTCCGCAATCAGCCGTTCGTGTTCCGCCATGGATTCCGCCTTCGACGGAAAGGCGCGGCTCTGCAGGAGTGCTAGTTTGATCGTCATGATTCCTCCGGGGTTGTTCCATATTTCGCAAACTATACCACCGATCCGCCGTTTTTCAACCTCTGTTTCCGGAGAGGGAGGTTTCCTCCGGCGGCGATTTTCCGAAAAACCTTTTTTCCTGTCTTGCAACTTCCCGTTTCCTGTGGTAAATTGTCTGCAATCATGGAACCGGCAAAGGAAAGAGGATGTTGATGCGATGATGAAATTCTGCGGATTTTTTTTCTCCCTCCTGATGTCTCTCGCTGTTTTGCAGGCCGCTGACATCACAACGACCAAAGGCAAAACCTATTACGGATATTCCGTCGCGTCCTGTTCCGCGGAAGGTCTGACGATCCTGCACAGCCAGGGTGCTGTCATGATTCCGCTGGAGGAATGGCCCGAAAACCGGCGCGAGGAAATCAAAAAGTACATCGCCAAGATCGAACGCCGGAGAAAAGCCATCAGCAAACGGCCCGATCTGACGACAAAAACCGGAGCCGTCCTGAAAAAATACAAGATCCTCCGCTTCAGCGAAAGCGGTGCACATATCTCCCACTGGGGCGGCGTGACCATTGTCAAGGTCGAAGAACTGCCGGACGAAATTCAGAAAAAATACCAGAAACAGATTGAACAGACCAAGCCGAAGGTCCTGATCGTGGAAACCGAACAGCAGGAAAGCAATTTCCCGAAAAATATCGAACTGACCGGCCCGACGAAAAAATCAAAGAAGAATGCCGATGCCGAAGGAGAAGACGGAGAGGGGATTTCTCTGGATATGAGTGTCAATAACGGCAAGGAAGCGGTATCAATCGGAACCGGAGGAAAAGGGTCTTCCAAGGCCGCGAAAAAGTCGAAGAGCTCCCGCTCCAGCCGGAAATCAAAATAAGACCAACTCTGCGCATTTGCCAATGGATATCACGGATTTTTCATTGAACCGTCCGCCGAGAGCGAAAGCTCTGATCCCGTTTGGAGTGTTCCTTCTGTTTTATCTGGGACTTTCCATTTCCTCCGGGGATTTTTACAGGGTGCCGATGCCGATTGCATTCATTGTCGCATCGGCGACGGCTCTGCTGCTTAACCGGAAGGCGTCGCTCCGAAGCAAGATCGAACTCTTTGCTCACGGAATGGGAAATGTGGACATCATGACGATGTGTCTGATCTTCATTCTCGCTGGATCGTTCGCGTATACGGCAAAAGCAATGGGAGCGGTGGATTCGGCTGTCAATATCGCGCTGGCATTCGTGCCGCCGAATCTGCTGGTCTGCGGACTGTTTGTGGTGGCCTGCTTCATCTCCATCTCCATTGGAACATCGGTCGGGACGATTGTGGCGCTGGCGCCGATCGCGGTCGGACTGACGGAAAATATCGGAGTGTCCATGGGGCTGTGTCTCGGAGCCGTGGTCGGCGGCGCCATGTTCGGCGACAATCTTTCCATGATCTCCGATACGACCATCGCGGCAACCCGGACCCAGGGCGTTGAAATGCGGGCCAAATTCTATGCCAATGTCCGTATCGCGATCCCGGCGGCGCTTCTGACGGTTGTGCTTTATCTCTTTCTCGGTCACGGATCCGGCGCGGTGGAAAACAAACTGCTCAACTGGAACGCGTTCATTTCCGTGCTTCCCTATCTCAGTGTGCTGATCCTTGCCGTTCTCGGGTTCAACGTGATGGCTTTGCTGATCTTTGGAACCGTGTTCGCCGGAGGAATCGGACTGCTGAACGGGGCATTCAACTTCTGGGGATTCCTGGATGTGATGGGGAAGGGGGCTTTGAGCATGTCGGAAACTCTGATCGTGGCCCTGCTCGCCGGAGGTCTGCTCCGCGTGATCCGCTACAACGGCGGAATCGAATATATCCTCCTGAAGATCGAACGGCACATCCGGGGACACCGCGGAGCTGAATTCGGAATCTCCCTGCTGGTAATGGTGGTCAATCTGTTCACCGCCAACAACACGGTTGCCATCGTGATTGCCGGCCCGATCGCAAAAGATATCGCGGAACGCTACAAGGTCGATCCGAAACGCTCCGCCAGTCTGCTTGACACCTCCTCCTGCGTGGTTCAGGGCATCATCCCGTACGGTGCACAGATCCTTGCCGCAACGGGACTTGCCGGCGGCGCCATGGCGGTGTCGTCCGTGGATCTCCTGAAATTTCTCTGCTATCCCTATCTGCTCGGGATCTGCATGCTGATTTCGATTGCCGCCAACCGCCGCAAAGCCTGAAGCGGAGCTTTCCGTCGATCTTCCGGTGTTCCCCGCTCTTCGTATTGTGATTTCCGGCACCGGACAAAATCGAAGTTGCGTTCCTTCCGCACGGAACTCTTTTTCTCCCTCACGGAAAAATTGTTTTTGAATCCCGGCTTGAATTCAGGTCGTTGGGAAATTATATTACAGGAGAACTTTTTATTACAATACTGGCGGAAACGCCGCAAACAACAATGTAAGGAATTCAGCAAAATGGCACGCAAAACCTTTATTGCCGGCAACTGGAAAATGAACAAAACCGCAGCGGAGACCAAAGCGCTCGCGGAAGCTCTCAAGGAAAGTCTCGCCCAGTTCGGAGACAGCGTCACGATGGCGGTCTGCCCGGTCTTCACGAGTCTTGCGACGGCCGTCGAAGTCCTCAAAGGATCCAACGTCAAGGTCGGCGCTCAGAACATCCACTGGGCCGACAACGGCGCGTTCACCGGTGAAATCTCCGGCGCCATGCTGAAGGAAATCGGCGTGGAATACGTCATCATCGGTCACAGCGAACGCAGACAGTATTTCGGCGAAACCGATGAAACCGTGAACAAACGCATCAAAGCAGCTCTGAAATATGAACTCAAACCCATCGTCTGCATCGGTGAGACTCTCGCAGAACGCGAAGGCGGAAAGACCAACGACGTTCTCGATGTCCAGCTCAAGGGCGGCCTCGCGGATCTCTCTGCGGCGGACATGGCAAACATCACCATCGCGTATGAACCCGTCTGGGCGATCGGAACCGGAAAGACCGCAACTCCTGAAATGGCGCAGGAAACCCACGCTTTCATCCGGAAAACCCTTGCCGGAATGTTCGGCGAAGAGGTCGCGGAAAACACTGTCATCCAGTACGGCGGCAGCATGAAGGCGGAAAACGCCGCGGCTCTGACCGCCCAGAAGGATATCGACGGCGGACTTATCGGCGGCGCCGCTCTGAAGGCGGATTCCTTCACCGCTCTGATCGCCAACGCTCAGAAGTAAGACGGAATCCTGTGCCGGAGTTCCCGCTTCACTCCGGAAGCGGACGGCATGCCAGGAAAAATCAAACGGGCGGCTCCCGGAAAAATTCGGAAGCCGCCCGTTTTCTGTCGCGAAAAACGATGTTTCAGAGGGCGTCGTACTGTTCGAGAATGAGTTGTTCGGTCTCTTCCCATCCGAGACAGCCGTCGGTGATGGAGAGTCCGTAGGTCAGGTCGCAGCGGTTCTTCATCGGCTGCTTCCCGGTTTTGAGATAGCTTTCCAGCATGACTCCGGCAATGGAATCCGTTCCGCTTTTCAGCTGGCCGACAATGTCGCGGAAGACCGCCGGCTGATTCAGCGGATTGCGCAGAGAGTTCCCGTGGCTGCAGTCCACGACGATCGACGGCTGAAGATTCGATTTTCTCATCAGCTCCTCCGTGAAGGCGATGTATTCCGATCCGTAGTTCGTGGAACTTGATGAACCGCGGAGAATGATGTTGCAGTTCCGGTTCCCCTTTGTATGGAAAACTCCGGTACGGCCGTCGTTGATGACGCCGAGGAAACTGTGTTTTGCGGAGGCCGTTTTGATCGCGTCGATCGCAATGTGGATGGACCCGTCGGTGGCGTTCTTGAAGCCGACCGGCATTGACAGTCCGCTCACAAGCTGACGGTGGGTCTGCGACTCTGTCGTGCGCGCGCCGATCGCCGCCCAGCTGATCAGATCGGAAAGATACTGCGGTATGATCGGATCAAGAAATTCCGTTGCCGTCGGGATTTCCCGTTCCGCCATCTCCAGCAGAATCCGGCGGGACATCCGCAGTCCTTTTTCGATGTTGAACGTCTTGTCCAGATCCGGATCGTACACCATCCCCTTCCAGCCGATCGTGGTGCGCGGTTTCTCAAAATAGGTCCGCATGACCAGATAAAATTTCGACTCCACCTTTTTGGAAAGAGCTTTCAGGCGGTCCGCATAATCAAGAGCGGCATCGTAATTGTCGATGCTGCACGGCCCCGTGACAACCAGAATGCGTTTGTCGCGCCGATGGACGATTCCTTCAATGATTCCGCGGGCGTGTTCCACAAAGTCCTCCATTCCGCTCCGGAGCGGAAGTTCTTCATGGATCTCCTGCGGTGTCGGCAGCGGATGCTGCGCCTCAATGTTGACGTTGTAAACCCGTTGCATCGTTCAGCAGAGCTCCTTTGCGAGCGCGTCGGCTGTAAGTTCGATCTCCTTCTGGGAGGAATCCGCCATGTTTTTCAGCATCGCCTTTCCGGACTCCAGTTCGCTCTCTCCGACCACCACGGACCAGGCGGCCTTCAGGCGGTCCGCCGACCGCATCTGCGATTTCAAACTCTTCGTCTCCAGCTCCAGTCCGGCTGCGATACCGGCCTTGCGGAGCTTCGCCGCCAGCGCAATGTTGAACGCAAGCGCCCGTTCTCCCATGGAAACCAGAAAGATCTTCGGGTTTTCCTGCGGGACCGGCGGAATGCCCAGCGCCTCCCGGACCATCAGAAGACGTTCCATGCCCGCCGCATATCCGACTCCCTGGATCGGTTTGCCGGTTTCAGGAAGACGCAGTTCATAGCGTCCTCCGCCCGCGATGGCGGTCTGCCCGCCAAGTCCGGGATGGACCAGCTCGAACACCGTGTGCACATAGTAATCCAGACCGCGGACAAGGCGGGGTTCCACAACATACTCAATCCCCATTGCGGTGAGGGCGTCGCACACCTTCTTGAAATAGAGTTTGGATTCATCGCTGAAGAACGCCGCAGGATCCGGCGCCTGTTCTATGAACGGCCGGCAGCACTCCTGCTTGCAGTCGAGAATCCGCCAGATATTGCGTTCAAAACGTTCCCTGCAGTCGGCGCACATCCGGTCGAGACAGGGCTCAAAATACTGTCTCAGCGCCTGCTCCGCCGCGGGCCGGTCTGCCGCGACTCCGCGCGTGTTCAGATAAAGCGTGGTCCCCGTGATGCCGATCTCTTCCAGATAGTGCAGCAGCATCGCGATACATTCCGCATCCAGCTCCGGCGACACCTTGCCGGCATTTTCCACGCCGATCTGGTGAAACTGCCGTCTGCGTCCCGCCGCGGGCCGTTCGCCGCGGAACATGGGACCGATATAGAAAACCCGGTGTTCCACACCGTTGAGCGCATCGGTTCCGGAGAGCGACCGCATTACACCCGCGGTTCCCTCCGGCCGGAGAGTGAGACTGCGTCCTCCGCGGTCTTCAAACGTGTACATCTCTTTTTTCACGACTTCTGTTTCATCGCCGAGTCCGCGCTGAAACACTTCCGTGTACTCGAAGATCGGAGTTCTGAGTTCCCGGTATCCGTAAAGAGCAAAAATTTTCCTGGCGGTGTTTTCCAGAAGGTTCCAGGTGGGGGCCTCTTCAGGCAGAATGTCGCTCGTCCCCGGCGGCGGTGATGATTTAGACATAGAAATACCTCTTTCCTGTGCAAAGACAAACGCCCGGCGGAAAAGGGTCCCGCAGGGCGTTTTTACGTCAATTTCCGATCGCTTTTCTTGTGACCCTGTGCAGATGCAGCAGGAATCTAATATACTCTACTTTATCAGATTTTCAACTCGTTCCTTCAAATCTTTTCCCGCACGGAATTTGACAATTGCCCGTTCCGGAATCATCACTTCATTTTCCGGCTTGTTCGGATTTCTTCCTTTCCGTTCCTTCCGGACAACGACCTCAAAAATTCCGAAGTTCCGGATTTCAATGTTTCTTCCGGCCGCCAGTTCATCTGCGATGTAGTCCAGAGTTTTCTGCACCACCGTTGCAACTTTCTCCTGATGCAGATTTGTCTCCGCAGCAATTCTGACGACAAGTTCCCGTTTTGTCATAGCCTTTCCTCTCCTTTTTCCGAGTTTTCCTTCCTGGTCCATGCCGGAAAAACAGAGATCGCAAAGAAATCATTTCCCGCAAAAAAATGTTTGAAAACCATCGTTCCCGCGATCCGGATCACATTGCCAACGTTCATAAGAACATGAAACCGGAATGGTTTCTGCGGCAAAGGATATCCTGTTTCAGGATTCAGTGGTTGTCCGGCTCCTCCCGTTGAGGAGATCCGGCGGCAAAGCCCTGCGTTTTCCTCGTTTCCTCCAGCACAAATGATGAATCGGCAATCAATAAAACCGCTTTGATTGACAAATAAACCGTATCATGCAAATAAGAACTATTTTTTTATTATGTGATGAAACCCCTCTCTCTCTCCTTAAACAAAAAGTTTTGCAAAAATGCCCGCGATATAAATTTAGCAGAAGAAATGTAAAAATCAACAATAAATTACATAAAAATGGATGAATTTTTTTGTTTTGAATTCCATTTTCCCTTCCGGCACGGAGAGAAAACAGAGCCTTTCCCGCTCTCTGAAAAAGGAGAGACTCCGCTTCTCCGGGAACATTCCGCTCTCTTCCGGAGTCTATACAGCGTAAATTTCACTGAAAAAAACGGAGAGGAAGAACGTATGAGATTTTTACAGCCTGAAATATTGTGGCATCTGCTGTGGATCCTTCCCGCGATGCTTGTCATTTTCCTGATTTCCCGCAGAAATACCGCGCGGATTCTGAACACTTTTCTCGGACGGCGGGCGGACGATCCCGACTATGTCCTTGTTTCCCATGGAAGGCGGCTCCTCCGTTTCCTTCTCCTTTGCGGAGCGGTTTTCTTTCTGGTGGTTGCCGCCGCCCGTCCCTCGTGGGGCGTCCAGATTCAGGAAATGAGCGGACAGGGACGCGATCTGCTGTTTGTTTTCGATGTTTCGAAAAGCATGCTGGCAAAAGATGTCCAGCCGTCGCGCCTGGCGCATGCAAAATGGCTCGTGAAGGAGCTGGTAAAGCAGAATCCGGGCGACCGCTTCGGCCTGATCGCATTCGCCGGAAAAGGGTTCCTGGAGTGTCCGCTGACTTCCGATAAGACCAGCTTCATTCAGATGCTCGACGAACTGTCCACCGAATCCATTCCGGTCGGCGGAACCAATATTCAGGAGGCTCTCGCCGCCGCTCTCCGGGCATTCCGCGCCGCGGAAACTCAGCATCGCGCGGTGGTTCTCGTCACCGACGGCGATGAACTCGAAGGCGACAGCGGAAAAGCGGTCGATGAAATCGTCGCCCGCGGAATTCCTCTGTTCATTGCGGGAATCGGCGATCCGTCCCAGCCGTCGATCATCCAGGTCCCGGATGGAAACGGCGGCGTGAAAACTCTCACCGACTCCGCCGGAAATGTCGTCAACAGTCCTTTGAATGAAAAACAGCTCGGCGATCTGGCAAAACGCACCGGAGGAATCTATGTCCGCTCCACCGCGGGAGATCCGGGTCTGCAGGCTCTCGAAAAACGCATCCGCGCGCTCGCCCCGAAGGAGTACGAGACGCTCAAAACAACAAAACCGATCGACCGTTTCAGCTATCCGCTCTCCATCGCGGGACTTCTCCTGCTGATCTGGTTCGGAATTTCCGAGCGCGCCGTTCGCCGTACAGCCCTCCTTCTCCTTTTCCTTCCGCTGTTGTTCGGATCCGCTCTGGATGCGCAGGAACAATCTCCCGCTCCGGCACCCGATGCCCCGGTCGGAAAAGCGGAAAGCGGAAAATCCGCCGTTCCGGAATCTTCTCCCGTCACTCCGGAGGAATCCTTCAACCGCGGCGTGGACGCGCATGAAAAAGGTGATCTTGCCGCCGCGGCAGGCGCATACGAAGAAGCCCTGCGCACCGGAACCGGAGATGTGGAAATCCGCGGAAAGGCCGCTCAGAACCTCGGCGTGATCGCTCATACAAAGGCACGCGCAGAGCTTGATGAGGCCCTCCGTTCCCTTCAGGGACAGAATCTTGACGATGCTTCAAAAAAGGTCGATTCCTCTCTGAAAACCCTGAATGCCGCCGAGGGAATGTATCGCGACTCCATGCGCGAAACCCTTCAGCATGAATCGCTCGCAAAAAATCAGTCCATCCTTCTTGCAGACCGGAAAAAAGCCGAAGATCTGAAAAAGAAAATTGATGAACTGAAAAAACTGCAGCAGCAGGCTCAGCAACAGACACAGCAGGCAAAAAATCAGCAGCAGAAGGAAAATCAGCAGAAGCAGTCCCAGCAGGGCTCGGATCAGCAGAAACAGTCCCAGCAGGGTTCGCAGTCTCAGCAGGGCTCGGATCAGCAGAAACAGTCCCAGCAGGGTTCACAGTCTCAGCAGGGCTCGGATCAGCAGAAACAGTCCCAGCAGGGTTCACAGTCTCAGCAGGGCTCGGATCAGCAGAAGCAGGGTTCGCCGTCTTCGCAGCAGATGACGGATCAGGCGGCAAAATCCGCCGGAGATCTGCAGAAGAAAGCCCGGGAAATGGGTCAGCAGCAACTGGCCGACTCCGCCGAGCAGGCGAAGAAAGAACTTGAAAATGCCCGCCGCGAGCAGGAAAAAGGCAACGGTCGTTCCGCGGAGGAGCATCTGAAGAAGGCGCTTGATGCTCTCGGAGGAGAGAATTCGGAGAAGGACAACGGCGACAAGAAGGATCAGAAATCGTCCGAAAAGAAAGGAAAGGATTCGCAGAAGCCGGAAAAGGCAGACAGACAGTCTTCGGAAAACTCCCAGGACAAATCCGATCAGCAGATTCAGCGACCGGCTGCGGAAAAAGCGGAGAAGCAGCCCGAGGAAGGCGAGATCGACAAGGCCCAGGCGGTTTCCATTCTGGAAGATATGTCAAAAGATGAAAAAGATTTGCGCGATGCCATCAGAGCGTATCGGAAACAGCGCTTCAAAAACGCATCGCCCGCAAAAGACTGGTAAGAGGGAAGGAGTGTTCTTATGATCAGACGTTCATTCAAATGGTTCGGCGCGCTTTGCGTTCTGCTGACAGGATCGGTTCTCGCGGCCGCCGGACTGACGGCGGAAATCGCGTCCGGCCCGGTGTATGCGGGGATCCCGGCGGAATTCTCCATCACATACGACGGAACCTCCCTTCCGGAACCGGAACGGATGCCGGAAATCTCCGGTTTGCAGTGGGTCGGCCGGAGCAGCAGCCGGAGTACCCGCATCATCAACGGACGCGCATCGCATGCCGTTACGCTGACCTACAGTTTCATCGCGGAAAAACCCGGGGAATACACCATTCCCGGGATCTCCGTCCGGATCGGCGGAAATCTGCAGAAGACGAAGCCGGTCACGTTCCGGGCATCCGCACCGCGGTTCTCCACCGGGAGCGGAAATGCGTCCGGCGGAAACGGCAACTCCCGCGGAACGGAGGAGCTCGACAAGCTGCTGTTTGCCGAAATCTCCATTCCCGAAGGGGACCGGAAGTTCTATGCCGGCGAGGAGATTCCGCTGGAAGTCCGGGTCTATCAGGCGCGCAATCTGCGCTGTGAAATGAGCTGGCCCGAAATCCAGACCGGGAAAAATTCCCAGATCCTGTTCCGCGATTACCAGAAGGCGAATCCGGAAAATCCGAAATTCGAACGTCCGCGCCGCGGACAGACCGAGATTGACGGGCGTCCCTATCTGGTCTACTTTTTCCGGACGGTCATCCGCCCGATCTCCTTCGGCCGCTTGAATCTGACGGCGGTGGCGAATGTCGGAATCGAGACGCAGAATCCGCGCCGGCGTTCCGGCTCTCTTTTCGACAGTTTCTTTGATGACCCGTTTTTCGGCGGAGCACGTCTGGTCCGCCATTCTGTCCGTGCGTCGCTTCCCGAGCTGGAGATCAAGCCTCTGCCGCCGCGGACCGGAGATGCGCTTTTCCTCGGTCTGGTCGGTCGCTGGAATGTGGAAACCTCGCTCTCCTCTTCGACCGGACGGGTCGGCGAGGCCCTGACCCTTTTTGTGGATGTCAAGGGCGAAGGTTCTCTGGGAACGCTGAAAGCCCCCGCTCTGGAGCTGCCCGGATTCCGTGTCTACAGCCCGGAAACGGAACGGAACGATTCCGCCGGCTCCGCCCGGATCAAATATATTCTCATCCCGACCGCAGCGGGAACGCAGGAACTGAAACTCAAGTTTTCGACGTTCGATC
Source organism: uncultured bacterium (assembly GCA_949297765.1). Classification (GTDB taxonomy): domain Bacteria; phylum Verrucomicrobiota; class Lentisphaeria; order Victivallales; family UBA1829; genus UBA1829. The sequence goes on along the minus strand of CASFTV010000006.1, from coordinate 29,826 downwards.
CTTCGTCCGGAACATACGTCGAAGCGGCTTCCGCGAAGACGGTGACGGTGGAAAAATCCGCCGCGGTCTTCCGCGGCGCCTCCGGGCCGAGCGTGATCGACGCATCCGCTCCGCAGCAGGAACCGTCCGTCGAGCCGGAGAAACGCGGTCCGACCGGCGTCCTCTATCTGAAAAAGGCGCCGTTCGAAGAAATTTCCCTGCCGCTCTGGAGAAACCGGATCGTGCCGGGAGTGCTGGTCTGTCTTGCGGGACTGGCATTCTGGATCGTCTCCGAACTGTACCATCTCCACCGCCGCGTCCGCGACAACGATCCCGGACGGCGCCGCCGCAGAGAGGCGGCAAAACAAAAAAACGCTCTTTTGAACCGCCTGAAGGCGGCAAAACCGGAAGCAATCCCGGATTGGAACGCGGAGATTGCTTCCTATGTAAACGACTGTCTCGATCTTCCGCCCGGATCGAGTCTCAGTGAAAGTGCATCCATCGCCGGAGAGGAGAACCGGGAGCTGGGCGAAACGTTACGGAAACTTTCCGATTCCTCCTGGTCTTTCGGATCTTCCGGCCTCAATGAGGAGTTTAAAATGAAACTGATAAAAGCATTGTCGAAACTGGTCTGTATCGGACTGCTGTTCGGAGCGGGAACGCTCTCGGCGGCTTCTCCGGCACCGGGCGCATCCGCGAAAATCGCTTCGCCGGAAGCCGCCATGACCGCGTATGATGAAGGCAGATTTGCGGAGGCGGAAGAGTATTACACTTCGCTTCTGCGGTCCACAAAACCGTCTGCCAAACTGTACTACAACATCGGAAACTGCCAGTATCAGCAGGGACAGTTCTCCAGAGCGCTGGCCTCCTATGAGAGCGCTCTGAGGATCGCTCCGCGCGATTCGGATATTCTGGAAAATCTGAATCTGACGCGCCGGAAACTGGCTCTGCCGGAAAAAAACCGTCTGGAGAGTCCGGCGGATGTGCTTCCGTACGTCCGCGACCGCCTGCGCCCGGATGAATGGATGTTCCTGGTCATGGCGGGGGGCGCGGCCGTGTTTGCCGCACTCGGATTCCGGCGGTTTGTGAAGCCGCCCGTCTGGGGGCCGCTGCTCGGAACCGGCCTGATCGTCGCAGGGCTTTCCTTCGCCGCGATCATGGCGCAGAATGCGACGTCGTACAATTCGTCGCTCGCCGTGGTCCTGACAAGAAACGCTCCGGTCTATGCGCTGCCTTCGACTCAGTCGCCGCGCCTGTCCGAAATCTCGCTTCGGCCCGGAGAGGATGTTTCGATCGTTGAATCCCGTCTCGACTGGGTCCGGGTCCGCTCCGGCTCCGCAGAGGGATGGGTGAAAAAGAACGATATCCGCACAATCTGGGATTTCTGAAACCGGAAACCGCGGGGCCCGGAAGTTTCTTCCGTCCCCGCGTTCCTCTTTTTGACCCAATTAATCCGCGGGGATGATTGACAGACGCCGGAAACACGATTATATTTCTCCCGTCGTCCATTCAGAAAATCGCAGATGAAGGAGATATAATGAAAAAAGTTCTGGTTCTTTTTTCCCTGTTTTCCATGCTTCCGTTCGTCCATGCGGAAAATCCGCTTGAGTTCCGGGAGTATCCGCAGACATTCACCCTGACGTTCCCGACCGAACAGGATGCGCAGAACGCGGTCCTGATCCCGAAGGCGCTTCCCGCAGAGTACAAACTCGCATTCTCCTCCCGCTGGGATGATTCCGCTCCCGCACATCTCAAAACCCATGCGGTGATGCAGAAACATCATATCAAAGGGACCTTCTTCCTCGGTGACTGCACATGGGTCCTGAAGAAGAATCCGAACTATGTAGCGGAACTCCAGAAGGACGGCTGCACCATCGGACTGCACACCATAACCCATCCGCAGCTGCCCGGACAGGACCCGAATGAACATTTCCGGGAATATATGAGAAACCGGATCCTGCTCGAAACGGAAGCTCAGGCGCCGGTCAATGCGCAAGTTCTGCCGTTCTGCGACTGGAATGGTCCCGATCCGAAGATTGCGCAGAGCATCGGATGGGCGATGCGCGCAACCGGTGTGATCTCGGCGCCCGATGTTCTCTATCCCGCCCGGGAAAAGGATCTCGGATATCCGCCGAAAAGTTTTGCACAGTCGCGGGTCCTCACGCCCGGCGACCGCAATCCCGATCTGAAAAAACTGGAACAGCAGCTCACTTCCGCGCTCCGGAACAAAAAAGCACTTGCGATTCAGCCGTCGATTTCCATGTCCATGCACTCCTGGCACACGAAGGAGGGACTGGTCAATCTCGACAAGGCCTATGCCCGCCTGGCAAACAATCCGGAATGGTGGTACTGCAATCAGAACGAATACGGCGCGTACCGCTACGAAGCGCAGAATGTCTCGGTGACGAAGAAAGTCCGCGGGAAACAGGCGGAATTCACCGTGACCCGGATGCAGCCGATCGAACTCGGGGCCCGCGTTCCGCTCTGGTTTTCGATAGAAAAGGCGAAAGCGGTCGGCGTGTCCGGCGCGAAACTCCATGGAAATTCGGTCGAACTGCCGCATGACGATGCACAGACTCTTCCCGCTGTATTCGGAAGAACCGATGCAAATGGAAAAAGCCGGGAAATCCCGTTTGTCTCTCTGATTTTGAAGCACAGCGCGCCGAAAACCTGGGACGCCGTTCTGAAAACGCTCGACGGGAAACCGGTTGAACAGCTCGCATTTACTTTCCGCTTCCCCTCGCCGTGGGAAAAAGAGGTCATCCGCAAGGATGTCGGCACCACTGCGGACACTACGGTTTCCGTGACCCAGAAATCCGGGAAAACAGCCCTCTATTACCGTTACGGAAAGCCGTACTATGCGGTGCAGGCGGATTTCGTCCGCGATGGGAAACGGTATCGTCTCTACGCCGATCTTCAGGAGATGGCGGAGAAGAATCTGCCGATGACCGTTCAGGAGGCCGCCGCCTTCTTCCATCTGCCGGAAAAAGCGGATCTTGCCGATCTTTCCCGCCCCTCCGCCGATCTTTCCTGTCTGACTCCGGGAGTCCGTAAAAGAGCCGGCTCAGTCGGAACGGGAGTGCTGTATCCGGAAAATGACCGGAGAAAGAGTCCGGGGTATGTCGCCGTTGTCGATTTCAAACTTCGGAAGCCGGGGAAACTGATTCTCCAGTCCTCCGCGGCTTCCCAGTGGATGAAAACGGAAGTCTGGATGAACGGCCGGAAAATCTCCTTCCCGAAACAGAACCAGTCTGTGGAGCTGAGTCCTCTTGACGGTGCAAACCGCATCGTGCTCCGTTCGCCGCAGACCCGGGTCCATTTCCTGTTCCTGAACGGGGAAACTGACGCGTGCGTGGATTTCCTTCCGCTGAACGGAGCGGTGAAGCAAAAAACGGGAGGGAGGCCATGAAAATCCGAAATCTGCTGCTGGCCGTCCTTCTGTTTCCGCTGGCTGCGGGGGCGGAAGGGCTGCTGGATGAATTCGAGTCCGATGTCAATTTCCTGGACAAATCCTATAACGAGGTCAAAAAGGCCGGAGTGAAGTCGCCGTTCCGCGACGAGTACCGGAAACGGATCACTCTGGCGGTTGACCGCGCGTACAAACTCCAGCGCTCCGCTCAGAAGCTGGGGATCCCGCGGGTCACGCTCCAGAGCACAATGAACAAACTGGTTTCCTGTGTCCAGATCAAAGGGGTCTCCTCCGGAGGGCTTGTCCGCGGGGCGGGATCGGTCGCGGAGCATGCGGCCGAGCTGCGCCGGCAGATCAACTATCTCCGGAAACTGAATTATTCCTATGAGTCCGGAACGTTTGAAAATCCCTATCCGGATTCCGGAACGTACGAGGCGATTCATCATTACAATAATCTGTTCCGCCAGATTTATCAGGATGCGATCCGGAAAAACCGTCTCCAGAAGACGACGGTGGAACGCTATGAAGAAAAGTGCGACGATTTCAAAAAACTCGGTCAGAACATCGCCCTCAAAGTACAGAAGGACCGGATCAAACTGCCGACGGATTTCAATCTGACCGTCCACATGGAGGCGTTTCTGAAAAACGCTGAAAAACTCTTTTCCCAGCGCGCGAAGCACGACAACAACGATATCCGGAAACTGGTGAAAACGAAAAATTACAAGGACCTCCAGAACAGTCTGGAATACGCGGCAAGCCGTCTGGAGATGGATATTGATTTTCTGAAGCGGATTGATTTTTCCATGCGAATCCGCCGCCACGATCTCCAGCCCATTTACCAGGGAGCGGAAACGGAATCAAAGGATGAGATCGACGGTTCCCCGAAACGCCACTCCTATGAGGAACTGTGGAAACTCTACACAAAAACCAAAAACGATCTCTTCCGCTCAGACAACAAACTCCGGGGTGTTTCAGAAGAGTTTTATGGAAAATACCGCGCACTTCTGACCTCCGGACAGGGTACGGAACTCGATGCTCTCGTGAAAACCTATCTTGCCGATGGTCTCTCTCCCGCTCTTGCCCGAAGCATGGCAGTGAAAAAACTGCATACAAAATATCAATACCGGAATAATGCGTATTCAGCCGAGGATCTCGAAAAAATCCTCCGGAAAAACGGTGCGCTGGAATAGGAGTCGCTTATGGAAGAAGATGCAAGTTTTGTCGGACCAATCTGTGCGTATCCCGATTATGTGCGGGATGAACCGTGGCGGATCTTCCGGATCATGGCTGAACTGGTGGACTCTTTTGAAACCATGTCCAAACAGGGGCCGCTGGTGACAATTTTCGGCTCCGCCCGGACAAAACCGGGTTCGCCCGACTATGAGAATGCGGCCAAACTCGCGGGCCTGTTTGCAAAAGCCGGATACGGGATCCTGACCGGGGGCGGACCCGGAATCATGCAGGCCGGAAACAAAGGCGCCTTTGAAAATCATGGAATCTCCGTCGGACTCAACATCTCCCTGCCGATGGAACAGCATCCGAACCGCTATCAGACGACCAGTCTGGAATTCCGGTATTTCTTTGTCCGGAAAGTCTGCTTCCTGAAGTATTCGGTGGCCCTGATCGTCTATCCCGGCGGATTCGGAACCATGGACGAACTGATGGAAACCCTGACTCTGACCCAGACCCATAAGGTCCGGAAAGTGCCGATCGTCCTGGTCGGACGGAAATTCTGGGAACCCCTGCTGAAATGGTTTGAAGAAACCCTTGTCGCCGAAGGGATGATCTCCCCGGAGGACCTGCAGCTTTACCGCGTTTTCGATACCGCAGAGGAAGTGTTCGAATTCGTTAAACGGTGTCACAGCCGCGGCGGAATGAGAACAACCGTGCTGCCGGAGTGACGGAAGAAAAAACGGGAAACAGGATCCGTCCCGGAAAACCGGTCCGGGCGGATGGCTTCAGAAACTGTGCATTTCGTAGAGCTTCTTGTAGTAGCCGTTGCGGGCGATCAGTTCCGCGTGGGTGCCGCTTTCAATGATTCTGCCGTCCTTGATGCAGTGAATCAGGTCAACATGCTTCACCGTTGAAAGACGGTGGGCAATGATGATCGCGGTCCGGCCGCGGCAGAGTTCCTCCATCGACTGGCGGACCAGTTCTTCCGATTCGTTGTCGAGCGCGCTGGTGGCTTCGTCGAAAATCAGAATCGGCGGATTTTTCAGGAAGACCCGGGCAACGGAAATGCGCTGACGCTGTCCGCCGGAGAGTTTGACTCCGCGTTCACCGGTCTGCGTGTCGAGTCCGTCCGGAAGGGTGTCGACAAAGTTCAGAACATTCGCGCGCCGTGCGGCTTCCCGCACGTCCTCATCCGTCGCATCGGGACGCCCGAACAGGATATTCTCCCGGATGGAAACGTCAAACAGAAACGCCGACTGCTGGACGATTCCGATATTGCGCCGCAGATCCTTCTGCGCGAAATCCCGCACGTCGATGCCGTCGATCCGGATTGAGCCGGAGGAGACGTCATAGAAGCGGGGGATCAATGCGGCAATTGTCGATTTGCCTGCCCCGGATTCCCCGACCAGGGCAACCGTCGTCCCCGCCCGGATCGTGAAGGAGACGTGTTCCAGAACGTCCGAATCGGGTCGCGACGGATACTGGAAGGAGACATCCCGGAATTCAATTTCCCCGCGGATCTGCCCGGCATCCGCCGGAGTCTTCGGATCGCGGAGATCCGGAGCCTCCAGAATCACTTCCCGGAACCGTTCGAACGCGGCGGAGCCCTGCTGGAACTGTTCCGTGAAGTTCACCAGCCGCATCATCGGCATCGTGATGTAGCGCGAGTACATCACAAAGGCGATGATCTGCGGAATATCGGCTTTGTTGTAGTAGGCCAGAATCGCTCCTGCGCCGATGAAGAGCAGGGAGTACGACTGGATCAGAAGCATGATGCCCGAATGGAACGAGGCCATTGTCGCATACACATCCTCTTTCGCCGCAAGAAACGAGCGGTTCACCTTGTTGAATTTAAGGATTGCCATGCCTTCGTTCGTGAAGGATTTGACCTCCCGGACTCCCTGAATGGAGTTCTCCACGCTCCGGTTGATCTCCGCGATTTTCTCCCGGACGCTCCGGAAGCCGCGGCGCATGCGTGACTGGAAGATGGATCCCCACACGAGAATGAACGGAAGCGGAATCAGCGTGATCGAAGCCAGAAGCGGATTCATCCAGAACATGACGGCAAATGCGCCTGTCAGGGTCAGTGCCGAGATCGTCAGATCCTCCGGCGCATGGTGCGCCGTTTCCGCAAGCATGGTCAGGTCGTTCGAGATCCGGGACATGATATGTCCCGTTTTGGTCCGGTCGAAATAGTTGAACGAGAGGCGCTGAAGGTGGACAAAAAGATCCTGCCGCATCGCGGCTTCCATGCGCGCTCCCAGAATATGGCCCCACCGCAGACTGACGTAGTCCGCTCCGGCGATCAGCAGCGTCAGCACCAGAAGAACCGCCGAGGCGGCGAGAAGCCGCGGAAGTTCCATCCGCGGCAGATAGTCGTTGAACACCCGGTAGACCACCATCGGAAGAAAGATGGTCAGGGTTGCCTGTGCCAGAATCGACACAGCGTCGGCCGCCGCCAGTGCTTTGAACGGCTTGTAATAGGCGGCGAACGCTTTCACGTTCTGCCACATTTCGCCGGCGCTGAGTCTTTTCTCCGGTTCGGCCATAACTGCTCAGCCCAGTTTGCCGCGCACGAGTTCGAGTTCTTTTTCCGCGTCGGTCAGCAGCTCGTCGACAAGCTCCCGGATCGGGACAATCTTGTTCACAAGGCCGACGGACTGACCCGCCATCAGCGAGCCCATATCGGTATCTCCGTCAATGGCCGCTCTGCGGAGTGCGCCGATCCAGAACTTCTCCACCTGTTCCTGCGCTTCCTGACGGTGAATCTCTCCCGCTTCGAGCTTCTTCAGAAGCGAAAGCTGAAGTTTGCCGAACTCCTCCGTTCCCTTGTTCCGCAGCGCGCGGACCGCAACAACCGGAAGACGCGAGTCAAACTGCGGCGTCGACACCGCATCGCGCGCGTTCGCCTTGCTGAACACCTCCTTGAACTTCGGATGGACCTTGCACTCCTCGGTCATGACAAACCGGGTTCCGAGCTGGGCGCCTGCCGCTCCCATCAGAAGCGTATGGGCGATCATTTTTCCGGTCGCAATTCCTCCCGCGCAGAACATCGGAACCTGGTCCGCAAAACGGAACAGAACCTGCTGCATCAGCACCACCGAGGAGACATGACCGATGTGGCCGCCCGCCTCGCTGCCTTCCAGAATGATCGCATCCGCGCCGAATTTGATCATCCGTTCCGCAATGGAGACCGTCGAAGCAAAGCAGAGAACTTTCGCTCCGGTCTCCTTCGCCGCGATGACCTCCTTCTCCTTCGGAAAACTTCCGGCGAAGATGATGTACGGGACTTTGAACTCCCGCAGCATTGCAAGATGGCTCAGATAGGCCGGCGCGATCGTGATCAGATTGACCGCAAACGGATGGTTCGTCAGCGCGCGGGTCTGCTCAATCTGCTGCCGAAGAATGTCGGTCGGCGCGTTGCCGCCCGCAAGACAGCCGAAACAGCCCGAATTGCAGACCGCCGCCACAAGATTCGGTTCCGAAACCCACGTCATCGCTCCGCAGAGAATCGGATATTTGCACTGAAGAAAGTCGCTTCCCCGCTTCATCAGCGGTTCCAGATATTTGAGTTCCATCGCTCGTCTCCTTTATGTTGAATGCAAATGAAATGAATACTATACACCCGTTTTTTCTTTTTTTCAATTCCGCCTTTCCGTTTTTTGATGCGGACCGAACAGGGAACGGATGCTGTCTTCGATCTTTTCCGCAACGCGCATCGCGCGCGTCTTGTGCGGCGTGATCGCCCCTTCCGGACAATGTTCCTGACAGCAGTAGCAGCGAATGCAGTTCGGCAGATCGAAAACCGGTTTCCCCTCCCGCAGCTTCAGCGACTGCGGCGGACACATCTTCACACAGAGTCCGCACCCGATGCACCGCGCCGGATCCAGAAGCGGTTTTGAAATCACAAATTCCCGCAGAACACCTTTCAGGAACGGCGGAAGAAATACACCCCATTCCGTCAGAATCCCCGGCGGATCGGGGCGTTTCAGCGGATTCGGTTCCGGAATTTCCCCCCGGTTTTCAAAGCCGGTGTCAAGTCCGCGCTCCGCGGCATTCCGCAGCAGAAGAAGTTCGGGGACGCCGAGGATTGCCGCCGCGGACGCATCCAGAGCCAGAGCATCCGTCGATCCCGCAAGGAAACTCCGCTGAGCCGGCGTCCCGCTGCCCGGTCCGTTCCCCTCCATGCAGACCACGGCGTCAAGAATGTTGTACCGCGGACGAACCGTCAGATAGAGATCCAGCAGCATGTCCGCAAATTTCCCGAAATCGCGCCCGACCGCCAGATGCCATCCCATCCGTTCGCTCCCCTTTACCAGACCGAACAGATTTTTCACGCACAGCGTCAGAATCATCATCGCATGCGTTTTCGCTTTGGCCAGGTCCGCGACCGCGTCGTAGTCCAGAAACTCCGCCGCAAGTTCCAGATTATGAAACCGGACCCCCTCCGGCTGTTCAACTCTCCGGTAGTCTGCAAAGTTCGCCGTCCGGACGCCGAGATGTTTCAACTCCTCTTCAATCCCCATCGCACGGATGATCGCGGGCGCGGTCTGGACTGCGGGATTCTCCAGAAGCGCCACCTCGGACGCCCCGGCTTCCCGGAACAGTTTCGCCGTCTCCACAATCACCGCCGGATGGACACAGGCAATATCGCCGCGCCGCCGCCATGCCAGAAGATTCGGCTTGAGCAGAATTTTCTGCCCGGAAACCCCTTCGGTCTCCCGGAATTCTTCTGCCAGAATCCGCTCCAGTGCCGGACGCAGATTCTCCGGCGCATAATCCGGCGTGCGTGCATAAAATACCGGCGTGCTCACTTCAAATTTCCTCCCCGTAAAAGAAAAAACGGATTCATTGCTGCAATGAATCCGTTTTTTTATGTTTGTTCCGGGAGAACTCAGGCGGAAAGATGCCGGGGTTCCGCTTTGTTTTCACCGGTCTTTTCGGCGGTCCCCTTGTCCTTGTGCCAGTAGGCGACAATGACTGTCGAGACGAAAATCGTCGAGAAGGTTCCGACGATAACGCCGACCAGCATCACAAACACAAAGTCGCGGATGGAAGCTCCGCCGAAGCAGAGCTGCATCACCAGCACCAGCACCACGGTCAGCGATGTCAGGATCGTTCGTGCAAGCGTCTGGTTGATCGAAAGATTCACAATCTCCCGATAGCTCTTGCCTTTCACCAGAACCAGATTCTCCCGGATCCGGTCGAAGTTGACGATCGTGTCGTTGACCGAGTATCCGAGCAGGGTCAGTCCCGCCGCCACCACGTTCAGCGTCAGCTCTCCGCCGCACATCAGGAAGATTCCCATCGAAACGATCACGTCGTTCAGCGTGCCGATGTTCGCCGCGATCGAGTAAGTGAATTCAAACCGCAGCGTCATGTACAGCAACATGCCGATGATCGCCAGCGAGAGCGAAAGAATCGCCGATTTCGTGAACGTCCAGCCGATCAGGGAGCCGAGTGTCGACTGCCGGTCCGGCGTGTACTTCGCATCGGGGAAGCTCTTGTTCAGAAGATTGCAGACCAGCGTCATTTCGTCGTTGTTGGACGTATCCACCTTTTCGGCGGTCACTCCATGCTTGTCCCGCAGCAGGATTTCCAGCTTCTTCTTGTCGGAGGCCATCGATCCCGGCGTCTTGTAGTTGACCTTGACCTGATAGCCCGCGTTCGAAAGGACTTTCTCAATCTGTCCCGCCGGAATGATCTTCTGATAATCCAGCTCAATCTGAGTACCGCCGGTGAAGTCGATGCCGAGCGCGTCGCGTCCGCGGATTCCCAGCGTCACAAAACTGGCAACGATCAGAATTCCGAAGAAGATCATCGCCGGTTTCGCATATTTGAAAAAGTCGATGTTCGTTCCCGGTTTCACAAACTGAAGCATTTTCAGGTTCTTGACCGTTGTGAAGCGCGTCATCAGATCAAAGAACAGGTGCGTCAGGAACACCGCGGTGAACAGCGTTGTGAAAATACCGATCGCCAGCGTCATCGCGAATCCCTTGATCGCTCCGGTTCCCTGCCAGAGAAGGATCAGCGCAACGAACAGCGTTGTGATGTTCGAGTCGAAAATTGCTGCGAACGCCTTGTCGAATCCGATGTCGATCGCGTTCTGGATCGTTTTCCCTGACGCGAGTTCTTCGCGGATTCGCTCGTAGATCAGCACGTTGGCATCCACCGCCATACCGATCGTCAGGATGATTCCCGCGATGCCCGGCAGGGTCAGCGTCACGTCAAACGCGGCAATGGCGCCCAGCATCAGAAGCGCGTTGGCGATCAGCGAAAGATTCGCGATCATTCCGGCCCGCGAGTAGTAGACCGCCATAAAGATCATCACCAGGATCGTTCCCGCGATACCGGACCACAGTCCGTCGCGGACCGTTTCCGCTCCGATGGTCGGGTCGATGTCATACTGCGCCTGAACCTTCACCTTGAATGGAACACTGCCGCTGACAAGAGCTTTTGAGATCGTTTCGGCATCTTCTCTTGAGAAGTCGCCGGTGATCTGCGCGGTTCCGCCGGTGATCGCCTGCTTGATGTTCGGCGCGGAATAGAGAATGTTGTCCAGAATAATCGCAAGCTGACGGCCGACGTTCTTGCTTGTGATCTCTCCGAAGCGGACTGCTCCGTCGGTATTGAAGTTGAGGATGATCTCCCGCTGGCCGAACTGGCTCATGGTCGGGAAGGCGTCGGAAATGTTTTTGCCGTCCATCTGCGGTTCGCGTTCCACAAAATAGATGGCGCGGCGCACTTTCCCTCCGCGGGTCGTTTCCGTGTTCTCCATCATCTTGTAGCCTTCCGGAGGAGTGAATTTCTCCGGATTGGCCAGATACGCCTGGACCAGCTTCTCATTCTCCGGATGCACAAGCGCGAAACTCAGACGCGCCGACATCTTGATCAGACGTTCCAGACGGGACTTCTCCTCCTTCGAAACAATCGGAACTCGAAGCGAGATCAGATTGCCGCCGGCAGGAGAGATTTCGCTTTCAAAAATATTCTCGCTTTCCAGACGGGTCCGCAGAGTTTCGATCGCCACATCGCGGTAGCGTTCGAAGTTGTCTTCCACTTCCTTGCGTTTCTTGGCGGCGTCCGTTCCGGTTTCGTTGGGTTCCAGTTCCAGAAGGAATTCCGCTCCGCCGTTGAGGTCGATTCCGAGACGGATCGAACCCGCGGAAAGTTTCCGCGCATGGGCGATCACGTCGCGGTTGTTGGTCAGATTCTGGCTGGAGACAATGCGCGGCTTGACAAATTCCGTCAGGAGGATTCCTTTTTCCCGCGCGGCCTCTTCGATCGCCGTCGACGCGTACATGCTCTTGTCCGCGGCCTGTTTCGATTTCGCCAGCGAAATCAGCTCTTCGATCTTCGGGTCGTCGGGATTGGTGAACATGCTCTTCATGCTCTTGTAGAAATCGGTCTGCCCGAGCGGGAACATCGAGAACAGGAACACCGCCAGGATCAGAAGAGCAAAAAAACTTCTGAGAATGATCGGTTTTTTATTCATTTGGCCGCCGCTTCCCCGCTTGTGACAACAGAACCGATTGCGTTCCTGGTCACTTCGATCTTCACATTGTCGGCAATCTTGATGATGAAGCCTTCATTCTTTACCTCGGCGACGGTTCCGTACATTCCGCCGATCGTGACGACGCGGTCGCCGTTCTTGATGGCGGAGAGCATCGCCTCCCGTTTCTTCCGCTCCTTTGCCTGGCCGCGCCACATCAGATAAAACATCGCGGCGATGATGAGAATCATCGGGAGCATGCCCATCAGGCCGCCCATCGCGCCCTGTTCGGGGGGCTGGGTTCCCTTCGCGGGAGCCTGCGTGGCGGGTGCGGCGTTCACCGGGGTCGAGACGGGGGCTGCAGCGGGAGCGGACGCTCCCTGTGCAAGAACAAAAAATTCGGTCATAGTACGTTTCCCTTCTTTCGATTTCACAATGACATAAGATCATATTATACATCGCGAAACGCAAATCGCAAGGGACGCGGAGAATTTTTTCCGTTTATTTTCCCTTCCCGCCGTCCGGAAGAACGCCTCTCCTCCACCGCGGGAAAAGAAAAATACGCTTATTTCCCGTACAGCCGGCGCAGCATCGCAAGAATCTGAGGGGTGTCCTTGTTCCAGAAATACAGCGTTACAAGATCGTGCGTCGGATGCTCGTAGTTCTGAAAGCCGAAGGCGCGTCCGCTGCCCTGCCAGTAGATGATTTCCGGCGTGTCTCCGACCAGTTTGAGCAGTCCGCGCATCTGCTCCTTCCGCTCAATGCTGATGCAGACCTTCCGGAGCTTTCCCCGTGCGCAAAGCACCGCAAGATAAGGATCCGGATTCAGAGAGGCGTAGGTTTTCGGGTCCAGAGAATCGCTCTCCTTCAGCTGTGCCGTGATCTCCTGCACGCGGCGGTAGCAGGTTTTGTCATCGGGCATGTCGGGATAGAGGTCGGGGGCGCAGCCCGTCATTGCAAGCGCCGTCACCGCAAGCGCCGGAAACAGATATTTCTTCATTCGGAATTCTCCTCTCTTTCTATACTATGGAAATATGACACGGTTTCCCGATTTTTCAAGTCTGTCCGTGTCCCCTCTCTCCCGGAATCGGAATCTCTTCATTTTTGTCGTCCATTTTTGTTAAACGTTACATTTTTGTATGCTTCCGGATGAAATTCCGGACTGCCGGATGCGTCTGAACACGTTCAAAACAGAGCAAAGTCTCCCGCGGGAAGGATCTGGCACGGCTTCTGCTTTCCTTCCCGGCAGAACCGTTTCAGGAATCAGCCATTCAAAGGAAAAGGAGGCCGGAATGAAGTTGATCACTGCGTACATCAAGCCGGAACGCCTCACTGCTGTCAAGCAGGAGTTGTTCAAACGTGAAATTTTCAAAATGTCGATCACCAATGCGCTCGGATGCGGACGCCAGAAAGGATATCTGGAAGCCTACCGCGGCGTGGTGCAGGAGGTCAATCTCCACAAGAAGGTCCGGATGGAGATCGCCGTCAACGATGAATTCGTGGATCAGACCGTCAACGCGATCATCGCCGGCGCAAGAACCGGAACGATCGGCGACGGAAAAATCTTTATCACCTCCCTTGAAGAGTGCATCCGGATCCGGACCGGCGAAACCGGAACGGCCGCAATCGGCTGAGAAAGGAGACGGAAAAATGAGAAAATGGAATTTGTGCATGCTGCTGTTCCTGACGGGAACTCTCCTGTTCGCGGCGGAGGGAAATTCTCAGGCGGAGTCGCTTGTCGCCCGCGCAACCGCCGCAGAGACGATGTTCACGGTCAACAATCTCTGGATGCTGATCGGAACATTTCTGGTGTTCATCATGCATCTGGGATTCGCTCTTCTGGAAACCGGACTCACCCGGGCGAAAAACTGCGTGAACATCCTCTGCAAAAATCTTGCGACGCCGTGCATCGGCATCCTGACCTTTCTGCTGATCGGATTCGGTCTGATGTATCCCGGAAACGACTGGCTGATCGGAGGCGTTCTCGGATTCGGCGGTTCCGGACTCGACTGTCCCCCCGGAGATGCCGGGCTGATCGGCTACAACGGCGGCCGCTATACCTGCTGGACCGACTTCATCTTTCAGGCAATGTTCGCTGCAACCTCCGTGACGATTGTTTCCGGAGCGGTCGCGGGGCGCATCCGTCTGAGTTCGTACCTGATTTTTGCGCTGTTCTATGCGGCGTTCGTCTATCCGGTTGTCGGGTCATGGGGGTGGGGCGGCGGATGGCTCGCGTCGCTGAATTTCCATGATCTGGCCGGATCGACCTTTGTTCACTCCGTCGGCGGATGGGCCGCCCTCGCAGGGGTGATTCTTCTCGGCCCGAGGACAGGAAAATTCGTCGGCGGAATTTCCCGGCCGATCATGGCGCACAATATGCCGCTGGCCACAATCGGAGTCTTCCTGCTCTGGTTCGGATGGTTCGGATTCAACGGCGCATCGGCCTTTTCTGCGGATCCCTATCTGGTTTCCTACATCGTTGTGACGACGACTCTCTCCGCGTGCGCCGGGTGCATGACCGCGATGTTCACATCCTGGTCGATTCAGAAAAAGCCCGATCTCTCGATGATGCTCAACGGCGTGCTCGCGGGACTGGTCGCAATTACCGCCGGGGCGGACTGTGTCAGCATCACGTCGTCGATCGTGATCGGCGGCATCGGCGGTGTGATCGTGGTGCTGGCGGTTTATTGGTTCGACCGTCTTTTTCTGGATGATCCGGTCGGCGCGCTTGCGGTTCATCTTGTCAACGGAGTCTGGGGAACGCTGGCTGTTGGAATTTTCAGTCCCGATTTCAAATTCCTGCCGCAGCTCGTGGGGGTGATCGCTGTCGGCGCGGCCTCCTTCCTCAGCGCTTCGGTACTCTTCCTGCTGATCAAACGCTTCTGGGGTCTCCGTACAAGCGAGGAAGAGGAAATCCGCGGCCTCGACCTCAGCGAGCATGGAATGGAAGCCTACGGAGGATTCCAGATCTTCCAGAACGAATAAGATTCCTTCCTCCTTCCGGAAGCGGATTTCCCTCCGCTTCCGGAGACGGGAGGATCTCTTTGCCGACGGACGGTGCGGAACGGTTCTCCGCGCGGTAGTCCTGCGGAGTGTGTCCCGTGGCCCGGCGGACCGCCCTGCTGAAATAACTCAGATTCGAAAAACCGGAGTGTTCCGCAACTTCCTTGATTCTCATATCGGTTTCGCGGAGCAGCGCGAGCGCGTGCTGGAGACGGAGTCCGTCAAGATAGGCTCCGGGCGTCATCTCCATTTCCGAACGGAAAAGCGCGGTCAGAGTGGTCCGGTGAACACCGAGTTTTTTCGCCAGGCGCTCCACAGTCACGCCCGGTGACTGAACCGACTCCTCCGCCAGATGAAGAAACCGTTTGACCAGTCCTTCCTCCGGCACAAAATCATCCGCTCCGCCCGCGAGGGCAAGAATTTCCGCCGCAACCGAAAGCGCGTGCCGCTGCGCATACGGCGTGTGTTTCCGCACCAGAATCTCCAGCTCCAGAAACAAATTCACCGGGCATTCGCCGGAATAGACGCTCTCCCGCGGATAGCCGTATGCCTCAATGAAGGCCTCTGCCGCAGGCCCGTCGAATGTGAACCAGTAGTAGCGCCATTCGTTTTCCGGATCGCAGGAGCGGTGGACATGGTCCTCGCCGGGAAGATGGTGGAAGGTCTCTCCCGGACGCAGAATCACCGTCCGGTCCGGAAGAACGATCTCTCCCGCTCCCTGCACGCACCAGAACAGCTGGACAAACGGTTTTTCATTTCCTGGTTCGAATTCCGTCCATCCGTACTCGGCCTCATTGTAGCCCGACGAGCGGATGTGGACCGGCATCGGAAATCCGGGAAGACGGCCGGGATTCGGACGGCTGACGATTTTACGCATCGTTTGCCAACTTCCTTCAAAAGTGTTATTGTTTCATCAAAAAGAATATTGTTTTCGGGAATATAACACCTATATTTGTAAAAACAAGCGCAGAATCCGCTGCGGCTGAAAACAAAAAAGGATGAATGAAATGAACAGAAAAGAGGAAGTGCGTCATTTGCTGTCGCTTTCAGTGGAGGAGCTGATTGCGGAGTCCAGAGGGCAGCTGAAGGTGGTCGATTCGCTGGAGGAGTTGTACGAGTATCTGGCGGAGGAGATGGTGGCGGAGTTCCGCAAAGCCGCAGCGGGAGAGAAAATTGTCAATTTCATTATGCCGGTCGGACCCACCCAGCCGTACCGGATCATGGCGGAGAAAATCAACCGCGAAGGCGTGTCGCTGAAAAACGTCCGCTTCTTCTTTATGGACGAGTATGTCGAGGACGACCGGGACGAACTCATTCCCATGACGCATCCGCTGAGTTTCCGCGGACAGATCGGCCCTCTGTTTTTCAACCGTCTCCGTCCGGATCTCCGGATGCCGGAAGAGCAGATCATTTTCCCGCGTCCCGAAATCCTTGCGGAACTGCCGGAAATGATCGAATCGAGCGGCGGAATCGAGGTCTGTTTCGGGGGAATCGGCATTCACGGGCATGTGGCGTTCAACGAGCCGGCGCCCGGAGTGGCGGAGTCCGATCCGCGCATTCTGGAGATCAACGAATTCACCCGGACCATCGACGCCACCCGTCACAAGGGCGTGGGCGGAAATCTGGAAAACTTCCCGAAACGGGCGATCACGCTCGGCATGAAACAGTGCCTCGGCGCAAGACGGATGCTCCTGATGACCCGGAATGAATCGACGGAATTTCTCTGGGCGAACACCATCATCCGCATCTCCGCCGCCGGAAGCCCCGGAGACGATTACCCGGTCACCTACTGCCGCCGTCATCCGAACTGCACGATCGCGACCGACCGCGCAACGGCAACCGCTCCGAAGTTCAATATCTGACAGGTTCTCATCATGAAATGCATTGATGCTCATGCCCATCTGGCGCATCGTCCGGAGGGGTTTCACGAACTTGCCGATTCCGGCGTCTTCGACGAAATCTGGCTGATGGATCTTTCCGGGTACAACCTCGGCGGTATCCGGCTGGCCGAGGAGAGCGAAGTCCTCGACGCGGTGAAGGCGCATCCCGGTGTCGTTTATGCGTTCGGGCATCTGGATTTCAGCCGTCCGGTCGAGCAGATCGACCGCCTCCGCGACAAGGGGTTCATCGGCCTCAAACCCTACAAGCCCGATACGAACTGGAACGACGAGAAGTTCTATCCCTACTATGAACGGGCCGAACAGCTCGGCATGCCGATTCTGTTTCATACCGGCATGGCGGCCCGGGCGGGAGAGTGGCGGAACTGCCGCGCTCCCGGGCGGGGATTCGGGCCGGACGGGATGCGACCTTCGTTCCTCGCCGGAATCGCCGAGGCTTTCCCGGATCTCCGGATCATCGGAGGACATCTCGGATATCCGTGGGTGGAGGAAACGTTCCACAATCTCTATTATTACGACAATATCGTTCACGACATCAGCGGCTACCGCAATTCCATTCCTGAACTGCTCGCGAATCTGGACCGGTTCACGCATGACGGATCGGGCCGTTTCCTGAATGAAAAATTCCTCTTCGCAACGGATCAGTTCTACGGAATCCGCGAGGAGAACGAACGGGCTCTCAAGCTGAAGACCTTCTGGACTCTTCTGTTTGAACTGATCGGATCGGTCTATTACCGCTGGGGCGCTCCGGAAGAGGCCGAAAAGTTCTTTTACGGAAACGCCCGCCGTCTTCGGGAGGGAATCCCGGCAATGAAACTGAAATAAGGAGAAGAACAGATGGGAACGTTGATTCGAACCGGAGTGATCGGCGCCGATCTTTCCCTGCGGGCGGGAATGGTGTTCCGCCATCTGGATCCATCCCGCGCGGTGATTGCGGCCGTCTGCGACCGGGATCCGGAAATGCTGCGCCGCTTCCGCGAGGCGCGTCCCGGAGCGGAGATGTGCCGGGAGTTTTCGGATTACCGCGATCTGGTGCGGGATCCTTCGCTGGATGCCGTCTTCATCATGGTGCGCGACCAGTACCATGAAGAGATCGCCCTGGCCGCTCTGAATGCCGGAAAAGCCGTCTTCCTCGAAAAGCCGATGGCGATCACCATTGAGGGGTGCGACCGGATTCTGGAAACGGCGTACCGGACCGGATCCAAACTGTTTGTCGGCCACAACATGCGCTATGTCGCGTCGATCCGCAAAATGAAGGAGATCGTCGATTCCGGAGTGATCGGGGAAGTGCAGTGTGCATGGGTGCGTCATTTCATCAATTACGGGAGCTGCTATTTCCGTCACTGGTGCGCCGAACGGAAAAACTGCACCGGCCTTCTGCTGCAGAAGGGCGCGCATGATATCGACGTCATCCACTGGATCGCGGGCGCATATTCCGCGCGCGTCACTGCGATGGGACGTCTTTCGGTCTACAACCGGACTGAAGGGCGACTCGCGCCGGGGGAGAAGCCGGACCGGAAAATTTCGTTCACCCGGGAGTGCTGGCCGCCTCTTGCGCTGACGGGCCTCTCCCCGCGGATGGACGTGGAGGATCACAGCATGATTCTCATGCAGCTCGACAACGGCGTGCAGGCCTCCTACGAACAGTGCATGTACGCTCCTGATTCGGAGCGGAACTACACGTTCATCGGCACGCACGGCCGCGTGGAGAACATCGGCGACTTCGGCGATTGTGAGATCCATGTGTGGACGGACCGGGGAAGCCGGCGGGAACCGGATGTCGTCTACTACCTGAAGGGCGGAGCAGAGGATCACGGCGGGTCCGACGGAAAACTCCTGAACGCCTTCTGCGATTTTGTTGCCGAGGATGTGATCCCGGATGTCTCTCCGGTTGCCGCGCGCTACGCGGTCGCCGCCGGAGTCCAGGGCCACTTCTCCATGCGGAACGGCAGTATTCCGATGGAGATTCCTCCTCTGTCCGACGAGCTGATCGCCTATTTCGCCCGCGGACAGCGCCGGTCAGACCGTTCCTGAGACGGGAATCACTTCCCTTCCGGACATTTTCAGATCAGCGTTTCCCTCTCTTGTAATACAGGGGGGAAACGCCTGTTTTTTCTTTGAACCAGTTGGAAAAATAGAATTCATCGCGGAAACCGGTGATTTCGGCGATCATGGCGATTTTGCAGTCGGTGTTTTCCAGGTACTGTTTTGCCAGATTCAGACGCTGCTGCTGGAGATACTGAAGGGGAGAGGTGTTCCAGTCGCGCCGGAAGATCCGGACAACCTGAGACCGGGAGCGCCCGATGCAGTCCGCCAGCTCATCCAGCGAGACCGGATTGCGCCAGTGGAGATCCAGATATTCCTTCAGTTTCAATCCTTCAGGACTTTTGCGCATTTCCGGATGCTGTTCTCTCCACTCGTTCAGCAGGGCGAAGAGACGGTGCAGGGCGAGCGACAGCTCCATATAGGCGCCGGGCGGACGGTTCTGCACGATCGCGAGCGCATTGCGGAACTCCTGTTCCAGAGGACAGCCGGGAAAATGAACCGCGTCCTTCAGATGATAGGCCTCGATCAGATGACCGGCAAGCGAGCCGGAAAGATTGAACCAGATTTTTTCCCATGGATCCTCCCGGTCGGCATGATAGTCGTGACTGGTTCCCGGGTGGAGCAGATAGACATCCCCTGCATGAATGGTGTAGCAGCGGTCTTCCACCCGCAGATGCCCTTTTCCCGAGACGATGTATTCAATCACCGTGATGTTGGAACACTCCCTGCGGATATGATAATTCCGGTCCGGGAGCGTGATGCCCGCGGACTCCAGATGAAGCGGATTCGGAAAATTCGCCTGCGGCAGTTGAAACAGAATCTCTTTCATCTCGGGAAATTCCTGACAAGAAAAAGGCTTCCGACCCCGGGAGGTGATCGAAAGCCGTGAAACGGAACCGGCGAACCGGTCTTCCGAAATTACTTAAAACTCCGTTCCGGGGCGATCCTCGCGGGGACGGAATCCTCCGTTCCGGGGGCCGTCAAACCGTCTCGGACGGTCTCCGAACGAGCGCTGCGGGCGTTCCGCGCGTTCCCGCGCTTCGTTGACGCGAAGTCTTCTCCCGCCGAATTCCTGGCCGTCGAGCGCCTGGATTGCTCCTGCGGCTCCGTTGTCATCCATCTCCACGAATCCGAACCCTTTCGGACGGTTCGTTTCCCTGTCGATTACGAGTTTGACGCGGCTGACTTCCCCATGCTGGGAAAAAAGATCGCGAACTTCATCTTCCGTTGCACTGTAAGGCAGATTGCCCACATATAAGCTCTTCATTTTCCTGCTCTTCTCCGTTTCGGCCGGGCCGGTTTCCTCTGTTCGGGGAATGGAACGGCCCGCCATCTGCAAATTGCTGCCGCATCGCGCGGCAGTCTGAAAACACCCTCTTTTTTCAGACCATTTTGAACATTGTTTCAATGTTCCCTCATCCTCGGTCTGCGCAGCGCATGGACTTTTTCCCTCCCGGAGAAACTGCCGGAACGCAATCGTACACCTCGGTATTCGGTCCGGATTTCCCGGACTTTCGAATTAACTTATACCGTGCGCACAGGAATGCAAAAGAAAATTCGCAAAAAAACGGAAAAAAAACGTATTTTCTTTCTCTTTTTCCCTGTTTTCCGGCGGATTCTGCGTTTTTTCCGGGATTTCCCGCGGAAAAAATCATTGTTCCGCGTGTCCGGAGGGGGATGCCGGCCGCTTTCCTTACGGGAGATCGACGCTGATTTCCAGGGAGGACCAGGCCTGTTCCAGAAGATCGGTCATATCTCCGAGCAGAGCCTCTTCCGCTTCGATGCGGGGAAGTTTCGCCGCAACGGACGGGGAGGGGGGCGCAAACACGGTGCAGCTGTCCGGCTGCGGCTCGATCGAGATCGGAAATGTGCCGAGTTCCTCCGCCCGGCGGATCGTCTCCAGCTTGTCGAGTCCGCAGAGCGGACGGATGACGACAAACTCCGCCGCCGCGTTGATTGTCCCGAGATTGATGACCGTCTGGCTGGCGACCTGTCCGACCGACTCCCCCGTGACGATTCCATACAGGTGTTTCCGGCGGCAGACCATGTTTGCGATCCGCATCATGTAGCGGCGGTAGAGAACCGTCCGGAACTTCGGATTGCAGACGTCGCGGATCTTTTTCTGAATCTCCGAAAAATTGCAGGCGTAGAGCGTTCCCGGTTTCTGGTGCCGGTTGAGAACCGCCGCAAGACGCTTCACCTTCTCCAGCGATTCCATCGGCGTATAGGGATAGCTGTGAAAGGTCAGATAATCGACATGGCAGCCGCGGGTCATGATCATCTTGCAGGCGACAGGGGAGTCGATCCCGCCGGAAAGAAGCGCCAGAACCGGACTGTTGCTTCCGACCGGAAGTCCTCCCGCTCCCTTGTAGGCCGTGTAGTAGAGCAGCGCGTTCACGTCGCGGACTTCGATTCCAAGAGTGACGTCTGCGTGTTCCAGATTGACCTTCAGACGTTCTTTCCCGAACAGCTCCTCAATCTTTGTCGCGACGGCGATTTCAATTTCTTTGGACCGCAGAGGAAAACTCTTGTCGCTCCGGCGGGCGCGGACCCGGAATTCCAGGCGCTCCCGCTTCGCCAGAACCGGATCGAAAAACTCGTGGACACTCTCCGAAACCAGACGCAGAATCTCCTCCATCTCCGGTGCGCATTCGAGCGCGGGAGAAAACGATTCGAGTCCGGAACACCGCTCCAGCCCCTCCCGGATGATCTCCAGTTCCTGTTCCGTGAAAACCGCATCCTCCTTCTTCCGGATGTAGATCCGGCCGCGGACGCGGGAAAATCGGAGGGAATCAAGCGCGGAACACTGATATTTGAGATTGTCGATGAGCTTGTTTTCAAACATGGACCGGTTGTCGCCTTTCGTGGCGATTTCGTGGTACCGGCAGATGATGCTGTTGTACATGGCGCGCCTTTCGTGTTGAACCCGGACTCCGCGGAAGACCGGGGCTGCGGAACGAAAAAAACGGGAACCCCGTTGCCGGAGTTCCCGTGCGGAATGTGAATTCCCGGTTTACTTCTCGATTTCGTCGAGAGCCGCCTTCCGGCTCAGACGGATCTTGCCGGAGCGGTCAATGTCGATGACCTTGACCGTGATGTAGTCGCCTTCCTTGCAGATGTCGGAGACCTGGTTGACCCGGTAGTTCGCCATTTCGGAGATGTGGAGCAGTCCATCCTGTCCGGGCAGAATTTCCACAAATGCACCGAAGTCGCGGACCGTCTTCACCAGACCGCGGTAGATCTTGCCGACCTCCGCTTCCGCCGTATAGGAGAGAACTCTGCGCTTGACGTCTTCCAGAACCGTTTTGTTCTTTGCAAGAATGCTGACGGTTCCGTCGTCCTGGATATCGACCTGGGCTCCGGTGACTTCGCAGATCTCCTTGATGTTCTTGCCGCCGGTTCCGATCAGTGCGCCGATCTTGTCCGGATTGATCTTCATCACATCCATCTGCGGGGCGTTCGGGCTGACCTCGGAACGCGGTGCCGGGATGCAGTCGGTCACAACCTTCATGATCTTTTCTCGTGCTTCCTTGTTCTGCGCCATCGCGCGGACCAGCGTGTCGATCGGAATGCCCGGAAGTTTGAGGTCGAGCTGGAAGCCGGTGATTCCTTTCCGGCTGCCGCAGACCTTGAAGTCCATGTCGCCGAAATGGTCTTCCGCGCCGATGATGTCGGTCAGGATCAGCTCCCGTCCGGAATCATCCGTGACCAGTCCGCAGGAGATTCCGACAACCGGCGATGTGATCGGAACGCCGGCATCCATCAGTGCGAGCGTCGCTCCGCAGACCGACGCCATCGAGGTGGAACCGTTCGACGCCATGATCTCGGAAACGCACCGGACCGTGTACGGGAAGTCCGCCGGAACCACCTGCGAAACCGAACGCTCCGCAAGATTGCCGTGTCCGATTTCCCGGCGGCCGGGGCCGGTCACTTTGCCGACTTCGCCGACCGAGTAGTTCGGGAAGTTGTAATGCAGATAGAATTTCTTGCTGTCGTTGGATCCGCAGACATTGTCATATTCCTGCGCATCCTGAGGTCCTCCGAGCGTGGCGATCACAAGCGCCTGCGTCTCACCGCGCTGGAACAGTCCGCTGCCGTGAACCACCGGAAGGATCCCGACTTCCGCCGAAAGCGGACGGATGTCGGTAATGCCGCGGCCGTCCATGCGCATGTGCTTGTCGAGAATCGCGGAACGGACCGCCTTCTGGACGCGCTTGTCGAATCCCATCTTCACATAGAATTCAAAATCCTCGCCGAGAGTCTCCTCAAATTTCGGTCTGAGATCCTCCAGCACTTTTGCAAGCACCACATCCAGCGCTTTGCTGCGCTCTTCTTTGCCCGGAAGGAATGCCGCGCCTTCCAGCGTGGCTCCGCAGGACTCTTCAATCGCATCCATCACATCCTGCGGGACAAGATGCAGTTCCGGAGTTTTTTTCGTGCGTCCGCAGTTTGCCGCGAGTTCTCTCTGTGCGGCGCACTGCCGTTTGATGATGTCGTTGGCAAAGTACATGGCGTCGGCAAGAAGCTGTTCCGAACACTCTTTTGCCTCGCCTTCGATCATGATGACCTGATCTTCCTTGCCGGCATAGACCAGTTCGATTTCGCTTTTCTTCATCTCTTCGACCGTCGGATTGGCGATGAACTGCCCGTCGATGTATCCGACGCGCACCGCGCCGACCGGTCCCTGGAACGGAAGATCGGAAAGGCAGAGCGCCGCCGATGCTCCGAGCATGTACAGTGTATCGGCATCATAGTTCCCGTCGTAGGAAAGCACCAGTCCGTACACCTGCACCTCGTCGAAGAATCCTTCCGGGAACAGCGGACGCAGCGGACGGTCGGTCATGCGCATCGTGAGGATTTCCTTGTCGGTCGGCCGTCCTTCGCGTTTGATGAATCCGCCCGGGAAGCGTCCTGCGGCGGAGAATTTTTCGCGGTAGTCCACCTGAAGCGGGAAGAAGTCGGCACCTTTCCGGGCGGGGCCGGAGCATGCGGCCGCCAGCACGCAGGTGTCGCCCATGCGGACCACGCACGAGCCGTTGGCAAGATGGGCGAGTTTGCCCGTGGAAATCTCCATGGATTTCCCGGGCGTCAATTCAATTGAAACTTTCGTTTCCTGCTGCATAAAATACAGTCCTTCTGTTTGGGTGCGGCGAGATTTGTCGGCCGCCGCGTTCTGATTGTTTTTTCTGTGTCCGGACCGGCTTTTATGACGATTGCGGAATCGCGGTATCGGCTTCCGGAGCTTTTCCGGGAGGCGGTACCGACCGAATTCCACAGGATCATCGGGATGGGCCGGGACGGACAGGCGTTCTGTCGAATTCCTGATTCAACAATAGAAAAATATAAACCGGTTTTGCAAAATTGCAAGCTGCATATTCCATAATATCGCGTGGTTTTTCGCTTTCTGTTTCAGAATTTTTTCCCTGTCAAAGCGGAGAGAATCTTCCGCGGCAGCCAACTGAGCGCCAGTCCGAGTTTCAGTGAAAGCGATCTCTGATACATTTCCGTCCTGTTCTGATAAAATTCCGCCCGTTGTTTCAGAGAGTATTTTTCCAGCTCTTCCGGGCAGGAGAGGCGCCGGGCAGTGGTCCACCACTCCTCCGCGTGGAGCTGTTCCGGAAATGCCCAGGGTTTCCGGTCTCCGGAATAATGGAGGATCCGGACGTTTTCGTCCTTTCCGGCCGGGGAGAGGGTCGGAACCGAGTCCGACGAGAGAGGGGGAATGTCAATGAGCATGTAATTCCAAAAATGCGGAAGAAGCCGGACATGTCCGCAGCAGAGTATATTCAGAATGTCCTGATCCTGATAGAGCGGTTTGAGTCGATCCTGAATCTCCAGCGCCCGTTCGGAAAAATGAATGTTTCGGAGAGCTGTCAAATTCAGAAGCAGGAAGCCCGCATTGAAATAAATATGATCTGCGGGAAGGTGCAGTTCCCTTCTCATATAGCGCTTCTGATTGCGGGAAATGCGTCCCAGGCAATCCTCAACGGCGG
Source organism: uncultured bacterium (assembly GCA_949297765.1). Classification (GTDB taxonomy): domain Bacteria; phylum Verrucomicrobiota; class Lentisphaeria; order Victivallales; family UBA1829; genus UBA1829. Next base: position 4,833 of record CASFTV010000006.1, on the reverse strand, counting down.
TGCACCAGATATCCGGAGAGAGGTTTTCATGGAACAATTCCGCGAGATCTGCCCGGACCAGAAGGTCTCCGTCCAGGTAGAACACTTTTTCAAACTGCGGCAGAATTTCCGGAAGGAAAAGACGGAAGAATGTTGCGCGTTTCCAGTACAGACGGACCGGGAAACGGTCCTGGAGAGGAGTAAAAAATTCTTCCATATCAAAAATCAGGATGTGAATCCTTTCCCGGATTTGTTCCAGTGCGGAGAGAATCCGTTGCCGAGTTTCTGAAATACGGTCAGAAAGAATCAGAAACAGGTAGGAATCCTTGTCGTTTGCACTGTCGATGACGGAGCGGATGGTGACGGCGATCGGCAGCGCAAAATCATTGTCTCCGGCGAGAATGACCGGGATGGAACCATCTTTTGCCGCCTCAGCCAGAATCTCTTTTTGAGCGGAAGAAAAATCAAGTTGCATGGTTATTCCCTTCCTATGGTTTTCAGTTGCCGGATAGCTTCCCTGCACGTTGCGGCAATCCCATCCCGCTTCAGCCAGATGAAGACATTTGTCAGTTTGCGGATCAACAGGAAAAAAGAGGCGTTCAATCGGATCAGTCGGAAATTTGAACGGGCCAAAGATCCTTCATACCAGCTTGTGATTTCTGCATTCCGGTGGAGGAAGTACTGCATCAGCATTTTGCAGGTGAAGGGGGGGGCTGCTTCTTTCGGTTGTCCGTTAGGGACTCCGCGTGTATACAGGATGCTCCCAACGGACCGGGCAATGTACAGCGGCGGTCTTTTCAGAATATTCAGAAGCGCTTTTCGGAGACGGAGGGCCGATTCCGCTTCGTCCAGATCAAAATCTCGAAGCAGAAGGGTGAAATTCCTTGAGAAACTCCGAAGTCCTGAATAGTAACGCTCAAACGGCCAGTCCAGATATTGGGACGGAACGGAACGGAAAAGCGGCTGGATTATGCCATCTTTCCGTTCGTATCCGATAGTTTTTCCGTGATCCGCCCGGCAGAAAAGTTCAAGACAGGGATTGAAACGGTATTGTTCGTCCGGAGTCAGAGGCGTGAGAATTTCAATTTCCGGTGCCTGCTGTTCGCGGGCATCTCCGAAACAGAGAATATTTTCGCAGGAGACGGGAATGTTGTCCAGAAGCTCCCGAAGCGCGGTCAGGCTTTTTCCGAACCAGCCGATGTCGACAACAAAATTCGAAGCGTGGAAAAAACCGTTCTCCTTCAGGTATTTCAGAAACAGATTCCGGCTTTTTTCTCCTTCTTCCCGGAGATTTCGGAGACCGCCGTTCTGCGACAGAAACGTGAAGAATTTTTTCAGCATCTTTTCCGGCATGGCCTGATCCGGCCGAATCCGGTTCTGTTCCGCAAAATCCCGAATGGAGGATTCCGGGAGAAAAAACTTCCCGGACAATGAATGCAGAGTCTCGCAGGAATCCAGAAAACGGCGCTGTTTCAATACGGAAAACAGAGTCCCGGAACAATTCCGGAGGGATGGGAAAAGCAATGTCTCCCGCGATGCATGAAAATAATTCGTCCGGACAGGGAAATGGCGGATAGATAAAATCTCATCTGCGATGATCTTCAGAACATTTCCATCCCTGGCCATGAAATGTACCAGCGCATTCTTTGTGTTTGCGGCCCGTTCGAGAACCGGAAGGACGCAGGTGTAGAAAAGCGGACCGGAAAAAGTTGCCGCCGTCCGGAAGGCATCGGAGCGGTCTTCCGAGGTCAGCCGGGTGAATCGTGAAGCTCCGCACATCAGCTGGGCATAGAGATCGTCTTCCCGGTGCAGCATGATTTTTTCCGGAGCAAGCAGAACGCTGTCTGTGTAATGCCGTGTGCGGATTCCCAGAGTTCCCGGAACGTGGATATCCGACCATGAATCATCTCCCGTATGGAATAGTTGATCCGGGGTGAGATTCTCCTGTTTCAGAACCCGGCGGAACAAATTTCCCGTCCGTTTCATGACTCCCTCTTGTGAAGACAGATAGATCGGAAGGGCAGACAGGCGCGGCGAGATGCTGTTCAGTATTTTCTGGATCAGGGGAAGGGGCAGATACATGTCGGAAATAAAAAGAACTCGTTTGCCTTGATCCAGCAGAAAATGGATCGTGTTGACGGTCGCGCGGATGCCGAAGGAATATTTCCATTCTGTTTCCATTTCCAGCGCAGCCAGTTGTTCCGCTGGAATATCCGGATTTTCTTCCTGCATGGTTCGGAAGATCTCTTTCAGAGAGATTTCCTCGCGGCGGGCGATTTTTCTGGCTTTCTGTTCGGCTTGAATCCGGAAATCGTAAAATTGGTCTATGAAGGCCTTTTTCAGTTCCGCCTGTTTCGTCAAAATGTTCCGCATTACGCAGAAAATGCCTTTCGGGCTTCCCACCTTGCGCGAGATCAGGGTATCAAAGAGATCAAAGGAATAAACCGTTTCACGGTCTTTTTGAGCAAACGGGCCAGTTTTTCCCGGAGGAATGAGCTGTTTCTCGGCTTTCTGCATGATTCAGTATTGTCTCCCAGTCAGAAGAGCCAGAATTTTCCGAGGAATCCATGTGAGGATCAAACCGAGTTTAACGGAAAGGGAGTTCTGGTAACGGCCGATCAAGGTTTGTACTGTCTCATACAAAAATGGATCGTTATGAAACCAGCTCCGGATAAACAGATGATTCCATTCTTCCGGGAAATCCAGCTGTTGAAATCTTTTTCGGCAAAGGGAAAAAAGCATAGTATGAATTCTATACAATGTCTGAATATGTTCCTGATCCGTTTTCCCAAGATTGGTCAAAAGTTTCTGCAAACGCGTGACAAGTTGAGGTGTCGCACAGAATTGTTCAAATTGTTTCCCGGAAATTTTCTGGCAGGTCCCGCTGCAGATCCCCTGGGCAAAATGATAATTATAGAGGGGAATGTTTTCTCCATAATAACGATGTGCCAGAAGAGCCAAAGCAAAATATAAATATAAATCTTCACAAACATTTAAAGGAAATTCTTTTAGAAGAATATAAGCTCTTTTGCAGAGACTAGACGAGAAAATCTTATTCCAAAGATAACAATCATATTTAGGCCACTGGTCGAAACCTTTGAAGAAAACCTCTTCTTCTTCTAAAAAGCCATGATATGGTCGGATCGCTTTTCGAATGCATGTTCTATCCTGTCTTGAAATGTTTTTCCCTGGAATGATTCTGGTTCCGAAATGAAAGATGTCAACTTGATGTGTTTCAATTTTTTGAAAAGCGATTTTGCAAGCGTCCAGTTCGAACCAGTCGTCTGCATCCAGAAACATAATGTATTTTCCCGTAGCGGATTCGACACCTCGCTTTCGTGCAAATAAGGTTCCCTGATTCTTTTGTAGATTGACGATTTTGAATCGGGGATCATCTGCATAATTCCGTAGAATTTCCAGAGAATGGTCTGTTGAGCCGTCATTGATGCAGATGATTTCGATTTCCTGCAAGGTCTGTCTTTTTACAGAATCCAACGCGGTCTTCAGCGTGTTTTCTGCATTGTGAATCGGAATCAGGACAGAAACGTTCGGCGGCATCAGAATTTCCTTCCTGTTAAAATGGAGAGTAATTTCCGGGGAATCCAGGTCAGAAAGAATCCAAGCCGGACGGAATATGAGACCTTGTAATTGTTCAGATAGATTTCATACAGAGCAAGCCGGGAATACAGCGCTTCTGCCGTATGAAACTGTTCCTCATCATTGGCAAAGCACTCTTTCTGGAAGATTCCCCTGCAGGTTTCCGGATCGTCCAGAAGATAGAATTTCTGAAAACAACATGCTAGCAGCGGTCCTTTGGAGAGTCGAAATGATGTTATATGTTTTTTGTCAAAACCATTTTGTCTCAGTAGATCCAGCAGAACGGGGAAATAGGTTAAATCATGGCTGTAGACGGCAAATTGTTCCGGGCTAATCTTTGTTTGTGTTCCGGACCAGATCCCGCCGGCAAAATGATAATGGTACAGACAATGACGTTCTGATCCGTAATAGGAGTCTGCAAGCAGGGAAAGAAGAACGCCGGTAAAGAAATCTTCCATGCAGATGATCCGCGCGTCCGGCATGATCCGATAAACTTCCTTGCATAGAGCGGAAGAGAAAATTTTGTTCCACAGCGTGTGCGTGTATTTATATTCGCCAGTCCCGGTAAGAAGGAAGGTGTCATTTCCTTTCAGACAGCCGGGATGGGGACGCAGAGATTCCTCGATCTCTCTGCACTTGCGTCTGGAGAGATTCGGACTTTCAACTCGTGTCCCGAAATGATAAATCTGAACATTGTGACGCTGAATTTCCCGGAAAGCGATTTCACAGGCGTCCGGCTCAAACCGGTCATCCGCATCCAGAAACATGATGTACTGCCCTGAGGCGGATTCCACAGCCCGTTTCCGTGCAAGAAAAGTTCCCTGATTTTCCGGCAGAGAGATGATCTTGAACCGGGGATCCTGTGCATAGCTTTGCAGAATTTCCGCAGAACGGTCGGTGGAACCGTCGTTGATGCAGACAAATTCAATTTCCGGAAGAGTTTGTGCCTTCAGAGAATCCAGCGCGGTCTTCAGCGTGTTTTCTGCATTGTGAATCGGGATCAGGACAGAAACGTTCGGCGGCATCAGAATTCCCTTCCTGTTAGAATGGTGAGTAATTTCCGGGGAATCCAGGTCAGAAAGAGTCCCAGTCGGACGGAGAGCGAGTCTTTGTAATTTTGAAGAAGCAAACGGTCCTGTTGCAGAATTTCAAAAAGGTTTTGATCTCCATGGAGCCAGCTTTGAATAAACAGTTCTTTCCCTTTCGAGCTCTCCTGCAGAAGCAGAAGTCTTTCGCGACAGATGTAAAACAGATTTC
>CASFTV010000005.1 GCA_949297765.1 uncultured bacterium | reverse complement strand
ATTTCGAAACTTGCAATCGGCAAACAATGGGATATAGTAAAACAAGGGTCTTTACACCAATCTTTTCATAAGAGTTGTCCAACCTAGGGGAGAGGCGCAAAAGATTCTCTTTTTACCAGAAATTGGAAGGGGAAAAATAAATGGCGGAGAGAAGGGGATTCGAACCCCTGAACGGGTAACCCCGTTAACGGTTTTCGAGACCGCCGCCTTCGACCACTCAGCCATCTCTCCGCGTTTTTCACAAGTCCTATAACATGCCACAATTTTGGCATTTTTCAAGTCGAAACCATCCGCAGAATGAAAAAAAGTCCGTATTTTCCAAACAGGCCGGGAAGTAAAACGGCGTTTCAGGGAGTAAAGTTGTATTGCGTTGTTCCTTCAACCATGTCATCCATGTCCATGTCGTGCGTTTTGAAGGGAATCAGCAGAATCACCCAGTTGACATAGCGGGCGCTGGTCCGGATTGGCGGAATGGTCTCAAGCGGTTTCCGGGTCTTCGATTCAAATATGACAAATGAAAATTTTCCGTATGCACACCGGGTGAATTTCTGAAACAGGGGAATTTCCGGAATGACAAGACTGATCCCCGTATCCGGCACCGGAAGAGGAAGCGACGGCGTGCCGATCAGGATCTTGTGATAGTCTGTCGCAAGAACCCCGCACAACGGGCGAATGACGATATCCGCCTCCTCCTCTTTCTTCACAACAATCATCTTGAACTGTGCCAGACGAGCCTCAAGAACTCCCTGTGCATAGGCCTTGTCCGTCTGCGGTGTGAAATAATCGTAGTCGAGAAACACCTTCCGGTTTTCGTATTTCTGGAATTTTGCCGCCGAGAGTGCCCGTTCCACCGTTGTGGAAAGCAGATACTGCTCCACCGCATTGCGGGTTGTGTTTGTCATCCACGGCGTTGAACAGGCGGTCAGAAAAACAAGCAGCGGAAAGAACAGAATCACAAGGATTTGTCTTGTCATCGGATGGGTCTCCTTCCCCTTGCTGCCGTTCTTCCCGGAACGGCAGATCTCCCTCAGGATTCGTATCATGATCCCGGAACGGGTTCCCGGGAAATCCTGTTACTATACACCCGAAACGGCGGGTTTGCAACAGAATTTCCCCCGGAGAGAGACGATTTCCTCTTCACGGATATCGGAAAAACGCTCCGCCGGATGGGGGCGCGGGAAGAAAAAATGCTCCGTTTCCGGGAAATTTCGCGCGAAAAAACAATTCATCTCTTGAATTTCCGGCGAAAAGACGTTATTTTCCTCCCTGAATTATTTCGGAGAAGAAGATGCGGGCAGACAGTGCGGAAATTTTGATACGGGTGAGGGATCTGGCGGTCTGCCGGGTCTTTTACCGCGATATTCTCGGTTTCGGAGTTCCGCTGGTCGACAGCAACTTCCTCTGCTCATTTTCCCTCGGAGACGGCGGCCGTCTGACCCTTGAGTCGGGGCGGACGCCGGAAGAGGCTCCCCGCGCACCGTGGATTTTCCTGCCGGAGGATGCGGAAGACGTGCTCGACCGCCTGAATCTGTACGGATGCGACATCCGGAAGACGGAGGCCGGAGGACGCTCCGTTTGGGAAGTGCTTGACCCGGAACAGAATCCGGTCTGTCTGATGGATTGAATCATGGAACAGGATGTTTGAAATGGCGTATCAGGTTATTGCCCGAAAATGGAGACCGCAGAAGTTTTCCGACATGGTCGGACAGGAACATATCGCGCGGACTCTCCGCAATGCTATCGTTTCCGGAAGAATTGCCCAGGCGTATCTTTTCGTCGGTCCGCGCGGAATCGGAAAGACGACCTCCGCACGAATCTTTGCCAAAGCTCTGAACTGTCTTCATCCGGTTGACGGAGAGCCATGCTGCGAATGTGAATCCTGCGTCTCCATCGCCAACGAAACAAGCGTGGATGTCATCGAGATCGACGCCGCAACGCATACGCAGGTCGAAAAAGCCCGCGAAATCTGCGAGGAGGTCCTTCATCTGCCGATCTGTTCCAAATATAAAATCTATATCATCGACGAAGTCCACATGCTCTCCAAGAGCGCATGGAACGCTCTGCTCAAAACCATTGAGGAGCCGCCGGAACATGCGAAGTTCATTTTCGCGACAACTGAAGTCAACAAGGTCCTGCCGACCGTCATTTCCCGCTGTCAGCGCTTTGATTTGAAACGCATCCCGACTCCGCTGATTGCCGAACGGCTCGCGCTGATTGCCCAGTCGGAGGGGGTCCGCATCTCCTCCCGCGCAATAGATGTCATCGCCCGCGCCGCCGACGGCGGTATGCGCGATGCCCAATCCCTGCTCGATCAGATGATCTCCTTCTTCGGCAGCGCGGATGGAGGAAACTCGCCGATCTCCGAAGAACAGGCCCTCTCCCTTTTCGGCCTGACCGCCTCCTCGGAAATGTGCGACCTGATCCGCTTCATCCTCTGCAATGATCGTGCCGGAGTCATTCTGGCGGTTCACAACTTCGCCGCCGCCGGGAAAAATCTGGAGCTGCTGTTCGATGAGATCCTCGGATGGCTGCGCGCGGTCCTGATGTGCGCCATCCTGCCCGATCCTGCCGCCGTCCTGGAGGAAAATCCCGAACGGATCAAGCTCTGCGCCTCTCTGGCCTCCCTGACGAAACCGGATTGTGTCCAGCGGCTCCTGGAACAGCTCTCCGGAACCGGTTTCCTGCTCCGGGAGGCGATCAATAAGCAGATTTTCATCGAAACTCTGCTGCTGAAAGCCATGCGCATGGCGCACGCGGTTCAGGCGGATGATCTTATCGCACGCCTGAACTATATTCGGAAAAACGGCGAGCTGGCACCGCTGAACGCGGTCCCCGCATACATTACACTGCCTCCGCCGCAGGTGACGATCTGCACCTCCGTGCCTTCTGCGGATTCCGCAGTCCGGACGCAGTCCGCGCCTCCTGCACCTCCCGCTGCGCCGGAAAAGCCGGCTCCGCCGGTTCGGGAGACCGGCCGTCCGGAGCAGGAACACTCGTCTCCGCCGTCTCCGTCGTTTTCCGGAAATGAGATGCCGTCTCCGGGCCGCGTTCCGCTTTCTCCGCCGGAAGAAAAAACGGAGAAAGCGCCGGAGCGTCCGATTTCCCCGGAACGGGAGCAGCCGGTCTCTGCCGCTCCGCTTCCTCCGCGGCCGGCGGTTCCCCGGGTCATGTCTGTCAGCCGGGAGGCGGAATCGGAGGAGTTCGACGATGAGGATGCCGCCTCCATTGCTCCGGAGCTCTCCCGCCCGGACCTCGATATCCAGCAGCTGCTCGGAAAGCGCAAGAGCGTCGAGGAGCTGATCGGGGAAGTGAAGGAGGTGCCTCTGGTGCAGGAGATTGTCGGCGGTTTCCAGGGTAGAATCGTTGATGTTCATGAAATCTCCGAAGAGGAATGAACAGAAAATGCAGAAGGAAACGGAAGTCCGGAATTTCGGAATCCCCGGGGCGAATACGGCACGGATCCTCCGGGAGGAGCTGACGCCCGCTCTCAAGTTCCGTCCGACTTTGACGATTCTGCTCGCAGGGACCAACGACACCTGCAACTCCCATGCACTGATTTCCGCGGAAGAAAGCTGCCGGAACATCCGGCATATTCTGGAAGCGGTGCGCGGAATCGGATCGGAGTGTGTTCTGATGACGCCTCCGCCGTTCTGTCCGGAACTTCTTCTGGAACGGCACTCGCCCGACGCCTATGGAATGCTTTCTCCGGAACGGCGGATGGAGGAGTTCCGCGGCGCCCTTACGGCGCTGGCCGCAGAATGGAATGTCGTTCTTCTGGACCTTGTCCCGTTTTTTCTGGCACGGGATCTGCGCGCGGCGGATTCCTTTCTGACGAATCCGCAGAACAGTCCATGGCGCGACGGGCTCCATCCGAACCGGGAGGGATATCGCCTGATCGCCGACCGGCTTGCGGAAACAATCGCCGCACACGGATGGAACTGCGAACGCATCGCCTGTCTCGGAGACAGCATCACCTACGGCCAGTACATGCCCGGCGCCGGGACCGCGGAAGGCGGAACCTATCCGGCAATTCTGAAAGAGCGGATCCGGGAAGCCGCCCTCTGACTCTTTCCGCTCGCCTTCCGGAGCGGCTCTTCCTTATGGAAAAGAGGGAGAAAAACTTGAAATTTCCACATTGACATGCTATTATATTGCCAAAATGTAATTTTGGAGACGGTATCGGATGCGGACGAAACAGAGACATCTGCCGGAGCATGCCGGCACGGAAATCCCTGGAAGACAGGGGCGGAGCGCTCTGTTTTTCCTGCTGAGCGTACTGGTTCTGATTCTCGGATCGGGCAGCGCGCTGTCGGCGGGGATCGGTCATTCGCAGCCGATGTCTGCGGCGGGGATGTTTCGGGTCGTCGCCCCGGAGCCGGCGGCCGATAATGCAATCCGGAATACGGATAATGCTCTTTCCGCGGATTCAAGTCCGTCGACCCGTCTGAATGTTTCGCGTCTGGTGCAGCGGCTGCAGGTCCGTCCGGGGTCGCAGCAGCGTTCCCAGAACTCCAAGATGCTGCCGACGCCGCTTCCCGTCTGGGCCGGAGAGCCGGAATATCGGTTCTTCCCCTGGACTCTTCCTGACGATGTGCTGACCGCATCGTCCCGGTTTCAGATTCTTTTAAGGACGGTCCTTCCGATCCGCGCCGGTCCGCTCTGCTGACCACGGAACAAATCCCGCCTTTCCTTGCCGCGGGAGAACTCTCTTTTTTCGCATTCGGACGTGGAATACCTGTTCCCGAATGCCCTCCGTATCAGCAGAAAAACGATAAAAAAGGATCTTTGAAGATGACTCCTCAGGAATATGTGACAGCACTCAGCTTTTTTGCATTTACGATGCTCATGACCGGCGGAATCGCACTGGCGATTTTCTGGCCGGCGAAAAAAAGCAGACAGAAACAGAAGACGGCTGCCCCCCGTCCGGAAACCGTTCCGATGGAAGCGGCTCCGGCAGACCCTGTCGCTCCGGCGGTGGTTTCGGTTGCAAACACTGAAGCTGCATGAGCGGATTCCGGACTTTCCGGCGAAACGGCATCCTGAAAACGGGATGCCGTTTCTGTTTTCAGGGGAGGGGCGGACACTCAATACATCAGCGAGCCGGTAAACCGGAAGCGGAAGGAGAGGGCATTGAGTTTTACCGTCATGCCCATGATCTGCTTTTCAAACTGAATGCCGCCGAGATGGACGGTTCCTGAACAGCAGAAGTCTTCCAGAGAGGCCCGTCCCGGATTGTTGAGAATGCTGCCGGGTTTTCCATTTCCGGTGGTTTCGGTCCAGGAGTAGCCGTTGTGATGGTCGGTTTTCACTTCCTCCTCCGCGCGGCCGAACGGACTGACCGTGGTGAAGGAAAGGAGAATATCGGAGATGTCCACATTCAGTTTCAATGTCAGCGGACGGTGGTTCAGCTCGCCGGCAAGAAGAGCGATGCAGTGATGGATCCGTTTGTCGATTTCCGCTTTGATCAGCGGTTTGACGAGAAGGGGAAGCATGGACATGAAGAAATCCTTTCCAGGAATGTTAGAGTCTCCGGTCGAGAGAACGATAGTTGACGGCTTCAAAAATATGGTCGGAAGAGATCTGCTCCGTTCCTTCCAGATCGGCAATTGTGCGGGCGACGCGCAGAATGCGGTCGTAGGCCCGGGCGCTGAGTCCGAACTCGTTGATCGTGTGGCGGAGGTGCGCTTTGGCCTCCTGGCCGACTGCGCAGAAACGGGAGATGTCGGAGGGTTCCATCCGGGCATTGCAGCGGACCCGCGGTTTTGAGGCAAAACGGTGTTTCTGAATTTCTCTTGCCCGGATGACTCTGGCTCGGATCCGGGCGCTGGTCTCTCCCGCCGGCGCATTGATGAGTTCGTTGTCTGTCAGCGAGGAGACCTCGACATGAAGGTCGATCCGGTCCATCAGCGGACCCGAGATTTTCGCCCGGTAGTCCTGAATGCGTTTCTGTCCGCAGCGGCAGGTGTGCATCCGGTCTCCGTAGTGGCCGCACGGACAGGGATTCATCGCCGCCAGAAGAATGAATTCACAGGGGAAGTCGAAACTCCCGGAGGCGCGGCTGACGGTCACAATCCCCGATTCAATCGGCTGGCGGAGCGTTTCCAGAACACTTCGCTTGAACTCGGGAAGCTCATCAAGAAACAGAACGCCGTTGTGAGCCAGACTGATTTCCCCGGGCTGCGGATTGGTCCCGCCGCCAAGAAGTCCCGCGTCGCTGACCGTGTGGTGCGGCGCCCGGAACGGACGGTTCCGCAGAAGCGGATGCTCCGAACTCAGAAGACCAAGCACACTGTACACACGGCTGGTGTCCAGCGTCTCCTCCTCCGTCATCGGAGGCAGAATGCCGGGCAGCCGTTTCGCCAGCATGGATTTCCCCGTTCCCGGCGGTCCGACAAACAGAACATTGTGTCCGCCCGCGGCGGCAATCTCCAGCGCGCGCTTGGCAAGAAACTGCCCTTTGACATCGGCAAAATCAGGAATCTGTTCCCAGTCGGGCTGTGCAAAAAGATCCGATGTCCCCGGCTGGAGCGGCAGCAGTTCGCCCCGGAGCGCCGCAGCCGCCTCCTGAAGGCTTCCCACGGCAAACACCCGGACCGAATCCGCCGCGACCGCTCCTTCCGGCGAATTGCCCGCCGGAACAATCAGCGTCCGGATGCGCGGAGCAAGTTTCCGCGCCAGAAGCGCCACTGGAAGACACCCTTTCACCGTCCGGACCGACCCGTCCAGCGAGAGTTCCCCGAGAACCATTGCCGATGCCAGCTCATCACGCGGAACTCCTCCGTTCGCGGCGATCAGCGAGAGCGCGATCGGAAGATCGAACGCCGCACCCTCCTTTTTCATGTCCGCGGGCGCCAGATTCACGAGCGTGTGTCCATGCGGATGACCGCAGCCGCAGGCGTTCAGCGCCGATTTGATCCGGTCGCGGCTCTCTTTGATCGCGGCGTCCGGAAGGCCGACAATCGCCACAAACGACTCCTCTCCCCGTCCGCTCGCATTGAGTTCCACCTCCACTGCAACGGCGTCAATCCCCGCGATTGCTCCGGAAAATGTCCTGGTCAGCATTCTGCCATCCCCGTCTTTGGTTTTATGAAAAGATCTCCGGGAAGTTTACACGCTTCCGGAGGATTTTACAAATTCCGAAGCGGAAAAAACTGCAATTTCCATTCCTCCCGCGTTTTCTCCGGCGAACCGCTCCGGATCAGCGGTTTCCGGGTGTCCGGTACAGCATTTTCATCCGGCGCCGCCAGAGCGCCAGCTGCCGTCGCGGCGTAATCAGGAAAAAGGCCGCGAGAAGACCCGCCGGTGCAAGAAAAAATACACCGAGCCCGAAGGTCCGCAGAAGAAGCGTCCCGCAAAGCGCACCCGCGACAAAGCAGACGATCACTCCGTAGTAATGCAGGGTTTTCCCGAGTTCCCTCCCGTCGCGGGCATTCCAGAAATGAAAAAACGCCTCCGTCCCGCTTCGAAGATTGCCGGTGCACATGGTCGAGGCGAACGGCAGCCCGTGGACCCGCCGGAAGGTCTGAACCTGAAGCGCACAGACAAACGCAATCAGCGAATTCACGACAAAATCAAACTCGCCGCGCGGAATGAAAAAGACCGGAAGAAGACAGGCGATCTCCAGCAGAATGACCGTCTGATTCCACGAGATTCTCCGTCCGGCCGGCAGGCGGTTGTGAACCATTTCCGCCGTGAACACGCCCAGTGCGTAAAACAGGATTGCAAGCAGATACCGGGAACTCCCGCTCCAGTTCCTGTCCGCGAGGGTGAAGCCGAACAGAACCATGTTTCCCGTCACCGCGTTTGCAAAGACATGGCCCCGGTAAAGATAGGTGTAAATATCCAGAAATCCGCCGACGGCGCTCAGGACACACGCCGCGGCCAGACGTTCCGCATCCGGATGCGCAGTCATGCCGTTCGCCATAAGAAAACCTCCGTATCTGAACGTGGTAATATACTGTCCGCCGCGCCGGATGTCAACCCGCCCCGCCGCGAAGCCCCCCGATGGAGAAAGATCCGATAAAAACGGGCTTCTCCGTTGAAAAAAAGGAAAGGCGGTGTATTTTAAGACACTCATTCAACCGGGAGAGATTTTTTTGATACTGATTCTGACAGCCGCACTTCTGTTTGCCGCAGGAGGAACGGGAGCGTTTCTGTTTCTTTCCCGGAAGAGATCCGCCTCCCGCATCGGCATTCTGCTCTGTCTTGCCGGATGTGTCTGCGGACTGGCCGGGGCACTGCCGGCGCTCTCCGGGTTCCAGGAGGGGGAACAGCGCGTCTGGTGGACTCTTTCGTTTTCCTTTGATGCGCTTTCCGCGCTGTTCCTGCTGCCGGTGTTCCTCATCGGGGGAGCGGCCGCGCTTCATGCAATCGGCTATTTCGGCGAATCATCCGCTGCCGGACGGTTCTGGGGGTTCTTCAACTTCACGCTTGCCGCAATGACATGGGTCGCGCTCGCAGTGACGCCGGTCGAATTTCTCACCGCATGGGAGCTGATGGGGGTGATGAGCTTCGCGCTGGTGGCGTTCGACTGGAAGGAAAAAGAGACTGTGCGCGCCGCATGGATTTATCTGCTCTCCTGTCAGGCGGGGGCCGCATTGCTGATCCTGATGTTTGTTTACGGCGCTTCGGAGAATGTTCCGCCCGCGTTCATGGGCGCCGTGATCGCGCTCGGCCTGGCGGGATTTGGACTGAAAGCCGGATTCCCAGTTCTGCATGTCTGGCTTCCGGAGGCGCATCCGGCGGCCCCGGCGCCGGTCTCCGCGCTGATGTCGGGATCCATGATCAATCTCGGGTTCTACGGGATTCTGCGGATGCTGGTCAGTTCCGACGGGCCGGTCGGAGTGTTCGGGTGGAGTTTTCTCTGTCTCGGACTGGCCGGAGCGCTCGGCGGTGTCCTCTCTGCGCTTGCTCAGAGGAATGTGAAGCGTCTGCTCGCCTGTTCCAGCGTTGAAAACATGGGAATCGCCGGAATCGGATTCGGACTCGGGTTTCTCGGCGTCGAACATGGGAATCTGGTGATGGCGGCGTTCGGATGCGCTGGAGCGTTCCTGCACATTCTCAATCATGCGCTTCTCAAGGGGGCGCTTTTTCTCTGCGCGGGATCGGTATTCCGGGCGACCGGACTGCTCGATATGGATCGGCTCGGCGGCCTGCTGAAGCGAATGCCGTGGACGGGATCCGTGTTTCTGTTTTCCTCGCTTTCCATCAGCGGACTTCCACCCTTCAACGGATTTTTTGCGGAGTTCCTGATCTATATGGCCGCATTGGCCGGGGTCGCGGCGGGGAGCGGCGCCCTGTTTGCCGGATCGGTGCTGACGGTTGTCGCACTTGCGCTGACCGGCGGTCTTGCCGCGGCGGTGTTTGTCAAGGCGGCGGGAGCCGTATTTCTCGGAGAGCCGCGTTCGAAAGAGGCGGCGGAGGCGGTGGAACGCCCCCTCGGGATGCGCATTTCCCAGATGGTGCTGCTGATCCTTGCATTCGGGATGGTCGCGGGGGCGCCGCTGGTCTGCCGGACGTTTACGCCGCTGATTCAGCATTTTACCGGATTTCCGCCCGAGGCCGTGGAAACGGAGATGTTCCGTCTTGCGGGACTGACCGCGCGGATCGCGCTCTTTTCCGGCGTGACGGTGCTGGTGGCCGCCGGGCTTCTAATCTATCGCCTGACGCTTCCGAACGGACGGCGGTCGTCCGTCCGCCCCACCTGGGATTGCGGATTCTCTGAACCGACGGCCCGCATGGAATACACGGGCAGCGCACTGGTTCAGCCCTTGACCGGATTTTTTTCCGGGATTCTGCGCCCGAAGAGAACCGTCCGCCGTCCGGAGGGATTTTTCCCGGTCGATGCCGGATTCGAAGAGGTGACGGAGGATCTTGCGGAACGGGGAATCTGGCGTCCGCTCTTTTCCTTTGCCGGGCGGATGGCGGACCGCATTCATCGGTTTCAGTCCGGATTTCTGCATGTCTATCTTCTGGTGATGGTGCTGGCGGTTCTCGCAATGCTCGCATGGGGATTCCTGTTCCGGGAGGAGAAGCGGGATCTCCCGTCCGGGGAACCCGGGAGAATCGAGGTGACGGAATGAGTCCGGAATACGCGTATCTCAACGATTTTATCTGGGGCGGAGGAGTGGTTCTCTCGCTGCTGCTGTGTCCGCTGCTGCCCGGCGTGATCAACAAGGTCAAGGCGTTTTTCGCCGGACGGAAGGGGCCGCGTCTTTTCCAGCTTTATTACGATCTGTCAAAACTGGTCCGCAAGGAGGGGGTGTTCTCCTCCACGTCCGCGGGAGTGATTCGTCTGATGCCGCTCTGTGTTCCGGCGGCCCTGCTGTGCGCGATGCTGTTCCTGCCCAGTGCGCTCTGCAATTCGCCGCTGGCGTTCAGCGGGGATGTGCTGCTGTTTTTTTATCTGCTGGGATTTGCCCGGGTCGCAACGGTGCTCGGCGCGCTTGACACAGGTTCGAGTTTCGAAGGGATGGGGGCATCCCGCGAGATTCAGTTTTCAGTGTTTTCTGAAATGGTCCTGTTCGGCGCGGCGGTATTTTTCGTGATGCTTTCGGGGTCGTTTTCGCTCAGCGGGATGCTGAACAGCATGGGGCCGGCCGCATGGACGGTCAGCGGAACTTCGCTGCTGCTGGTGGGAGGAGCGCTTTTCATCGTGATGCTCGCCGAATGCTGCCGCGTTCCGTTCGATGATCCGGAAACCCATCTGGAACTGACGATGATTCACGAAGCAATGATTCTGGATGTCGGCGGGCCGGATCTTGCGCTGATCCAGTATTCGGCGGCGCTCAAGCTCTGGATTTTTGCATCGTTTCTTGTCACGGCGCTTCTTCCGGCGGGCTGTTTTGCGGGACTGAATGGAGTGCCGGTCTATTTCTGCGGGGTTTTCCTGACCGCCGGAGCGGTCGGATGCGTGGAGTCGGTGATGGCGCGTTTCCGTTTTCTGAAGGTTCCGCAGATGCTGCTGGCGGCGCTCTGTCTGGTTCTGATCGCAGTGGTTCTGCTGCTGGTGTTCGAAGGGAGCGGGCAATGACCGGACTGACGGAAATACTGTTTATTGCAATTCTTGCGCTGGATCTGTTCCTCGCGGCGGCGAGCCGTCTTCTGCACTGCATCCGTCTGGTGGCGCTTCAGGGATTTCTGGTGGGGATTCTTCCGCTGGCTGTCTGGGAGTGGAGTTCCCTGCCGCACGGTGAACTGGCGGCCGCGGCGATTGTGAATGTCGGAATCAAGGCGTTTGTCCTGCCCGGTCTGCTGGCGCGGACGATGCGTTCGGCGCATGTCTGCCGGGAGTTGGAGCCGCTGGTCGGATATCCGCTTTCCGTCCTGATTGCACTGCTGATTATGGGAGGGACGTTCTTCTTCTGCCGCGGACTGGAACTGACGGCGCATTCCGTTTCTCTGCTGTCGGTTCCGGTGGCGTTTGCAACGGTTCTGATCGGACTGTTCCTCATCGTCGCCCGGAGAAAGGCGATCACGCAGACCATCGGGTTCCTGGTCTTTGAAAACGGAATCACGGTCTTCGGAAGCGGAATGACCCTCGAATACGGACTGGTCGTGGAACTCGGAATCCTGCTGGACGTTCTGGTGCTGGTCTTCATTATGGGAATCGCCGTGTTTCAGATCAGCCGGGAGTTCGAACACATTGATTCCGACCGGCTCAACAAACTCGGAGACTGGGGTTCTGCCGCGAAGTCTCCCCCCGGAAAGGAGGCGGACCGGTGATTGCTCTGCTTCTGATTCTTTTCCCGCTTGCGGCGGCGTTTGCCGCATGGCGGATCCGGTCGGAGCGTTCCGCCCGGGTCCTCCTGATTCTGACCGCATGCGTTCATACGGCGCTGACGCTCTGCTGCGCCGTGCTGCCCCCTTCGCGGATCTCCTTATACGGGGCCGGACAGGAATGGATCGGTTTCGACGATGCAGGAATCATATTTCTTCTGGTAACGTCTCTGCTGTTCCTGTTTGTTTCGCTGCATGCGGTGTCCGCGTTTTCCGCAGAGGGAGGAAACTGCGGGCTGCTGCGGGAGAGGTTTTTCCTTCCGTGCCTGCTGGGATTCCTGGCGGCGATGACCCTTGTGATCGCCGCGCGCAATTTCGGACTGCTCTGGGTGGCGGTCGAAGCGACGACTCTGGTCAGCGCTCCGCTGATCTGCTTCCACCGGTCCGGGCGCTCGCTGGAGGCCATGTGGAAATACCTTCTGATCTGTTCGGTCGGAATCGGATTCGCGCTCCTCGGGACGATGCTGATGGCGGTTTCCGCCCGGGCGGCCGGTGCCGGGGGACTGGGAATGGCTGAACTTGCAAATGCTTCCGCCTCTTTCCAGACCGACTGGTTCAAAGGCGCCTTCATCCTGATTCTCGCCGGCTACGGGACCAAGACAGGACTTGCCCCGTTCCATACCTGGCTGCCCGATGCGCACAGCGAGGCGCCGGCGACGGTTTCCGCTCTGCTTTCCGGATCGCTGCTGAACTGTTCGTTTCTTGCCGTGGTCCGGTTCTGTCAGATTGCGCCGGAGAGTGTACGGCCGTTCTGCAATTCCCTGCTGACCGCTCTTGGAGTGATCTCCCTTGCCGCGGCGGCATTCTTCATCATCCGTCAGAGCGATTTCAAGCGGATGCTCGCCTACTCCAGCGTCGAGCATATGGGGCTGGCCGCGCTTCTCTGGGGATGCGGGCTGGAGAGCGTCGCATTCCTTCATCTCTGCGGACATTCCATTCTCAAGATGGCGCTCTTCCTGCTTGCGGGGAACATCCTGACGGCCTGCGGGACCCGTTCGGTTGCGGAGATCGGAGGGCTGTTCGGAAGAATTCCGCGCAATGCCGTTCTCTGGATCTGTGCCATTCTGCTGATCTGCGGAACGCCGCCGTCCCCGCTGTTTGTCACGGAATATCTGCTGGTGCAGGAATCCGGTTTCCTCTTCGGGTCTCTTGTGCTTCTTCTGCTGTTCGCGGTTTTTGCCGGAATGACAATGGCGGGACTGAACATGTGCATGGGAACACCCGGGACGCACGATGTCCCTCCGGAGCGGATTCCGGCGGCGGAACGGCTCTGCCGGATTCCGGCGGCGGCTCTGGTCATTGCTCTTGCGGCCGGCGCGGCTCTGGCCGTTCTGTTCAATCAGGGGGTGTTGTGAGGAATGGATGAGCTTTTTCTGAAACTGAACAATCCGGGTGCGGCGCCGCTGTCGGCCCTGCCGCTGCTTCCCGTTGCGGAGTTCCGGCGGGCGCTGATCGACGCGCTGCGCTGTCCCGGGAGAAATCTTTCCTCGTTTTTCGGCGTTCCGGATCCTTCCGGACCGGTCCGCCTGATCGCCGTGCTGACGGACGATGCGGAAGGAACGGTTCTTCTCTCCTCCTCCGAAGTCGGCGCCCGCTACGATTCCCTGACTGCGGAATGTGTCCGCTTCCACCGGTTTGAACAGGAGGTGCATGAGCAGACCGGTGTGGTCCCGGAAGGACATCCCGGCCTGAAACCGGTCCGCTTTCCCGGCCGGTCCGGCAGCGGAATTTCCGGAGTGACGGTCGATTGTCCTCTGCGGGGATATGCGGCGCACGAGGTCGCGGTGGGGCCGGTCCACGCCGGCGTGATCGAACCCGGTCATTTCCGCTTTCAATGCGTCGGAGAGGAGGTCTACTCGCTGGAGATCACCCTCGGCTATCAGCACCGGGGGATCGAAGCCATGCTCCGCGGCGGACCGGACAAACGAACCCTTCCGATCATGGAGACCGTTTCCGGCGATTCCTCGACCGCTTCCGCAGGAGCCTTCTGCCAGATTCTGGAAGCGCTGGATCCCGACAGCCGGGTCTCCCGGCGGGCAGAGGCGCTGCGGACGATTGCCTGGGAGCTGGAACGGATCGCAAACCATACGGGCGATCTCGGCGCACTTGCCGGCGATACCGCCTATCTGCCCGCGTCCTCCTACTGCGGACGTATTCGCGGAGAGTTTCTCAACATGACCGCCGAACTCTGCGGAAACCGGTTCGGACGCGGACTCATCGTTCCCGGCGGATTCGGATATCCGGCGGATTCAGCCCTTCTCGGCGGAATCCTTGACCGGATGGACCGCGCCGCCCGCGAACTTCGGAACGCACTGGATTTGATGTTCGATTCCCCTTCCGTCCTGGACCGCCTTGAAAATACCGGTTTCGTTTCGATGGAGACGGCCCGGGAGATCGGCCTTGTCGGCGTTGCCGCCCGGGCAAGCGGACTGCGCCGCGACATTCGCGTCACGCATCCGTATGGCGGCTACCGGTTCCTTCCTCCCGCTCTCTGCTGCGCGAAGACGGGGGATGTTTTTGCCCGGGCGGAGATCCGGCGTCTGGAGCTGGAGGAATCCTTTCGTCTGATCCGGGAGATGATCGGAAATCTTCCCGAAGAGGAACCCTCGCATGCGCCCGGACATCTGCCGCCGGATTCCATCGCGGTTTCTCTGACGGAGAGCTGGCGCGGTGAACTGTGTCACACCGCGCTGACCGGACCCGACGGAACATTCTCCGCCTATAAGATCGTGGATCCCTCATTTCACAACTGGTCCGGTCTGGCAATGGCTCTGCGCGGAGAACAGATCTCCAATTTTCCGCTTTGCAACAAGAGTTTCAACCTGTCCTACTGCGGACACGATTTATAACGAGGTCCCCCATGCTGAAAACCTTGAAAGCCAGATGGATGCAGGGATACCGGACCGGGAGGTTCCCGGATGCCGAACCGCGCATGCCCGACCGCTTCGCCGGTCTCCCGGAAATCGCTTCCGCCGCCTGTCCGCCGGAGTGCCGCCTCTGTATGGAGGCGTGTCCGACCGATGCGCTTTCCCGTTCCGGAACGTCCGTCGCCCTGGACATGGGCCGCTGTCTCTTCTGCTCCAGATGTTCCGCCGCCTGTCCGTCCGGAACAATCTCCTTTACAAAACAGCACGATCTTGCCGCTTTCCGCCGCGAGTCGCTGATCCGTACCGCCGGAAGCCCCTTTTCCCGGGATCTCCAGCCCGACAGCGGGATCGCCGATCTCTGCGGACGATCCCTGAAGATCCGTCAGGTTTCCGCCGGGGGCTGCGCTGCCTGCGAACTCGATTTCAACGTCCTGAACACGCTCGCATGGGACATGGGCCGCTTCGGCATTCAGGTGGTTGCCTCCCCGCGTCATGCGGACTGCATCCTTGTCACCGGCCCGGTGTCCGGAAATATGCTCTCCGCTCTCCGGAAAACCTGCGATGCCGTTCCGAAGCCGGTTTTTGTCATTGCCTGCGGATGCTGCGCGATTTCCGGCGGACTCTACCGGGAAAGTCCCGAATGCCGCGGCGGTCTTGAAGAGATCCTGAAACCTGATCTTTACGTTCCCGGCTGTCCGCCGCATCCCGCAACCCTTCTTGACGCACTGATCCGGTTCCTCGGCCGTCGAGTGCGCTGCTGATTTTCTTTCCCACCTCTCTCCAAAAAAGGGCCTTCGGCGATATTTGACAGGAATGAGCGTATTCTGAGAAAAACTCAGCGATGAAATAGAAAAAGACCGGAATTGCACCTGTTGTTAATTTACCACAAGAAACGATAGGAGGACGCAATGTCAGCTGCCAGAAATTTCATGCGTAAAGAAGGTGCTCAAGGTCCGTTGAAGAGGCAAAAAAAAGCCCCGTTCCGGAAAGAACGGGGCCGAACTCGCAAAACCTTACTTCGCGACAGGGCATTTCAGCTTGGCATAGTCGGCCTTGCTGACAAACTTCGTCAGGTTGGTTCCATCATCATCCTGAGCTTTGACGGCATAGCGTTCCTGGACGCCCTTGGCAGTTTCTCTCTTGTAGACGACCTTCTTGCAATTCTTTTCAGCGATTACGACTTTCTTTCTCTTCTTGACGTTGAAAAACTCCATGGCTTGTCTCCCTTGTTATTGGGGTTAGTATTCAAGCACAATTTTGTGCTTACGCTGTAACAGTATCATTGAGTCAATTCATTTTCAAATGGAAAAATTAAAAAAGAAGGAGAAAAAACGGATTTTTTTTATTTTTTTCTGTTTTTTCAGCATTTTTCGAGCGGATTCCGTCCGAAATCGGGGTGAATTCCGAACCGGGTGAGAACAAAATCCGCTTTGACGGGATCGTCGGGAAAGAAATTCCGGAAATTCCGTGTGATTTCCAGAGCGGTTTCGCGGTCGGCCGCATTCCGGTGCGTCAGTCCCAGTTCCCGCGAGATCCTGTGAAGATGCGTATCCAGCGGGACAATCAGATGCGACGGCGGAATGCTCTCCCATCCGCCGGGATCCACCGCGTCCTTCCGGACCAGCCACCGCAGCATCAGATTCAGACGCTTGCACGCACTCCCCTTCCGAGGGGACGGCAACAGCGTCGATTCCCCTTCCGGAAAACTCCGGCACAGCTCCGCACAGAAATGTTCCTGCGCCTGCAGAACCGTCTCATGCTCCCGTTCGAATCCGGCGGCAAAACACGCTTCCAGCGACCCGTAACGCTTCAGTGCGGACCGGACTCCCTCGAACAGCAGAGCAAGATCTTCTCCGGTATGGAAACGGTGTTTGAATCCGCGGAAATCACGGCGGAACTCTTCCAGTCCGCCCGAACGGATGTAATCCGCCGGACGGCCCCCCATCACGCCGAACACGATCCGGAGACTGTTCAGAATCTGCGCAACCCGTCCGTAGGCCAGGGACGAGGCCGCCAGCGCGGCAATTTCCCGGTCCGCAATCTCCCGGAACGGCAGAACGGTCTCCAGAGGATCCGGGGAAATATAGCGTGCGTCCGAGTAGACAGCATAAAGCCGCTCCAGTCGGAGACCGAGCGGCTCATGGGTCCTGTTTTTCCGCGGATTACTGCTTGGCGAACTCATCCTTGCCCGCTCCGCATTCCGGGCAGACCCAGTCTTCCGGAAGCTGGTCGAACGGGGTTCCGGGCGCCACGCCGTTGTCCGGATCGCCCTTTGCCGGATCATACACATAACCGCAGACATTGCAGACATACTTGTCCATGATTCATTCCTCCTTGTTTCGTTGTTATTTTGTCCGTTCGAGAAGAAGATTGCCGATTCTGACTCCGTAGTCAAAACATTTCCGGAAATCTTCCTCCGACGAAGCGAATTTCAGTTTGAGCGGCTCCTCCGGCAGTTCCGCGTTCATGGATTTGAGGATTTCCGCGGCCTGGACCGCCGCCTCGCCGCTCCAGCCGAAGGATCCGAATGCCGCTCCGATCAGGTTCTTCGGACGCAGTCCCTTGAGATAGTACAGCACGTCGGCGACGGACGGGAAGAGCATGTTGTTGATCGTCGGGGAGCCGACAACCAGTGCGCCCGCCCCCATCACGGCGGTTGCGACGTCGCTGCGGAAGCGGGAGTGCATGCAGCAGACCGTCACTCCGGCTCCGGTGGAACGGATTCCGTCTGCAATGGCACGTCCCATTTTATCGGTAGCTCCCCACATTGTGTCGTAGACCACCACGGCGCGGGGCGCGGGTTTCTGCTCCGCAAACTTCCGGTACAGCGCAAGCGGTTTTGCCACATCCGCGCCGCGCCAGACCGGCCCGTGGTCCGTGGCAATGTACTGAACATCAAGATTCAGACTCGGAAACACCTCCAGAAGTTTCAGAACCTGCGGAGAGTAGAGCAGAAGAATGTTCGCATAATACTTCTCCATCTCCTCTTCGACGACATCCCACGGATTCTCGTCGATGAACAGACGGTCGGTCGCCAGATGCATTCCGAATCCGTCCTGGGAGAACAGAATCTTCTCTTCCTTCAGGTACGAGAACATGCTGTCCGGCCAGTGCAGCATCTTCGTTTCCACAAAGGAGAGGGTGAGCCCTCCGAGATCGACGCTGTCGCCGGTCTTCACCGCCGTGAGCTTGTCTCCGATATGGAACTGGGCATCCAGAATCCGGACCCCCGCGACGGAGGCGTACACGGTCTCCGGACGGAGATCCGCAATCGCCTCCGGAAGTGCTCCCGAATGATCTGGCTCCGCATGATTCGATACAATGATCTTGATCTCCGAAGGATCCATCACCGAGGCAATCCGCGCATACATCTCCTCCTTGAACGGCGCCTTGACCGTGTCGATCAGGGTCGGCTTCTCTCCAAGCACAAGATATGCGTTATAGGTTGTTCCGCGGTGGGTATGGTACCCGTGAAACTCCTTCAGATTCCAGTCGATCGCGCCGACCCACCAGACTTTGTCGGTGATTTTTACTGCTTTGAATGACATGATTCCCGTCCTTGTTTGTATCAGAGATTGTTTGCCCAGAGCCCGTGAAGATTGCAGTATTCGCGGATCACCGCTCCCGGACGGAGCTTCTGCTGGAACAGAGCTTCCGGCGCTTCTCCCGGATGGAGATACCGCCGTTCCACACAGTCGCCGTCGATGATTTCAATCCACGCAATATGGTGTTCCGGCGTCATCGGGTGCGGTGTGGAGCCGACAACCACCTTCGTGTCGCCCGAGGGAAGCGCCGTCGGCAGGGGAACATGTTTCTCCGTGGCGGAATCCGCGGTCTTTTCCTTCATCAGGGTCATCGGCGCTCCGCAGCATGTGAATGCGGCATCTGCGGATCCGTCTCCGTTCAGAACTTCGATCACCGCGTTGCAGGCGGCGCATTTGAAAACAGAACTTCTTTTTCCCATCTTTTTTCTCCTGTTGTGTTAAGGGGTTCTCTTCTGCGGAGCGGGGGAATCCGTAGAAAATTTCATTTCAGCATTTCCGTGTAGCATGGAATGCAGTACCCGTCAAATTCAACCTTGACATCGGAAATCCTGCCGGAAAGCATGTTTTTCAGATCCCGGTTCAAACTTTTGGAGCGGTCCATGTGCAGATCCTCGACCGCGCCGCATTTCCGGCAGCGGAGATGGTAGTGGACGGAGGTGTCTCCGTCGTAACGGCTCTGTCTCCCCGCCAGTTCGATGCGTTTGATCTCTCCGGCATCCGCCAGAAGCCCGAGATTGCGGTAGACCGTGGCCAGACTGATCTTCGGCAGCCTCTGCTTGACGATGCTGTACAGCTCATCCGCGGTCGGGTGGCATTTCAATTTCCGAAGCTCTTCCATGATGACCCTGCGCTGACAGGTATTGCTCAACTTCATCGTTCCAAATCTCCAGATGATTTCCGTCGTCCCGGCGCATCTTCTCCGCCGGTTTTCTTTCCTGACTACACAAGTATAGATGTTCTTTTAAAAAATGCAAGCATAAAATCCCGTTCCGAGAGAATTTTCCTCGTTCCATGCTGCGAGGAAATGGGGATTTTCCCTGATCTCTCCGTCCCTGCCGCGGATCAGAGAACGGCGCCCGGAACCGTCCGGAGGAGAAACTCTTTCATGCGGCTGCGGAATTTTTCCGTGCTGAAGGCCTCTGCATGCTGTTTCAAGGTCTCCGGAGCGAAGTCCCGGGTATCGAACTCCTCCAGCGCTCCGCAGAGCGATTCCGCCGTCGGCTCCGGAAAGAAGAGGCCGGTTTTCTCTGTCACGGTTTCGAGCGCACCGCCCCGGCCGAGCGCAATGACCGGTGTTCCCGCCGCCTGGGCTTCCACCGGAACGATCCCGAAATCCTCAACTCCGGGGAAAAGCAGAGCCTCCGCTTCCGCGTACAGCCTGCGCAGATTTTCTCCTTCTGCACGCCCGACAAAAGAGATCCGCCCGTCCGCGCCGGCCGCCAGACGCTCCTTCAGAGGACCGTCTCCCGCAACAATCAGACGCCGGTTCCCCTTCCGGCAGGCTTCCACGGCAAGATCCGGTCTCTTGTAGTCGATCAGCTGTCCGACAAACAGAAAATATCCTTTTTTTTCATAGTTCCCTTCCCGGAAAAAGGCAACGTCCGCGGGAGGATGGATGACCGTGGATTCCCTGCCATAGATCCTTTGAATCCGTTCCGCCACGAAATGGCTGTTTGCGATGAAATGATCGACCGCGTCCGCCGATGCCCGGTCATAGCGCCGGAGCGGTTCCCGGAACAACCGCATGGCCAGCTTTCCGGCGGGTCCGGCGGTCCGGTAGTAGTCCTCGTACATGTCCCAGAGGTAGCGCATGGGGGTGTGGCAGTAGCAGATGTGGACCGCCCCGGCGGGTTTCCGGATCCCTTTCACCGGTCCGGATTCGCTGGACAGGAGCAGATCATATCCCGAGAGGTCGAGTTTCCTCAGCGCGCCCGGCATCAGCGGGAGATATTTCTGACAGCTCTTCCGGGCGCCCGGAAGATGGGCAATCGCTGTTTCGAACACCCGGTGCGAGGCAAACGGCTCCCCGGTCCGTTCCCGGTTGTAGGCATGGGTGAAGATATCCGCATCGGGGAACATGCGGCAGAATTCCGCCAGGACTTTCTCTCCTCCCCGGAGATTGGTCAGCCAGTAGTGCAGAAGAGCGGTTTTCATCCTGTTCGGGCATCCTTATTTGGCGCCGCGTCCGGTGAGAACTTCAATCACGGTCCGCAGGAGAATATAGTAATCCAGCCAGATGGACCAGTTGACGATGTAGTTGACATCCAGACGGACTCTCGTTTCATAGTCAAGATTGCTGCGTCCGGAGACCTGCCAGAGTCCGGTCACGCCCGGTTTGACCCGGCGCAGAAGATCCAGGTTTTCCGCGTAATAGTGCATCTCCTTCGGGACGATCGGACGGGGACCGATCAGTGACATCTCTCCGCGGAGAACATTGATCAGCTGCGGCAGCTCGTCAAGACTGCTCTTGCGCAGAAATCTCCCGAACGGTGTCACGCGCGGATCATTTTCCAGTTTGAATTTCTCTTCCCACTCCTTTTTCAATGCCGGATTGGATTCCAGAAGATCATGAAGCCGCTTGTCCGCATTGACATACATCGTGCGGAATTTCACCACCCGGAACTGTTTTCCGCCGACTCCCATGCGCTTCGCATAATAGAAGACCGGTCCGCGGCTGGTCAGTTTCACAAGAATTCCGAGAACCAGCAGCACCGGACTGGAAAACACAATCACAAAAAACGAGATCACCGCTTCCGAGAAAATTTTCCAGAACCGGGGAAGTTTCAGCAGCAGCTGGTTGCAGATCTCCACGCTCGCATAACTGTTCAGAAGATTGACCGGATACGCCCACGAAATCGGCAGAACGTGATAATCGGGAATGATGGTGATGTGGCGGAACGAACGCCCGAGATCGTTGATGACCTCCCGGATGATGTCCAGCGGAAGGGAGCAGATCACATATTTGACATTGAGCTTCCCGGAAATCTCGTTACCCTTCTTCAGCGGACCGAGAACGGAAAGATTCAAATCCGCCGGGAGCGTTTTCGGACGGTCGTCCAGAAAACCGAGGACTTTGAATCCGAAATGGGAATCCTTTTTCAGTTCGCGCGCAAGGCGCAGCGCGGTCGGACTCGCCCCCGCGATCACAACCGGGATCTGCCCGATGTCCAGCAGCTTCATCACCTTGCGCAGAACGATCCGGCAGAGCGGAAGAAAGAATACGGTCAGAATCCAGCTCGACATCAGAACCCAGCGCGAATATTCCACCGCCTGACGGCGGAGAAACAGATAGAAGAAAATCACCGCAAACGTCAGCGAAACTCCGTAAAATGAGTTCCGCAGTTCCTCCACCGGATCAATCGCCGCTCCGGGATAAAGAATGTTCCCGTGATAAAGACGAAGCAGCGTGTTGAAGGAGATCAGAACAAAAATGCTCGGCCAGAGATGCGTATACAGAGAGAAGTTCTCAAGATCAATCCGGATGACATCGCGGAAAAACAGCGCCATTCCGAGAAGCACCGAGAGAAAACAAACGGAATCACAGAGCATCAGAAGAAATACTCTCAACCGTCCCTGATTCATCGCTGGACCTCCCTCACCAAAACATTGCCGGAACGGAACACCGGCTTCCACGCTTCCCGGCGGCTGAAAACAGTCCGCCATCCAAAACTCCATAATATAATATTGGAGGGCGGGAATGCAAATCTTTTCCCGGCTGTTTGACGAGATTTGCCGTCTGCACCGTGTCCGGTCACGACTTCCCGTCCGGCATTGTTTCTGGACCGTGCGCCTCCCCGCGGAGCCGGGAAATCCGGAACAGGAAAATCTCCGGACGCGGAAAACAGGGGAATCTCCGAAGCCCTCCCGGAACAGAGGAGCCGGCTCTTGCGGTTTTTCCTCTGCATCCTGGGCGTTTTTATCCGGATTGCGGCTTGAAATTCCCGCGCTTTGCGCTATACTTTACAGCGTGATGAAAACAACAAACAAAAGGAAAAACACAGCTATGATACGGACTTTCGTTCTTTCGCTTCTCCTCGTTTTTGGCCTGACCCTGTCCGCGGACGTCGTCGAGCACACCGTCGGCGGACGGACCTCCGTCAACGACACCCTGCTGTTCCGGGGCGTTCAGGGAAATACGGAACTGAATCGTCTGCTGCCGAAGGATCTCGCCAACTGCGGATGGTTCGACATGGTCCGCTCCGGGGTTGCCAACTACATCGTTTCCGGAAATGCGAGCGGAAATTCTCTTCGTCTTGATCTTCTGAGCGGAGCGGGTGCCCGCATCACCTCGGTCACGGTGACCGGTGACAATCCGGAATCGGTCTCCAAGCGGGCGGTCGATGCGCTGCTGCAGTATTTGTACAAGATTCCCGGGATCTGCTGTTCAAAGATCCTGTTCGTTGCACAGACCGCCCCGTTCCAGAAGGAGATCTACATGTGCGATTACGACGGAACCAATCTGACGCAGATCACCCGGAACGGCGGACTTTCCCTGGATCCTCTCTGGGTTCCCGGCGGCCGGTCCATCGTCTACAGCTTTGTCGGGCGGACCTACTCCACCCTGATCGAACAGACCCTCAATTCCAAACGGAACCGCCGCCTTGCGCGTTTCACCGGACTGAACGCCGGCGGACGCATCTCGCCCGATGGCGAAAAGGTGGCGCTGATTCTCAGCAAGGACAATCAGGTGGATCTTTATGTCCGCAGTGTCAACGGAACCGAACTGCGCCGTCTGACGAGAGACAAGGCGGTGGAAGCCTCTCCGGTCTGGTCGCCGGACGGGAAGTTCCTCTGCTATGTTTCCGATGCGGGAAGCGGCCGGCCCCGTCTGCACATGATCTCCGCAACCGGAGGATTTGCCAAACGGCTTCCCGGCGCGCTCGGCAGCGAGAGCGTTTCGCCCTCCTGGAGCAAAGACGGAAAAATCGCATATTCCGCCCGGCTCGGAAACTATTCCGTGGCGATTCTTGATCCTTCCGGAAAGACCCCTGCGGCCAATTCAAAACAGCAGTACGGCGTGCTGAAGCTCGGTTCGGGCGACTGGGAAAGCCCCTCGTGGGCGCCCGACAGCCGCCATCTTGTCTGTTCCCGCAATTTTGGAATCTACGTCGTGGATACATGGAAAGGGACCGCCCGCCAGATCCTCGGCGGAAAGTCCAAGCTGAGTCTGCCCGACTGGTCGGACATCCTCTTCTTCTGATGAAAGGGCCGGAGGAAAATGGCGTTCGACTGGCTGGACTCCGTCGGATTCTTCACGATTGACCTCGGACTGGACCGCGTCCGCGAGATGTTGGACCGTCTCGGCAGCCCGGAGCGGAATCTCCGCTTCATCCATGTGGCGGGAAGCAACGGAAAAGGATCGGTCTGCACATTCCTTGAAAACGGGCTGCGTGCCTGCGGGTTCTCGACCGGTTTCTATTCCTCGCCGCATCTGATCCGCCTTGCGGAACGGTACCGGATCAACGGAACGATCGTGGACGATCCCTCGCTGGAATCCGCCGCGGACGAGGTCCGCCCGGTGGTCGAAGCCATGCGCGGCGAGGGTCGCGGACCCACCTATTTTGAGATCACAACCGCTCTGGCGCTGGTCCTGTTCAGCCGGAAGAAGGTGGATTTCGTCGTCTGGGAGACCGGACTCGGAGGCCGTCTGGACGCGACCAACGTTGTCCTGCCGGTCCTTTCGGTGATTACGGGGATCTCCCTGGAACATACGGAGTATCTCGGCTCAACTCTTGCGGCGGTCGCCGCGGAGAAGGCCGGAATCATCAAACCGGGAGTTCCCGTTTTCTGCGGTCCTCTGAAGCCGGAAGCTCTCGACGTGATCCGGAAAACTGCGGCGGAACGCGGATCCCCTTTGACGGAGGTGCCGGCCTGCGATGCAGATTTCCGCCTGGTCCGCTGTCCGGACGGAAAAGTGTATCAGGAGCTTCTTCTGGAGGGGGAACTTGTCCGGATTTCGCTTCCGGGCGCCTATCAGCGGAACAACGCCCGTCTGGCGGCGGCCGCGCTCGCCCGTCTCAGCAGGGACTTCGGATTCCCGCTGAAGACCGCGCTCGACGCTCTGGAACGGGCGGAATGGCCGGCGCGGATGCAGTTCGTGCGGGAAAAAAAACTGCTGATCGACGGAGCGCACAATCCCGAAGGCGCCGAAGCGCTCGCCCGCTCGCTGCGGGAACTGTACCCGGGGGAGAAGTTCCATTTCATCGCCGGGTGTTTCGCCGACAAGAACGCCGCGGAGGTCCTGCGCTTCCTTGCGCCGCTCGCACGGGATTTCCGCTTCATCGAATTCGACGGAGCCGGACGGGCGGTCTGTTCGCCGGAACGTCTTTCCGCTCTGTTGAGAGAGGCGGCGCCGGGGTGTCCGGCGGAACGTTCTCCGCTGGAACAGGCGCTCGCGGAACTGCCGAAGGAGAATCTCACGGTGCTGACCGGTTCGCTTCACATGTGCGGCGAAGCGCTGGAAATCCTTCAGCGCGGCTCGGATTCCCGTCGCAGTTCATAAGCCGTTACGCCGCCGGGAAACCGGCCCGGATCGGCGGTGAAGCGCAGAATGCCGCCGTTGAAAACTGTCGGGACAACGCCTCGGAATTCGCCGTCCGCACTCAGCGCGGAGATCCGGAACGGATGGGAGGTTTGCAGTTCGAGTTCGGCTTTGCGGCGTCTTACGAGCAGAGGCAGTCCGCCGCCCCAGTAGAGAATCTCCCGCTTCGGTGAATCGAAAAGGGCTCCGGAGCCGAGAACATCTGTCAGGTGGATCAGCAGAAGACGGGTGCTCTTCTCAAGAGGGTTCCCGTCCATGGAGAACAGCGCCAGAGTTTGAATTCCCTCCGCGCGGCGGACGCGGAGACGTTTCCCGGAAAGCGAGCCGCCGTCCAGTGTCAGGGATTCGGCCCGCGGCGTGCAGACCGCAAGCTGCCGGTTCCGCGCATTCAGCCGGAGTTCCCCGCCGTCGCTTTCCGCGATTCCGGTTTCGCTGAGCATTTTCCAGAAGCGGCGGGTTGCGGGATCCTTCATGTTCTGCGGTTTGCTGGCGGAGGCGCCGGTGATGAGTTCCGCCGCTTCCGGAAGCGCTCCGTTGAGAATACTTCCGACCTGCGCAAACAGTCCGAGCTGCCCGAAGGTTTTCGGGAAGAAGATCATTCCGTGACCGCGGAAGAAATCGGAGGAGACATTCCAGGCGATGCGGCGTTTCGCCGGGGAGACGTCGCCGCGCCGGAACAGCAGAATCGCGATTTTGTCGGAGAGCTGTGCAAGGGGGTCGTTGACCGCGTCGAATCCGTAGACGCCTCCGGAGATTGTCCGGATCGTCCGGCTGCCGTGAGCCCAGGCGAATCGGAAGAGTCCGTCCCAGTCCTGCAGCGCCGCGTATCCTCCGATCAGCGGTCCGGATTCCGCCCGGTAACGGTTCGGACTGCAGTAGTTGAATTCCGTGACGATCATCGGCATTCCGAAGATTCGCGCGCCGAGCATCCAGCGAGGAACCGACGCAAATCCTGAAATCGCGGATTTCTGGGTGAAGCGGTAGGGAAGATGCCATTTCCTCTCCACGGAATACGGATGATCGTGATAGCCGTGGATGTCGACCAGATCAAACACTCTCGATCGGGTCAGCGCCAGCGGAATGTCCGCGGAGAGATTCAGACTTGTAATCAGAGTCTTCATTCCGAGTTCCTCCCGGAGAAAGGTCCTCATCTGAAGATAGCGTTTCTCCTGGAGATCCTGAAGGAAGCGGCGGAAATTCCGGTCGGTCCGGACCGGTTCGGCATCCGGGCAGCCATTTTTTTCCTTCCACGCGGCAAACCGTTTCCGGTAGAGTTCCGCGACCGGCCCCTGAGCGGGAAGACGGTTGATGACCGGGTCCTCGTTTACCAGATTCACGCAGAAAAGCGCTTCCTCCTCCGCCCATGTCCTGCCGGTGTACGGATTCCGGTGCGTCATCCAGCGGCGGACAAATTCCTTCCAGTTCCGGAAAGCGGATTCGCTGACGGGAAGCAGAAATTTCATGAGTCCTCCGCCTCCGGGCGCCTCTTCGATCCTGTCGCCGGGTCGGAACATCCGGTTTGTGTAGAAATCCGTTGTGATGTAGATTCCCGCCTCCTTCATGCGGAAGACCAGATAATCCAGCCGGTCGAGTTTTTCCGGGTCCAGCGTGAGGGAGTCGGGCGCATCGTTTTTCAGCATTTCCGTGTCGTGATGGTGAATCCGGACGGCGTTGTATCCGCCGCGCAGGAGAGTTTCCGCCAGTTTGTCCACCTCCTCCTTTTCCAGAAAATTCGCGGTGAAACAGAGATTGACTCCGAAAAACCGGATGCGCTTTTCCGGCGCCTTTTCAAACGAGAAGGTCCCCTGCGGCGAGACGCGGACAAATCCGTATTTCCCCGCCGGAGCGTCCCGCAGGAAGGAAAAATCCAGAATGCTTCCCTTCACGGTCTCCCGTTTGAATTCAAGAGGGATCCATTCGTCCCCCTGTTCCGCCTTCCAGCGGACCTTCTCCGCCGCTCCGGCTCCCGCGAAGAGAAGCGCGCTGAAAAGAAAACAGATCTGCGCCGCCGATGCCATGTGAAACAGACTCCTTTCCCGGAAATTTTATTCGAAGATCATTGTGGTTCCGAACTCGGAAATAAAAGCGCGGAGCTTCGCCGGACCGGCGCGCAGGGCATCCGGACGGGAAGTTTGGACGTGTCCGTCAAAATAGCCGCTGTTCAGCATGTTCGAGTGCCGGAGATAGAGTCCGCGGTTGTCCACATAGTCGGGACGCACCATGCAGTAGCTCAGGCCGAAGTTTGTTTCCGAGCGGGTGTAGCTTGAATCCGCGGTCAGCGGCGTGCGGGACGGCTGTTTCGCCTTGCCGATCCGGTAATAGTAGTTTTCCAGCCATTTGTATTCCGTAAAATCGCCCAGTTCCTCTTTTTTCTCGTTGAAATCGGCATCCGTGTGGTAGTCGATCATCGCATAGGTGTTGTAGTAGATATTGACCGAGCCGCCGAACGGATAGGGCGGATTTTTCGGGATCGCCGGACAGAACAGCGCAGGATTGAATTTGAACCACACGTTGACCGTCCGCGTGGTCGGAAGGTACTCTCCCTCCATCAGAAGCTGGCTCCACGGCGGGCGTGAAGAGGAGTTCTTGTAGGTCCGCAGGACATAGATGTCCTGATTGTCCGCCGCATACAGAGCGTTCGCCGTTCCCAGCTGTTTCAGATTGTTGACGCAGGAAATTTTCTGCGCCGCGCTTCTCGCCTTGTTCAGCGCAGGAAGCAGCATCGCCGCAAGGACCGCAATGATTGCAATGACGATGAGAAGCTCCAGAAGTGTAAATCCCTTTTTTTCTCCCATTCGAGTCCCCTCTCTGTTTGAAGGATGCAATGATTGAAATATATGAAAATAACCTTTTTCTGAGATCAAATATAACAACGGAATCTTGAAAATCAATAGAAATAATGCTAAAATAACATCTGAAAAATAATGAATATATTTGCAAAATGACTTTTTAAAAAATGAGACGACTGGAGAGCTGCGCCCATTTCGATGCCGATCGGATTCCGAAAATCTTCTCTTCCGGAGAAGAGGTTCTCTATTATCGGCGCGTGCGGCGATCGTTTCATCTTTCCGGACTCAACATGGGCGCTCCGGACCGGGAGCTTCTTCATACGGCGGCGATTCAGAGAGTGGCTCTTCTTCCGGGGGCCCATTTCCGGCGCTGTCATGCGGGATATCTCTCGGTGGAGTACATCTGTTCCGGCGTCCTTCAGTTCCGGCAGGAGGACCGGGGATACGAACTGGAGAAGGGCGAGCTTTTTCTTTTTCAGCCCGGTCTGACCGGGGATTTCTATGCGGTGGACCAGCCTTGCGAAAAACTTTCACTTGTCATCAACGGTCCTCTGCTCGGCGCGTATCTGAAGGAGAGCGCTCTCTCCCGGATCGACGTCCTCTCCGGAATCGACTCGGGACGTTTCCTTTCGCTTATCCGCGATTTCGAAGCTCTGGCCGCATCCGGCGGACAGGAGACGGAACGGAACAACAGTTTCCTGACCTGGCGTTTCCTGAATTTTCTGCGCCATCCCGAACCGAAACCGGACATCCCCCGGCAGCTGATCCATTTCGACGAGTTCTGCCGGACCCGGCTTGCCGAACCCCTGACCGTGAAGGAGATGGCGGATGCCTGCTCTCTTTCCGAGAGTCATTTCATCCGTCTCTGCCGTCAGTATTTCGGAGAGACTCCCTATCAGTATCTGCTCCGTCTCCGGATGCGGGCCGCCGTTTCGCTTCTTCTTCTGCCGGAGCAGCGGTCGATCAAGCAGATTGCCGCCGAGGTCGGTTATCCCAATGCGCTCAATTTCTCCACGACGTTCAAAAAGATGTTCGGCATCTCCCCCCGGGAATATATGGTCCGGAAGGAACTCTGAACATCGTTCCCGGCCTCTTTTTGCCGAAGAAAAACAGCCTATCTTGTCACAATGAGGAACGATATGGAATTTCCGCGGAGGTCTTCCCTTGATTTTTCCCCGGTTTTACAGTATACTTTCCGGAGAAAAGAAAAAACGGCGGATCTTCTGAGACGATGAAAACCAGGGTGCTTGACAAGGCGTTCCGGATTCTGGAGTGTGCGGTGATGCGTTCTCCGGATCCCCTGTCGCTTTCGGAAATGGCGGAACTCGCCGACCTGAACCGGCAGACGTGCGCCCGTCTGATTGCCGATCTGACGGAACTGGGCTACCTGGAGCACGCCGGTCCGCGGAAGGGATATCGTGCCGGTGTGCGGGCGTTCCTGTTCGGAAAGAGGGTCCGGTACGAATCGGCTCTGCGGCGGATCGCGGAGCCGTATGTCCGGGAGGCGGCGAAGCAGCTCGAATCCTTTGTCACGCTTTCCAGAATGGATCACGGGCTGCGCTACAATCTGCTGGAATGCAACGGATGCCCGTCGCTGCCGATGGATCTGCGTCCGCTGGGGAACAACGATCTTGCGTTTACGGCTTCGGGACATGTGTTCCTCGCCTGGATGGAGCCCGGGGAACGGGAGACGCTGCTGGAACAGTGTTCCCGGATTCTGGAGGAAATGTCGTTCATGCGGCCTGTCTTCAGCGATCCTGAAAGCCGGACCCGCTATCTGGACGGGGTCCGCCGCAACGGATATGCCTCGCTCGTGAGCCGGTGGTGGGGAATCGCGGCGGTTCCCGTGTTCCGCAACGGAAAATGCGTTGCCGCGTTCGCCTCCGCCCGTCCCGCCGCTCTGGTGACGGAGGAAAAGCGCCGGTTCGAAATCGCATTCCTGACCGGCCGCGCCCGTGAAATCAACCGAAAACTTGATCTGGAATAGATCTCGCGGATTCCGTTTCCGCAGAAATCGAAGGAGAATTTTCCCATGATGCCGTCGAAGCCTTTTTTCGCGTACCGTTCATTCCGCCGGGAACTGCAAACCGTCCGGCGCTTTTATGAAGCCGGAATCCGGCAGTTCTGCGTATTTCCTGCGAATACAACCAACTCCCTCGGCCAGCCCTATGTGGAGTATCCTCCGAACTGGGTGTTCTTTGATGCGTATGAATTTGAACATGCGGACCGGCAGATCGCCGATCTGCTCTCCGTTGCGCCGGAAGCGGAGCTCCTGTGCATGATAGATCTCAATTCTCCGAACTGGCTGGTGCGTCAGCTGATGCGGACCTCCGCCGACAGCACTCTCGGACTC
Organism: uncultured bacterium; assembly: GCA_949297765.1. GTDB lineage: Bacteria > Verrucomicrobiota > Lentisphaeria > Victivallales > UBA1829 > UBA1829. The sequence continues at coordinate 108,585 of CASFTV010000005.1, read as the reverse complement.
ACCAACGCCCTTACCACCGCCCGCTGGAGGGAGGAGACGGAAAAATATCTCCGCGCGCTGCTTTCGCATCTGGAATCCGCCTGGCCGAACCGGATCCGCGCTTACATTCTCGCCTGCGGAATGACCGATGAGTGGATGGATTATTCCAAAGGCTGCGAACTTGCCGGAAAACGGTCCGCCTACCGGCAGTGGAGCGTGGAACACGGATGGGACGATCCCGTTTCCATTCCCGACCTTGCCCGCCGTTTCCGTTCCGATCCTCCGCTGTTCCTGCGCGATCCGGAAAAGGACGCCGCGGCCCTGCGCTACTGGAAATTCATCAGTGAATGCGTTGCGGAGGGAATCGCTTCCTTTACGGAGGCGGCAAGGGAGATGATTCCGGAACAGACGGCGCTCGGGGTCTTCTACGGATACATCCTCCAGCTGGGACGGGAACGGCTGGTGCAGTGCGGGCATCTCGCGTATGAGAAGGTCTGCGCGCTGTCCGGAGTCGATTTTCTCATCAGTCCCGGCTGCTATTACGACCGTGAAATGGGGGGCGGCGCCGGATTCATGGCTCCGAACGGGACTCTGCATCTCCACGGGAAAAACGCTTTTCATGAGATCGACCATGGAACCAGCACGGCAAATTATCAGCTCAGCAGCCATGTCCGGCTCAAGTGGATGAAGCAATGGCCCGACGAAACGGCGGATGTCGCGGGACTCCGCCGGGAATTCTGCCGTTCGCTGTTCCACGGAGCGTCGCTCTGGTGGTTCGACATGTGGGGCGGATATTACGACTCGGAAACCCTGACAGGGGAGATCGGCAGATTCCAACGGATCAGCGACCGCTTCGCAGACACCCGCCGTGAACCGGATGCGGAAATCGCGGTGATCGTCGATCCGGACAGCGCCCTGCTCATCGACGATGAAGCGCCGGACAGCATTGCGGACGGGATGATTCCTTCTCTGCTCCGCTCCTGCAACCGCTGCGGCGCACCGTACCGGGTCTATTCCTTCCGCGATCTTCCGCGGATTCCCGATCTTTCGCCGTTCCGTCTGATTCTTTTTCCGGGGCTGTTCGAAGTCACGGAGGAAAAGGAACGCATTCTCCGGGAGCGGATTCTGACTGCGGGCCGCACGGTGGTCTGGCTCTACGGCGCGGCGGTTTCCGACGGACGGCGCAGGACACCCTCCCGGATGCGGACACTTACCGGATTCCCCGAAACATGCGCCTCTTTCACGGAACGGAAGATGGAGGGCTGGAACAGCGTCTTTGTCCCGGATTCCCGGAGCCTGCCGGAGTCTCTTCTCCGGACTCTGGCGGAAAAGGCGGGGGTTCATTTTTACACCGATCTTCTCTGCCCCGTCTGGGCGTCGCGCGACCTGCTGATGATCCATACCGCGGAGAGCGGACGGCATACCATCCGTCTGCGCCGTCCCGCGGACGTGCGGATGCTGCTGGGTTCCGCCGTCCCGGAGAGAACGGCGCCCGACCGGCTCGAATATGTGTTTTCCGGGCCCGAGACCATTCTTCTTCATCTGACGGAAACCGGACCGGAAAAAAACACTTGATTTTTTCCGGTCCGCGCGTACAGTATCCGGGAAAAGGAAAGAGAGGTGACGGCAATGAGACTCCGCAAATGGAAATCCGGATGGAGAACAGTTTTTCCACTTCTCGCACTGCTGCTGATTTCCGGCTGCTGTTCCGTTTCTTCCACGGCGGTCCATCGTTCCGCGCTTCCTCTGGAGACGGAACGGGAAAACCGTTTCTTTAAACGGATTGCACCTTCTCCGGATGGAGAGATTCTTCTCCGGAGCGAGGGAAATCTCCGCCTCTGCCGCTGGACGCGGGCCGGAAGACCGGAGCGTGTCTGGATGCTCTGGAGTGCGGCGGGACGCGAGACGATCCGTTTCCGTCCGTCGGGTTCCGTTTTTGCCATCCGTTCCGCGGAGGGGGCGATGATCCGTCTGGAGGCGGACCGGACCGGCCTTACCGCGGCAGAACTCACCCGCCGTCCGCTCTACCTGATCGGATCGGACAATCTGGACCTTCAGGTCGTTCCTTCCGGGGAGCGTTCCTCCCGCTGAGACCGGCTCTGCGCGGCCGTGCGGTCATTCCGCCTGAAACAGCGCGAAAGAAGCCGGATCCGGAAGCACGGCCGTTTTCCCGTCGAAGGTTCCTTTTCCCTCCAGAAGTTTCCAGCACCCCGGCAGATTCAGCGTTGCGGATTCCGGGCCGCGGCGTTCGCGGAAGAGGAGCAGATATCCCGCATCGGCATGGAATCCGGTGATGGCGGCGCCATCCGGCTTTGTTCCGACGGGAATCACATCGCCGGAGAAAATCCGGTCCCGCAGGCGGCGGTGCAGTTCCATCATCGACCGAAGTCCGGGGCGGTCCGCGGGGGCGGTCCGCGACGGCGCAAACCACAGAAGCGGATTGGCAAACAGCGCAACCGCCATCCAGTAACGCCACGGATACGCATCCGGAGAGCCGAAGGATTTATCCTTGTAAAATTCCGGATTGATGTCGCCGGGATAGGGAATTTCGATCTGCAGCATCTCTGTCCGCATGTAGTGTGCAAGCTGCCAGAGGGAGCGGAGGGTTTTTTCCGGATGGTATCCGAGGCCCCATAGGTGGCAGACATACCGGTTCTGGAGGAAGATCGTTCCGTATTCCAGCATCCGGAAGTAGCCGGGACGCTGTCCCGCGGTGGTATCCAGATTGAAGGAGATCTTCCCGCCGGACTGGAGACAGGCCTCCCGCAGAAGCCGTTCCAGATTCTCTTCCGCTTCGGTGGTGCGGATCAGAACACCGTCGATCTTGAACATGTTGAATCCGGATTCGCGGTGCAGGCGGAGAAGAATGTCGACGAATTCCCGCCAGTCGCGGTATTCCGCGTTGGAACTCGGCGCGATCCAGAGAGAGGGTTCGATTCCCGCCTCCTTCGCCGCTTCGGTCAGCGGAGCAAAGGTCCCGTTCAGCCGCTCGCGCGACACCTCCCAGAACGAAGGGGTGATATGACGGTTTTTCACGATCATTTCCAGCAGGCTTCCGCCCTCCTGCCAGGAGTCGTCGATCTGATAGTGCGTGGCGCCGCATTCGGCGGCGGCCCGGAACTCCTCCTTCAGAAACGTTTCAGAAACCAGTTTCGGAAACTGTCCGCATCCCCACGGATTCACCGTGACGGTGTGCCGGGCGGAATCCGACGGAAAACGGCGGCGAAGATAGTTCCGCAGAAGAGCATTGCGTTCCGCGGTCCGGCAGAGCGCTATCACATTCCGGTTCGAACGGAAGGTTTTGTCCGGCCGGATCTCCGAAGGATGGATCCCCCAGCAGAGAGAGTGGACCGTCCGACCGTCGATGCGGAAGTCGTGTTTCTCCATGTCGCGCCGCTCCTGCGTGGGCGGAGCCTCCTGAAGATAGAACACGGTCCGCCCGTCCGCCGAAGAGGCAAACAGAAGATTCCCGTCGGCAAATCCATTTTCCGCAGTGTGGCGGAAGACCAGATCGTCGTGTTCATCGGTCCGTCCGCGGAACTCCACCGATTCGAATGTTTCGAAACCGGGGGCGAGACGGATGCTGTCCACCCGGCTCTCCCTCCGTTCGTCCGCCCGGTTCCAGTCGGAAATCTGCGACCGTCCGTTCCAGAACACCCGCGGCATCACCGCGGAGCGGATCGTATTCCATACCGCCATCGCCGGAATTCCCGGATAGACGGCGAAAAACCGTTTCAGTTCAATCTCCTGCACCCGTTCATACATCCGGAGCGAGACAAGAAGATGCGGCGCCTCGAAATCCGGATGCTCCTGTGCTTCCGCGGATACCTCCGCAATCTCCCATGCGATTCCTTCCTGTCCGCAGCCGTTCAGTCCCATGAACGAGAGATCCTCTTCCGCCTTGTCGTCCGCGGCGTATTCGAATCCCGCCCCGTCCCGGAGCGATACGGTCCTCGGCATTCCGGATGTGAGATCCAGAGTCCGCCGGATGGCGGCGTTTCCAAGAATCAGGCGCCCTTCCTGCACTTCAGCAAAGCAATCCTGAAAAGAAACCTGTTTCATTTGGATCCTTTCATGACAAATGCGTGGTCAACGGCGGCTGTGACGGTTTTCCCGTGAACGTCGCGGAATGTGACCGACCGTTCGCCGAATTCCGCTCCGGCAATCTTCCCGAAATCTCCCGGGACCGCTGCAACTCCTTGAATGTGACGGATTTCCGTCGGCTTTTCCGGATTCAGCCCAATTGCGGTCGGGAACCCGAGATCGTTGAGCTTGTTGTGCTCCACGGAGTGTTTGAGCCCGTCCGCGAAATAGGAGCAGGTATCCTCCACGCCGATGCAGCGCGTCCGTCCGCTCCAGGGCGCAAAAAAACGGCCGGAATTGGAGATCCAGAGCGTCGTGGACGGCAGAACGGCCGCATCCTTCAGCGCAAACCAGAGATACCCCCTTCCGGGATACACCGCCGCAACCCACGCCGGTTTCTCCGACGGTTTCTTGAACACGGAAAACAGATCGCAGAATCCATACGGCGAGGGAAACACCGAATAGTCAATGCTCTCAATATCCCGCGGCAGCGCCGGGACCTTTTCGATGGTCTTGAATTCCGCTCCGCGCGCAAGAATCTGATACGCCTCCTTTTCCGGATCGGAAAACACCCCCGGACAGGTGGAGCCGTATTCAAACTCCCCGACGGACAGAAACATCGTTTCTCCCTTCTCCGGCATTTTGATGATCGGATGGTGCCCGAGCGGCATGGTCCCATGCGAACCGGAAATCGTATGCTTGAAATAGAGGACGCTTTCCCCCCGGTTCACCACGACCTCCTTGACCAGCTCGGATTCCCGGACATGCGAATGAAAACGGAAGCGTACCGTTGCGGACATCCCGTTCTCCTCCGCGGAGAGCAGTTCCCATTTTCCGCCGGAACACTCGCCGTGGGCGGGATGCTTTTCTCCGTCAACCGGATCGGCGTTTCCTCCGAACGGCATGCAGAAAATCTCCCCGCGCAGATTTTTCAGAGCGCCGGAGAGACTGCTTTTTTCCTCGTCCTGCCACGGCGTGAGATGATAGGGTTCCGCCGTTCTCCCGTCGGGGAGGCGGAAGACGACCGGCGCAATCTGCCCGCCCTCCTCCGTGACAAAATACTCGATTCCGGGTGCGTTGACAAGCCAGCCGCCGGCATTGTGCGACGACGTTTTCTGAACAAATTCCGACATATCCGATTCTCCCGTTTGGTGTTGCTCTTTCCGGTAGTTTAACCCGGACGGGAGAAATAGTCAAATCGGAAATTCGATTTATTCCTTTTTTTCGCGGATATCCGCCGCTGTTCCGGTTCCGGAGAGGGCGTTTTCCCCTCCGCGTTCCGCTCCATGCACGTTCTATTTCCGCACCAGACGGAGGGAGGCCAGATTCAGAGCTCCCGCTTCCTTCGAGCCGATCCGGAGCGTCCTCAGGATCAGCATTCCGCGTTCTCCCGCTTCCACATTCAGAACGCCGAGGCGGGATTCGTATTTCCTGCGGTGCGAAGTGGAGAAATCCTGATCCCTGTTCAATGTGGAGACGATGCGCTGTCCATTCCATTCGACTTCCATTTCGCGTTTTCCGTCCCAGGGCTGCTGCGCCCATCGGGTCTGGGTCGCGAGGAAGACGTCATAGGAACCTTTTTCCGGGAATTCGACGTTCCAGACGATGGCGTCGACGGTGTTGTTCCAGTCGCAGACAGTTCCGTCCCGGTCGAGATGGACATGGCTGGAGAGTTTGTGCGCGACCGCGGCTTCGTCGATGACCTCTTCTCCTTCCGCTCCGTCGGTATTCCCCTCGCGGATGGTTCCGGCGCTCATCCCCAGAACCATTGCGCCGTTCTGCGGAATGAAGTCCTGACGGATCTGCGGTTCCTGATCGAATTCCAGCGTGAGAAGCGGCAGGAATGCTCCATGGAAATCCGGAAGGCGGATCGTGATCGTTTCGCCTTTCTGGGAGAACGTCGCTCCTCCCGCGGAAAGAAGACGGGTCCGGATGCCGTTCAGCGTAAGTGTTTCAGGAGTCTTTTTCAGGAAAAGGTTCAGGGTGTTTCCTTTCCGGGTGCAGTAGGCAAAATCGAGTTCAAGGGGGAACGGATTCGGATCGGAGGCGTGGATCGCCTGTTTCTTGTCGCGGATCCAGTCGGCGATGCCGGCGAGAATCCGGTCGGTTTCCGGGGTGAAGTCGCCTTCCGGTGTGGGGCCGACGTTCATGAGGTAGTTGGCGTTCTTTTCGGTCAGGGAGATCAGCTGTGTGATGATCTGTTCGGTGGATTTCCAGTTGTGATCGTCATATTTGAATCCCCAGGTGTTGTTGAGGGTGCCGGGGGACTCCACCGGATATTGGAGACGGTTGCAGAGAAGCTGGTTGTCGCCAAGTCCGACAAAGTCGTGACAGTCGTTTCCGATCCGGCTGTTGATCATGCAGTCCGGCTGGAGTTTTTTGACAAGCGCACGGAGTTCCCGGCTGAATTCGGGCTTGATGTCCATCGGGCAGTCGCACCAGAGTTCGCAGATTTCGCCGTAGTTTGTAAGCAGTTCGGTGACCTGCGGGATGACTTTGCCGTGGAAGTAATTGGCAAAGTTTTTTTCCGCGCGGTTCGGGAAATCCCAGTCGTTGCCCCAGTGCATCGAGTTGCAGTTGAGTCCGCGCGAGGGATCGGGATCGCCCCCGTCCTTCTCATGCCAGTCGAGATGGTGGGAGTAGTAGACGCCCAGTTTGACCCCGTACCGGGCGCACGCATGCTGGAGTTCCCGGAGCGGATCGCGTCCGAACGGCGTCATCTTTACGATGTTGTAGTCGGACACCTTTGTGTCGTACATGCAGAATCCGTCGTGGTGCTTGGTCGTGAAGATGATGTAGCGGATGCCCGCCTCGGCGGCTTTCCGGATCCATTCATCCGCGTTGAACTTGACCGGATTGAATTTCGCCGCGAATTTCGCGTATTCTTCGTTCGGCATCCGGAAATAGGACTGGAACCATTCGCCGATGGGTTCCATGATCCGGCCGTTGTGCCGTCCTCCGGGGAGGGCGTAGAGGCCCCAGTGAATGAACATGCCGAATTTGCGGTCGCAGAAAGAGCGGATTGCGGTTGTCGTCATGGGATTTTTTCCTTGTAAAAGTTTGGTTTTCTGCTATAATTATATCATGCCTTGCGGAAAAAGTAAATGAAGTTCTTGCAGAAAGTGGTACACTTTTTGTCTTTTCTGCAGAAGAAAACGGAATCGGAGGAGCGGAGAGTGAAGAATCGTCTCCCGTGGCATACCTTTCTCGGAGGGATGGATCTGGAGATCGTCGGTGCCGGATTCGGTGAGGGAATCCGTGTCTGGCGGTATCATCCGTCGTTCGGAGGGGACAACTTTTTCCGTCTTTATTTTCCGGTGAAGGGAAAATTCCGTCTGCTGTTTGCGGAGACGCACTGCACGGTGGAGCCGGGATTCATCTTTCTCCTGCCCGCCGGAACGCCTTTTTCCTATGAGTCTGTGACGCCGTCGAACCACTGGTGGATCCATTTCATTTCCCGTCAGCTCCGCACGCTCCCGGCAATGAAACAGCCGATCCGTCTGCCCGTTGAGAATGCCGCTCTTCTGTCATCGTTCCGTTCCGTTGTCCGGGGGATTTCCGGAATCCGGACTCTTTCGGACGATCTGGAAATCCGCAACCGGGTCTTCCTGCTGCTTGCCCCCTTCCTCGAACATGTGTTGCAGAACACGCCGCCCGAGGTCGCCGCAAAGGGATGTTTCAGCGAAGTCCTGGAGTATATCGACCGTCATCTCTCCGGACGGATCGACGCGGAAACGCTCCGGTCCATGACCCCTCTTTCCCGTTCCGCGTTTTCCGCTCTTTTCCGCCAGACATTCGGTCTGCCTCCGAAACAGTATCTTTCGCTTCGCCGGATCTCCCGTGCAAAGCAGCTGCTCTGGCGTACCAGCCTCTCCGTCAAGGAGATCGCGGAACAGTGCGGCTACGAGAATGCGACGCTCTTTTTCCGGATGTTCAAAAAATTCACCGGAAAAACCCCGGGCGAATACCGGGACTGTGGCCTTTCCGACTGATCCATCGTTCCCGACCGCTCCGCCGCTTCGTTTTCCTCTCCGTTCCGGAATCCTCTCCCTCCTTCCGGATCTCCCGGAACGGGTGACTGCTCCAGACAAAAACAGAGAAAAACAGAAAAAATTTCATTTCCCCTATTGACATTTTCCCGCTTTTGTGATATAATTAAAACACGTTCCGCAAGTAGTTGCGGTAGTAGTTGCGGTAGCGCTTGCGGGAATACTTGCGGCGGACCTGCGGAACACAAATGGAAAGGATAAGGGAAAAATGAGTGCGGAAGAGCTGGCGAGCCTGAAGGATATCGCGAAGGCGACGGGATATTCGCTGAGCACAGTATCCCGGGTCATGAGGAACAAGGGAGAGATTGCCGAGGGGACGCGGAAGCGGATTCATGAAGCGGCGGAGAAACTCGGTTATCACGAAAACCGTCTGATCAGCGGATTTCAGACCGGCCGCTCGGGGCTGATCGGAATCATCTACGATCACGGAAATCCGTTTTTTCAGGAAATTGAATCCGAAATACAGCGTCTTCTCTACGACCGGGACTGCATGCTGATTTCCTGCGCGGCCTTCAACGAGACCAATCAGGATTCCGCTCTGATCCGCCGTCTTGTGGAGCAGCGCGTGGACGGGATCATCATTGTCCCGCGCGACGATTTCGCGGACAATGCGTATTTCAGCGGTCTGGTTTCGCGCTGCATTCCGGTGATCTCCGTCGACCGGAAAACCAGAGCCGATATTGATTTTGTCGGGACGGACGATTTTTACGGAGGCTATCTTTCCGCCGCCCATCTCTATGAAACCGGACGGCGGCATCTGGGATATCTCGCGGGACCCGGCTTCGCCAGTCCTGCCCGTCTCCGCCGGGAAGGGATCGAGGCGTTCTGCCGGGAACACCCCGAATTCTCCGTGAAGATCATCGCGGAAACCGGTTTTTTCGATTTCAGACGGGAACTGATTCTCGATTTTCTCCGCGAACATCCGGAAACAGACGCCATCGCAACGTTCTACGACTGGCAGGCAATCCGGATCTGCCGGATCCTTTTCGAAGAGAAGATCCGCATTCCCGAAGAGATCGCCGTCATGGGATTCGGATGCATGGAACCGGATTATGCGAATGTCTTTCCTGTGACTTCCGTCAATCAGAAGACCGCAGAGATTGCCGCAAAGGTCGTCGAGCGTCTCTTCCTCCGTCTGGAACGCGGAAAAAAGGAGGAAATCCCCTCCGCAGAAATCCGGATCAAGCCGGAAATCCTTGTCAAGGGGTCCACTGTCAAACAGAAGGGAAAAACAGAATGAATGCTGTTCGTCATCCAGGCCGTCCGAGTGTATCCGTACGCCGTGCCGCGGAGGGGCTTCTCCGGGCCGGTCATTCCGGAAACAGAAGAAACTCATTTACTCTATTAGAATTGCTAATCGTAATCTCAATCCTTGTGATTCTGATCGCTCTTCTTCTGCCCGCCCTGAAGGGCGCGCGGGAAACCGCGCGGACGATTCTCTGCATGGGCAATCTCAAACAGATGAGCGTGGCGTACACCTTCTATGCGGACCGGACCGGTTTCTGCATGCCGGAACGGCCGACAATCCGCCATGAAGTCGACGGAAATTACAACACATGGGAATACGAGATCATGGAGCTCCTCGGCGGAAAAGGAAAATCTCCGACGCAGGCTCTGAAATGCCCCGTTGCCGCAGGCTACGGCGAGAAAAGCTACGGTTTGAACGCGGTCAGTGCGGGATACTGGCTTTATGCTTTACGGGGCGTTCGTCCGATTTCCTCCATTCTCTCTCCATCGCAGGCAATCACGCTGCTGGAGTACGGATATGGATACGGCTATCCGTATCTTGTGTACGACTGGTTCCACCTGGGAAGCCGTCATGGAAATGGTCAGAAGGACACCGTCGGGAGATATGTCTCGGGGAAAATCAATCAGGCCTATTTTGACGGACATGTTGCAACGCTGCTGCGGAACGCTCATTTCACGGCGCCGGCGGAAGCCACATTCGGACTGCTCCGGAGAGGATACCGGGCACCCTGACGGAACGACCGATGAAACATATGGACAGAACAACCCTTTTATATTCAGGAGAAGAAAATGAAATTGAAATCTGCAATGAGCAGTATTGCATTGTGTCTTGCGGCGACGGCGCTGCTGTCTGCCGCGGAACTGAAAGAGTTCGGGATTCTCGGACAGAGTCAGCCGGAGGGCGCGGAGGTTTTGCGGGAACCGTTCTGCGGAAGCGCGGTGAATGATCCGCAGGGAAATGTCTGGTTTGTCAACGGAAACGGCGTCTACCGGATCGCCGGAGGCGAGCGGACGGCGAAGCGGGTCCTGCAGAGTGCCGGACGTCTGATGACGGATGGAGAGGAGATCTTCCTTCAGCGCAATACGGTGCTCCTGCGTCTTCTGACCGGTCCGGACGGCCGTGTGAATACCAGACAGGCTCTTGATTTCCGGAAAGGATTCACCTGCACCGGAGTGGCTCATGCCGCGACAAAAAAGGGGTTCGGCGAGAAACTCAAATACTTCGCTCTCGACGGGACGGAAAAGAAGGTCTACGGATGGAATGCGAAAGGGGAGGCGCTCGGGGTTGTGCTGGATCTGAGCGGTTTCCGGACAACCGGGAAGGTGGTCTCCGCCGGTTTCATGCCGGGAAGCGGATATCTGCTGGTTTCCACGATGTATCCGGACAGCCGGGTTTACCGCTTTGACACAGACGGGCGGACGGTCGGCGGCGGAATCTGGCCGGCGGGCGGCTGGATGAATCATTTTTCGTTTGTGAACGGGCAGGTCTGGGGATGCGGCGACCGCGCGGTCCGGTATGAGGACTCGCTCTCCGAAGGGAAGGTCGTTTCGCTCGGAGACGGGATGGACAACTACGCCCGCGCTCTCGCCGGCGACGGCGGCAGCGGATATTATCTTGCAACGTCGCAGGGGCTGAAGCATTATGCGCCGGGCAATCTGAAGAAATGTGATTTCCGGATCGGTGGAATCGGGACTCCGGCCGCACTCGCCGTCCTCAACGGAAAAATCATTGCGGTGTCCGGCTGGAAGATTCTGGGTCTGAATCTGGATGATTTCCCGGATTCTCCGTTCGGCAGCACGGGGAACGAGCCGTGGCATGTGGGCGGGAACTGGGTGTCCGACGGCGTCGCGGCGGTTTCGGACGGGACGGCATTCCTGATCCTCGATGCAAAACTCGGAAAACTCTGGCGGTTCGATCCTTCGAAGACCCGGTGGGGCGACAGGAGCCGCATGGTCGATCTGAAACGCTCCTTCAAAAAGCCGTCCGATCTGGCCTGCGTCGGAGGAACTCTTCTGATTGTCGACAACGGAACGCTGAATGTTGCAAATGATCTGACGCTCCCGGTTCGCAGAGTCGATGCCTTCTCGCCGGAAGAGATTGTTGCCGCGGGAGAAGGGTGGATCGCGCTCCTGAACAACGGAAAAACCGTCTGGAAAAAGGAGATGCCGGTCCGGGATGTCGCCGTGATCGGAGAGTTCATCGCCGTGGCGGGGCCGGAACTCCTTCTCCTGACGAAAAAAGGCGGGATCGTCTCCCGTGCTCCGTACCGTCTACAGACTCTTGCGGTCGATGGGAAATGGCTTCTCGGTGCGGATCATGCAAAGGCGGCTCTGCGGAAATTCAAGCTGGTCGGGGAGAAATGACCCATGCGGAGGAACGTATTGCTGATCTTTCTCTGTTCTGCGCTCTCCTGTGCTGCCGAAGTCCGGATGACGGGGGAAACGAACCGTCCGCAGAACAGCATGTTCAAGGCGGGCGATCCGGTCTCGCTGGAGTTCGAGGTCTCGGGACTCAAGGCGGAGGAGGCGCTCACGCTGGATGTGAACGTCGTCGATCAGAACGATCGGACGATCCGCCGTGTTTCCGTTCCCGTGAAAGGCGATCGCCGCGGAACATGGAAAGGCAGCGTTCCCGCACCGAATGAAACGCTCGGTTTTTATCGTGCGCGGGTCCGGCTTTCGAACGGAGTGACGACGCCGAAAACCGGAAGCCGTCCGGCGGGGAGCATCCCCTATGCGGTTCTTCCCGATCCGCAGAAGCGGAAGGTGTATCCGCCTTCCGAGACGTTTTTCGGCCTTCACGGACAGTCGGCCGGGATGATCCCCTGGTTCGGCGCACGCTGGACGGGCGGACGGGTCGTCATGGACGACAAGGACGCCGCACGGATCAACAGCGAATACAGGAAACGCAGCTGGACTCTGTATCAGTGCGCGACCCTCGCCACGCCGTTCCAGTACAATTTCCCGGACAGGGAGTTCCTGAAACGCCATACAAACGGGAAGGTCTTCACGGACTCCGACGGAGAAGCGATGTTCCGCGAATTCTACCGGAAGCTCGCCGTCCACGGAAAAGGACAGAAACGCGACAACGACGTCCTGCGCTATCAGCCGATGTGGGAACCGGATCTGACGCATACCGATGAAGAGATCCTGAAGCTCCACAAGGTCGCATTCGAAGGATTTCACGCGGGCGATCCCTCCGCCCGGGTGCTCGGCCCGTGTTTCAGCACGATTTCAAGAGAGAGTCTGGCGCGGCAGGAGCGCCTGTTTGAAAAGGGACTGCTCAATTTTCTCGATGAACTGAGCATTCATCCGTACATTCAGTATCCGGTGGAGCAGAACGGGCTGGTGGAGAATGTCCGCCGGCTCCGGGAACTGGTCCGCCGTTATGCGAAGGGAAGAGAGATTCCGATCCGGGCGAACGAGTCCGGATACAAGGCGGTCTCCACGGTTGAGCAGGAGCTGATCCAGATGCACGGGCAGGTCCGCGCATCTCTGATCATGCTCGGAGAAGGGTTCGCCTCCAACGAGCCGTTTTACGGATACGATCATGACGGCGCCGGGACCGGCGATTACGGACTCTGCTACAATCTGACACTGCCGGACCGGGTCTGGGCTCCGCAGCGGGTCGCGCCTCGGCCCGCGTTTGCCGCCCTTGCCGCCGCGAGCTTCCTTCTGGAGGGACACCGCCCGACCGGAGCGATTGAGTATCTCGGAGATACCGTGCTCGGATACAGCTATGCCGATCGGGAGGATCATTGTGTGATCGCTCTCTGGGATTTCGGCGGAAACAACCCCGAAGTTGAACTCCCGGTCGGCCGCGCGGAAATCGAGACCGCCGACATGATGGGCAACCGGAGGCGGGTCAGAACCGTTGACGGCCTGCTCCGGCTGAAACTTTCCGAATCGCCGGTCTATGTGATCGGCGCCGCACCGGAACTCTGGGGAAAACACGCGGTGAAGAAGATCCGTCCCGACCGGGCCTCCCTGGACGGCGTTGTCGGGAATACCGTGACGGTTTCCGGAACGGTCCTCGCCGACGGTGAACTCCAGCTGGTGTTCAGCCGTTCGATGAAACGGAATCCGATGCGTCTCCCCGTCCGGAAAAACGGCAGGTTTTCGTTTGCGGTTCCGGTTCCGCGGGACCTGAAAAACGGCAGCTATCCCATGACGTTGAAACTTCTTGACCGCGGACGGCTTGTCGCAGCCGCAGGAGTTCTGCTGGAGGCAATGGCGCCGGTCCGCGTTCAGGAGGTCTGCCCGATGTTTGAAAACGGCGTTCCGGGGCTGAGCGTTGTACTTTCGAACCGGACCGGCGGAGGTATCGGCGGATGGCTGGAAACGCGGATCGAAGGTGCGCCCGAGGCGCGGAAACGCATTCCCTTCACTCTCCCAGCCGGAGAGACTCAGAGACTGCGCGCACGCTTCGAGGGACTCGATGTGAATCCGTTCCGGGTTGTGAATCCGGAACTCAAAGTACTTCTCGACACCGGATATTCCTTTGAAACGCGGGCGTCGATGAATTTCCTCCCCGCGGTGTATCTTCCGGGCGTCGGAGAAGGCGGAGATTTCAGCAAATGGCGGAATCCGGTTCGTTATGCGGTTGATCCGGTTCCGGTCCGTTCGCCGCATTTCCACTCGGGTCCGGAGGATCTGCGTGCGGCAATCGCCTTCGGATGGAACGAGCGGTTTCTCCTCTTCGATGTGGAGGTGATCGACGATGTCGTCCTCCAGCCGTTCCGCGGATGGAAAATCTGGGCGGGAGACTCTCTTCAGTTCGGATTCGCCAGAAAACGCACGACTCCGCCGACCGCCAATGAATTCGGAGACCGCTGTGAACTCGCCTTCAGTGAAATCAACTTTGCCCTGACATCGAAGGGCCCTGAGGCGAACCGGACCTTTTCCTTCGATGCCGACCGCTTCCCCGTGGAGGATGTCCCCGCGTCGGAGCTGCCGCGGAAGATTTCCGTGGAACGCCGTCCGGACGGGAAATCCGTGATCCGTTATCAGATCGCCGTTCCGTGGCGGTTCCTGAATCTGGAGACGGTGCGCGAAGGCCACATTGTCTACTGGGCCGGAATGGTCAATGACCGGGACGAGGCGAAACAGTCGGATGTTTCCGCTCTGGGCATCTTCCAGCTCAAGCAGGCGCCTCCCCGGGAATTCGGAATGATTACGCTGGTGCGCTGAGCCAGCCGCGGAGGCGGCGGAGAGAGGCGTTCACTCCTCTCCCCGCTCCTTCGGAAGTTCGATGAGGAACGCGGAGCCGTGTCCGGGAGAGGACTCCACATGCACGGTTCCGTGGTGAGCCATTACGATGTGTTTGACAATGGAGAGTCCGAGTCCGGTTCCGCCGAGTTTGCGGCTGCGGGCTTTGTCCACGCGGTAGAACCGTTCGAAGATGCGTTCGTGTTCCCCCGGCGGGATGCCGCAGCCGTTGTCGCGGACACGGATGATGACATGATCGCCGGTTTCAGATCCGTCGATCCGGACCGTCTCCCCCGCGGGACTGTATTTGATCGCGTTGTCCACCAGATTGACGACCGCCTGTTCCAGCAGAGAGGCGTCGGCCGCAACGGCGATTCCTTCCGGACAGTCCAGTTCCAGTGCGACATGGGCGTTTTCCGCGCGGCTGCGGCAGAGTTCGAGCGCCGTTTTCAGAATCCCGGCGAGCGGCTCCCGGCGGAAGGAGAAGAGCATCCCCATGGAGGATTCGCCGGATTCCAGGGCGGAAAGACTCAGAACGTCGCCGACAAGGTCGGAAAGACGGTCCGCATGCCGTCCGATGATTTCCAGAAACCGGCGGAGGGGCGGCGGAAATGAATCCTCCTGCGCGGCAAGGGTTTCCACCGCCGTTTTGATTGCCGTGACCGGGGTTTTGATCTCGTGGGAAACATTGGCGACAAAGTCGCGCCGCATATCCTCCAGTTTTCTCATGCGCGTGATGTCGCGGATCACAACGACCGCACCGGAGGGCTGATCGGAATCGGTGTCCATCATGATGGAGCCGCGCAGGACGAGAATCCGTTTTTCGCCGGCATCCCATTCGAGTTCGTCTTCAGCGGGCGTCCGGGAGGCCAGAAGCCGTTCGACAAAGGTCTGCATGCGGGGATTGCGGAGAACTTCGTAGACCGTATGTCCTTCGACGGCGTCCGTTTTCAGCTTGAGAATCTCCAGCGCGGCCCGGTTGACGATGATCATCCGCAGGTCCGGATCCACCGCGATCACCCCTTCCGACATGGAGGAGAGAATGGTGGAGAGTTCGTTTTTCCGGCTGGTGATGTCGCTGATCCGCAGTTTGAGCTGGACGGCGAGCGAGTTCACCGCGTCGGCCAGCGCGTTGATCTCCTCCACACTGCCCGCGGCGGAGATCCGTTTGTTCAGATTTCCTTCCGCCATCTGCACGACCGATCGGCGGACCTCTTCCAGAGGACGGCTCAGCCGCCGCGAAATCAGAAGGCCGAATCCCATGGAGAGAAGCGCAAGAAATACGGCGAAAAAGAACAGTTTGATCTTCAACGCGCCGATGTTTGTGTCCACCACCGCGAGCGGAAGAGAGAGACGGAATGCTCCGAGGATTTTCCCTTCCGGATTCACCAGCGGTTCGGCAACGTAGATCATCTCCTTCATCAGCGTGGAGCTGTAGCGGCGCGTGGAGACCGGTTTGCGTTCCGCCATTGCCTGTTTGAGTTCGGGGCGTTCTTCATGAGAGGGCATGGTGGAGGAGTCGCCGTCGGAGTCGTAGAGGACTTTGCCGTCGGGAGCGATCACGGTCAGGCGTGCGCCGGAGTCGGTTGCCGTCGCATTGCAGAAGCGGATGAAGTCCGGAGCGGAGATCCGTTCGAGGATCAGCGGCTTGAGCATGATGGCCCGCTGCATGACCTCCATCCGGATGCTGGAAATGTAGAACTCCCGGAAAATCCGGGTCGCGAACCAGGCGGTCGGAAGGATGGTCAGGGCGATCAGAAGCAGAAACGCCGGATAGATCTGGAAAAAGAGACGTCGTCCCATGGTGACAGCTCTCCCTCAAAGATTTTTGAATTTGTAGCCGACGCCGCGGACCGTTTCAATCAGGTCGGCATCGCCGAGTTTTTTGCGGAGTCCGACGATCTGGACATCCACCGCCCGTTCCGTCACGGGATAGTCCGAACCTTTGATCTCGTTCACGATCCGGCTGCGGCTGTACACCCAGCCGGGACGCCGCGCAAGAAGATGCAGAATCTCAAATTCCGTGAAGGTGAGCTCCAGAAGATTCCCGTCGAGCGAGGCTTCCCGCCGGCCGAGATCCAGAACAAGCGGACCGCGCCGGATCACTTCGCCCGCTTCGGTGTCCGCCTGTCCCGAGGTGCGGCGCAGAAGCGCGCGGAGCCGCGCCACCAGAACCTTGGTGCTGAACGGTTTCGGAACATAGTCGTCCGCGCCGACTTCAAGGCCGGAAACCACGTCCGCCTCTTCTCCTTTGGCGGTCATCATGATGATCGGGATGGTCCGGGTGTCGGGTTTTCTCCGCAGCTCCCGGCAGACTTCGATTCCGTCGACGCCCGGCAGCATCAGATCCAGCAGAATGCCGTCCGGACGGATTGCAACGGCCCGTTCGATCGCCTCCTCCCCGGTTTCCACACAATCCACCAGATAGCCTTCCCGTTCCAGATTGTATTTCACCAGTTCGAGAATGTCCTCTTCATCGTCGACAACGAGAATTCTTCCTTTGCTCATGAATCCGCCTCCCCGGATGGTTGTTTTGACGGACGCTTCCGCGTCTTTTGAACGATACTATACCCTTCCCGGATCAGTCCCTTGTCAGGGAAATGTTAGATTTCCGTTTAATTGAGCAGACGGACAATTCCCGCGACCGCCGCCGTTTCCACCCGGAGGATCCACCGCCCGATCCGGAGCGGCTTTGCCCCGGCCTCCCGGAGCCGGGTTTCCTCCGTCTTTGAAAACCCGCCCTCCGGCCCGATAAACCAGGCGATGTCCATGGCCCCCGGGGCGGAATGTTCCGTCTGGTCCGGTGAACCGAAATAGAGCTCTCCGCAGGACGCAAGCGCGTCGGAGAGCGCCTTCGCAAACGGAAGCGGCGGAGTCGTCTCCGGGAGGAACGGGTTGCCGGACTGCTTGCATGCTTCAAACATTGTGTCGCTCCATCGTCCCGCCACCGAGGAGGCGTCCGGTTCCGCAACGCTGAATTCGCAGATCACCGGAACGATCCGCCAGACCCCCAGTTCCGTCGCCTCTCTCAGCACGGAATCCATTTTCTGCCGCCGCGGCGGCGCAATGTACAGATGAATCCTGCGTTCCGGAAGCGGTGTCATGCGGATTTCGCGGATGGTCAGAATCCGTTCTTCTCCCACTTCGGCGGATGCGATTCTGCCGTGTCCGTCCAGCAGTTCCACGGATTCGCCCGGAGTTGCCCGGAGTATCTTGAACAGATGCGTCTCCTCGCTTCTGTCGAGACGGATGCCGTCTCCGGGGGAATGCCGGGCAAGATCGTCGCAGCGGAATTTCCGGATGCTCATGAGCGGTCTTTCAGGGGAAGCCATTTCAGGACGTCCTGAATCCGGGCGTCCCAGTATTCCCAGCAGTGGGTTCCGGGGCCTTCCTGATAGGTGCTCTCATAGCCGATTCTGCGCAGATGGTCGCGGAACTCCGTGTTGACCGGATAGAGCATGTCCTCGGTTCCGCATGCCTGGAACAGCGCCGGACGCGGCCCGTCGGATTCGACCACCTTTGCCGCCAGCGTGTAAAGATCGTTCGGAGAACCCGGAAGCTGATCCAGCGGCCCGAAATCGAATTCATACAGCGCCCGGTTCGCGGAACGGAGCCAGTCGTTCCGGAGCGCTCCGGAGAGACTGGCCGCGGCGGCGTAGCGGTCCGGGTGGTTCAGCGCGAGTTTGAATGCCCCGAAACCGCCCATCGACAATCCCGCGACAAAGGTGTCTTCCCGTTTCGTGGAAACGTGGAAAAAGGTCGGAAGCAGCGCAGGCAGTTCTTCGGAAATGTAATCCCAGAAACGCATGCCGTCGGGCGTGTTGTTGTAGAAGCTCCGGTTCACGCAGGGCATGACGACCGCAAGTCCGGTCTCCGCCGCATACCGTTCGATCGACGTGCGGCGCATCCAGATGGTGTGATCGTCGGAAAGTCCGTGGAGGAGATACAGGACGGGCGCGCCTTCCGGAGCGGCATCCGCTCCCTCCATTCCGATCTGTGTCCGGCTTTTCTGCGGGAGAATGACGTTGATGGACACCGCCATGCCGAGCGCATCCGAATGGAAATTGCATTGCAGAAACGCCATGATTCACGCTCCGTGATTTTCCGTATCCGCATCGGCAGGTTCGGCGTCGGGAGCATCGCCGGCCTGGGTTTCCAGCTTGAAATGCCGGATCAGTTTTTCCGCAATTTCCGCGCGCTCGCTGTCGGAGGCGTATTTGAGCTGGCGCCAGTTCCAGTGGAAGCCGTCGTCGGTCCAGCGCGGCACGATGTGCAGGTGGGCGTGCATGACGACCTGTCCGGCAACCGTCCCGTCGGAAAGATGCAGATTGAATCCATCGCAGTCGAGCGCGCGGCGCATGGCCACGCCGAGGCGCGACCCCACCCGGAACATCCGTCCTCCGGTCGGTTCCGGAATCGTGGCGACGCTCGTGTGGTGTTCTTTCGGAATCACCAGCGTGTGGCCGAAATTGATCGGGGAAATGTCCAGGAACGCGAAAACAAGATCGTCCTCGTACACCTTGACCGACGGAATTTCTCCCGCGATGATTTTACAGAAAATGCAGTTTCTCATTCTCTCATTCTCCTGTTTTTTGTCCGAGCAGCGGAACGATGTCGATCACGTCGGCCCACTCCGTGTCGGGATCCTCGGTGATGAAACGGATTTTATCCTCCAGCTGCTGCCAGAGGGGTTCGTAGTCGAACATTTCGTAGCTGTGTCCCCAGAAGTAGAAGACCTTGTTTCCGTTGCGTTTCGCGCGTTCATAGCGCTCCCAGAAATCCCCTGCCTGATAGTGGCAGTTGGAGGGGAGGGCCATCGGCTCCCGGCAGCAGCAGACATCATCGACATTTTCCGTGGTTCTCCCGTAGGCGAAGCCGTTTTCCCGGAGCAGACGGACCGTTTCCTCCGTCCAGCGTCCGCAGGGCCATGCGAATCCGCGGCACTCGCGCTGGACGATGTCTTCCAGAAAACGGCGGGCCTGGAGCGCGGACTGGATCCATTCGCTGTCGGGAGTCGTTCCGGCGTTTTCGTGTTTCCAGCAGTGGGAGGCCAGCTGGAAGCCGTCGTAGATCTCGGCGATGTCCTTCCGGGCGACCTTTCCGCAGCGGAAGCCGTGGAAGCTCCAGCCTTTGTCGCCGGGCCGGATCCACACCGGCTTTGTCGCCTGTTCCATCAGACCCGGATTCAAATTGAAGGTGGCTTTCGCGTTGTACTTGCGCAGAAGTTCCGTCAGGCGGACGTCGTTGTTGACGCCGTCGTCCCAGCATTGCACGACTTTCATCATTTGATCGTTTCCTTCCCTTATTCAGCGAACCAGCGGTGGAGTTGTCCCCGGTGGTCGCAAAGTTCGATGAGATCGCCTTTCTTCAACGGGCCGACTCCGGACGGGGTCCCCGTGAAGACAATGTCGCCTTTCCGCAGCTTCCAGTAGCCGGAAATATAGAGCAGAAGTTCGGGAATCGGAGAGATCATTTTCGCCGTTTCCCCGTGCTGGCGCGGAATGCCGCCGACCGTCCCCGTGAACTCCAGCGCATCAAGCCGGTCGACCGCGGGATCGTAGCGATGAAAAACCGAACACGGTGCCGCACCGTCGAACGCCTTCGAAATCTCCCACGGCGACCGCATCGGCCGGATGCGCGACTGCGTCTCACGCAACGTCAGATCCAGACCGATTCCAAGTCCGGCAATCCAGTTTTCTGCATCCGCCGCATCCCGGGGGACTCCGTCCTTTCCGATCAGCACGGTCAGTTCGGTCTCATAGTGAACGGTCTCTCCGTGAAACACCGCCGCAACCGGACGGTCCTCCGGGACAATCGACGTTGCCGGTTTCATGAAGATGACCGGTTCCGGCTTGTCTCCCGGAAATTCCTGAACGTGATCAAAATAGTTGAGTCCGATGCAGAAGATGCGCTGCACTTCATACGCGGTCATGTCGTCGGTAAAAACATTCATGGTTCCATTCCTGTCAGTTTCCAGATGGTTTTCAACGCGATCGCCGCGGAGATCCCGAGACTCTCCGCGGAAAGCTGTTCCATTGTATCCGCTGCGGTATGCCAGTAGAGATTGTCCGGCCCGTATTCAAAATCAATCAGGTTTGCCGCGGGAATTCCGGCTTCCGCAAACGGAGTGTGGTCGTCAAGAATCGCGGGACCTTCCGGAAAAAGATGGCTCCCGTATCCGAGCTCCTCCGCGGCTTTCCGGATCGTTTCCCGGAGATCGGGATGGGTGTCCGGCGGAAGTTTGAGCTTGAGATCCCGGTCTCCCACCATATCCAGAAGAAGCATGGCGCGGCACTGTTTCCGTTCGCCGGTCCGGTTCAGTTCCGAGACGTACCGGCGGCTTCCGTGGAGTCCGTCGCCGTCGGAGTAGGCGATCCGCGCCTCCTCGCCGTCGAAGAAGACAAACCGAAGCTCCAGTCCCGGCCGGACCTTCGCATCCGAAAGCGCCTTCATCATTGCAAGCAGTGCGCCGACTCCCGATCCGCCGTCGTTTGCCCCCGGAAATTCCGGCACGCTCTCCAGCTTTTTGGCATCATAATGCGCTCCGATCACGAGAAATTCCCGCGATTTCCCCGGCAGGACAGCACAGACATTCCGGAAAACCATCTCCCCCTCCGGCGTCCGTTCCCGGAATGAGTCTGTCGTGACTCGGAAAGCCGGGAATGACTCCGAAACCGTGTCTGCCAGCAGTTCCGCCGCTTTTGCCGCCCCTTCCGTCCCGGAGTGGCGGGGAACGATTCGCGCCAGCTTCTGCGCCTGTTCATACGCATAGGTCCCGTCCGGATGGGGAAACGGTGTCTTTGCCGGACAGCCGCAGAGAGAAAGAAGCAGCAGCGGCGCGATGGTCCGGAGAGCCTTCACCGTGTGACCGCTCCCTTGTTGATCGAAATTTCCCGCCGCTGATAGGTCGGAATGTCGAGGTCCTCCCCTTTGTGCAGCGTGGGGGTGACGGCGGAAAACGATCCTTTGTCAAAGGACTGGAGTTCGAAGACTCCCTGTTCCAGCCGGGTCGAAGAGCTGTCCGGCGCATTTTCCGCGGGGGCGGCCGCCGGCACATGCCGATCCCTCTCTTCGCGCGTTTTCGGCTGGACGGGCTGATCGTATTTGATCCGGACCACCGTCACCTGAACACGGTCGCGGAACGGATCGCTGCCGGTTACGCCGGTCAGAATCTCCGTTCCCTCCGGGAACATCCCGGCGACCAGTTCGAGTGTCCGCTTCGCTTCTCCGAGTTCAAGATCCGGTCCGCCGGAGACCGTGATGACGGCCGCATCCGTATTCTCCGGCTTGAACGCCCCTCCGAGAAACGGCGAGAGCAGCATCCGTTCAACCGCAATTCCGCAGCGGTCAAGTCCTTCGGAACTGTCCGCGGAACCGACGCCGATTCCGCAGGAACATTTCTTCCCCTTCAGCGCCGCCATGAATCCGGCATAATCCGATCCGAGCGCATTTTCGCTGCTGAGCATTCCCGCAATCCCGACCGCCGTATGCGCCAGTTCCATTCCGGATTTTGTGAATGCGTCTTCAAACGGAGTCTCCGACGGCAGCATGGAAAACAGAAGATCATTCGGCATCCGCATCACAATATCCGCCAGCGGCAGAAGATCTTCAATGCACTCCTCTGCCGTTTTGCGCTTTGCAAACGATTCAAACGAAAACGGAGTCGTCAGCATGAAAACCGCCGGAATTTTCAAGGTCCGCGCAACGCTGGCGAGCGTCCGGACCCCGCCGGTTGCCACGCCTCCGCCGAGTCCGCCCACAATCACCAGAAGCGATTTCCCCTCCATCAGTTTTGCAATGGCGTGACGTTCCTTTGCCACCGCCTGTTCCCCGCGGATCACATCGCCGCCGCAGCCGCTTCCTTCACGCCAGCTCCAGCCGGACCCCGCCGAAACGCAGGGGACGTTCCGTGCAAACAGCGGGTCCAGAGACTCCTGATCCGTATCGACCGCGCCGAGCGCGTATTCGCATCCCTCCGTCGCGAGCGCGGAAATCACCCGGCATCCGGCTCCGCCGATTCCCAGTATCAAAACCTTGTCCGCCCTGTCCGCCGTCATAATTTGAACGCCTTTGTCACATCTTTGAGTTTGTTGAAGATGCCGCCGATTCCCTCCAGCGCATCGGCGACTTTTTCAATGCCCTTGAGCCCGTTCTGCGCTTCGTCGGTCTGGAGCGAGTAGCTGAGTGCGCCGAGCAGAGCGGAACAGCGGGGATTGTCGAGTCCGGTAACCGCTCCGCTGATCTCCAGCGGTTCTCCCTGGCGGATGTGGGTGCGGAATGTGTTCCGCGCGCACTCCAGCACCATCGGGAACAGCGAGCCGCCTCCTGTAATCACGATCCCGCTCTTCAGGAAGGATGACAGCTTGCGCGAATCCACCTCCTCCTTCAGAATGGAAAACAGTTCATTGAGCCGGAGTTCCACGATCTTCTCATACGATCCCACCGGAATATTGCGATGCAGTTCCGAAGAGACCGGAAGAGAAAGAAACGCTTCGCCGGACCGTTTGAGCTGTTCAAAACGTCCCTCCAGCAGGAATTTGCGTGCCTGTTCCTGGGTCAGTTCCAGTCCGACTGCAAGATCGTTGACAAGATTGTCCATTCCGATCGGCAGCACGCCGCTCATCAGCACGCCGTCGTCATGCACGAGGATGTAGTCACAGACACCCGCACCGATGTCGATCAGCAGCGTTCCCTGTTCCTTTTCGTCGTGGGTCAGCGTCCCGTATGCGGAGGCAATTCCCGAGAACACCGGCTGGATCTCCTGTTCAAAACCGAATTCACGGATCGCGTTGCGCATGGTCTCCACTTTCGCCCGGTCGGCCAGA
The DNA here is from genome assembly GCA_949297765.1 of uncultured bacterium. GTDB lineage: Bacteria > Verrucomicrobiota > Lentisphaeria > Victivallales > UBA1829 > UBA1829. Next base: position 85,193 of record CASFTV010000005.1, on the reverse strand, counting down.
ATGATGTGGATGAATGCGTCCAGACGGTTTGCGCAGTGCCCGCACGGATCCTTGACCCGCGTGTTCATGTCGAGCATGAAATAGGAGGTGAACGAGACCAGATGGCACTGATCGGGTGCAAGCGAAATGCTCGACGCCTTCTCCTCCGCCTCGGAAACATGTGCGGCGGTGATGCGGTGGTCGGTGTCGTAGATCATCACGTTTCCCTCTCCCTGGCGGGAGGTGATGCCGCGGCCCGAGACAAGAAAATAGATCCGGTCGCGGTCGTAGATGTTTCCGGCGGAATTGTCCGCATCCTCCAGCGCTCCGGCGAATGCCTTCATCGCGGTTTGCAGATTGACGATTTCCCCTTTGACGACGGATCCGGCCGCATCCCGGGATCCCCATCCGAATACGGTCGGATTCCCCCCTTTGTCCCGTCCTCCGTGGAGAACGCAGATCTTCGAGGTCCCGAATTCCGCAATCGTAAACAAATCTCTGTTTTTCAATGCCATATTTCCGCCGGTTCCGCTTTCCTGTCATTCTAATCCAATGAGGAATAGTACATCAAAATTCCGTTTTTTCAACCGTGCGGCTATGAAATCTGTGATAAATTCCGCATCTTCCGCGCCTCCTGTTCCGGAGATCGGGAATCCTGCGGAGTCCGGGAAGGGGGGATCGCTATTTTGTGAGGTGTACCCGGAATTCCGGGGGAGGGGGACTCTCTCTCCTGTTCTCCTTCCGGTACCCGCGGTTCCGGAGCCGGGTGGAGGCGTAAAACCGCAGAAGCGAACGGTCGCCGGCAAGAATGCTGCGCTGGATGGTCTCCTCCGCAAGATCGTCAAACTCCTCCCGCAGAGATTCAATCCGCCGTTTCGCTTCCGGATTGCTGTTGATGAAATCGTAAAGCGTGGAGCGCGGAACGTGCAGTTTCCGCGCAATGGCGCTGATGTTGCCGTAGGTGCCTTCCGAGGCGGTTTCCAGATCTGCCAGAGTCAGTCGCTTCATGGTTTCGGTTCCTCCCTGTTCCGGAGGTCGAGCTTCTGTCAACCGAGATCCGGGCGGAGAGGCACCCCGCTCTGCCGCGGGCTATTCTTCCGCGCAGTAGCGTTCCTCGCCGCCGACAAACACCCGTTCCACTTCAAAGTCGCCGGAAAGGATCGTGAGATCCGCCGCATAGCCGGGATGGATCCGCCCCACCTTCTCCAGTCCGAGCGACCGTGCCTGATTCCAGGAGGTCGTTTTGATCAGGTCCTTCAGCGGATATCCCGTGATCTCAAACACGTTGCGCAGCGCCGTATTCATCTTCAGCACGCTTCCGCCCAGCGTTTCCGGATGTCCTTTGACCCGCACGGCGCCGTTGCTCAGCACGATGGTCAGTCCGGCAAGCGTGTATTCCCCGTCCGGCATTCCGGAGGCTTCGACCGAGTCGGTAATCAGCATCAGATGGTCGCAGTCCCGCGTCTGGAAAATCAGGCGGATCATGTCGGGACACACATGGAGGGTGTCGCAGATCAGCTCCAGATATACATCTTCGTGCAGAAGCCCCGCTCCGACCAGACCGATCTCCCGGTGTTTCAGCGGCGTCATCTGGTTGCAGAAATGCGTCAGATTGCGAAGCCCGTGTTCGTAGGCCGCCGAGAACTCCGCATAGGTCGCCGCGCTGTGCACGCACGACGGCGTAATTCCGTGTTCCTGCAGCTCCGATGTGAACGGGACCGCTCCCGGCATCTCCACCGCATACGAAACCTTCCGCACCGGGAAGATCCGGTTCAGACGAAGAACTTCCCCGATATCCGGATCCCGCAGAAACGCCGGATTCTGCGCACCGAGACAGTTCGGATTGATGAACACCCCTTCCAGATGCACGCCCGGAATCCGGCAGCCGCCGTTTTCGCTTTTCACAAAGTCCGCGGCGCTTTGAAGCGCGCGGGCAAGAACCTCTTCGCTCTGCGTGGAGGTGGTCGGAAGCACAGTGGTGACCCCTTCCCGGAGTTTGCCCGCCGCAAGGGCGCGGATCGCCTCGGGCGTCCCGTAGGAAAAATCCTGTCCGGAGCATCCGTGGGTGTGAATGTCGATGAATCCGGGAACGAGCATATCGCCCTGAAGGTCGATGGTGCGGTCGGCTTCGGGAAGCGGATCTCCGCACGGGTAGATCCTGCGGATGACACCGTCCTCCGTCAGAACCGATGCGCCTTCCAGTTCCACATCGGGCGAGATCAGCAGTGCGTCGCGAAACAAAATTTTCATGGCAGACTCCTTTTCCGCGGACGGATTTCCGCCGGCCGGTCCGATTCCGGTGCGTTTCCGCCGCTCCGGTTCCTTTTCCGGAACCCTCTTTTTACTGTACCGCCGCTCCGGTTCGAATTCAAGCCCGCGTAAGAATTTTACGCAGATCCGCTGCTGCCGCGGAACATTCCAGAAACAGGCGCGGGGGAATCGTCCGCATCGACGGATCGCCGAGAAACGAAAGCCCGTACACCTGCGCCCCGTCGATCAGCGGAAAACAGATGTTCCAGCCGTATCCGCCGTTGTCCCATACCGCGAAATGATCTTTCCGGAACGCTTCAATGCGCTGCAGAATGGAGTTTTCCCGCTGAGCGGTTTCTTCCTCCGGTGTCTGCGCATGGAGTTCCGTGCACAGCATCTCTTTCGCTTTTTCCGGACCGTATTTGGAACAGAGAATCACCAGCGCGATATTGGACCGGAAAAGCGGCTGCTCCGGAATCGGAAGCATGGAGAAATGACGCCCGTTCTCGTAAAGCGAATGGTACAGATAGACCAGACGGTCGTTGAACATTCCCGCCAGCGCTCCCCCGATCCCGATGCGCTGAAGCTCCGAATGCAGAAAACGGATCGCGTTCTGCGAGAAAAAATTGTGGCGCAGCGCGCTCTGGCCGAGGTCGATCATCCCGAGTCCCGGTTCGAACTCCCGGTAGGAGGCTTTCCGCACATAGCCGCTTTCCGTCAGATCCGACAGCAGCCGGCTCGCCGCCGGCGGCGTGATCCCTGTCTGACGGCACAGCTCTTTCAGTGTCAAAGGATTTTCCGCCCGCGCAAGCGCTTCGAAAATCCGCAGCGTTTTATTCAGAACAAGCGTTTTCATGGAGAAAGTATAATTCCACTATGCGGAATTTTCAAGAGAAGAATCTCTTTTTCTCCGGAAAAAGGTTGCGCCGGAAAAGAAAGGAGATACTTTAAAACAGAAGAAAGAGATCTCGAAAACTCAACAAAAAAAGAAAGGGTGACAGAAATGGTGATTCCGGAGAAAAAACTTTCGGCGGACTTCGTTGTTGTCGGCGGAGGCCTTGCGGGTGTCTGCGCGGCGGTCGCCGCGGCGAGAAACGGTTTGGAGACGGTGCTTGTTCAGGACCGTCCGATGCTCGGCGGAAACTCCTCCAGCGAGATGCGCATGTGGGTCTGCGGCGCGCACGGAAAGGATCAGAAGGAGGCGGGAATCCTTGAAGAGATCCTGCTGGAGAACTATTATCTGAATCCGTCGCTCCGCTTCACCATCTGGGATGACGTGCTCTACACGTTCATCCGCCGCGAGCCGAAGATCACGCTTCTGCTGAACACGACCGTGGAAGGCGTTTCCGTGGAAAACGGTTCCATTGTTTCCGTTTCCGCATGGAATCTGCACAGCTATACCCGCTACATCATTTCCGGCCGCTTCTTTGCGGACTGCTCGGGCGACAGCATCCTGCGTCTTTCCGGAGCCGAATACCGCATGGGCCGCGAGGCCTCCTCCGAGTTCGGCGAAACCCATGCTCCGGAACAGGCCGACAAGAAAACCATGGGCAATTCCATTCTCATCCAGCTGCGCAGATCGACGGGGCCGCACCGTCCGTTTGCTGCTCCGGAATGGGCCTATCACTACACCGAGGAGAATATTCCGCGCAGAGAGTGCATGCTCCGGAATCTCCGCACCGAAAACTTCTGGTGGATGGAGTTCGGCGGCGTGAAGGACACCATCACCGATGCGGACGAGATCCGCGACGAACTCCTGAAAATCGCCTACGGCTGCTGGGAGTTCATCAAGAATCATCCATCCGGCCACGCCGCGGAGTGGGAGCTTGACTGGATCGGAAAACTGCCCGGAAAACGCGAGAGCGTCCGCTATGTGGGCGATCATATCCTCATTCAGCCGGAGGTCGAGGCGGGCGGTCACTTCCCCGACACCGTCTGCTATGGCGGCTGGAGCATGGACAACCATCATCCGGAGGCGTTCTACTATCCCGGTCCGCCGACCATTTATCATCCCGCGCCGTCTCCGTTCGGCATTCCCTACCGCTCGCTCTATTCGAAGAACATCGGAAATCTGTTCTTTGCGGGGCGCAACATCTCCTGCTCGCACATGGCGATGAGCTCGACCCGCGTGATGGCAACCTGCGCGACCATGGGACAGGCGGTTGGAACCGCCGCCGCCCTTGCGGTCCGCCACAACACCGATCCGCGCGGCGTCTGGAAGAATCACATCGAGGAACTGCGCGACACGCTGCTCGAACAGGATCATTTCATCCCGTTTGTGACACGCAAAGTCTCCGCTCTGAGCCTCTCCGCGAAAGTTTCCGACGAAGTCCTCCGCAACGGCCACGACCGCTCCTTCGGCGAAACCGACAACGGCCTCTGGCTCAAGCTCGGCGCCGACTGCCGCTATGAATTTGAAAAACCGGAGACGGTCCGTTCGGTCCGCATCATTTTCGACAGCGATTTTTCGGATACCAAGCGCATGCGCAGCATCGAAGGCATTCCCGAGGATGATTCTTACCGCCGGGTTCCCGGAACGATCGCGCGCGATTTCCGCGTGGAGGTCCTCCGTTCCGGCGTCTGGACTCCGGTTCTGACCATCCGGGAGAACCGCAAGCGTTATCTGCGGCTGAATTTCGATCCGATTTCCGCCGAGGCCGTGCGTCTGATCCCGGAACGCTCCTGGGATCCCGACGCCGATTCCGTCCACATCTTCTCGTTCGAAGTGGAGTGAGCTTTTTCCCTCGCCGTTTGTGGAACATGTTTCCGGGATTTCCCGCTTGCGCAAAGCGGGAAATCCCGGTTTTTTTCTTGACTTTCCGATAATGTATGGTCTATTACTCCGAATACAGAAACAACGGAACATCCAGAACAAGCAGAGGTGCAGAAAATGACAGGGGATTCCATTTCCGCTTCCGTCCTGAAGACCTTGCTGGAGCGCTATCCCGTGCTCGCGGCATGCTCCGGGAAGATCGTTGAGGCGTATGCGATGCTGCGCGATTCCATCCGGCAGGGCGGAACCGTGTTTGTCTGCGGAAACGGCGGAAGCCATGCGGATGCCGATCACATCATCGGGGAACTTTCCAAAGGATTTCTTTCCAGACGGGTGGTCCCGGAGGAGATCGTCCGGCAGTTTACGGAGAATCTCGGAGAGGATGCTTCCGGTCTCTGTTCCGGTCTTCAGATGGGAATCCGGGCGATGCTGCTTTCCGCGCATCCGGCACTTTCGTCCGCGTATGCCAATGATGTCGATCCGCTGATGTGTTATGCACAGCAGCTGTTTGTCGCCGGACGGAACGGCGATGTCGTGATCGGGCTGAGCACGTCGGGGAATGCGGAGAACATCCGGAATGTGTTCAAGGTGGCGGGCGGACTCGGCGTCAGACGGATCCTGTTCACCGGAAACCGGCACGGAACGTGCGAACGCTATGCCGACTGCGTGATTGATGTGCCGGAGTCGGAAACGTATAAGATTCAGGAACTTCATCTGCCGGTCTACCATGCGGTCTGCATGATGCTGGAGGAGTATTTCTATGGGGGAAAGTGAGAGAAGTGTTCCCCGTCATGTCGCCATCATCATGGATGGGAACGGCCGGTGGGCCGCCCGGCGGGGGCTCCCGAGGGTGGAAGGACACATCGCCGGCGCCGAAAAGGTCAAGGATCTGCTCCGCTATGCGAAAGAGTTCGGAGTGGAATACCTGACGCTCTATGCGTTCAGCACGGAAAACTGGAAACGGCCGAAAGAGGAGGTCGATGCGCTGATGGAGCTGCTCTCCCGGTTCATCGGCGAATATCTGGAGGAGATGAAGAAAGAGGAGGTCCGCTTCCTCGTGACGGGACGGATGGACGCTCTGCCCGAGAGAGCCGTGCAGGACCTGAAACGTGCCATCGCCGAAACAGCGGAGTTCCGCGGACATACGCTGATCGTGGCGCTGAATTACGGCGGACGCGCGGAGATTGTCGATGCCGCCCGGAAAATCGCGGAGGAGGCGCGCGCCGGAACCCTGGATCCCGCTCGGATTGATGAACCTCTCTTCGCCCGTCATCTTTATCTGCCGGAAATTCCCGATCCCGATCTGATGATCCGGACCAGCGGCGAACTGCGCCTGAGCAACTTCCTGCTCTGGGAGCTTTCCTACGCCGAATTCTATGTAACCGAGACCTTCTGGCCCGATTTCAGCCGGGAGGAATTCCAGAAAGCCATCGAAGCCTATACCAAAAGAAACCGACGTTTCGGAGGGAGAAAATAAATGTTTTTACAACGACTCTGCAGTTCCATCGTTCTGCTCGGATTGTTCGCCGCATCCATTTTTCTGAATGGTCTCGGCGGATTGCTCTGCTTCACCTTCCTCGCCGTTGCCGGAACAGGAATCGCCGTGCAGGAATTCTGCCGGATGAGTGCAAAGGTCAATCTGCCGGCCTATCCGCTCTGGACCGCTCTGGCGGTTCTTCTGCCGGTGCTGGGAGTGCTGTATGCGGAGATCAATCTCCTGATGATGCCCCTGTTCGTGGTCGGGATTGTGGCGTTTTTCTGCATCTGTCTATGGATTCAGCTGCTCTGCTCCGGGAACCGGCTTGAGGTGCTGCAGAAGGTGATGAATTCCGCGGCGGTTTTCTTTCTGTTTGTGCTGCCGTTCCTGTTCCTGGCGGCGCTGTACCGCGAGGACCGGCTGCTGTTCGGATTCTTTGTGGTCGGAACGAAAATCGGCGATATCGGCGCTTACGTGGTCGGTTCGCTTTCCAATAAGATAACAAAGGGCGGAAATCATAAGCTGATTCCGTCGATCAGTCCGGGAAAGTCCTGGGAGGGATTCATCGGGGGACTGCTTCTCTCCATTGCGTTCTCCGTTGCGCTGTTTCCCCGTGTGACCGGTTTTCCGCTTGTTTTTGCCCTGATTCCCGGTGTCCTGCTCTTCCTGTTCGGCGCAGCGGGAGATCTGGCGGAGTCGTCGCTGAAACGGATCTGCGGAGTCAAGGATTCCGGAAAACTGATTCCGGGAATCGGCGGCGTGATGGACCTCGTCGACAGCCTGATCCTCAACGCCCCGATTTTTCTGCTGATGCTTTCCCTGATGGACTACTTTATCATCCGGCGGTAAGGCCGGACTGTTCTCACCAGTCACGGTTTTTCAGCCCGATGATCTTCAGGAACTCGTTCCGCCCGTTCGGATCGGCGAACAGATTGCGGGTGTAGCCGATCGCAAAGTGCTGCTTCCGGTCGAGAAGCCCTTCCGAGCCGCCGACGCCGCCGTGGCCGAAGATGCGGCCGAGATCGTCTTTCGGTCCGGAAAGAACGTAGCCGAGCCCGAACAGTTCCCAGCGTCCCGGTTCGATGGGGATCATGTCGTTTTCCGCCCGCCGGAGGATCGTTGCGTTGTCGATCGTCTCCTTTTTCAGCAGCGTGCAGGTGTCGAGTGCCGCATAGTGCTGCGCGATTGAGCGTGCGTTCGACATCGTGCAGGTCGACGGATTGCAGCAGCGGCGGAAAACCGGCTTGTTCATCCGGTTGATGACCTCTTCCGAATAACAGCGTCCGTCCGGCGCCTTGACCAGCGTTGCGGCGTTCTCCTCGTTTTCCGCGATCCCGTAGAAGAAGCGGTCCATGCCGGCCGGCCGGCAGACCTCCTCCCGGCAGAGCGTGGCAAAATCCCTGCCCGTCGCACGGCAGGCAACCTCGCCGATCAGCCATCCGTAGGTGAGAGGATGATACTGCTGCTTCGTGCCCGGCGGATAGGCCGGCGTCATCGCCGCAAGACGGGAACACATGAGCTTCCAGTCCGCGTTTTCCTCGTCGGTCGCATAGTCCGGTTCCTTCATCATTCCCATCCGGTAGGCGAGCATGTGCCAGAGTTTTGTCTTTTCCTTGCCTTTGCAGGCGTACTCGGGCCATACGTCGCCGACGTACATGTCGTAGTCGAGGATTCCTTTTTCCACGAGCCGGTGGATCACGGTCGATGCGATTGCCTTCCCGGTCGAATAGATCGGAAAGACCGTGTTTTCATCGACTTTTTTTGTTTTTGTCCAGTCAGTCCATCCAGCATACGCGCTGACCGCCAGCTCCCCGTTGATGTAGAGCGCCGCCTGGCATCCGCACTCCGTCCCCTGTTCGACAAACGAATCAAGAAGTGCCTGAATCTTTTCCTGCAGATCGTTCATTTCGAAGTCTCCTTTTTATTTAAGGTATCGTTTTTCTTCTTCCTTTTCAACAGGAGTTCGGAAAACGACATGGAAACGCCGGGAATATTCATATCCGGTGCGATCTCCGCGCTCGGGATCAGAACAAAATCGCGGTTTGCCAGTTCCGGATGCGGAATGGTGAGTTCCGGTGTTTTCTGTTCCAGAGTGCCTGCCGTGATGATGTCGATGTCCAGAGTCCGGGAAACCCAGTGCGGATGATCGGCGGGCCGTCCGCACTCCACCTCGATCCGGTGGATCACCTCCAGCAGCCGGAGGAGAGACTTTTCCCAGATGCCGAGAATGGAACAGTTCAGAAAATCGGGCGCACCGTCCTCGCATCCCATTGCTCTGCTCCGGAACAGACGGGAGCGCTTCAGAATCCGGAATCCGTTTCGTTCCAGTTCGGCGGTGGCCCGTTCAAACTCCGATGCAACATCGCCCAGATTGCCGCCGAGCGATAGAAGAACCGGATTTTGAGAATCCTTCATGCCGCCGTTCCTTTCCGCAGATAGAAAAAAGGCTCCGTCGAAGCGGAGCCTTTCAAAGACCGGAGCTCTGTCAGGCGCTGAATTTGAACGCCTTCACCGCGCCGACCGATTCCGCCATCGCCTTGAGATCGGTGTCGGAAATGTCGGAGCAGATCTTGATGACCGCAAGAGAATTTCCGCTCTTGAGGTTCTGCGGAGCGCGGATGTCAATGATGTTGATGCCCTTCTCTCCGAGTTTTCCGGAAAGTTTCGCAATGATTCCGGGCGCATCGGAGTATTCGAAGAAGAGCGTGATGCCGGTCGGATCCAGATAAAGACGATCGAAATCGTTGACTCTGGAAATCATCATCCGTCCTTCGGCGATGGTTCCGCGGACCGAGACTCTTCCGGTGGCGGAGACCAGATCAATGGTGATCGACTCTCCGTAGTTTTTCGCGTCGTCGACCTGGCGGTTGACCAGTTCCACTCCGCGGGAGGTCAGAAACTCCTGTGCGTCCTTCGAATCGAGGTAGGGATCGAACTCCTTCGTCAGGCCGGCGCAGATCGGCGCGGTCATCCATTTCGCATATTTGCTCAGATTCCCGTAGAAGCTCGTTTCGATCCGGTTGATTTTTTCGTTGCCGAGCGCGGCTCTGGCCAGTTTGGCGATGGCCGATGCAAGATGCTGGTATTCGGCGTTGAGTCCGTCCGGCACTCCCTTGTTGACCACGCAGGTTGTGACGCCGCTTTCAAAATAGGCGACCGTCTGTTCCGCAGCCCGTCTTGCCGCGACAAAGTTGGCTTCCTTCGTGCTGGCGCCGAGGTGCGGAGCCATCACATCCGCGACATCCGCAATGGATTTTTCCCCTTCCGCATCCTTCTTGTAGACATCGTTGCAGTAGAGAATCCCTTTTTCCGCCTTGAATTTCCGGAGATCGTCCTCATTGATGATTCCGGCGCGTGCGCAGTTCACGATCATGACGCCTTTTTTCACGAGGGAAAGGAGTTTTTCATTCACCATTCCGCGGGTTGCGTCGTTTTCAGGAACGTGCAGGGAGATGACATCGGCCTTCGAGAAGATCTCTTCCACGGAGGTCAGCGTGATGCCGATCTCATCCGCCATCGCCTTGGTGATCATCGGATCGAATCCGAGAATTTCCACCTCAAATCCGGATGCGCGCTTTGCAAGGAGACGGCCGATGTGCCCCAGTCCGATGATTCCGAGCGTCTTCCCGGTGAGTTCGCGGCCCATGAACGCCTTCTTTTCCCATTTTCCCGCGCGGGTGGAGATGTCGGCCGGGATGAGTTTCCGGTAGGCCGCCAGAATCATCGCGATCACTTCCTCCGCCACCGCGTTGGAGTTGGCGCCCGGGGTGTTCATCACGTCGATGTTTTTGCGGCGGGCGTATTTGATGTCGATATTGTCATATCCGGCGCCCGCGCGCACCACCAGCTTCAGAGAAGGAAGAAGATCCATGATTTCCGGCGTGACCTTTTCGCTCCGGACGATCACGGCTTCCGCGTCGGCATTGGCCTTCGCAAGATCCGCAAACGGCGTTTCCATGTCCTGGACGACTGTGAATCCTTTCGCGGAAAGAATTTCGGAAACGACCTTGTCGAGTTTTGTCGGAATAAGAACTTTTTTCATGACCGCACTTCCTTTCTGTTTTGTTGCATCATCCTATAAGTTACTTCCGAAAGTGGAATCTTGCAAGCTGCCGTGCAACGATTTTTCTTTTTTTTCGAAAGTTTGTGAAAGTAATCACAGTCTCTTTTCCGCCGGGGTGCCCGGCGGCAATGCGGTCCGGCAGTGCGGTTCGGATTCTATTTCAGATCCGTCTTTTCCGCCTTTTTCTCCGGAGTGAATTCGGAGATCAGAACCGCCAGAAGGATCAGTCCTGCGCCGATCAGTCCGCGCCGGGAGAGCATCTCCCCTTTGAACAGATAGGCGAACAGCGCAGTGAAGACCGGTTCCAGAGAAAACAGAATCGTCACATGGGTCGGCGATGCGGTCACCTGCGCCTTTGTCTGGAGGAGAAATCCCGCCGCACTGCAGAAAATCCCGAGCGCGAGAACCGCTCCCCAGCTTTCCGCCGTCGCCGGAAGCTCCGGCTTCTCCAGAAGAATCGAAAACAGAAGCGCCGCTCCGAAACACCAGCCGAACTGCCAGATCCCGAACGGAAGCGCGGTCTCTTTTTTCACGATCCTCCCGTTCAGAATCAGGTAAAGCGCATAGAGCAGTGCGGCAAGCATGCAGAGGAGCGCTCCGCGGTCGATCCGGATTCCCTCCCTCCAGGTCAGAAGAGTGATCCCGCCGAACGCGATCAGCGTCGCCAGAGCGCTCTTCACGCCCGGCAGTTTCCGGTGGAACAGCGCGGAGAGAACCGGAACAAAAATCACGGTCAGACCAACCAGAAATCCCGCTTTCGAGGCGGAGGTCGTCTTCAGTCCGAAGGAGACCGCCGCAAACGCGGCGCAGAGCAGAAACCCCGGCAGACAGCTCGTCAGAAACGGCATCATCCCTCCCGCCGCCAGCGATTTTACAAACACTCCCCCCGCCAGCAGAAATGCGATCCCGAACCGCAGCGCAATCAGATTGAACGCATCCAGATCGTGCAGTCCGGCAATCATGAACAGATACGAACTGCCCCACAATATCGTTGCGGTCAGCAGCATCAGATCGGCCTGAATGGCAGGCGGAAGTTTCAGTTTCATGACAGATTCCCCGCTGATTCTCCGATGAGCGTTTCCAGTTCCCGGAGAAACGTTTCCGCCAGTGCGTCGGCGTTTTCCATTCCCCGGGCCGATTCCGCGTAGATGCGGATCATCGGTTCCGTGTTCGACGGACGGACCAGCACCCAGGAATCCTCAAACTCAATGCGGACTCCGTCGATCCGCGACGGTTTCCGCTCCTCGTACCGGAGGGCGAGCGCGTGCAGAGCCGCGGATGCCTCCTCCGCTCCGCACGGCAGTTTCCGGACCGCCGAGGAATAACGCGGCATCTCCGCCATCAGTTCTGAAACCCGTTTCCGGTGAAGGGCGAGCGCTTCGAGCGTCAGCGCCATTGCGGAAAAACTGTCCCGGCAGGGATGGATTCCGCTCCAGAGAACGCCTCCGCTTCCCCCCTCCGCGCCGAACACCGCACCGCGGACGCGCATCTCTTCGGCAACATTCACTTCACCGACCTTCGAGTAAAACACTGGAACGGAAAAACGGGCGGCGAGATCGCCCAGCGATTTGGTCGTCTGCACATTTGCCACCACCGGCCCCGGTGTGCGTTCCAGAACCCGGAGCGCCGGGATCAGAATGGAGTACTGTTCGCCGAGAGCGTTTCCCCGTTCGTCCACCAGCGAGATCCGGTCGCCGTCGGGGTCCTGTGCGAATCCGATGTCGCAGGCGTGTTCCGTCACGGTTCCCGCAAGTCCGGTCAGATTGGCCGCAACAGGTTCCGGACTTCGGCGGAAAATGCCGTCCGTCTCGTCGAAAATCGTAACCACTTCGCAGCCGAGCGATTCCAGAAATTCTCTCGAATACAGCGCGCCGACCCCGTTGCAGCAGTCCACCGCCACCTTGAGATGAGCTTCCCGGATCGCCTCCCGGTCCACCGCCTGCCGGATCCGTTCCGCATGAATGCGGAATGCGTCGCGGATTTCGCCGATTCCGCGATAGGCGGACTCTTTCACAAAGTCGTCCTGCGGCTGATTGTAGGTGTCGAGCAGTGCGTTCATTCCGCTCTCCGTCAGGAAAAATGCGGAGGAGTCGATGAATTTGAGCGCATTCCACTCCGCGGGATTGTGGCTCGCCGTGATGGCGACCGCGCCTGCCGCGTCATAATGCCGGACCAGAATCTGAAGCGTGGGCGTCGGAACAATGCCCGCCAGAAGCACATGCGCGCCGGAGGCGAGAAGTCCCGCCGCGACCGCGTTTTCCATCATGACGCCGCTCGGCCGCGTGTCCCGTCCGACAATGACCACTCCCCGTCCCGTGAATCCTCCGAACGAGGCCGCGAAATCCGCCGCCAGCGCGGGCGAGAGAGTCTCCCCCACCACGCCCCTCACGCCGCTGACACCGATTTTCAGATTCCTGCGCATTTTCTTCATTCTGCGATCATCCTCTCCACCGCCGCCCGGATGTGCATGATCTTTCCGACTCCGTCGCCGGGATTTTTCCATTCCGAGATCATCCGGAGAATCGGCTCGGTCATCGACATGCGCACATGGATCCAGCCGTCCGGCCAGTCGAAGCGCAGACCGTCCTCCTCGGTGACCGCCGCTTCGGGGAACAGCGCGCGCAGCGCGCGCAGAACCGAATATGCCTTGAACGAACGGCACGGCAGCGACATCTTGGTGATGTGCCAGCGCGGCAGCTCTCCCGCAATCTCCGACGAACGCCTGTTCCGGAGCGCCATCGTTTCGAGCATCAGCAGCATCGCCGCAAATCCGTCGAATCCGGCGGTTCCGGAGGCGGCAACCGCCACCCCTCCCGATCCGTCGCCGCCGAGTGCGGCGTTCTGTTCCCGCATCAGTTCCAGCGTATAGGCTTCTCCGGTCGGCCCCTTGCAGATGGTCCCGCCGTGCTTCGCCACGATCAGGTCCAGCGTTTTGGTCGAACACCAGTTTGTGGCGACTTTCGCGCCGCGCGGCAGTTTGGAAAGCACGTTGTCCGCCGCAATGGAGACCGTGTATTCCTCCGACAGCGTCTCGCCCGTATCGGTGACGATCGCCGCGCGGCCCACGTCGCTGCTGAAGACGAATCCGGCATCCGCCCGCAGCGGTTTCATGATGGATTTCACCTGCGCCGAACTCCGCGGCCGCGGCTCCGGATCATGCGGAAGAGATCCGGAAAGAAGATCGTTGATCGGCACCATGTCAAGGCCGAAGCGGTCGGCGATCCGCTGTTTGAGAAGCGATCCGGATCCGTTGCAGAAATCCGTGACCACCCGGAACCGGTGCACCGCAAGTTCCCGGACATTCACCAGCCTGGCAAGATCTTCCACATAATCTCCGGGAATCGTTTCCGGCGCGGGCAGGATGGACCCCGTCCGGTTCCAGCGGGCGGAACGGAAGACTCCTCCGTGATAAATGTCCAGCATCTCCTGCGTCTGAAGCGGAGAAAGGCAGGCTCCGCGGCGGGAGAACGGGACAATCGCATTCCAGCCTCCCTGATGATGTCCCGCTCCGATCAGCATTCCCCCGTCCAGTCCCAGTTTTTTCACGGCAAAGTGGAGTACGGGTGCCGGGCAGATCCCGAAATCAATCACATTGCATCCCGTCGCAAGCAGTCCGGCGAAACAGGCGGATTTGAACATCGGCGACGAGGTGCGCGTATCAATCGCCACGCCGACCGTTCCTCCGTCGAGCCAGGTCCCGAACGCGGAGGCGTATTTGATCGCAAGCTGTCCGGTCAGGGCCGAGCCGACCGCTCCGCGCATCCCGGAAGGCCCCAGTCTCAGGAATCTCATTTTTCCGCCGTCTCCTGTTTCGATTGCATCGGAGGTAATATACAGGAGATCAGGGGTCTGCGCAAATGAAACCGGAAAACTTTTTCCGCTTCTCCCGGTTTCCCGTTTCTTGCATTTTCCGCCGGAGGAGAATATAGTATCCGGAACATCGCATCCGAATACAATCCATCAACAGGAAGGAGAAGGTGAGATCGGTATGGAAACTCTGACCATTCTGGGAAGCGGCGCCGCAGAGGGAATTCCCGCCCGTTTCTGCGACTGCCCCGTCTGCCGGAGCGCATGGGAAAACAAGGGAAAAGACTTCCGGACAACGTCCGCGTATGCGTTCAGCGAGCGGGTGAGAGTCGATTACGGACCCGATTCCTATTCGCAGGAACTGCGTTTCGGATTCCGGTCCGCTCGGATGAAGCACCTCTTTTTCACGCATGAGCACGAAGATCATCTGGATACGTTTTCGATGTCGATGCGGGATTCCGGTTTTTCGCACGGCTTTGCTGTGCCTCTGCACATCTACGCCCGGCCGACCGTGTGGAACCGGATCCGGACAACGTTCGGAAAGAACAGCCCTGTTCTTGAGACGCTGAAATTCCATCTGCTCCTTCCCTTCCAGGCGGTGGAGCTGCCGGAGGAGGATATGACCTTCTGTCCGCTCCCGGCCAATCACTACCATATTCCCGGCGAGGCGGTGGTTTTCGCGGTCCGCCACGGGAAGGCCCGGATCCTCCTCGCCAACGACACCGGCTATCTGCCGGAGGAGTCCTGGGCCTGGCTGGAGAAGGCGAACATCCGGTTCGACATCGTCATTGCCGACTGCACCGGCGCTCTTCTCGACTGGCGCGATCACCATATGGGCGGCTCCTGGCAGAGAGCGTTCCACGACCGCCTGCGCTCCATCGGCGCAATCGATTCAAACACCCGCTATGTCATCAATCACTTCTCTCACAACGGAAAAGCCCTGCACGCCGATCTGGAACGGGAATTCGGTCCGGACGGAATCGAAGTCGGTTACGACGGCATGACCCTTCCTTATGAAACGGGGACGGAAAAATGAAAATTCTGCTTCTTGGTGATTCCATCCGCATGGGATACGGTGAATATGTCCGCCAGTGTCTGGAGGGACGGGCGGAGGTCTTTTATCCGAACGACAACGGACGCTTCCTGCAGTACACCCTCCGCCAGCTTCAGGACTGGAAAGCCTCGCTCCATCTGAAGGGCGATGAAATTGATGTGGTTCACTGGAACAACGGACTCTGGGATGTCGGCCATCTCGGGATCGGGGCGACCGGCGAGGCGGAAGCCGCCACCGCGGAAAACGTTCTCCATTCCGGATACTGCGACTATGAAAAGGAGTCTCTGACCCCGCCGGCATTTTATGAATACCTGATCGGCCGCGTCTACCGGCGGATCCGGACGCTGTTTCCCCGGGCGGAGATCATTTTCGCCTGTTCGACGCCGGTGCTGGAGGATCAGTGCCCCTCCTTCCTCTTCCGGAGCAATGCGGAGGTCCGCGCGTACAACGACATCGCCCGGAAAGTGCTGGAGCCCGAAGGAGTCCGTTTCAACGATCTCTATTCGTTTGCCGAGGCCGAACTCGGACACCTCCATCGCGACTGGGTCCATTTCAACGAGGAAGGTTCCCGGAAACTCGCGGAAGAGATCGCGGATTTCATTCTTCCCCGCTGATGCGGCAGACCGGAAAACGGCCGGTTTTTCATCCGGTCTTTCCGGCTGTGAAATCTCTAACGGCAGGGCGTCGGAGATTTTCTCTTTTGCGAAAAGAAAATCCCGGCGCGTTTTCCTGCGGAGGAGCGGATCTCCGGTTTGAATTCGGGGAGACGGCGGAACACGCCGGAGGTGGGGAAAACGGGATTTTTCACAGCCGGCGGAAGGGGAAATAAATTCCGGAAACTGCTTGATTTTCACAGGAAAACAGACTACATTAAAGGCTGGATTCACCGTCACGCCCGAAGACTGCCGCGGCGGTGTTCCGGCTTGCCGGAGTCATTCAATTCCAATTTGTAAGGAGGAGAAGTTTTTCAATGTCCTTGAATGAGTGGTTGGTAATCACGGTCGGCGCTATCCTTGTGAACAACATGGTGTTAGCGAGAATTCTGGGGATCTGCCCGTTTCTGGGCGTGTCCAAAAAACTGTCCACGGCGCTGGGAATGTCGGGTGCGCTGATCTTCGTGATGACGATTGCATCGTTCGTCGCGGCGGTTCTCTACAACTGCCTGCTGAAGGTGAAGATCTCGATTCCCGCACTCGGACTGGAACATGTGGACATCGGATTCACAAAGCTGCTTCTGTTCATCGTGGTGATCGCGGCGCTGGTGCAGATTGTGGAGATCGTGATGCAGAAGTTCAGTCCGCCGCTCTACGCCGCGCTCGGGATCTATCTTCCGCTGATCACGACGAACTGCTGCGTTCTCGGCGCTGCCGAACTCAACGCAAAGGGCGACCGCGGAATTCTGGCGTCGACCGTGTTCGGTTTCTGTTCCGGAGTCGGATTCGCCATCGCGGTGATTCTGTTTGCCAGCCTGCGGGAACGGCTTGCAATTTCCAAGATTCCCCGTCCGTTCCAGGGAGCGGCGATCGCGCTGATCACCGCCGGAATCCTCGCCATGGCGTTCATGGGTTTTTCCGGACTTGTAAAATAAGGATAGCGTCATGGATACGATCATTCTTTCCATTGTTGTTGTCGCCGTCACGGGCATGGTGCTCGGAATCTGCATCGCGGTTGCCGCGAAGAAGTTCGCGGTGGAGCTTGATCCGCGGATTGACGACGTCGCCGGGATGCTCCCCGGGGCAAACTGCGGCGGTTGCGGATTCGCCGGATGCTCCGATCTGGCAAAAAATATTGTCGAAGGCAATGCGCCCGCCAACAAATGTCCGGTCTGTACGCCGGAGGCTGTGGCCCGCATCGCGAAATATCTCGGCCAGAAGGTCGAGGAGAGCGAGAAGAAGGTGGCGGTTGTGCTTTGCAGCGGAACACTCTCCCACTCCAAGATGGGCGCAAAGTACAACGGCGTGCTGGACTGCCGGTCCGCTGTGCAGCTGAACGGCGGAGCCAAAGACTGCCGCTTCGGGTGCATCGGTTTCGGAAGCTGCGCCAGAGCCTGCAAGTTCGGGGCGATCGAAGTCATCGACGGACTCGCGGTGGTGCATCCGGAAATCTGCGTCGGATGCGGCCAGTGCGCGGAGGTCTGTCCGAGAAAACTGATCAAGCTGGTTCCCGCGTCGGCACCGGTGCATATCTACTGCAACTCGCTGGAAAAACCCGCGCTGCGCATGAAAAAGTGCACGGGATCCTGCATCGCCTGCCGCAAATGCGTGAAGGCGGAACCGGATAAATTCAATGTCCAGGGATTCATGGTCCGGGTGGTCTACACCAATCCGCCGGATGAATCGGTGATCGAGAAGGCGCAGTGTCCCAGAAAATGTCTGCTGACTCCCGAACAGCATCTCCAGGCGGTGCGGGACGGCGTCAAGAAGAAAGAAGGTGCGGCATGAGTTCTCAGACGGCGAATTTCAAGGGCGGAGTCCATCCGCTGGAAGGAAAGGAGCTGACCTCCGGAAAAGAATTGCGGATTGCTCCGCTTTTCGATAAGTATGTGGTGCCGATCCGGCAGAGCATCGGCGCGCCGCCGACTCTTACGGTCAAGAAAGGCGATGTCGTTAAAAAAGGACAGAGAATCGCCGAACCGGGCGGATTTGTGTCCGTCCCGCTCCATTCGCCGGCCTGCGGAACGGTCGGGGATGTCGTGGAGATCATCGGCGTCACCGGTGCGCCCGAACAGGCGGTGGAGATCCTCTCCGACGGCACCGACGAGTGGGATACCTCCCTTGCACCCATCCCCAACTGGGCGGATACCGAGAAGGAGATCCTGAAAAAACGGATTCTCGACGCCGGCATTGTCGGCATGGGCGGCGCGGCGTTCCCGACGCATGTCAAACTCTCCCCCCCGCCGGAAAAGAATATTGATACGCTCATCATCAACGGCGCGGAGTGCGAACCGTTCCTGACCGCGGATCACCGTCTGATGCTGGACCGCACGGAAGAGGTGCTGACCGGTGTGGCGATCGCCGCCAAGATCCTCAAGGCCGACCGCGTGTTCATCGGCGTGGAGGACAACAAAATGGATGCGGTTGAAAAACTCTCCGCGGCCGCCGGAAAATACAGGATCCGCGTGGTTCCCCTGCATGTGAAATATCCGCAGGGCGCGGAAAAGCAGCTGATCTACGCGCTGACCCGCCGCCAGGTGCTGGAAGGCGGACTGCCGATGGACGTCGGCTGCGTGGTGATGAACACCGGAACCGCGGCCGCCGTGCATGACGCCGTGGTCCTGGGCCATCCGCTGATTGAACGCATCACCACGGTTACAGGAACTCCGGTGGTGGATCCGGCCAACTATCTGGCCCGGATCGGGACACCGATCGCCCGGCTGCTGGAGCTGAGTTCCGGCGTGAAGGAGAATCCGGCAAAGGTGATTATGGGCGGCCCGATGATGGGATTCGCCCAGTCGAACACCGACATCCCGATTATGAAGAACTCCTCGGGCGTGCTGCTGATGGCGCCGGACGAGGTGGAACAGTTCGAAGGCAATCCGTGCATCCGGTGTTCCCGGTGCGTGAAGGCCTGTCCGATGAATCTTCTGGTTCCGACCCTGAGCGTGATGGTCGAGGCGGAAGAGTTCGAAATGGCGGAACAGAACTATGTGATGGACTGCGTGGAGTGCGGAACCTGCGCCTACATCTGTCCGGCGAAGCGTCCGCTTGTGCAGCATTTCCGGCGTGCGAAAGGTGAAATCCTCGCCAGACGGCGCAAAAAATAAGGATGAATGAAGAGATGGAAGAAAAGAAAAATATCAAAATGCCGCTTCCGGGCAGTCTGGTAATCAGTTCCTCCCCGCATCTGCATGAGAAATCGACGGTGTCGGGGATTATGCTTCAGGTGCTGCTGTGTCTGCTTCCCGCGGTTCTGGCGGCGATCTGGTTTTTCGGTCTGCCCGCGCTGAAGGTGATGGTCCTGTGCATGGCGTGCTGCATGCTGTTGGAATATCTGTGGTGCCGTCTGATGAAGACACCGAACACGATCTGGGATTACAGCGCGGCGGTGACCGGGCTCATTCTTGCGCTGAATCTGCCGTCGCACGCCCAGTGGTGGCTCTGCGTGGTGGGATCGTTCGTGGCGATCATCGTGGCGAAGGAGGTGTTCGGCGGACTGGGACAGAATCCGTTCAACCCGGCCGCTGTGGGACGCGTCGCCCTGCTGGTGGGGTTCACCGGACCGATGACGACCCGCTGGGTGGATCCGACTCCCGGCGCACTGCTCGGCGCGTTCGACGCACAGACCTGCGCAACTCCGCTGACGCTCGCGAAAACCGCCGCGGGCAACGCCGATAAAATGGCGGAAGTGCCGCTTTCCTATCTGGATTATTTCCTCGGCAACATGGGCGGTTCGCTCGGAGAAACTTCGGCGCTGGCTCTGCTGATCGGCGCCGTCGGGCTGTTCGCGTTCCGTCTGATCAAATGGGAAATCCCGTTTGCGATTCTCGGGACGGTGACGGTCTTCACATGGATCGTGCATGTGGTTTCCCCGGCGCTGACACCGGATCCGCTGTTCCACCTTCTGACCGGCGGTGTGATGATCGGCGCGTTCTTCATGGCGACGGATATGGTGACATCTCCGCTGACCCGGCGCGGCTGCCTGCTCTTCGGCGCGGGAATCGGCGTGATTACCTGCGTGATCCGGATCTGGGGCGGATTCCCGGAAGGTATGAGTTTCGCCATCGTGATTATGAACGCGCTTGTGCCGCTGATCGACCGTCTCTGCTACAAGCGTCCGTTCGGCTGGGTCCATTCGCATGGAGGTGTTAAATGAGCGCGCCCAAGAAAATCAATATTGTCTATCTCGGAGTATTTCTCTGCATCATCTGCGCGGCGGCCACCGCGGTGATGGCGTCTGTCTCCCGGGCGACCGCGGAACCGATTGCCGCCGCAAAGGAACGGAAGGTGTTCAACGGACTCAAAACCGTCCTTCCGGAATTCAACAATGAACTGGTGAAAACCCGTCTGACCGTCAAGAGCGCATCCGGATCAAATGTGAACTTCTATACGGCGAAGAAAGATGGAAAAATCGTCGGTTATGCCGCCCAGGCGAAGGTCGGAACCGGATACGGCGGAACCGTGGAAGGACTGATCGGCTTCTCCCCCGATGGGAAAATCACCAATTACATCATCTCCTCCCACAACGAGACCCCGGGCCTCGGAACCCGGGCCACCAACCGGACGGAGACAAAAACCATCTTCAACTTCTGGAAGAAAAACGAGACCGGAAAACTGCCGGCCAATCCGATCCTGGATCAGTATATCGGCCACGCCGTCTCTTCCGGCGACAACTGGAAAGCCCGTCCGTGGAAACTGCGCAAGGACGGCGGCGAGGCCGATCATGTGACCGGCGCAACCATCAGCTCCAATGCCGTCTGCGGCATCGCATGGGAGGCCGCATCGGCCTTTGAAAAGAACAAGGCCGCCATCGAAAATGCGGCATCGAAGAACGGAGGAAAATAATCATGCTGAACGATTTTCTCAAAGGCGTCTGGAAGGAAAATCCGGTTCTCGTGCTGATGCTCGGCATGTGTCCGACTCTCGCTACAACGTCCAATGCGCCGAACGCGCTGGGAATGGGGCTGGCAACAACCTTCGTTCTCGCCTGCAGCAATATGGTCATTTCGCTGATCCGGAACATTGTCCCCGCAAAGATCCGCATTCCCTGCTACATTGTCGTGATTGCCACCTTTGTGACGGTCGTGGACATGCTCATGCAGGCGTATGCGCCGGCGGCGATCTACGATGCCCTCGGAATCTTCATTCCGCTGATCGTGGTGAACTGCATTGTTCTGGGACGCGCGGAGGCGTTCGCATCCAAGCACAATGTGTTCCGCTCGCTGCTTGACGGACTCGGAATGGGCGTCGGATTCACGCTGGCACTGGTGCTGCTCGGACTCGCCCGTGAATTCTGTGCAGGCGGAACTCTGTTCGGGATCAAGGTCATCACGCCGTGGACGATCGACTTCTCCCTGATGGGAATGGCGCCCGGCGGATTCCTGATGCTCGGATTCTTCCTCGCGCTGATGAACGTCTACAACAAGCGTCAGGCGGAAAAGAAGGGCGGAAAATGCGAACCGCCGCTCGAAATGGACTGCCGTCACTGCGGCATCTGCAAAATCGAAAAAGATCACTGAAACTCCGCGGGGAGGGGAACTCCTCCCCGAAACTGCATCATGAATCGAATGAAACGCGCCGGACTGACCGTTGTTCTGCTCTGCGCCGGGCTGTTCTGCTGCGGCTGTCTTTCCGGAAATGCGGTCCGGGCCCTGGAGGCGACTCCGGAAGAGGCCCGGTCGTATTATGACGCGTCCGGCGCGGCCGTGCAGGGGCTCCCGTTTGATTCCAGAAACTATCTGCAGACCCATCTGCTGATGGAGACATTTCAGGACTCGCCGGAACTGCTGATCAGCCGTCTGAAAAAAGAACTGGATGAAGAACAATCGCCGTTTCTCCTGAATGTCCTTGCGGACGTCTGCTACTCTCTTGCCCAGCAGGAGGAGTCGGATGCGTCCGGACCGTATTTTCTTTCGGCCGCGTTCTGTTATTACCGGCTGCTGTTCGATCCGTCGGTCCGGCGGGTTTCCCGGTCCCGGTTTGATCCTGCGGCGCTGCGGGCGGTGATGCGTTACAATGTTGCGTCGGGAATGGTGTTTCAGTATTTACAGCGGCACAATCTGCTGGACCGGTCGTCGTTTTCCCTCCCGCTGGCGGACGGTGGGCAAATCTTTTTTGCGGAACCGGCGCGTCTGGACGGACCGCTGCCCCGGGAACGGATCCGCGCCTTTTATCTCTGTGCGAATTACCGGACGGAAAACCTGCAGCATTTCTCCTGCGAATTCGGGATCGGCGTTCCTCTGTTCGCGAAGGCGCTTCCGCTGAAGAGCGGCGCCGACGGATTGAAATTCCCTGACGGAATCGCCCTCCCGATGACCGGTCTGCTCCGGTTTACCCGTCGGGGAAATGCGATCCGGGCGCGGTTTGAACTGTACGATGCTCTGAAGACCGGCTCCGTCACCATCGAAGAGGAATCGGTTCCGCTGATGCGGGATTTTTCGACGCCGGCGGCCTGCTTTCTCAATACGCGGACCGGCGTTTCCGAACTGTTCAATACCCTGCATCCCGACCGGGATTCGGCCGGCGGACTCTATGCCACCGCACCGTACGATCCGGACAAGATCCCGCTTGTGTTCGTTCACGGCCTGATGTCCAGTCCGCGAACCTGGATTCAGCTGGTGAATACGCTGATGAACGATCCGGAAATCCGCAGCCGCTATCAGTTCTGGTTCTATGCGTATTCCAGCGGCAATCCGGTTCTTGCCTCGGCGGGAGAGCTGCGGCGTGCGCTCGACCGGACGGCGCGGGAATATGGGGAAAATGCAAATTTCAGGAAAATGGTGGTGGTCGGCCACAGCATGGGCGGACTCCTTTCGAAAACGCTCATCATGGACAGCGGCAACACCCTCCTCGACCGGACTCTGGGTCGTCCGTGGAACGAGGCAAAACAGGAGCTGGACAGCAGCGATGTCCGCACGCTGGAAGAGCTGGCCGTTCTGAAACGGCGGGAATATGTGGCGCGGGTCGTGTTTATGGCGGTTCCCCATCGCGGTTCGGAGATGGCGGACTGGGGAATTGCCCGTTTCGCCGCCTCGCTTGTGACTCTCCCGGTCCGGATGGTGGAGGGAGTCCAGCGCATCGCCGCCAAACTCCTGCCGGGGAACTCCTCCCTGGAGCAGGCTAGGAAGCTCTATACCGGATTTGACAATCTGAGTCCGGAAAATCCCGTTCTGAAACTTCTTGCGGAAACCCCGCTCTCTCCGGATGTTCCCTGCAACTCCATTGTCGGGAACCGGGAGGAATCGGGAGTCCCCGGCGGAAGCGACGGCGTCGTCTCGTATGAAAGCGCCCATCTGGACGGGGTCGAAAGCGAACGGATCGTCAAAAGCGGTCACAGCGTTCAGGAAAATGCCGAAACCGCACGCGAACTCGTCCGGATCCTCCGCCTTCACTTGAACCGATCCGCTAAAAAGTCCGTTCCCGGGACTTGAAAAAATACAAAAAACGAGTATCTTTCTGAAACAAACGGAAGGTAAACGCCATGAGACACTTTTTCTTTTTTGCCCTTTTTTCCGCTCTCACGCCGCTGTTCCTGCATGCGGCCGATCCCGATCCGGAAAAGGATCCCGTTCTCCTGAAGGCAAAACTGGCGATTCTGGAAGCCGACCGGGCCAAATCCATGGATCATCTGACCGAACTGCGCATGAAACACATCCGGGCCGATAAAAACCTGAAACGGATGCACGACAATATTATGACGCTGCACCGCAATCTCGCTCTCGCTCTCGACAGCAAAAAGGATATCCGCGATCTCAATGACAAGCTGATCCGGCTGGATTCGGAAATCCGCGCCGTCCGGGAATCCCTCAACACCGCAAAACCGGATGGGGAGAAGAAATAATGGCGATTCTTATTGATGGAAAAGCGGTGGCCGCAGCGGTCAACGAGGAAAATGCGCGGATCTGCGCAGAACTGACGGACCGTTACGGAATGCCTCCCGGACTCGCCGTGGTCCTCGTCGGAGACAATCCCGCCTCGCAGGTCTATGTGGCGTCGAAAGTCAGGAAGTGCGGAGAGCTGGGAATCTATTCCGAAAAGATCGTTCTGCCGAATGATACCGCGCAGGAGACGCTCCTTGACGTGATCGGCCGCCTGAACGGAGATCCCCGGATTCACGGAATTCTGGTCCAGTCGCCTCCGCCGCCGCAGATCGACGAGGAAAAGATCATTCTTGCCATTGATCCGAAAAAGGATGTGGACTGCTTTCACCCGTTCAACACGGGGCGTCTGCTTCAGGGAGACCTGACAGGGAATCTGCCCTGCACACCCTACGGCGTGATGAAGCTGCTGGAGCATTACCGGATTCCGACCGCCGGAAAAAAAGCCGTGGTTCTCGGCCGCTCGAACATTGTCGGGAAGCCGATGATGTGTCTGCTCTCGGCAAAGGGAACCGATGCGACGGTTACGCTGTGCCACTCCCGGACACAGGATCTTGCCGAAGAGTTGCGCCGCGCGGATCTTCTGGTTGCGGCAATCGGAAAACCGGAATTCGTCCGCGGAGATATGGTAAAGGAGGGGGCGGTGGTCATCGACGTCGGAATCAATCGCATTCCGGATGCGTCGAAGCCGAAAGGATACCGGATCGTCGGCGATGTCGCCTTCGACGAAGTGGAACCGAAGGCCGCCGCGATCACTCCCGTTCCCGGAGGCGTCGGGCCGATGACCATCGCCATGCTGATGCGGAACACCGTCCGCAGCATGGAACGCATTCTCCGCTGAAATTTCCCGCTCCCCGCCCGGATGCGTACGGGGAAAAGGTTGAAGTTTTTCCGAAAAAAGCGTTCGCCGAATTTGAAAAACGCGCATTTGTGAAATACAGTTACAGCGTTTGTACAATCATCAAGGGGCATTATTTTGAGCACAACGATTTTCAGTTTCGCGATTCTGACCGGTATCCTTGTGGTTTTGATCGTCTACTGTACCCATATGCGGATCCGGATCATGATCCTGCGGAAAAAACTGGCGGATTCCTTCCATAAACGGGCCGAAACCACGCGCTTCATGGATATTTTCGCACAGAATATCCGGACAACAGACGAGATCGAGAACTGGATGAACACAACGGCCCGGTATGTCGGCGACCTTGTGGAGGCACAGTCGGTCTGCGTGTTTTCCCTGGAGGGAGAATATCTGCGGGCGGTCGGTGTCTTCGGCGCCTTTCCTCCGCTGAGCACCCGCCGCGCGGGCGATTATGTGCTGACCAAGTCGAAATACGTTCTCGAAACGCTGAAACGCGACCGCTTCCGGCTCGGTGAGGGATTCATCGGTGAAATCGCCGAGAAACGCGAGGATGTCTATCTGCCTGATCCGTCGACCGATCCCCGGATCAGCGATTACATCAACGCGGCTGTGCCGATCCATACGCTGATGGCTGTTCCGCTGGTCAATGAAGGCCAGGTCTCCGGCGTGATCTGCGCCGTCAACAGCAAGCGGATGGACCGTCCCTTTACAACGGAACAGTTCGGACGCTTCAAGTTCATCGCCTCCCAGGTGGTGCTTGCACAGAACATCATTCAGGTGTATTCCAACCTCAGCGAACAGCAGCGGATCAATCAGGAGCTGGCGTTTGCGCGCAATCTCCAGCTCTCGCTGATGCCGAAGAAGTTTCCGATGTGGGGAAGATTCATTATCCATGCGTTTACCCGGGCCTCGAAAGAGGTCAGCGGAGACTTTTACGATTTCGTGCAGATCGACGACAACCGGCTGCTGGTGGTGATCGGCGACGCATGCGGAAAAGGAATTCCCGCCTGCATGATTATGTCGATGACGCGCTCCTTCATCCGGTCCAACATCGGTCACTTCACCTCGCTGAAGGACCTGCTCCGGGAACTGAACGAAAATCTCTACCGGGATACCGTGGACGAACGCTATATCACACTCGGCTGCTGTCTGATCAACAAGAAGGAGTCGACCGTGGAATACGCCCGGGCAGGGCATACGCCGCTCCTGCTGTATCTGCGGGAACATACACGGTCCATCAATCCGGACGGCGCGGCGCTCGGTCTGCTCCCCGGCGAACTCTCCGAATTCGATACGATCTGCACGGAGATCACTCCCCAGACCACAATGCTCATGTTCACCGACGGAATCAATGAAACCACCAATGAACAGGATGAGTTTTACGGAATTCCCCGCCTGACGGAAATCTACAAGGAAAGCTGCGCCCGCGGAGATTCCCTGGAAGGAACGATCGACACCATCATGAAGTCGGTCGATAAGTTCTCCGAGGTCCACAAGGAACAGGAAGACGATCAAACCATGGTCCTGATCAAACATATTTAACCGGGAGTCGATAGAATGAATCTTTGCCGTCCGATACTGTTGTTCCCCGTTCTGCTTTTTCTGCTGGCCGGATGCGCTTCGACCGGAAAGGACGGGGCTGAAAAAGGAAAAACTCCCCCCTCGGCAAAGGCGGAGGAACAGCGCAAAGCCGAAAGCACCTGGCGCAAATTCATGGCGAAACAGGAGGAGGAAGAACGCAGATTCCATCGGATGGATTCAACCCAGCTGGACAATTTTCAAGTCTATCCGTGGCGCGAGGGCGACCGGAGAAGAAGTGAGAAACTGCATGAGAACCGAGACAAATCAGTCTTTACAAACGGATGGTGGTGAGCGATGAAATATCTGGTGACCGGCGGGGCGGGATTGATCGGCGGAGCCGTGGTTTCCGCCCTGAATCAGGCGGGAGAGACCGACATTCTGATTGTCGATCATCTCGGAACATCGGAAAAATGGAAGAATCTGCGGAGCCTCAAATTCACGGATTATCTTGAAAAAGATCTCTTCCGCAGACTCCTCTATGAAGGGAAATTCAACGATGCCGGCTTCAAGGCGGTCATTCACATGGGGGCGTGTTCCTCCACGACTGAACGCGACGCCTCCTACCTGGCCGACAACAATTTCAATGTAACCAAGGAACTCGCCGCGTTTTCGGTGTCGCACCAGGTCCGTTTCCTGTACGCCTCCAGCGCAGCAACCTACGGCGGCGGCGAACACGGATATGTTGACGACGAGGAGAACATGGACAAACTCCGTCCCCTGAACATGTACGGCTATTCCAAACTCATGTTCGATCTCTGGGCGAAGCGGACCGGAATCCTGCGCTCCATCACCGGCATGAAGTTCACCAACGTGTTCGGTCCGAATGAACAGCACAAGGGCGGAATGCGAAGCATGGTCCTCCGCGCCTTCGAACAGATTACCGAACGCGGATGGGTGGAACTGTTCCGCTCCGACCGCCCCGAATATCCCGACGGCGGGCAGATGCGCGATTTCATCTACGTCAAAGATGTCGCCGCCATGATTCTCGCTCTGATGGAGCAGAACGCAAAGGGAATCTACAATGTCGGAAGCGGAGGCGCGGAAACATGGAATGCCCTTGCATCCGCCGTGTTCAAAGCTCTCGGAAGAGCGCCGGATATCCGCTATATCGACATGCCCGAGACTCTCAAGGGAAAATATCAGTATTTCACAAAAGCCGATATGACGAAGTTCCATGCGCTTAAAACAGGAGTTTCCGCACGGCCTCTTGATGATGCGGTCGCCGATTATGTCCGGAACCATCTGCTGTCGGAGAGTGGAAAATGATCCGGGGCGCTGTACAGAGTCTTTTTCTTGTCGCAGTTCTTCTGCTGGGAACTTCCTGCGCCCTGTTCGAATCGGGAAACCGGATTCTGCTCACGGAAAAGGATTCCGGCCGGACCCTTGAGGCGGAAGTCGGCGATACAATCACGCTGCGCCTCCCGGCAAATCCGTCAACCGGATATCTCTGGATCGGATCCGTTCCGGACATGGGGGTGCTCCGGGAGGTGGAAAACCGTTATGAAACTCCGGAGGAGATGCGCGGAAAAACCGGTGTTCCCGTTGTGAAGATCTATTCCTTCGCGGTCGTCGGTCCGGGAGAGGCGGGAATCAAGATGGAATACCGGAGACCGTGGGAGCAGGAACGTGCTCCGAAAGCAACGTTCGACGTCCTGATCCGCGCGTCCGGAACGGAGAGCCTGATGGAACGGATGGACCGGACCGAAACTCCGCGCGTCGGCTCCAAAGGACAGATCGAGCCGCTTCGCTGACCGCCCATGATCTATGAAGAACGAAAAATTTCTCTTCTGCCGACACTGATCCTTCTCGGTGTTACCCTTCTTTTTGTCGTTTCTCCGTGGCTTCTGGGGCTGCGCGATCTCTTCTGGGGAGAAGGCGCATATGCCGCAATGGCCATGGAACTGGATTCCTTTCCGCCGCTTCTGAAACTGCACGGCATCATCGCACCGGGCGCGTATCCGCTCTATCCGCTGCTGGTGAAGGCCATCTCATATTCGGGGCTGGAGATGGAATACTGTCTGCGGATCATCCCCGGATTATCGCTTCTGATTCTCTGTGCGATTATTTTTGTCAGCTGCTGGCGCGCGTCCGGTCTTCAGGCCGCCGCAGTCGGAACGGCGGTCATGGCGAGTTCCCTGGTCGTTGTTGACAAATGCAGCGAAGGCAATCCGGTATTTCTGACCGCTCTGGGAATTTTCGCCTGCTGGATGGTCTGGTTCGATCTTGCCGCGTGGCGCGGCCGCTGGAATTTCGCGTGGATCGCCGGCGGATTCCTCGCCGGATTGACGTTCTATTCCGGTGGATGGCTGGCGCTGTTTCAAACCGTGGTCCCGATGCTGTTTCTCCGCCGTCCCCTCTCCCTGAAGAGCAAACCGCGGGGATACGGGTTCGCCATCGCGCTGCTGCTGATTCTTCTTTTTGTCCTTCTCTGGGGACTGCCGAGATGGTATGCGGGTTATGTGGGCGCGTTCCGTCCCGAGGTCGCTCCCCCGCTCACAGGAAAAGAGTATCTGCTTCAGCTGCTGCTGTTTCCCTTCGATGCGCTGATCCGGCTGTTTCCGTGGAGTCTGTTTCTCTGGGTTCCGTTCTGTCCGGCGATCATCACGCTGGACAGGAATCCGCTGCTCTGCAAATATCTGCGGACGCTCTTCACCGTCCTGTTCTGCATTCTCTGGCTGACGCCGGGGACGGAAGGACGGGAGATCGTGCTCCTGGTTCCGCCGCTGGCCGTGCTGATCGGGCGCAACTACTGGATCGCGGTCCGCCGTTACGGGACTCGTTATCTCACACTCTTCAAAGGAATGGCGTGGATCCTGCTGGCGTGCTCCGCGGCGGCGATTCTGTTCTATCTTTCAACGGATGACATTCTGCAGAGATTCTCTTTCCATCTGCCCCGGTTCGCCTATCGCCGCGAACCGATCCAGTTCATTCAGGCGGCGGCATATTGCGGCGGCGCATTCCTGCTGGTCCTTCTGTCGCTGGTTCAGACGCTCCGGAAAGGCGTGCCCGTCTGGAGAATCGCGCTTCAGCTCGTGCTGGGGGGATGCCTGCTCAACTGGGGCGTGATGGTGCCGTACAAAGCGGCATCCCATGAACGCCGCGAAGCCGGACTCGCACTCCGCCGGGCAATCGGAACGGACACCGCCGGACTGACCATCTACAAATCCTCATCTCTCGGCGGCTTTTATGCCGAGGGATTCTATCTGGGCGGAACGATCGCCACATTCAAAGCCGCGTCCGAACTCCCCGCCGGAGAGAAGACGATTTATGTTCTCGCACCCGAAGTCCCGATCGTTCCGGACCGGGCATGGAAAAACCTTTTCAGCCGGGAATACCGGCAACATCGCCTCAATCTCTGGAAAGGCGAACTCAGACAGGAGACCGAACAATGACCGGGGAAAAACAACCCTTTCTCGTAATGGCAGCCCCCGACGAGCTTGCCGCCTTCGCCAAACGCGCCGGACTTGAATCCTACCGGGCCAACCAGGTGGAACGGTGGATCTCCAAACGCTGGACGGCGGATCCCGATGCCATGACCGATCTTTCGCAGAGCGTCCGTCAGAAACTCCGGGAAGGATTCCTCTGCGATACCGTGAAGATCCGCTCGGAACACTTCTCTTCCGACGGAGCCGGAAAGCTGCTGCTCGAACTCCGCGACGGTGAACTCATCGAATGCGCTCTGATCCCCGCCGCCGACGGACGGATGACATTCTGCCTGAGCACTCAGGTCGGCTGCCCGGTCCGCTGCGCCTTCTGCTCCAGCGGTGCGGGCGGATTTGTCCGCAATCTTGATGCGGGTGAGATCGTCGAACAGTTTTTCTGCGCCTGCCGCAAAATCAACTCCCTTCCCGACAATGTGGTCATTATGGGAATCGGCGAGCCGCTTCTGAACCTGGATAACCTGATCGCCGCGCTTGAACGGATCTGCGATCCTGCGCGAATTGCCTTCGCCGCCCGCCGCGTCACCATCTCCACCAGCGGATGGACTCCCGGAATCAAGCAGCTGGCCCTGCATGGCCGGCAGTGGAATCTGGCCGTCTCCCTTCACGCGCCCGACGATAAAACACGCGCCCTGCTCATTCCGACAAAATTCCGCCGCGATATCCGCGACATCATCCAGGCATGCCGTCTCCATCGCGAGGCGACAACCCGTCTGCCGACGTTCGAATACGTCATGCTGGATTCGGTCAACGACTCCACCGAACAGGCCGCCCGTCTCGCCAAACTGGCGAAAGAGGCCGGAGCCAAGGTCAATCTGATCCCTTACAACAAAGCCAACGGCGCGTTTGCACGCCCTTCCCGGGAAACGATCAAACGCTTTGAAAATACGCTGAAATCCGCGGGCGTCAAAGTGACGGTCCGCGTGGAGAAGGGTGCGGATTCCGCCGCCGCATGCGGACAACTCCGCGCTTCCGCAAAAAAGGAGAAACCATCATGATCCGAATTCTGACAGCGCTCTTTGCTCTGACCTTTCTGAGCGCATGCTCCCATTTTCAGGAGCCGCCTCCGAAAAAAGCTCCGACCAGGGATGAAATCCGCCTTGAAACCGCAATCTACCGCTCCGATGCCGAACTCGCCCGGACCGCACTGAAACATGGCGTCGATCCGAACGGAAAGATGCGCAACGGTGTTCCGTTTCTGATCGCAGCAGTCGTCCGCCAGAATCCGGTTCTCGTGGAAATCCTTCTGGAGAACGGCGCAGATGTGAACCGGACCGACGACGGCGGCGAAACCCCGCTCCATGCGGCGGCCGCCTCCTCCAAACCGAATGTTGCCCGGATGCTGCTGCGCCGCGGGGCAAATCCGAATGCCGCCGGCCGCTTCGGACGGACTCCGCTGATGGAAGCCGTCCGGCTCGGGAAGATCGAAACGGTGAAACTCCTGCTGGAACACGGAGCATCCTTCCGCGAAAAGGATGTGTTCGGACGCAATGTCATCTCCTATGCCGCCCTTGCTCCCGAACACGGAAGAGAGATCCTGATGCTGTTTGCAGAAAAAAAGGAACCTCTGATGCCCCCGCCATCCGATCTTGAAAAATCACCTCTTCTTTCCGCCATGCTGAACGGTCAGCCGGATACGGTGGACTATCTGCTCCGACAGATTCCGAGTTACAAGGAGGGGGATCTGCAGGTCCTCGGCCAGGCCGCCATCCGGATCGCAATCGACCGGAACCGGCTCGACTGGGTGAAACTCCTCGTGGAACGCGGCGTCGAACTGAACAAAACCCTCCCGCTGGTTTTCCGCGCCGCGCGATTGATCAATGTGGACGGCGTCTATAAATTTCTCGCCCGCAACAACGTGATCGACCGCGGATATACCCCTCTGATGTGGGCCGCCATCCGTTCCCGTCCCCAGATTGCCGAATATCTGGTGCTGCAGGGCAGCGATATCGAAGCCCTCAGCAACGAAGGCCGGGACGCTCTTGATTACGCAAACGATACGACAACCCGCTCCGCCATCCGCTCTGCAAGAAAACAACTCCGGAATCCTTCGAAGCCGAAGACATCTCCGGATACCCCCGCCAAATAAACCGCCCCGGCAGCCGTCGGCAAAATGCAATCGCATTTTGCCGGGTCAAGGGCCGCCGCCCTTATCGCGGTCCAGCGGCGAAACGCTGGTCGTGCGGAGCACGAAATCTCCAAAATTTCCGAAATCTTCCCTTATTCAATCTCCCTTTCCCCCCATATTCTCCAACTCGAAACCGGGAAAAAACAAAAAATTTTCAAATCAGCGACAATAAAAAACCGCTTTTCCCGTTTTTATTCATGTAGAGAGAGAAAAACCAATAGGAGATCATACGAATGAAAAAGACAGCACTGCTTCTGATGGCCGCGACCGCTCTTGCCGCGGGTTCACTTCTTGCACAAGGACCGGATTTCCGCCGTGAACGCGGTCCGGGACGCGGTCCGGACCGCGAACATGCGAAAGCCCCGCGGACCGAAATGGCGGAAGAGTGGGCGAGAGTTCAGGCCGAACTGAAAAAGAAAGCTCCAGAGAAGTACGCGGAAATTGAAAAACTCCAGAAAACCAACATGTTCGCCGCCATGCAGAAGATGCGGGAACTTGCGGCAGAAGAGAAGATCCAGCTTCCTTTCTCCGGCAGAAGAATGGGCGGAGAGAGAGGCATGGAAGGCCGTCGAATGCGTGGATTCGGTCCGGGGCGTGAGCGGGAACACCGTGGAGCTTTCCGGGAAATGCCGCGTGTCGGACGGGGTGGCGGACGCGCTGTCATTGAGGCAAAACTCAAGAAGGAATATCCTGAGGAGTATGCCAAAATTGAGCAGGCCCGTCTGAATGTCGAGGAACAGCTCCAGGCTCTTGCGAAGAAAGCCGATGTCAAACTTCCCGACACTCCCGAGACCATGCGCCTGAGAATGGAACAGCTTAAGACCAGATTCCCGAAAGAATATGCGGAAATCGAAAAGCTCCGTAAAGACGATCCGCGCGCCGCGGATGAGAAGATGCGGGAACTGGCAAAGGAAGCTGGAATCGAACTGCCTCCTCCTCCGCGTCCCCGCGGACCGAAGGGCGGACCGGGAAGAGATGGAAATCCCATGCCGGAACTCCGTCGCAGATATCCGGAGAAAATGAGAGAACTTGACCGGCTCAGACGCACGTCTCCGGAAGAGTATCGTGCACATGTTCGCGAACTGGTCAAGAAGATGGACGCGGAAAAGGCCGCGGAATAAGGCGTCGCATGCGGCACTCGGCATACAGAGAATTCATGGTGGTCGCGTTCTCCGAACAGGAGGTGCGCGGCTGCCGTTTCCGGACGGAAGGCGGAGCAATCCGCCTTGCCGCATTCGCCTCGGAAGCCCTGGAGACGAATGATCCGGTCCGGGCCTGGAAAGCGGTGTTCCGGGCTCTCTCGTACAGCCGGAGCATTCCGCTGTTTATTTCCGGCGCCCTGAACAGAGGAATTTTTTTCCGCTGCAGCAGCGCCCGTCTGGCGCCGAAGGCTCTCCGGAGCGCTCTCGAATTTGAACTGCCGACCCATCTGCTGAAAGAACCGGAACAGTGCAACTTCCAGTTCCTTCAGCAGACGGCGCCGGAATCTCCGGACGGATTCCCCGTCAATGTCTATGCGTTTCCGGAACAGTCGCTGGAACGGGTCGCCGCGATGATCACCCAGAGCGGTTCCCGCGCCGACTATTTCCTCTATCCTCTGATGAACATCCACCCGGAGGATCCTCCGCTTTTCCTGCCGGAATTCGAACCGGGTTTCTGCTTTATCGAGGGCGAATGGCATCCCGCGGAGGAACTCGCAGGAACGGACTGGAGCGCGGCATGGCGTGAAAAATGGAAAAAACGTTTCCGTCTGCCGGAGGACAGAAAATTTTCATTCGAACCGTATTTTGCCTGCCTTCTGGTGGCCGATCTTGCGGCGTCCGAAGAGTTCCGGGGAGCAAAAAACGGACTCAACATCCTGCCGAAACAACTGCGGCCGAGCCGTCTGAAGACTCAGATCTCGATTTTTGTATTCCTCGTCCTGCTCCTTCTGGTGAACTTCACCTGGAGTTCCTGCGCGGCGATGGGGAAAACCCGGCGGGAATACCGCGCGGTTCTCTCGGAACGGAACGCCCTCCTGACCAAGGTGCGCACTGCACAGATCCGCCTGAAAAGCTCCGAAAAAGAGATGCGCGATTTCCAGCGTGTTGTTTCGATGTCGCCCGGAGAACACAACGTTCTCGGCAAACTCGCGGATTTTTCGGAAGCGCTGCCTTCCAATGTCATGGTGAACAACATCCGCTGGAGCGAGAACAGCGTCGATCTTGTGATGCGCAGCGAGGCGGAAAATCTGAACATTCAGTCGCTTCTCCGCTCCCTGAAATACTGGCGGCTCGGCCAGATCCAGCAGCGCCGGAGAGGAAATGACAGCTCCAGCATGGTGACCTTGAAACTGATTCCCGCGGAAGGAGAGGAACGATGACACTCCGCGATTTTCTCAAAACTCCGAAAGGCAAAATTCTTCTGGTCTGCTGCATTCTGATGCCGGCAAGCTGGATTTTTCTCCTGTTCCAGCTCGGCGGAGATTTTGCAACCCTCTTCCCCGATGAAAACCGGAAGAAGGAACTCCAGAAAGAGATCGGAAAACTGAAAAAAGAGTATCAGGAACAGCAGAAAAAACTCACCGCATACGAAACACTCCGGAAACAGTACCGGGATAAACTCCGCAACGCCTGGCAGTTCTCGAAAGACGGCGATCCGGAACTGGTCCTGCGCCAGAAGATCGAGACCGCCGCAAAAGAGAGCGAACTGCTCCTTTCCAACCTCGGTTCGGTCCGGATCTCCCGGGTCAACAACGATCTGGCATGGGCGGAACTGGAGATTTCCACCTCCGGCGATTTTGAGGTTATCGTGAAATTTCTGGAAAAAGTGCGGGCAATCCGGCCGGAGATCAGCTGGAGACGTCTGGTCCTCAACCAGATGCTCCGCCGGGGAAACCGGGCGAATACCCGCGTCTCTTCAACCTCGGATGCCTCCACCCGCAGCATCTCCAGCACCAATACCGCCAGAGCCGATACCGCCGTGACAACCCTCTTCCTGAATGGGAGTGTCCGGGTCCTCTTTTACGATGGAGATGCCCCCCGATGAAAGCTCTGTTTATCACCATCAATATTCTTCTTGGAATCCTGGTTGTCTGGGCCGGAATCCGCCGTCTTGAAATGTTCTCCGGGAAAAAGCCCCAGGAGTTCACGGTGAAGAAAGTTCAGGAAAAAAAGCCCGCCGCCAAGCCCGCCGCGCCGCAGAAAAAAACGGAGCGTTCCCCGGAACAGGATGCGGAAGTCGTTCTGGCGAAAAACGTATTCAGTCAGGACCGCAGTCCGAACGCCTCCATGGGAGGCAATGCCCGCGTGGAGCTTTCGCTGGTCGGGACCTTCTCCATCGGCGACTGCGTCGGAGCAATCATCAAGCAGAAAGCCGCTTCCCGGAACAACAACTTCTTCCCGATGGGCGGTCCCCCGATGCCCGGCGGCGGACGCCAGATGGGAATCGGTCCGCGCGGCGGAAACGCTCCGGGAGGAAACCAGCGCGGCGGAAATCAGAGAGGAGGAAACTCCCGCGGAGGAAATCCGCGTTTCCCCGGCGGCGGAATGCCTCAGATGATGGCGGCACGCCAGCAGGGATCCTCCGCCACCGGAAACAATCAGCTGGTCTACAAACAGTATGTGCGTCTCGGAGAAACGCTCAGCAACGGATATAAACTGATTGATGTTGAACGGGAGAAGGTCACTCTCCAGCGCGGCAGCGATAAGCTTGAACTTGTTCTGGAGGAGGCGTCGAAGAACGCTCCCCAGACCGCCCGCCAGACAACCCGGCGGGTCAATACCGCAACCCGTCTGCTCCAGACCATGCAGAACATGCAGCGCATGCAGATGTTCCAGAACTTCCAGATGATGCGGATGATGAACCGGAACAATCAGAACAACAATAACAACAATAACAATGCCAATATGAACGGCGGCAGCCGCGGAGGCCGGAATACCGGTTACCGCAGCAGCCGCGGAACCTCCAGAGCCAGATAACCCTAACAACAAGGTCAGACGTTCCATGAAACCGTATCTCATGTTCAGAACCGTTGCGGCGCTCGCAGCTTTCTGCTTCCTGACGTCCTGCTCCTCTCTCGACGAAGAGGAGAACAAGGACAAGAAAGAGGATCGTTTCTCGTTCCTCCGCAGCGAAGAGGCGAAAAAGAAAAGCGATTCCGCATCCCGGGAGGAATCCATTCAAGCCGAGCAGGTCCTGCCCGAAAAGCCGAAGGACAATGCCGATATCCGGAAAAAAATGGAAAAAATCCCGAGTACCGCTCTCCAGCCGCCCGCCGCAAAGCCGAAGGAGGCTCTCCATTTCTACGACGATTTCATCATGCTCAACGGGGATGAGGAGATCACGGTCAATCTGGTCTTCAACAGCGCGCCGCTGCTGGACGTGATTCCCTCCTTCGCGGACGCCCTCGGATTCAACTTCCTCGCAGACAGCGACCTGAAGGGCGTCGTGACGCTGAACATCGATCAGAAAATGACACGGCGGGAACTCTGGAACACCTTCGACAAAATGCTGAATCTCGCCGGTGCAGGCGTGACGGTGGACGGTACGCTGCTCCGGATCGTCGCCCTCGGCAAACTCGCGGCTCAGGCGGATTCCCGTCTCTCCCGGGACGGAGCCGGCGAACTGTTCTACTATCCGCTGAAAAACACCACGGCGAAAGATGTGGTTGCCCAGCTCAAGCCGTTCCTCGGGAAGGATGCCGTGTGCGTGGACCTGACCCGTCCCAACGCCGTCATGATCGCCGACGACCGCGCCAACATGCCGAAAATCAAACAGCTGCTCGACGTCATCGACATGAGCGGGAAAAGCGCATGGAAACGCAAGGTCGTCAAATGCGCGAACATTCTGCCCTCGAAACTCACCGAGGAGCTGAAAACCGTTCTGCCCGTGCTCGGATTTTACGTTCTCCAGACAACCGATAAAACCGAACAGCCGGGATCCATTCAGCTGATCGGCGTCGACCGTCTCCAGCTTCTGGTCATCTCCGCCGCCACAGACGAGGCCATTCAGGAAATCGTCCAGTGGGTCGATCTGCTCGACAGCTCCGACTCCATCGACCAGGAACGGGTTTTCGTGTATAAAATCCGTCACAACAAAGCCGCCCAGCTTGCGCAGGCGCTCTCCATCATCTACGACACCCAGGGCGCCAGCATGACCATCGACACCACCACCGGAAACACCAAAACCGAAACGATCAATTCCACCATCACCTCGCGGAACCGGACAGCGCAGAACAATCAGAACAACAACGCCGGAAACACAACAGAGGCGACGCAGACCGATGTCAATTCCAGCGTGTTCAACACCCCGGTCCGCATCTTTGCGGACGGCGTCCTGAACCGTCTTGTGATCCGCACAACCCCGCGGACCTATGCGTCGATCAAGGCGCTGATCAACAAGCTGGATGTGGTTCCCGCACAGGTGCTTCTCCAGGTGCTTGTCGTGGAGGTCACGCTGACCGAATCCACCCGCTTCGGAATCGAATTTTCCGCAAAGGGCGGCGACGGCCATGTAAACTCCCTGCTCGGAACCAACTACGAAAATCTTCAGCCGGATTTCAACGGCGAAGGCAAACAGCCCGGCTTCTCCTTCCTGCTCAGCAATCCGAACAATCCGGAGCAGAAGTTCGGCTACATCCGCGCTCTTGCCGGCAACAATGCGGTCAAGGTGGTTTCCAGTCCGCAGCTGCTGGTCTCCAGTCACACCGAGGCGACCATTTCAGTCGGCAGCCGCATTCCGATTCTCACACAGGGCATTACGAACTCCTCGTCCAGCGGGGATATCGTGCAGAACTACAGTCAGGAGGATGTCGGTGTGATTCTCACGGTCACGCCGCAGATCACCAGCACCGACCTGATCTCCCTTGATGTCACCCAGACCCTCTCCGCGGCAGTCACCAACACCTCCAGCAACATCGACTCGCCCGAGATCACCCAGCGCGAAGTCAAAACCTCCATGACCATCGCAAACGGACGGAGCATGATTATCGGCGGACTCATTCAGGAGAAGAAAAACGACGATCTCCAGTCCGTTCCCATCATCAACCAGATTCCGATCCTGAACCGTCTGTTCGGCTCGACGGAGGCCTCCGTCGAACGCACGGAACTGCTCGTCATGATTACCGGCTACATCATCAATGAACGCAGCAAGGTCGAAGAGCTGATTGACCGCTACAACGACGCTCTCAAATCCCTCAACGATTTCGACGCGACTCTCGGCGGAAAACAGAACAAGTTTGAATCCAAGCCGCGGGTCATGACAACCAAGGAGTTCTGGAGCAATGGCCTCTTCTGATTCCATCGCAAAGAGTCCTCTGAAAACGCTCGAACATCTCTATGCGGAACGGTTTCCCGACGCCGGAAAGCCCTCTCCGGAGTCCGACCGCGCCCTTCTTCAGAGCGGAAAAGCCTCGGAGTCCGATCTGATCGCACTCTACTCCCGCGCATGGGATGTCCCCGTCCCCGAAGAGGACGAACTGCATCAGCCGGAACCGTATCCCGGCGCTTCTCCTGAATTCTTCAACGCCAATGCCGCTCTCCCCTACGAGTGGGATGATGATACGATCACATTTCTGGTCTGTGAACCCTACCACCTGAATCAGCTCTCCTTCCTCGTGCGCAAGACATGGGGAAGGGGAAGCTCGTTCCGATTTGTCCGCCGGGCGTTTCTGGAACGGCTGCTCAGCAAACTCCAGAGTTCCGAGGACGAGGATTCCGCCGATTCTCTCGACGTGGAAGATGAAAACACCCTCCGCACCATGGCGGGCGAAGCGCGGATCGTCCGGCTGGTCAACGACATCTTCACTCAGGCGATCGAACTCGGCGCCAGCGATATTCACATCGAACCCGGCGAGGAACGGGTGGCCGTCCGCTGCCGGGTGGACGGCGTCCTGACGGAGATCATCAGCACACCGCTGAATCAGTTTCCCGCGATCGCGTCGCGAATCAAACTTCTCGGCGGACTCAATATCGCGGAAAGCCGTCTGCCTCAGGACGGACGCACCAATGTCCAGCTCGGACGCATGGAACTGGACATGCGAATCAGCACCATCCCGATTCTGACCGGTGAAAGCATCGTGCTCCGTCTGCTGAATCAGGAGTCGATCACGTTCGATCTGCGGACGCTTGGGATGTCGGCAAAGCATCTGGAACAGTTCCAGAAACTGATCTCCATTCCGCACGGAATCATTCTGGTGGTCGGCCCGACCGGAAGCGGAAAGACCACCACCCTTTACAGCGTCATCAGCCAGCTGAACGACTCCCGGAAGAAGATCATCACCGTTGAAGACCCGGTCGAATATAAAATGCACGGACTCTGCCAGATGCAGGTCAATCCGAAGATCGGCGTCACTTTTGCGGCTGGACTCCGCAGCATCGTGCGGCAGGACCCCGATATCATTCTCGTCGGCGAAATCCGCGACCGCGAAACGGCCGACATCGCCATCAACGCCGCTCTCACCGGACATCTTGTGCTCAGCACTCTTCACACCAACGATGCGGTCGGCGCCGTGACACGTCTGCTGGATATGGGAGTGGAAAACTTCCTGGTCTCCTCCGCGCTGTACGGTGTGCTCTCCCAGCGGCTCGTCCGCAAGATCTGCACCGCCTGCGGCGGTTCCGGGACCGACCGCTCCGGCGGAAAGTGCCGACGGTGCGCCGGCGCCGGATTCAAAGGACGTTCGGGAATCTTCGAACTCCTCTTCATGGACGACGAACTCCGTGCCGCCGTCAACCGCAATGCCTCCAGCTCCGAACTGGAGGAGATCGCCGTGCGTCACGGAATGGTCACTCTGCTGCAGGACGGCGAAGCGAAAGTCGCGGCCGGGATCACCACCCGCGAAGAGCTTTCCCGCTCCACCGCGGAATTGTAAGGAGTTCCGGAAATGGGCCTGTACAAATATCTGGCGGCGGCGCCCCGGGAGGAGCCGCATGAAATGCTGATCGAATCCGACAGCCCGAAAGAGGCGCTGGACAAACTTCGCAGCCGCCGTCTGGTGCCGGTCCGTTTTTTCGGAGAGGTGACGGTCGGTTCCTCGCGCGGTTTCTCCTTCCGCAGAAGCCGGATCAACACCTACGATTTCACCCGGCAGCTCGCCCCGCTGCTGGATTCGTTCATTCCGCTGGAGCGGGCGCTGGCGATCATCGCCGAAGGCGCCGTGGAGGCGGAACAGCGCAACTTTGTCAATTCGCTCCGCCAGGGACTGCATGAAGGAAAGAAATTTTCCGCTCTGGTGCGGTCGCACGGTTCGCTCTTTCCCGACTACTACGCGAATCTGATCGAGAGCGGAGAGGAGACCGGCTGTCTGCCGGAGGTGGTGAAACAGCTCTACCGCTTCATGGGGGAGAGCAAGGAGCTGAAGGATTTCATCGTTTCCAGTTCGATCTATCCGCTTGCCATTCTCGGAGTGACGCTGCTGGTGACGGTGCTGCTGTTCACGGTGTTCGTGCCGCGCTTCGCGAAGATTTTCATCGACATGGGACGCGAAATGCCCCCCTCCATGACCTTCCTGATGACCATGAGCTCCTTTGCCTCGTGGGCGTGGTGGCTGATTCCTCTTCTGGCGGTCGGCGGATGGTTCCTGACCCGCCATCTGCTTGGAGAGGAACGTCTGCGGGAGCTGCAGGCGCGCTGTCTTCTTGCGCTTCCGCTGTTCGGCCGCATTTCCGTGGATCTTGAGATGTGCAAATACATCCGGACGCTCTCCATCCTGATCGCAAATCATGTGGAGATCATCCGCACGGTGCGGATCTCCGGACGGATCATCCGCAATCCGGTCATCTGGAAGGCGTTTGCCGATATCGCACGCAAGCTCAAGGGAGGAGCGAAACTCTCCGCGGCTCTGGCGGACAATCCGTATGTCCCGCCGGGAATGGTGCCGATGCTGAGGGTCGGCGAGGAGTCCGGGACCGTGGGGGAAATGCTCTCCCGCATCGCCGGACATCTCGAAAACGACACCCGGATGAAAATCAAACGGCTGCTGAGCCTTTTCGAACCGGCTGTGATCGTGTTCCTGGCCGGCGTGGTGCTGGTGGTGGTCGTCTCAATTTTTGTGGCTATGATGGAAATCAACTCAATCAATCAGGGAGGACCCAAATTATGAAGAAAACAAGAAGACAACTGAGAAAATCAGGGTTCACCCTGATCGAAGTCGTGGTGGTGATCATCATCCTCGTGACGCTCGCATCCATCGCGACGCCGCTCTATCTGAACTATGTGAAGAAGGCGAACGTGGGAGCGGCGAAGACGCAGATCCGTCTTCTGGACGACGCGCTGACCGGATACCGTCTCGACCTCGGCACCTATCCCGACAGCACGGTCGGACTCCGCGCCCTTGTCGAAAACGTCGATCAGAACGCCAAATGGAACGGCCCCTATATCCAGCCCGC
The DNA here is from genome assembly GCA_949297765.1 of uncultured bacterium. GTDB lineage: Bacteria > Verrucomicrobiota > Lentisphaeria > Victivallales > UBA1829 > UBA1829. The sequence continues at coordinate 43,878 of CASFTV010000005.1, read as the reverse complement.
CGTTCCGAAGGATCCCTGGGGCAACGACTACATCTATCTTTTCCCCGGCGAACACCGTGAATACGACCTCATGAGCTACGGCGCCGACGGACAGCCCGGCGGAACCGGCGAAAACGCCGACATCACCAACTGGGGCGAATAAAACGGATCATCATGCGGAAATGCGGATTCACGCTGCTGGAACTCGTTGCGGCGATCGCGATTATCGCCCTCGCCACGGGACTAGCCGTCTCCACGCTCCGGACGGAGTCTCCCGTTCAGAAGCTGGCCCGCGCAGGTCTCCAGTTTGAAGAGTTCTGCATGCGGGTCCGTTTTCAGGCGCTGGAAAACGGTGCCGACCGCATCGTCGCCTTCCATCCGGAGGAAAAACGCTTCTTCATGCGCATTCCCGCCGGATTCGAGCCGGAAACCGATCCCGCCGAAGAGACCGGGGAAACGGACTCCCGGGAAAAACGTGTCGTGCAGGAATGGATCCTCCCGGAACAATTCGAACTCGGAGAGGGTCTGTTCGAAGAGACGGATCTGGATGAGGAGGGAACGGTGGAGCTGTTCCGCTTCTTTCCCGACGGAGGCGCATCCGGAAACCGCCGCTTTGAACTGCATTACCGGACACTGAAACGGATCTTCGAGATCTCCCCGCTGACCGGCCGTCTCACGGCGCGGGATGAAACGGAGGAGGCCCTGTGAGAAAAATTCATCGCTGTTTTACGCTGCTGGAGGTCGTGGTTTCTCTTGCGATCCTCTCCATCGGCCTCGCCGGATTCCTCCAGCTGATGATGGGGTCGCAGAAACGGATCGCCGAAAGTGTCGACCGCTGGACCCGCATGCACATGCTGACTCAGGCGGCGGAGTATTTCATGCTTCAGAACGAGGACCCCGGCGGAATCCCGGAACGGTTCTTCCCCTATCCGGCCTATCAGGCGGTCGCGTACTACGAGGACGCCGAAGGTCTGCCCGACGAATACAACAACCTGGATAACCAGCTCCCGCTGAAACGGCTCGTCATCGAACTCCGGAAGGACGGAAAAGTGCTGGACAAACTCATCATCGACAGGATCAGCTATGAATCGACCGCGGCAGGAGAATAAGTTTACGCTGATCGAAATGGTCGCGGCAATGGCGATCATGGTGTTTATCGCGCTGATCATTGCGACGGCGTCCATGACGTTCTACAACGGCTGGCGCCGTTCGGTCCGCCACTCGGACGCGCTGAAGGAGCGTCTGGCGATCGACCGCGTCATGGACTCCTGCGTCAAGGCGATGATCCCGTTCGAATGGCGCGACGAGGACCAGCAGAAGAACCGCGTCATTTTTCAGGGAGAGCCTGACGAAATGCGGTTTACCGCACTCCGGCGGAGTTATCGCGGCGATCACGGCGCACTGATCTTTGTGCGTCTGCGTCTGGAGGAGAACTCCCTGATCGCGGAGTATTCCCCCTATCCCCGTCCGCACTGGCTGGAGGAGAGCGATGACCTCCCGTTCACCCGCGAAGTCATCGCCCGGAACATTAAATCGCTCAGCTTCCTCTATGCGGACGAAGTCAACGGCGAGCTCGAATGGGACGACTCCTGGGACGACGAGGATGACGACACTCTTCAGCAGGACACCCTCCGCATCTCCACATCCGCCTCCGCTGCCAACGCCCGGACGTTTGATATTCCCGCCGCCGTTCAAATGACTCTCGAATGGATGGACGGAACGACCGAAGTCTGGCTCCGCCGCAGCGCCGGAACCGCCAAAAACACCCAGTATGTGCCGTGAGGTCTTCCATGAGAGAACGAATCCGCCGAAACAAATCCGAATCCGGTTCCGCGCTGATCGCAGTTCTCTGCCTTCTGTTTACCGCCGGCATGCTGACCTCCGCCGCTCTGATGCTTTCGCGCACGGCCACGTTTGATGTCTACTCCCATGTGGAACTTCAGCGTTCCGCCTACATCAACGAAGGGGCGTCGAACCGGATTCAATGGCTGATCGCCGCCGACCGCTATCTGTTCTCCGCCCGCGATCCCGGCTACACCGACTACTCCGAATACACGCATGACCGCTATCTTGCCGACGGCGTCATTCATGAACTCGACTACTACGGAACCAAACTCAAATTCACCATCACCGACGCCCGGTCCGGCCTGGATCTCAGCGGCGCGGATTTCAGCAACCAGCTCCGCAACATGGTCGATCCCCTGGATGCCGATTCCGAATACTCCGACCGGATCGACGAACTTATCGACCTCATCTCCGACTACCGGGATTCCGACGACACCCTCTCCCTCAACGGAATGGAACGGGAGGATTATGAAAGCGAAGGCCGCTCTCCTCTCCCCCGGAACAATGCCATCCTCTTCCGCGAGGAGTTCTTCTACATCAAAGGCTTTACCGATCTGTTTCCGCCGGATGCCGACGGCCGTCTTTCCCTGGTCCGCCTTTTCGGAGCGCCGGAGGGGAATCCCGATTTCTTCACGGCTCCGCCCCTGATCATCCAGCGATTCTGCAATCTGGAGGAAGAGGATGTCGAAGAGATCGTCAAGGCGCGTGACATCTGGTTCCGGGAACGCACGCTGCTCACAGATCAGCTGGATCCTCTCGTCTTCGGCGGTCTGAGTCAGCTTTCCTGGCAGGAGAGCGGAACCTACACAATCCGGATCTCCGCGGATGCAAAGGAGAAACGTCCTTCCCGCCGTCTGATTTTCACGTTTCCCGCCTTCGCCATCTCCGGTCCCCAGCGGAACAATGTCACATTCCTCGAATGGCTGAGTTTCTGAACCGGAACCGCCGGCCGCCGTTCTGCGGAATCCCGGGAGAAGGAAACGCATCAATAAAATTCCGGAATGGCGTTCGCATTCTGGCGTTGTGATGCTATATTGTCTCAAAACAAACGGAACCGGAGGGTGAAGCGAAATGTCGGAACAGAGAAAAGCGGATATCGGCGTGATCGGACTGGCCGTCATGGGGGAAAATCTTGTTCTGAACATGGAGTCGAAAGGGTTCCGCGTTGCGGTGTTCAACCGGAGCAGGGAGCGGGTCGATTCCTTTCTGAAGGACCGTGCGCGCGGAAAAAACATCCTGCCTTCGGAGTCCATTGCGGATTTCTGTTCCCTGCTTCAGACTCCCCGGAAGATCCTGCTGATGGTCAAGGCCGGTCCGGCGGTCGATGCCGTCGTGGAACAGCTCCTGCCCCATCTCCAGCCCGGCGACGTGATCGTGGACGGCGGAAACTCCTGGTATGCCGATACCGAACGGAGAGTGAAAACCCTCGGGGAACAGGGGATCCTGTTTGTGGGATCCGGAGTCTCCGGCGGAGAGGAGGGGGCTTTGCACGGACCGTCGCTCATGCCCGGCGGAAACCGGGACGCCTGGCCGCTGATTCAGCCGGTCTTCCGGAAGATCGCCGCACGCGCCCCGGACGGCTCCCCCTGCTGCGAATGGATCGGCCCCGGCGGCGCCGGACACTTTGTCAAAATGGTTCACAATGGAATCGAATACTCCGATATGCAGCTGATCGCGGAAGCCTATGCCCTTCTGCGCGGTCTGCATGATTACCCGCTGAGCGAACTGGCAGAAATCTTCCGCACCTGGAACAGCGGGCCGCTGGAGAGCTATCTGATCGAAATCACCGCGCAGATTCTGGAAACCGCCGATCCCGAAACCGGCCGTCCGATGGTGGATGTGATCCTCGACCGCGCCGGACAGAAGGGCACCGGAAAATGGACCGCGGAAACAGCGCTCTCTCTGGGCGCTCCTGCGACAACCATTGCGGAGGCGGTCTTCGCACGGTCGATGTCCGCGCTGAAAGGCGAACGGATGCGGGCGTCGGAACTCTTTCCCGAACGCAGGGAGATCAATCCCCTCTTCCGGGAAGAGCATCGGAAAGCTCTGGTCAAATACGCGGAGGAGGCCCTGTATGCATCGAAGATCTGCGCGTATGCCCAGGGATTCCAGCTGATGAAGACTGCGTCCCGGGAATACGGATGGAATCTGGATCCTGGTTCGATCGCCGCCATCTGGCGCGGCGGCTGCATCATCCGGGCAAAGTTCCTGGACGATATCCGCCGGGCCTATGCCGACGGCCGTTCCCCGGAAAATCTGATGACGGATCCCTTCTTCCGCGCGGAACTGCAGAGAACCGAACAGAGCTGGCGCTGCGCGATTGCAGATGCTGTCATCTATGCGATCCCCGTTCCGGCTTTTTCCAGTGCTCTGGCGTATTTCGACTCCTACCGGACCGCCCGGCTTCCCGCAGCTCTGATTCAGGCGCAGAGAGACTTCTTCGGCGCACACACCTACGAACGCACGGACCGCCCGGAAGGCGAGTTCTTTCATACCGACTGGAACGGCCTCGGCGGCTCCGCAACATCAACAGCTTACAACGTCTAGAGGTGATTCATGAAGCCATTTCTCCCGCGAATTTTTTCCTGGGTTCTTCTTTCCGGAATTGTGCTGACCGCATCGTCCTGTTCGTTTTCCCGGGAGGATCTGCTGGAGCTGGAGGCCGGAGAACCCGCGGATATCACGGTCAACGAACTCTATCAGCGGATGACCGCGGCCACAGATCCGAAAAAACTCTACGCCAACGCGAAAACCTATAAACTGGTACAGGAAGTGGAATCTGTTTCCGAACAGAAAAACCGCGATTTTTACAATACGGTCGTTCTGTTCAAGAAGCCGGATTCCGTCAAGCAGGTCTCCATCAAGAACGGGAAGGCGTTCCTGATGATTCTGTACAAGGACGGCGAGGCATGGTACATCAATCCGATCAATATGAAAAGCAGCAAGATCCCTTCCGGAACACCGCTGAATCTGGTCAAGACCTTCTCCGGAATGCTGAAGCCGGGCAACCAGTATGAAGAGATCTTTAAAACCGTGGAGATCGACGTGACGTATCAGGCGGGAGAGAAATATTACCGTCTGATCTGCCGGGTGGACGATCCCGGAATTGCCCCCTATGTCTTTTACATTGACGCGGAAACGTATCTGACCCGCAAGCTCGAAACAATTCTCTACACCCAGGGCGGCGGGCGCTCGCTCTATACGGCAATCTCGGAGGACTATGCATGGTTCGCCGGAGTGAAAATGGCGAAAAAACTGCTTGTGACCGTCGGAGGGAAAACGGATGTGACGCGGATTGTCTCGTTTGTTCTGAACCCCGATCTCCCGGACGCGGATTTCACCCTGACCGAACCCTGGATCTACGAGAAATAACGGAAATTACCGCAGATTTTCCGGATCAGAATCCGGACAGAACATGCGGAAGGGGCTTTACGGAGAACGGAAAGTCCGGGGATCGCACAGCGTCGGATACACATGTTTCCGGACATGTTTGAAGGTCCGGCGCGCAATCAGAGTGATCTGTTCCAGAAGCTCTTCCGCGATTTTGTCGCTGGCATGATTGATGTAGGGAACGGAGGGGGTCATGCGCAGACACTCTTGCGTGCCGTCGACCGTGATGACCCTGGTCCGGGACGGGATCCGGCCGGACCGGATGTGACGGTCCAGAATGTCGCCGATGGATTCATCGCTCATCAGATAGATCCCGTCAAATTCTTTGGAGACTGCCCAGTCCACCGTTTCGCGCAGAGCCTGTTTCCCGGTCGCCGTGGGAACCCAGAGAATGGATTCAATTCCGCCGAGATAGTGGGCCGAGAGGCTGTCGGCGAACCCCTGCGCCCGCCGGGAAAAATCCTGATTTGTGCAGAACTCCCAGATTCCGAGCATTTTCCGGCAGCCTGCATCCATCAGGTATTCCGCCGCCATCCGGCCTGCCGCATAGTTGTCCAGAACGATCATGTTGCGGAAATTCTGAGTCTGCGTTTCCAGCAGACTGATGACCGTCCCAGTGTTCTGAAACTGGAAGAGCGACTGCATGGTCTTCTCCTGTTCCGAGGAGAGACAGCCTGCAAACAGGATCACATCGGACCGGTCCATCTGTTCCAGAATGCTTTTCCGGTCCGTTCCCTCGTCGGCCAGAAACAGGCGGACGTCCGCTCCGTGACGGAGCAGCAGCGGATGAAGCATATTCCAGAGCCGTTCCATCGCCGGAAAGCGGAAGCTGTAATGACGTCCCACCGAAAGAAACAGAATTTTTCCCGCTCTCGCAAGATTCCTGTACTCCTGCACATAGCGCCGGCTGCGGCCGTTCCGGACCAGAAGTTTCTGTTCCTCCAGGTCCAGGATTCCTTTGTGCAGTGTGCGGCGGGAGACATGGAACAGATCCGCAAGGGTCTGCTCTCCGGGAAGGCGATCCTGATTGGAGAGCGCCATTCCCCGGAGATAGTCCCGCAGCATTTCCAGCACTTTGGCCCGGGTTGTGTAGTTTCGTTTCGTCATGACGGAGCAGTATACACCGTGTTCTGTTTCTTTGCAAGATTTGTCCGCTGTGTTATTTTACGGAAATGTCTTCACTTTCCTTTATGGAGAGATCTTTTGCCGTCAGCGGTTTTCCGAGATAGCGGTTGTCTGTGAAGGTCACATTCGAAGAGCGGTCGATGGAAATGCTGTTTTCCACTTCCCCGAAACTGTTCTTCCCGTTTTTCCCGGAAATTTCATTTCCGCGGAAGAGAGTGTCGGAAATATTTTTGAGGATCAGTCCGCCGGTTTCGTTCCAGCGGTTGTTTTCAAAGAGAAGTCCGCGGATCGGGGCGCAGTGTGCGGGTTCCATGTTCTGGTTGAATGTGAAGGTCCGGAGTCCCGCCCATGCGTCGCGAACGGTGTTCCCCCGTACGGCGATGCTGTAGGGCGCGGGGCCTTCATGCACGCCGAGAAGGCACGAGACCGCAATGCCGACTCCCATCGGAATATTCTCAAACACGTTGTTTTCCACCAGAGAACACGAGGACTGAATGTTGATGCCGGCGCGGGCATGTGCAAAGAAGTTGCCGCTGGCAACCGTGCCGATTCCCCACTGACGCGGATCGTAGACTGCGTCGCGGCGGAAATCGTAGCGGATCAGAGCGCGGGAGACTAGATCCTCCTGCACGGGAGAGAGTTTTTTCAGTCCTCCTTTTTTCCTGCTGACGATTGTGTCGGGCAGGGGTTCCTCCAGAACAGCGATGGTTTCCCCGTTTTTCACGGAGGTGGAACGGATTTTCGCAAGAGCGAGAGTCTGACCGGTCGCACCGGAAATGAAGGTCAGCATGCTTCCCGGACCGGATTCGCCCGGCATCGACGGAAAACGCGCCATGGTGCCTTCCGCATCAATGATATTTTTGCCTCCGACGAACGCATTGAAGCAGTCGTCGCCGGGATTCCGCACCGAACAGCCGGAGATGTAACTCCCGTTCCCCGCGATCAGGAAATCCGCGTTGGATGCCAGATACCGTCCGGGAAGCGGATACAGTTTGCACCCGACCCATGAATTCCAGTAGCCGCCCCAGGTCTGGAACGCCGCCGCAGGAGAGTTGCGGATATGAATGTTTTCTGCCGTGCAGAGGACGCTGTCCCCCGTCGGAAAGCTCGGACACTCCCCGCGGCGGTTCGGAATCACAAACTTCAGGCCCGGACGGACGTGCCGGACGGAATAGCGCTTATCCATGTGGATCCGGTATTTCCCGTCGCCGAGAGAGTCCGCCTTCTTCTCGTTGTAGACCAGGAACTGTGTCCGGACAAGGTTCCCGTCCGGCGTATAGGCCGTGCAGCACTGGAAGCGCGGATTGCTCCGGTAGGAGGGATCGTCCGGGGTCAGAGTCCCCGGATCATGACGGATCGTGACGGTGTTGTTCGGCAGATCGACCGACAATACCGTTCCCTGGCAGAACGGCGTATCCCGGTACTGAAGCATCAGATTGCGCACGGTCACGTTCCGGCAGCGTTCCATGTAAACTCCCGCCGCGGTGCGTCCGAACAGGAATTTTGTCGTTTCGGGATTCTCTCCCTCGATCAGCGCGTTCTCCAGATGGATGCGGACATGACAGCCGTTTTTTTCCGCCGGTTTCTTCGGCGCGGGAACGAAACTGTTGAAGAAATAGGTCCCAGCGGGAATGCGCAGAATGGAGGGGGCTCCTTTGAGCGCCGCCATTGCATCCAGCGCTTTTACAAATGCGGCGGAGTCATCGGAAATTCCGTCACCCTTTGCACCGAACTCCTTCACGTTGAAGATCTTCGGATTGTTCCCCGGATGTTTCCCGGAAGGCTCCCATGGAAATTTCGCGACGCATTCCGCCTCAAGACGGAAGTAGTCGATAAACCGTTTCAAATCCTGCACGCCGCTGGCCGCGTACAGGAGACCGCTGACGTCGCCCGCTGCCAGATTCCGGCGGATGAAGCTCTCCAGATTCCTGACGATTTCACCGCGTTTTCCGATCCGTTCCTTCTGGACACAGTTCCGTCCGTCGAGCGCGCGGTTCAGGCGGTCCTGGAGAGCGGAGATTTCCCGTAGATATTGTTCCATCTGTTTCGGGAGTTCCGTGCGCAGTTCCTTTTTGCGCTGTTCGGAGACCGCATGATCGGCAAACGGCGGAAGAAGGATAAATTTTCCCGAAGGTTTCGTCTGTGCCGCTGCGAGCGGAGATTTCCCGCTTTCCTCGTAGCGGACGGATTCCCGTTCAAAACGCCGTTTGATTTCTCCGGGTTCGAGAGCGGTGTCGAACAGTTGAATTTCATTGGCAAGAGCGTTGCACCAGAACGGTTTCGCAGCTTTCGGATCGGCGCATCCGATGCAGAATTCGCCGTCGGGAGGCATCGGCGCATCGGAAAGGACGCTCTGATGGTGAATCTGTCCGTTGATATAGATCCGCGCCCTTCGCTTGTCCCCGAGGCAGACAAACGTGACGTGATACCATTGATCGGACGGAAGCGGCTGGCTTCGAATGACTTCCGCTTTCCCGTTCGCCAGCTTGAATTCCACTTCAAAGCGTTTGGCCGGCGTATAGGAAAGCCGGAGTCGTCCCTCTTTCTCGCCCAGAAGGGAAAATTTTCCGATCCGGTTCGGAATCCCGTCCGGATTGAACCATGCGGAAAGAGAAAAATTCTTTCCCGGCGATTTCGGCATTTTGACGGTGAAATAACGGTCGACGGCGCAGTTGAACGCGAAGACCCTGGTGCCGGACGGCTGAGTCTTCCGTTCTATCGCGGGGGCTGCGGCGGAGGCGGCGTCGATGGTCAGAATCGACTCGGCCGCTTCCGTACAGATCAGCGCTCCGAAAGCGCAGAAAAACAGGAGAGAGTGTTGCATTCGATGCATCATTCGGAAAATCCTTTTGTTATATTGTCGTGTTGGTGTCAGTGGGTCGGAATGTACTGTGACGCCTCTCCCACTGCGGCAAAATTGAAACCGAGATGGTTCCAGACGCCGGTTCTGTCATAGGAGTTCGCACTTCCGTCGAACAGCAGAACATTTCCGCGTCCGCTGTGGTGGAGCCCCACGGTGGAGTCGGTCGCGGAGAGTGTCGGCTGAGGTGATCCCCACGTCCACTGGCTCTGCTGCCCGATCGACCAGGAGTCGAACAGAAGAGGCAGAACATCGCAATTCCGGTTCATCGTGGTGATGGTGCTCCTCAACCCTTCCAGCGCGCGTTTCGGATCCGAGAGACGGAGGATCAGATCGTAATCGCCCGCGGCAAAATTGAAGGTGCCTCGTGCCACTCTGCCCGTATAATTGTATGCGTATGCCTCTTTGGCTTTGTCGCTTGTGGAGGTGTCGTATTTCCCCGGCTTCACCGAAGGACAGACCGCGCAGCCCTTGCTGAGATATTTCGTTCCGCTGTTCGGACGGTTGGCGATGCGTTCATCCGGAACGTCCGCAAAGAAAGAGACCCATCCCGTTCCCGCTTCCCGGAGTGCCGCATAGTCGTTGTTGTCTCCCGCATAGGAGTGGATCGCAAGTCCGCACTGTTTCAGATTGGAAAGACACGTCGCTCCGCGCGCCTTCTCCCGCGCCGAATTCAAGGCCGGCAGCAGAAGCCCGACGAGAATCGCAAGAATCGCAACCGTGATCAGAAGTTCTATCAGCGTAAATTGTTTTGAGTTCAATCGAAACATCATGAATCCTTACTCCCGGCTTTGTTGTAAAAATCCTTCATTTTCCGCGTTCCGACCCGCCTCTGCGGATTCCCCGGAGCGCTTTCCGTATGAATATTATATCAGGAAAATGCAAATCCACAAGAAGCGGAAAATGGATCGCTCCGTTTTTTGTTCCGTTTTTTTTCTGTTTCTGTGCATTTTCTGTTTCTGTTATTTGTGTTTGTGTATTTTTTTAAGGAAAAATTTCTCTTTCCGGATCTGTTTTTCACCAGAACGGCCATTTTGAATAGGAATTTTTTCTTGTACGGATGAATTCCCCGCCGGTCTTTTTTCGGAAAACCGCTGCGGAAGACCGGCTCCGGAAGAACAATGAAAAACGAATTTCCGGAAAATCCAGCTCAATCATTTTGGATGAAGAGAAACCAGCTTTAAAATATACAAACAGTTGATTCAACGATAAAAATACACATAAATGAAAAATAACGTGTTTTTCCGGATTCTGTTTTCCGGATCGTCGCTTGCGATTCGTCCGGAATGGGGCTATTGATTACCGGACGCCGGGGAAACACAGATGGTTCCGCGGCAGAGACGGGGAAAGGATACAATGGAAAAACAGCAGCGAACAACTGCGGATTCTGAATGGGAAGCAACGCCCGGAGTCTGGCATGGAACGGAAGTGGAACTCGGATTCACCGCCCGGCTTCCGGAAGGAGCGGTGGAACTCCGGATTGCCGCGGCGTCGATCTACCGGCTTTATCTCAACGGAATCGTGACGGCGTACGGGCCCGCGCGTGCTCCGCTCGGCTTTGCCCGGGTGGACAGAATCCCGCTGAATGCGCCGCCGGGGACTCCGGTCGCCGTGGAAGTTGCCGGATGCGCAACGGAGAATTTCTGCCGTCCGAAACAGCAGCCGTTCCTCAAAGCGGCGTTTCTGGACCGGAATGGAACCGTGCTCGGATCGACCGGGGATGGGAAAACCTTCCGAGCCTGTCGTCTTCCCTTCCGGAACTGGAAGGCCGTCAAGCTGACTCGTCAGCGTGATCTGGTGGAGGAGTATGATTTTTCCGGGAACCCGGCGGGAGCGGAGTGGTTCCGGTCATCGGATCCGCCGCTTGAGGAGGTGGAAGCTCTTCCGCTTCCGCACCTTCCGCGTCTTCTGACAAGAAGGGCGCCGGCCCCCGTTCTTTCGACGGTCCGGACGGCAGAACGGATCGACGCTCCCATCCCCGATGTCCTCGCGGACGGAGCGGAAAAAACGGAAATTTATGATTTCGGGAAACTCCATACCGGTTTCCTGATGCTCGAACTGGAGTCCGGGGAAGGGTGCGATCTGCGGATCGTCTGGGATGAACTGCTTGTCGGCGGCACCTGCGATCCTCGGAGGGCGTTCTGGGCAAACAACTTCCTCCGGATCCGCATGGCAGCCGGACAGAAAATCGAACTGGAAAGTTTCGAACCCTATGCTCTGCGCTGTGCCGCGGTTTCCGTTCTGAGCGGAAGTGTTCGTCTGAAGCGTTTCCGTCTGCGGGAGTATGCGTTCGACTCCTCCCTCTTTCTGCCCGGACGGGAAAACGGAGGTCTTTCCGCGGAGGAGAAGACCGTCTATGCGGCGGCCTGTGAAACCTTCCGTCAGAATACGGCCGATGTCTTCATGGATTGTCCCGGACGGGAGCGGGCCGCGTGGCTCTGCGACAGCTATTTCATGGCGGAAACCGAATTCTTTCTCACCGGACGGACCGACGTGGAGGACGATTTCCTGGAAAACTTCATCCTTCCCGCCTCCTATCCTCTGCCCGAAGACTGGATGATTCCCATGTGTTTTCCCGCGGACAATCCCCGCGGATCCTTTCTTCCGCAATGGCCCTTCTGGCTCTTTCTGGAAATTTTTGAAAAGAAAAAACAGCGGAACGGAATGGATTTCACCGCCCGGATCCGTCCGCGTCTCCTGCGCTATCTGGAAGGATGTGAGAAATTCCGCGGGCCCGAGGGATTCCTGGAAAATCTCCCCGGATGGAACTTCATCGAATGGTCCGACGCCGGAAATTTCTTTCAGGATGTCCACTTTCCAACCAATATGCTCTATATGAAGTGCCTCAGGGAGGCCGGAGAGTGTTATTCCGACGATTCCCTTCTTGCCCGGGCGGAGACGCTCCGGAAAAAGATCCTTGATCTCTCCTTTGACGGCGAGTGGTTTCATGACAATGCGGTCCGGCGCGACGGCGTTCTGCAGAGAAGCGGAAATATCAGTGAAATCGGCCAGTACTATGCCGATTTCTGCGGCGTTCCGACTCCCGGTGCGGAGAAATTCGAACGCTGGAAATCGCGTCTGCTGGAGGAGAAAATTCCGGAAAAGATGGTTCCGGCAGCCATGTTCATCGGTCTGGTTCTGCGTTTCCGGAGTCTGCTGCTCGGCGGACGGGCCGGCCGTTTCCGGAAAGAGTGCGTCGAACGCCTGCTGCCGATGGCCCGGAAGACCGGAACCCTCTGGGAAAAAGAGGATCCTTCCGCAAGCTGCTGTCACGGATTTGCTTCGGTTGTGGCCGTGTATCTGGATGCCGCCGCCGGAGCAGTGCCGGGACGCGGTGTCCGTTCCGGGAGAGTGGAAGAGCATTCTCCGGCGGCTGTCTCAGAATAGTTTCAGAACGCGTTCGGCTGTGTCGCGGACTTCCGCTTCAATCCGCTTCCAGTCCGCGCGGACAAGCATTCCGGGAATGCTGAGGACGGAGAGAACCGCAAGAAGTTTTCCTTCCCGGCGCACCGGAAACGAGAGCGTGTCCACATGGAAGCGTGCGGAGGGATCCGTGGAACCCGGATTGAAGGAGAAGCCCTCTCTGCGGTAGTCCGCAAGACGGATCCGTGCGTCCGGCGTCTCTCCTTCTCCGCCGTCTTCCGCGGAGAAAACGGTTCCGACAGAGGTTGTGCAGTCGACCGGAGACCGGGTCCCCGGTTCGGAAAACAGCGAAACATCCCACGACGCCTGCGCCGAACAGACGTTCAGAAACTCCTCTCCCTCCCGGATCGAGAGTTTGACCGGAAACTGAATCCGTCCGGCGAGGCGGTTGAGAAGCGGCTGGAATTTCCGGTAGGTCCGGGGATCAAACCGCTTCTTCTGCGCCATGCGGCAGAGATGCCATGCCAGGTCGTAGCGGTTGCCGCTGAACGCCTCCAGCCACCCTTTCCCAGCAAGAGTCGCGACGATCCGGTAACAGGTGGCCTGAGGGATTCCCAGCGCCTTCTGAAGCTCGGTGCGGCTGACCGGGCCCGGATGCGACGCAATGTATTCCAGAATCTCGACGGCCTTTTCCAGGACCGGGATGCGGTTTGAATCCGCCATCATCTCTTTTCCCCGGCAGATCGGATTTCAGAGCAGCTCGGCGGCAGCCGCCGCAAGCGGACTGCGTTCGCTCTTGCGGAGTGTGATGTGTCCGTGGAGCGGCAGAGCCTTGAAGCGGTCTACAATGTAGGAAAGACCGTTGCTGCAGGAATCCAGATAGACGTTGTCGATCTGGTAGGGGTCGCCGGTCAGGATCATTTTCGTGCCTTCTCCGGCGCGGCTGACGATGGTTTTCACCTCGTGCGGCGTCAGGTTCTGCGCCTCGTCGACGATCACAAACTGTTTGGGGATGCTCCGTCCGCGGATGTAGGTCAGCGCCTCAAGTTCGAGCTTGCGGGTGCGTTTGAGTTCGTCGATCTGCCGCCGCACGACCTGGATGTCGTGTTTGTCGTTGCGGAGGAGGTATTCCAGATTGTCGTAGATCGGCTGCATCCAGACATCGAGTTTTTCGTCCTTGCTTCCCGGAAGATAGCCGAGATCGTTTCCCATCGGAATGATCGGGCGGGAGACCAGAATGCGGTCGAACTGATTGCGCTGCAGCGTGCACTCCAGGGCGGCGGCGAGCGCCAGAAGGGTTTTGCCGGATCCCGCCTGACCGACCAGGGTCACCACCTGGATCGAAGGATCCATCAGAACGGTCAGCGCCATCCGCTGTTCCTTGCTGCGGGGGGTGATGTTCCATGCCTTGTCGGAATATTCATGCGGAATGGTTTCGATTCGTTTCCCGCGTTTCCAGCCGAGCGCGGAACGTTTGTTCTCGTCCCGCAGAACGGCGAATTCGTTCGGATAGAGGGGATCTTCGATTTCGATGAAGCCGTTCTTGTAGAATTCGTCGATGGCGGCCGCCGGCACGTCCAGCTCCCGTTCTCCGGAGAACAGTTCGTCGAAATTGACGCGCTGGCGTTCGAAGTCCTCCACTGCGATTCCGAGGCTGTCCGCCTTCAGACGAAGATTGATGTCCTTCGAAATCAGAATGACGATTTTTTTCGGGTCCTCTTTGTGAAGCTGGTAGGCCACCCGCAGAATGCGGTTGTCCGGCTGGCTCATGTCCATTCCTTCGACCACCGGCCCGGATCCGGCGATCACCTGAAGAGTCCCTGCCGGTTTTCCGTTCCCGTTGTCCAGCGGGACTCCGTTGAAGAGGCTTCCCTTTTTCCGGAGGTCGTCCAGGCGGCGGATCACCTGGCGGGCGTTGCGTCCGAGTTCATCCTGATGCTTCTTGAATTTGTCGAGTTCTTCGATGACCGCCATCGGGATTACGACCCGGTTGTCTTCGAATGACTCCAGCGCCTGAGCACTGTACAGCAGAACATTGGTATCAAGAACATACGTTTTCATCGTCCGGCTCCTTTCGTTTTAATACACTGTGACTCCAGAAGTGCTAAAATGCAAGTGTAAACAATTAAATTTTATGAATTTTTCTCCTCTTTTACGCTTTTTCGTATTTGATTTTCTCATTTTTCCGGTATTCCCGCGGGGAAAGTCCGCTCCGTTTCCGGAATTCTCCTGAAAAGTGGAACTGGGAGGAATATCCCAGAAGGGCGGCAATCTCCTTGATGGAAAGATCCGTTCCGGAAAGATAGTAGCATGCCCGGTGGAACTTCCGACGGATCCAGTATTCGCGTGGTGAACTGCCGGTCTCCTGACGGAAAAGACGTCCGAGCGTGGACCGCGCTATGTGAAGACGTTCCGCCAGATGCCCCACATTCACAGCTTCTGAAAGCGATGTCTCAATCACGTCCTGTGCTCGGCGGAAGCGTCCGCCTGTCCGTTTCCGCCGGTTCTCCCGGAAGGTGTAAAGTAGTTCGGTTGTCCGGCCCACCAGTTCCGCGAAATGCGCAGCTCCTTCGTCCATCCGCGATCCGAGCTCCCGGATTCGGACGGCAAGTTCCGCGGAATTCACTCCTTTCCGGTGAACCGGGCGGATCAGATTCAGTGTCCGCAGTTCCTGCTCCAGATTCCTGCCCGAGATTTCAAGCACCAGTTTCCGGTAGCCCGGCCGGTTGGCATCCGTTCCGAAGCAATAGGCGGTGCCCGGTGGAATCAGAAGCAACTCGCCGGGGCGGAGAATGATCTTCTCCTGCCCGAATTCATACTGCAGTTCGCCGGACAGGAGGAGGGCGGCGATCAGAAAATCCTGTCCCGCTGTCCGGAACGGCTTCGCCTGGTCCCGTTCCGCCTCTTCCACGCAGTAGGGATAAAAGCACGGTTCAAACTCTTCCGTCCCGTGCCAGAAATGAATGGACAGAAATTGAAAATCCCCGTTCCCCAATTTCCGTTCTCCGTTGTTGTATGGATTATGGGCTGTTGTTGTATAGAATAATTCTTTTTCTACTTGTTTTCAAGTCTTGAAAGAGTATTTTTTGTATATTTCTGGAAATGATGAATACAGATGAATACAAGAGAGGACTGCTATGAAGCTGACATGTACAAATGAAACGGAGAAGCGGAATCGTTACTGTCCGCTTGCGCTTGGGAATGGAGATCTTTCCATGCTGGTCGATTACACAGGCGGATGTCTGCCGCGGAGTTATTGTGAAGGGCAGATCGAAAGCGGTCTCTGGCGTGCCGGTTTCCGCTACGATTCGCCGGGATTTCCGCTGGTCCCGTTCGGTTTTTTCGAACACCGTCTTGAGAATGCCGGGGCGGTCGTTTCATGGAGCCAGACCTTTCATCTGACGGAGGCTCTTTCCGAATCCGTCTGCGTGTATGAGAACGGGGCGAGTGTGCGTTCGCTTGTGTATTGTCATCTGAAGTACAATCTGGTGGTGATCCGCAAGGAGATCCGTGGTGCGGATGCTCTGTGCATGGTTTCCTCTTTCGGCCCGAGACGGACAAAGACCGTTCCGCTCTCCGATACCGGAACCGCCTATGAGATCGACGGATTGTCGGAAATGCGGGGAACGATTTCCTTCTTTTCTCCCGATCCCTCTGTGACGGCGGAGCGGTCCGGTTCGGAAATCCGCCTAAAAACTGTTTCGCCGGAAACGGTCTTTTTCCTTGCGTTTGACGAGAAGGCCGAAGCATTTGCCCGTTCCTGTTCCGAAGAGGAGATCCGCTCTTCCCATTCCGCCGCGTGGGCGGAGTTCTGGGCGGAGTCGACTCTGCCTGCGGAAAAACTGCCTGAAAAAGTGCGGCAGGTCGCAAGAACTTCGGAGTATCATCTCCGGATTTCCTCGACAGAATGGTCGATCCCGGTCGGAATCTACCCCTCTCACTGGGGCGGACGTTATTTCGCGTTCGACGAATTCTTTGCCCTGGAAGGACTTCTTGCTTCCGGTCATCGTCATCTGGCGCGGAAGATCGTCCGTTTCCGCCTCTCCCATCTGGATGCCGCCCGGAGGAGGGCTTATGCTTATTTCGATACAAAAGGCGATGGCGATGCCGCCCGCTTCCTTTGGGAAAGTGTCGAACTGCCCGGCCTTGAGGGGGCGCCCGTCGGGTTCTGGCTGGAGCATATCTTCCATATGGCCAACATCGCGCTCGGCGCATGGCACTGTTCCGGAAACGGCGAGGATTCCGGCTTTCTCCGGGAGGTCTATCCCATGATTCGCGGATGTGCCGAGTTCTATCGGATTTTCTCCGTCGATGAAAAAGAAAAGGGACGTTTCATCGTCGGGAAGTGCACGGATCTCGAGCGTCTCGGCGCCGCCCGGGAAAATGCTTTCATGACCACCTGCGGCGTGATCGCCACCTTCCGTGTCGCCGCGGAGGCCGCAGAACTTCTTGATCTCGATTCCGAACAGCGCCTCCGCTGGCGCTCCCTGGCAGAAAAACTGATGGAAACCCTTCCGCAGGATGACCAGGCCTATCTCCCTTATCCGGGTTGTCCCGATCAGAGCATCGGCCTGTTCAGCGGGATTTTCCCTTATGGGAATCTTCCCGCGGAAGATCCCAGACAGCGCGTCTCCATTGCAAAGTTCTGTGCTTCCGAGGAAACGTTCGGGAATATGTATCCGCTCGGGAAATCCCTCTGTACATGGTATGCCGGCTGGAAAGCCGTCGTGTTTCGCAGGCTCGGAGAGGGGGAAAAGGCAAAGGCGGTTCTCGAACAGGCCGCCCGCGAAACCGGATGTTTTTCGGAGGTGTTTGAAATTTATGAGGCCGGGCAGCATCCCTGGTTCTGTACCGGTGAAGGCGTTTTCCTTCAGGCCGTCTGTGAAAGCTGGCGCTGAACTTCTTCGTTGCAGCCTCCGGGATGGCGGTTGATGGCGTCGGCGGGGATTTCGTGCTCCGCACGACCAGCGTCTCGCCGCTGGACCGCGACAAGGACACCCTGTCCTTGACCCGGGAAAAATGCGGCAGCATTTTTCCGTAGAATGGGAAAGGGGGCTTTTCTGTCGCGGCGGATCAGTGTTTGGAGAGGGCCATTGCCATGTTGTCCATTTCCTGGAGGACGATGCCCGTTCCGTTTGCAACCGCCTTCAGAGGATCTTCGGCAACAAAGACCGGAAGCCCTGTTTCTTCCGAAATCAGCCGGTCGAGTCCGCGCAGCAGAGAGCCTCCGCCGGCGAGCATGATTCCCCGGTCGATCAGGTCGGACGCCAGTTCCGGAGGGCATTTTTCCAGAGTTCCGCGCACCGCCTCCACAATGCTTGTGACCGGTTCCTGAAGCGCTGCCCGGATCTCGTGCGAAGAGACGTTGATCGCTTTCGGCATCCGGGAGACAAGGTCGATTCCTTTGACCTCCAGGAAGATCTCCTGGTCGTCTTCGTCGGGATAGGCGCTGCCGATCCGGATTTTGATATCCTCGGCGGTTCTCGCGCCGATGATCAGGTTGTAGACGCGTTTCAGGTGCTGGGAGATGGCTTCGTCCATCTCGTCGCCGCCGACGCGCACGCTTTTCTTTTCCACGATTCCGGCGAGGGAGATGACCGCCACCTCCGTCGTTCCTCCGCCGATATCCACGATCATGCTGCCGGTCGGTTCCGAAACGGGCAGCCCGACTCCGATGGCGGAGGCCATCGGTTCTTCGATCAGGAAGATGTCTCCGGCGCCGGCGCGTTCCGCGCTGTCTTTGACTGCGCGTGTCTCCACCTCCGTGATGCCCGACGGTACTGCGATCAGCACCCGCGGACGGATCAGACGGCTTCGCGGAGGAAGAATCAGCTTCGCTTTCTCAATAAAATGGCGGAGCATGACTTCGGTCGTTTCGAAATCCGCGATCACGCCGTATTTCATCGGCCGCAGGGCCATGATGTTTTCCGGGGTTCTGCCGAGCATTTTCTTCGCGTCGTCGCCGACTGCGAGTGCCTCGTGCGTGTTTTTGCTGATCGCGACCACGGATGGCTCGGAAAGCACGATGCCTCTGTCTTTCAGATAGACCAGACAGTTGGCTGTCCCAAGGTCGATTCCGATATCGCTTGATAAAAATCTTGCCAGTTTTTGTCGAAGCATCGTTTTCCTCTCCGATTCCTACAGTTATTTCGTTAGACGGGCGGGGACATGGGTATGGCGGACCATGTCCTCGAACACCTCCCGGTCGCGGATCAGCTCGCAGCTGCCGTCATGGATCAGCACTTCCGCAGGACGGAGACGGCCGTTGTACTGATAGCTCATGCCGAATCCGTATGCTCCCGCGTTCTCCACCACAACAAGATCGCCTTCGGCAATATTGGCGGGCAGCTCGCGCTCCTTGACCCAGAAGTCGGTATTTTCACAAAGCTGTCCGCAGAGCCCGAGCGTCTCTCGCGGACAGTTTTCCTTGCCGTTCACATAAATATGGTGATAGGATCCGTACATCGCCGGGCGTGCCAGTGTATTCATCCCGATGTCGGTCCCGACGATTTTCCGGTATGACTCCTTGATCGAATGGACCCGTCCGATCAGCCAGCCCGCGTTCCCGACAAAATACCGTGCCGGTTCCAGTTTAAGCTGCGGTTTCCTCATTCCATATTCTTCCGCTTTCCGGCGGAACATCTCCGCGGTGAGGCGTGCGGCCTGTTCCAGGTCAAGCGCCGGCTCTCCCGGTTTGTACGGGATTCCGAGTCCGCCGCCGAGATCCACAAATTCAAAGTCGATCCCGAGTTCTTTGGAGACTTTGCCGATGATATCCATCAGCAGTCCCGTCACAAACGGGAAATACTCTGCATCTGTAATGCAGGAGCCGGTCATCATGTGGGCGCCGAAGCGTTTGACGCCGGCCTCTCTGGCCATGCGGTAGGCCTCCATCACCTTGTCGGGATGAATGCCGAATTTCGCTCCGGGTCCCGCATTGGTGACAAAATCGCCCACGTTGCTCTTCCCGTATCCGGGGTTGATCCGGAACGACAGCAGCTCCGGGGTCCCGAACCGCAGAAGACGCGGCAGAATGGAGATATCGTCAAGATTGAAAATCACTCCGGATTCCAGTCCCTGCCGGATATCCTCATCGGAGAGAAAATTCCCGCTGAACATCACATTTTCCCCGGAGAGGCCGACGCTTTTTGCCAGAAGAATTTCGTTGACGCTGGCGCAGTCCGCTCCCGCCCCCTCCTGCCGGAGAATGTTGACGATCGCCGGATTGTTGCAGCATTTCACCGCATAGAACATTTTGAAATCGGGATAGTATTTTTCAAACGTCTGCCGGACTTCCCGGTAGTTGGCGCGGATTTTTGCTTCGTCGTAAACGTAGGTGGGGGTTCCGTATCTTTCGGCGATTTCATCAACGGAAACTCCGCCGATGAAAATTTGCCCGTTCCTGATTTCCATAAAAAACTCCATTCTTCACGATATTTACAGTATTCTAGCACGGAAATGCATTAAAAGCAAGAAAAAAGCTCCGGAAAAACCGGCGGTTTTTGATTTTTTTATGAAAAAGCGGTATTCCGGCTGGCGTTTCCCGGGCGGAAGTCCGGTTTCCCGGAGGAGGGAATCGGTGGCTTTTGACAGCGGAAACTTGCATTTTCCGCGATAAGCGTGTAAATTATCCAGATGTACCGGAGCCGTGGAAGGGCCGGCACCGGAGGAAACCACCCAACCTGACATTTTGAGGGAGAATCAAAAAAAATGGGAAGACCTGTGAATGTGGCTGTCGCCGGCGCCACCGGTGCCGTCGGCGTCGAAATGATCAAGACCCTGGAGAAGAGAAATTTTCCGATTGCCTCCATTAAGCTGCTTGCCTCCGCGCGTTCCGCCGGAAAAAAAGTGAAGTTCAACGGCGAGGAGATCACAATCGAAGAAATGACGCCGGAATCCTTCAAGGGCGTTGACATCGCTCTTTTCAGCGCCGGATCCGATATCTCCAAACTCTACCGTCAGGCCTGCGTTGATGCCGGGTGCGTCATGATCGACAATTCCAGCGCGTTCCGCATGGAGGACGATGTGCCGCTGGTGATTCCCGAGATCAATCCGGAAGATGCGTTTCTGCACCACGGCGTGATCGCCAATCCGAACTGCACGACCGCGATCATGGCCGTTGCCGTGTATCCCCTGCACAAGGCGAAAGGACTCAAGCGCCTGATCGCTTCCACATATCAGGCCGCTTCGGGCGGCGGCGCTCCCGCGATGCAGGAGCTGCTCGATCAGACCCGCGAAGTCCTCAACGGCGCGGAACGGGTCGAGGCAAAGGTCATGGCCCAGCAGATCGCATTCAACCTCTTCCCCCACATCGACTCCTTCCAGCCGAACGGATATACGAAGGAAGAGCTGAAAATGGTGAACGAAACGCGCAAGATCATGCACATTCCGGGTCTGATGCTCTCCTGCACGAGCGTCCGGGTGCCGGTGATGAGAGCGCATTCGGAGTCGCTGAATCTGGAATTCGAACAGGAGATCACGCCGGATGAGGCGCGCGAGATCCTTTCCCAGGCGCCGGGCGTCGTGGTCCGGGACGATCCCGCGAACAAGATCTATCCGATGCCGATTGACGCAACCGGGAAATTCGACGTGATCGTCGGGCGCATCCGGCAGGATATTTCCCGGAACGACAAACGCGGTCTGGAACTCTTTGTTTCCGGCGACCAGCTCCTCAAGGGGGCGGCGCTGAACGCGGTTCAGATCGCCGAAGTCCTGACCGGCCGGTGAGTCCGGTGGCGGCGGGGCCGCGCAGGGTTTCCGGACGCTTTCCGGAATGGATTTCCGCGTTCCTGCCGCTGCTCTGCCCGCTCTGCGGAAAGGGGATTCCGTTCGACGGAAGCGCGAACATGTTCTGCACGGAGTGCCTGAAGCGGATGCCGATGATCCGGGGAAAGGTCTGCCGGACCTGCGGAGCGGAAGCGGACGGAATCTTCGAGTCGTGCACCGACTGCATGAATGCGCCGAAACCGCCGTGGACCCGGGCGTATGCTCTTTTCAACTATACGGATGAGGTGCGGGAGTGCATTCACCGTTTCAAGTACCGCGGCCGGACGGAGCTTGCCCGTCCGCTGGGGCGTCTTGCGGCGGGACTGCTTACGGAGACCGCATCGCTGTATGATGCTGTTGTCCCGGTTCCGCTGCACTGGACCCGTTTTCTCCGGCGGGGATACAATCAGTCCGCGCTGTTTGCGGAGGAACTCTCCCGGTGGACCGGAATCCCCGTCCGGCGGATGCTGAGACGGAAACGGCGCACGCCGCGCCAGGCTTTCCTGACAAGAAATGAAAGAAATTTAAATATTCGGGGAGCTTTTTCGATTTTTGATTCGACAGCGGCGGAAAAGCGTAGTATATTACTGGTGGATGATGTTATGACGACCGGCGCCACGCTCGGCGAGGCGGCCGGAGTTTTACTCAACAGTGGCGCTGCACGAGTGGACGTTCTGGTCATCGCCCGAAGACAAAGGAACTAAAAATGGCTTTTTTCAAGAAATCGAGATACTCGACACTGAGTGCCGTTCCCAGACAGGAGGAACCCCTGAAGCGCAAAGACATCCCCGAGGGACTCTGGGAAAAATGCAAAAAATGCGATGCGACCATTTTCACCAAGCAGAAGGAAAGCAATCTGTACATCTGTCCGCACTGCGGATACCACAATCCGATGCCGGCGCCGAAGCGGATCGAACTGCTGACCGATCCCGGAACCTTTGTGGAGATCGACGCAGGGGTTGAATCCATCGACACGCTGAAATTCGAGGGAGTCTCCTCCTACACCTCCAAACTGGAGTCCAACAAGAAGAAGACGGGGCTGACCGACGCCATCATCTGCGGACACGCCAAACTCGACGGCCGGCACTATGCGCTGGGCGTAATGGATTTTCGTTTCCTCGGCGCGAGCATGGGGGCGGTGGTCGGAGAAAAGGTGACCCGTCTGGTGGAGTTCGCCACGGCGCACCGGCTTCCGCTCGTGATCGTGACCGCATCCGGCGGAGCGCGGATGTATGAAGGAATGATCAGTCTCATGCAGATGGCAAAGACCAGCGGAGCGCTTCAGCGGCACGCCGCGGCGCATCTGCCCTACATTGTCGTGATGACCCATCCGACGACCGCCGGAGTGACTGCCAGCTATGCGTCGCTCGGGGATCTGATTCTCGCCGAACCCGGAGCCTTGATCGGTTTTGCGGGTCCCCGGGTCATCAAGGATACCACGCAGGCACAGCTGCCGGAAGGGTTCCAGACTTCCGAGTTCCTGCTGAAGAAGGGGTTGATCGACAAAATCATCGAACGGAAAAATTTGCGGACAGAATTGTCTCTCTGCCTTGAATATTTCGCAAAAGCGAGTATAGTTCCGAACAACAGAAAACATAAAGCGTAAAAGACGGATTTTTTTGTCGTCGCATCGGACCCCGTGCGCTGAAATCCCGTGAACGGGTCAGACGGGGAACCGGGCAGCCATAAACGAAGGTTTCAGGTGCTGCGGGGGATCTGGTGCGGCGGCTCTTTTTTTGGTGCTGAAGAGGGAGGAAGAGCATGAACAGAATCGACGGGCGTCCATACAATTATCTTCGCAAAGTCAGAATCACACCGGACTATCTGTCGCATCCTGCCGGATCGGTTCTGGTGGAAATGGGGGGAACGAAGGTGGTCTGTTCGGTGACGTTTGAGCAGGGAGTTCCCGGATGGATGCGGGCCCAGGGGGTCCCCGGCGGATGGGTGACTTCCGAATACGGCATGCTGCCCGCTTCGACCCATTCCCGCAACCAGCGGGAGGCCAGCCGCGGAAAACAGGGCGGCCGGACCATGGAAATTCAGCGTCTCATCGGCCGCAGCTTCCGCTCCGTGATCGACCTCAAGGCGCTCGGACCCAACACGGTCTACATCGACTGCGACGTGATCGACGCCGACGGCGGAACCCGCTGCGCCAGCATTACCGGAGCTTCCGTTGCTCTTCAGCTCGCGTTCCGCAATCTCGTGGAGAAGAAGGTGCTCCATAAATTCCCGATGCGGGAAAACGTGGCGGCGGTCAGCGTCGGCATGAAGGACGGCGAAGTGCTGCTGGATCTCTGCTACGAGGAGGATTCCTCCGCCGACGTCGATATGAATGTGATTATGACCGAATCCGGAAAGATCGTCGAAGTGCAGGGAACCGCCGAGGAGGTCCCGTTCTCCCGCGACGACCTCAATAAGATGCTGGACGTCGCCCAGCACGGACTGGAACGTCTGTTCTCATTCCAGCGGACGGCGCTCGGCGTCGAAGATCCGAAGAAGCGCGAACCCCGTGTTCCGCTCGGCAACATCGGGGCTGCTCTGGAAAGCCTGAATCTCTGATCCGCCCGTGATGGATCTGCGGAGAGAGTTGAGCGTCAGCGGCTGGGGCTGGGTCCCCGGCGTCTACTTCGCGGAAGGGCTGCCGTTCGCCGTTGCGACATGCGTTTCGATGGTCATGTTCACCCGTCTCGGCATGTCCAACAGCGCGATGGCGTTCTGGACGGGGATCATCGGGCTGCCGTGGAGTCTGAAATTCCTCTGGGCGCCGCTGCTGGACGCCCGCGGGACCAAGCGCGGATGGATGCTGGGAGCGCAGCTGGCCATCGCGCTCAGTTTCGCCTCGATCGCTCTGGTGTTCCGCTCCGGAGGGGCCGACGGATGGCTGATCGCCTGCTTTCTGCTGACCGCCTTCTGTTCCGCAACCCACGACATCGCCGCGGACGGATATTACATGATCGCACTGACTCCGCATGCGCAGGCGGTCTGCTCGGGACTGCGCAACATCTTCTACAAATGCGCGATGCTCGCGGGTCAGGGCGGACTGGTCATGCTTGCCGGATTCCTGCAGAGAACCGGTGCGGCGGAACGCTCCGCCTGGATGTGGGCAATGGTCTCCGCCTCCGCCGCCATGCTGATCCTCTTCGGCTGGCATCTGTTCTTCACGCCGGCTGCGGAACGGGTGGAACGTCCGGCGGAGAGGACGCGGAACCCGGTTCGTTTTGCGGAATCGTTCCGTGTGTTTTTCCTGCGCGACGGTGCATGGTCCGCCGTGCTGTTTCTGTTTTTCTACCGTTTTGCGGAGGCGCAGCTCGGGAAGATGACGGTTCCGTTCCTGCTGGCTCCGCGGGAGGCGGGCGGCCTCGGACTGAGCGTCGAACAGCAGGGGATGATCTACGGGACCGTGGGAACCTGCTGTTTCCTGGCGGGAGGATTCTGCGCGGGAATGGCGGTGTCGCGGTTCGGATTCGGACGCTGTCTCTGGATGATGGCGCTGGCGCTGAATGCGCCGGATCTGCTGTATGTGTGGCTGTCGTGGTCGCATCCCGGAGTCGCGCTTGCCGGAGTCTGCATTGCGCTGGAGCAGTTCGGGTACGGACTCGGCTATATGGCGCATATCCTGTTCATGGTCCAGTTCGCGAACCGGAGCGGAGAATACAAGACCAGCCATTTCGCATTCATGACGGGAATCACCATTCTCGGAATGACGCTGGTCGGGATGGTTTCCGGAACGATCCAGGAGCTTTTCGCCCGTATCGGCGCCGCATACGGGACGGAGGCGGGATACCGCGGCTTTTTCCTGTGGATCTGTCTCTGCACAATCCCGAGTTTTCTGACGGTCCGTCTGGTCCGCTCCTCCATTGACAGCCGTTTCGGGAAAAAAGAGGAATAAGAAGAATTCCCTGTTTTTCGCCGAAACAAAAAAGCCGCCGGATTTCCGGCGGCTTTGATCGCGTGGAACGCAGAGGGAAAATTACTTTTCGTATGCTTCGATTTCCCAGAGGGAATAGCCGTAATTTGTGGCGCGTTTGGTTCCGACGACGCGGATGTAACGGGTCTTTTTCGGAGCAATTTTGATGGTTTCGGTGGCTTTCGATTTGCCATCGGTTTTCCGGAAGACTTCCGTGAAGTTCTTTCCGTCGGAGGAGAACTGGACCGTGTAGTCTTTTCCGGCGGCATGTTCCCACTTCAGCACAACTTTGCCGACGGTTTTTTCGCTTCCGAGATCCACCAGGATCCATTCATTATCCGACTGAGCGGAACTCCAGCGGGTTCCGGATTTTCCGTCGACGGCGTTTTCCGCCTTCAGGCCGCCGTTCTGCTGGGAACTTGCGGTCGCTTTTGCGCCAAGCGCCAGATTGCCGGTCGGAGGATACACCATGATTTCCCAGAGAGAATATCCGAACTGGGACGCCCGTTTTTTGCCGAGAATACGGAGATAACGGGTTTCCTGCGGTTTGATCTGGATGATTTCGCGGGCGCCTTTCCGTCCGTCTTTCACGGTGTGGACGTCGGTGAATGTTTTTCCGTCATTGGAGAACTGGATCACATACTCTTTTCCGGCGGCGGCCTCCCAGTCCAGGCGGATCATTCCGACCGTTTTCGGTGCTCCGAAATCCAGCATGATCCATTCGTTGTCGCTGCGTTTGGATGCCCAGCGGGTGTTTCCTTTCCCGTCGGCCGCGTTCCCGGGGACGAGACCCGCGGATTCCCACGAGCTTGCGGTCGCCTTGGCTCCGACCGCCAGATTCTTCAGTTCCTCACCGTTCACTCCGCAGACGGCTGCAAGAGCAACGGCACACAAGACCAAAACCGTATTTTTCATAAGAGTTTTACCTTTCCGGGCTGTTTGTTTTTGCCCCTCCTGCAATATAGCAAGGATCGCCGGATTTGTCAAGATAGGGAAAGATAATTTCCAGGAATTTCTTCTGCATAAAATGCGGATGAAATCGGAAAAAGTCGGCTTTTTTCGGAATATTTTGAAGAAATCATTCGATTTTCCGGAAAGATGGAGTATCTTTTTCCCGGAAATCGGAAGGACTGGAGAGGGAGAAGCGTTCCATCATGCTGATAACAAGTGTTAAGAATCCGAAGATCAAACGGGTCTGCGCCCTTCGCGAACGGAGGGAGCGTGACCGGGAGGGCGTGACCGTCCTCGAAGGATACCGTGAACTTTCCCGCGCAATGGATGCGGGAATTCATCTGACGGAGGTGTATCACTGTCCCGGACTTTATCTGGGCGAACACGAAGGCGAACTGATCGCCCGCGCCGCGGGACAGGGCGCGGAAATCTATGAGACAACCTCCGACGCACTCTCCAGAATGGCGTACCGTGACCGTCCGGAGGGGTTGATCGCGCTGGCCGCCATGCGTCACAGGGGACTGGAGGAAATGCCGCTTGTCCCGAACGGACTCTATCTGGTGGCGGAGACGATCGAGAAGCCGGGAAATCTCGGTTCCATGCTCCGCAGCGCGGACGCCGTCGGCGCGACCGGGATGATCGTCTGCAACCGGCAGACCGACGTGTTCAATCCGAACTGCATCCGGGCGAGCACGGGGGCGATCTTCTCCGTTCCGCTCGCGGAAACCAGCAGCGCCGAGGCGGTCGAATGGTTCCGGAAAAACGGCATCCTCACTCTGGCGGCCAGTCCGCATTCCCACGAGGTGTATACCGATGTCGATATGACCAGGGGAATCGCGATCGTCGTCGGAGCGGAACAGTACGGACTCACCGAATACTGGATGAAAAATGCCGATCTCGGTGTCGTGATTCCGATGCTCGGAAGAATGGACTCCCTCAACGTCGCCACCGCGGCGACCATTCTTCTGTACGAGGCCGCGCGGCAGCGCCGATGGACCGCAAGCCGCGCCTGATGAAGTGTGAAATGAATTATTCTGAAAAGAGACCCGCATGAAACAGATTCAAGTACTGAAACAGGGATGGCGCTTCCGCCGGACGGATTCCGATGCTCCCTCCGATCCGTCATTTGATGATTCCGCCTGGGAGTGCGTGAACGTCCCGCACGACTGGGCAATCCGCGGCCCCTTCGACAGCCGGAACGATTTTTACTCCACCCGCATCGTGCAGGACGGCGAAACCACCGAAACCCCGCATTACGGCCGGACAGGAGGTCTCCCGCATATCGGGATCGGCTGGTACCGCTTCCGCTTCACTCCGCGCCCGGAGGAGAGGGAAAAACTCTTTTTCCTGGAATTCGACGGCGTCATGAGCCGCTCCACCGTGTATGTCAACGGAAAGGAGGCGGGTGGACGTCCCTATGGATATTCGTCGTTTTCTCTGGAGATCACGCCTTTCCTTGAACGGGAGAAGGAGAATGTGATCGCGGTCCGGGTTGCGAATCCGGAGCAGGCGTCGCGCTGGTATCCCGGCGCGGGGATCTATCGCGAAGTGCGGCTTGTCGCTGCGGAGAAGGAGCATTTCCGCTGGTCCGGAATCCGGATTTTCAACCGCTCCCTGGATCCTGCCGGGCGGTCGGCATCGGTCGGCGTTGAGGTGGATTTCGCCGGAGAGAACTGCCTCCTTGAGCTGACGGTTGCCGATCCATCCGGCGCGGAGGTGTTCCGGACGGAATTCTCCGGTCCCCGGATGGAGTTCCCGCTGACCGGGCTTAAACTCTGGTCGCCGGAGACTCCGGATCTCTATTCGTTCCGTTTCCGGCTTCGGAAGGACGGGGTCGTGAAGGATGAACAGACGACAGCTTACGGCTTCCGTTCCGTGGTGTTTGATGCGGAAAACGGGATGTTT
The DNA here is from genome assembly GCA_949297765.1 of uncultured bacterium. Lineage (GTDB taxonomy): Bacteria > Verrucomicrobiota > Lentisphaeria > Victivallales > UBA1829 > UBA1829. The sequence goes on along the minus strand of CASFTV010000005.1, from coordinate 15,787 downwards.
CTGAATGGTCAGCCGTATTATTTGAAAGGGGTCTGTCTGCATCACGATCTCGGGCCGCTCGGCGCGGCGTTTTCACTTCCCGCCCTGCGCCGCCAGTTCCGTCTTCTGAAGGGGATCGGGTGCAATGCAATCCGGACATCGCACAATCCGCCCGATCCGAAATTCCTTGATCTCTGCGATTCCATGGGCTTCGCCGTGATGGACGAGGCATTCGATGCGTGGGCGGAAGGGAAAATCGTCAACGATTACAGCAGTCTTTTTCAGGAATGGCACGAGCGGGATCTGAGCGACATGATCCGCCGCGACCGGAACCATCCCTGCATTGTTCTCTGGAGCGTAGGAAACGAGATCAACGAACAGGGAAATCCGGATGGATGGAAAATAGCGAAATCTCTGGTGGAGATCTGTCACCGTCTGGATCCCGGCCGTCCGGTGACCGCCGGGCTGGACCGTCCCGACGCGGGCATCCCGAACAATTTCCCGCAGACGCTTGACATCATCGGCTGGAACTACAAGCCCCATCGCTATCCGGAATTCCACAGGCTCTATCCGGCGATTCCGCAGTACGGCAGCGAGACCGCATCCACGGTCAGCAGCCGGGGGGAATACTTCTTCCCGGTGGAGTCGGGGCCGGAATGGCATCATCACCCGAACATCCAGTGTTCCTCCTACGATCTGGAGTTTCCGCCCTGGGCGAGCACGCCGGACCGGGAATTCAAAATGCAGGATGCGTGTCCGTGGATTTTCGGAGAGTTTGTCTGGACCGGATTCGACTATCTCGGGGAACCGACCCCCTATAATGCACACTGGCCGGCGCACGCATCCTATTTCGGGATTTTCGATCTCGCCGGACTGCCGAAGGACCGCGCATGGCTCTACGCCGCCCGCTGGTCGGGAAGACCGGTCCTGCACCTGCTGCCGCACTGGACCTGGCCGGGACGCGAAGGAAAGCAGACTCCGGTGCATGTCTATACCAGTTATGACCGGGTGGAATTGTTCGTGAACGGAAACTCCGCCGGAGAGAGACGCCGGAACGCTTCGGAGTACCGGCTGGTCTGGGAGGATGTGATCTATCAGCCCGGCGAACTCCGCGCGGTCGCCCGCGACGCTTCCGGAACAGCGGTTGCGGAGGAGGCGGTCCGCACCGCATCCCGTGCGGTAAAACTCTCCCTCGCGGCGGACCGCGCAGAACTCGCCGCGGACGGTGAAGATCTCGGATTCCTGACCCTTTCCGTGCTGGATGAGAATGGAACTCTTCAGCCGTCGGCCGACCATCCGATCCGCTTCGACGTGACCGGAGAGGGCGAATTCGCCGCCGCAGGAAACGGAAATTCCATCTCCACCGAGGATTTCTACAGCGGAACGATGCGGGCGTTTCATGGACAGTGTGTCTGCATTGTCCGAGCCGGGCGCTCCGCGGGAAAAATCCGGATCACCGCATCCGCGGACGGTCTGCTTCCGGCGGAACTGGAACTTCCGGTCCGCTAGAAAAGCCTCTCTTCGGGCAGATTACTTTTTCGCCATATTGACGGTTTCGCGGAAACGCCTCTTGACAAATGCGTTTCCGTGCCTATATTTGCAGAAGACCGTCGATTCCGGAACGGATGAAACCTGAGGAGATTTCATGACCCGTGCAGTCGTTTTGCTGATTTTTTCCGTTCTTCTTGCGTCCGGATGGATTCCCGTACAGGGAACGGAAGCTCCGGCAAAGGAGAACAGCGGAAGGAGAACGGTGGAGGATGCCGTGTTCCTCCGCCGTGTTTACCTGACCGCCGCAGGACGCATTCCGAGCATGGCCGAAGCCCGTGCATTCCTTTCGGATCCGAATCCGCGGAAACGGACGGAACTGATCGACCGCCTGCTGGAATCGGAAGAGTTCGCCGATCTGCTGGCGATGCGGCTGGCGGACCTTCTGCGGATCAAATCGGAATTTCCGATCAATCTCTGGCCGAATGCCGTGCAGGCATGGCACCGGAAACTCCGCTCCGATCTTCTTGCCGACCGCTCCTGGCGGGAGATGCTCGAAGAGATGCTGACCGCATCCGGTTCCAATTTCCGCGTTCCCGCGGCGAACTTTTTCCGGGCATCTCCGGACCGTACTCCGAAGGGGCTGGCGGCCGTCACCGCGCAGACCGTGCTGGGACTCCGGCTGGAGAAGCTCCCCGGAGAACAGCAGGAGCTTTTTGCCGCGTTCTTCTCCCGCATCCGCTGCAAGAGCACGACCGAATGGAAGGAGGAGATTGTCTATACCGATCCAGCCCCGGCGGTGTTCCGCGCGGCGCTGCCCGGCGGAGAGGTGCAGACGATCCGCTCCCCGGAAACGGATCCGCGCCGCATCCTCGCCGATGAGCTGCTGAAAGAGGATTCCGGATTCGCCGAAGCCGCGGTCAACCGGGTCTGGTGCTGGATTTTCGGCCGCGGCATTTTTCCGGATCCCGATGATCTCCCGTCCGGAGCGCATCATGCGCGTCTGGAGGAGCTGACCCGTCAGTTCCGGGAATCCGGTTACCGGTTCCGGGCGCTGTACCGCGTCATTCTGAATTCCGATCCGTTCCAGCTTCCTGCGGGATCGCCGGAACAGGAGGCCGCGTTCACCGCCTATCCGGTTCACCGGCTGGAGGCGGAACTGCTGATCGACGCCCTTGCAGTTGCCACCGGCGGATATGACCGTTACATGAGCGTGATTCCGGAGCCGTTCACGTTTCTTCCCGCCCGGACGCGGGCGGTCACCATTGCCGACGGGAGCATCTCTTCGGGCGTGCTCGACAGTTTCGGGCGTCCGCCGCGCGATTCCGGAAAATTCTCCGAACGCAGAAACAGCATTACGGAATCCCAGCGCCTCTATCTGATGAACTCCGGAACGCTCCTTCAGAGACTTTCGCGCCTGCCCGGGATGCTGTTCCGGAAACGGAAGCTGAACGACCGGCAGAGAATGGATCTTCTCTATCTCCGGATTCTCTCCCGCTATCCGACGGAAAAGGAACACGGAACAATTCTCGCCTACCGCAATTCGCTTCCTCCAAAGCAGCGCTGGAATGTCTGGAGGGATCTTGCATGGGCGCTTGTCAATTCCAGGGAATTCCTCTACTACCACTGAACACGGAGTGACGCATGAACCGAAGAGACTTTCTGAAACTGATGGGAGGGTGTGCCGCGCTGGGACTGCTGAATCCCGATCTGTTCTCCCTTTCTCCTGCCCGGAAAACACCGAACGCGCGTTCCGTGATCGAACTCTGGATCTGGGGCGGGCCCTGTCATCTGGAGACGTTCGATCCGAAACCGGGCGCCGGCGCCGAATACAACGGCGGCTATGGCGACATTCCGACCAATGTTCCCGGCATCCGGATCAGCGAATTTCTTCCGAAACTCGCGCGGCAGGCGGATAAATTTTCGATCATCCGGAGCCTGACCCACGGGATCAACGCCCACGAGACCGCCACATATCTCATGCAGACCGGCCGCATGCCGGGCGGAGGCATCACCTATCCCGCAATCGGCGCGGTGATCGCAATGATGAAACGGAACGACTATAAGGGAAAACTGCCGCCCTACATCGCTCTGACCACCAACAAGGGCCGCTTTTCCGAAAACGGGTTTCTGAGCGACGTCTACAAGCCGCTTGCGACCGGAAGCAATCCGAATGCCGCGCGTTTTCAGGTGGACGGTTTTGTGCCGCCCGGAAATCTGTCGCAGAAACAGTTTGCGGACCGGCTGAAATTCGCCCGGGATCTGGATTCGCTCGGCGCCTCGCTGCCCGGCCATCCCGAATTCCAGGCGTTCGACCGCGCCACCGACGATGCTCTCGCGGTCATTCAGGGCAGCGATGCCCAGGCGTTCGACCTCAATCGCGACTCCGCCGAAATGCGGGACCGCTACGGTCGCAACACCTTCGGCCAATGCTGTCTTGCGGCCCGGCGGCTGGTGGAAGCCGGTGTCCCGTACATCACGATCAACGCGCAGGGATGGGACACCCATAAACGGCATTTTGAATCCATGAAGCGTCTTGCTCCCCAGTTCGATCAGGGAGTCGCCGCTCTGCTGGAGGATCTTGCGGAAAAGAAGCTGCTGGATTCCACTCTGATCTGGTGCACCGGCGAATTCGGACGCAAACCCCGTATTGATCTCGGCGAACCCTGGAACGGCGGACGGAATCATTATGGCGACTGCTTCTCGGTGATGGTGGCGGGCGGCGGTTTCGCCGGCGGCCGTGTCCTCGGGGAATCGGACGCCCGCGGAGAACATCCGGTCAGGCGGCCGGTCCATCCGGTGGATCTGCTCTGGAGCATCTACGAGCTGGCGGGGATTGATCCGGCCGGAAAGATGCCCAATCCGCGCAGACTGGATCTCCCGATTCTCCCCGTGGAGGGCGGACGGAACAAAATCCGGGAGCTCTACCGGGAGGGAGGTGCTGGATGAACAAAGGAATCCTTGCATTTTTCCTTCTGTGTGCGGCGCTTTCCTCTCCGGCGATCCACATCGGCTACCTGCTGCCTGCGGGAGCCCGGCGGGGCAGCGATGTCGAAATTCTGGTCGGCGGACAGCAGTTCTGGGGATTGAAGGGCGCTCTGATTTCCGGCGACGGCGTTTCCGTCACGGGAATCGAACCGATCCGCGGATTTCCGCATCCCGCCGCCACGCAGCGCAAATACATCATGGGCTGGCTCCGGGCGATCCGCAAAGGCGTCTCCGAACGTCCCCCGCTTCCGGAGGATACCTCCGGATGGATGAAGCACCCCTATTACGACCGGATCGACACCCTCGAACCGCTTCAGCGCGAACAGATGCTCCGTTTTCTTCTGGTTCCGCGCAATCCGCTTCAGGCGAGTCCGGCGATTGCCAGCGTCGCGATTGTGAAGCTCCGGATTTCGCCGGAGGCCGAGCCGGGGCGGAGAGAGTTCCGTCTTTTCTCCAATGGACGCATCAGCAATCCTCTCTCCTTTTTTGTCGGGGCGCACGAGGAGACGCGCGATCCGTTCTTTCCCCTTCCGCCGGATAAACCGGAGGCCCCGGAATTCCGCGTTCCGGCGGTCCTCAACGGGCAGATCATGCCCGGAGAAACCGACTTCTTCCGATTCCATGCGGAGGGCGGAGAGACTCTCACATTCACCATGCTCGGCCGCGGACTGATGCCGTTCATCGGGGACGGCGTTCCGGGGTTTTTCCAGCCGCAGATGGAGATTTTCAACGCGAAGAAACGGAGCGTCGCCTTTGTGGACGACACCTACTTCAATCCCGACGGGACGCTGGAATTCAAGGTTCCGGAGACGGGCGTCTACACGCTGGCGGTCCGCGATGCGCTCTATCGCGGAAGGGAAGACTTTGTCTACCGCATTTCCGTGGAGAAAGGATCCCGTTCCTATCCGATCGCCGCACCGCCGGACTTTCCCATTCCGACCCTCGACGCGGACCGCTGCGGCATTCTCCGGCGCGGCGTCATGATCCGAGGAACTCTCGACAAGCCCGGAAAAATCCAGCTTTTCCATCTTCAGCTGAAAGCGGGACAGCCGGTTGTGATGGAGGTCTATGCCCGCCGTCTCAATTCGCCGCTGGATTCTCTGCTTCGTCTTTACGATTCCGCCGGAAACCTTCTGGCGGTGAACGATGATGTCCCCCGTCTCAAAGCGGGAACGGTCATGCAGCATACGGATTCAAGCCTGCTGTTCACGCCCGGAACCGACGGAGATTATCTCCTCGCACTCTCCGACACCACCGGACTCGGCGGAAAAGATTACGCCTATTTTCTGCGGATCGACGAACCCCGTCCGCGTTTTACGCTTTACTCCGTTCCTTCGGCGGTGGAGGTGGCGCGCGCCGGAGCGGAGCCGGTCCGCCTGACCGTGGTCCGTCATGAAGGATACGACGGGCCGATCACACTGCGTCTCGCCCACGGCGGACCGTATTCCATCGTCGGCACCAGCCGGATTCCCGCCGGAGAAACGGAAAGTGTCATCACGCTCGGGGTCGACCGCCGCAAAACCAGTACGCTTCCGCGGGAAGTGAAACTCAAGGCCATCGGGGAAAACGGATACCGAACAAGAGCTGTCCCCTCCGACGAAGCCATGCAGGCGTTCGCCTATACCCATCTGGTCCCGGCGGAACGGTTCCTGCTGACGCAGCGCTGGAAATACGGCGGCGGAGAGAAATTCTCATGGGCATTCCGGGAGAACGTCCTGCGCATGAAAGCCGGATCGGATCAGGCGTTTCCGTTCCGGGTGCGCCGTCCGCCTGCAGATGCCGAATGGAAGCTCTCACTCACCAATCCGCCCGCATGGCTGACGACTGTTGAATCGGGCCGGGACCGTCTTGTTCTCCGCGCCGCGCCCGGATCCGCGGGAAAGTCGGCGAATCTGCTGTTCAAAATGGACTATTCCTACAATCAGAAAGATAAAAAAGGAACCATCAAACGCCGAACCTCGGAAATTTTTCTTCCGGCTCTGACTGTGGAGGTGACACCATGATCCGACATTCCGAATTCAAACTTCCGGGAAATCCCGCAGAGGAACACTTTTTTGCCGGAAGCGCCGGGCGCGGAGAGAGTTTTGCAGAGGAGGCTCTCCGCCTGCTTGCCGAGTACGGAACCTCCATGGCGGCGCACGGCTGTTCGGAGGAGAGCGAAATCCTGCTGAGAATCCACCTCAGCGATGTGACCAACCAGATGCCGCACCTGCGCGGACTCCTGAAAGATCGCGCGGTGTTTCTTTCCGTGATCGGACAGAGCCCGGCGGACGGCTCGCGCATCGCCCTGGAGGCGTGGCACTGGAAGGGATGCGAAAAACGGATGGCGGGACCCGGTCAGGAGGAACTCCGGTTCAACGGCTCCGAAGCCGTCCTGTTCCGCACAGAGGATGTCGTCTTCCCCGACAGTTACAGACAGACCGGTTTTGAATTCGAATCCCTGAAGGAGTTTCTTTCCGCCCGCCGGATGACTCCTGCGGAGAATACGGTCCGGACCTGGCTCTACTGCCGCGATGTGGACAACAATTATGCCGGTCTTGTCCGCGCGCGGAACGAATTTTTTTCCCGGAACGGCCTCTCCGCCGAGACGCATTTTATCGCGAGCACCGGAATCGAAGGTCAGCATGCTGCGCCCGCGCGTCTGGTGGCGATGGATTCCATCAGCTGGGCCGGTTTGCGGAAGGAACAGCTGGTTTATCTGAAAGCGGAACACATGCTCTCGCCCACGGCGCTTTACGGCGTGAGTTTTGAACGAGGGACCCGCCTGCTCCTCCGCGACCGTTCGCACTATTACATTTCCGGGACAGCGAGCATTGACCATCTCGGGAGGGTGGTTCATCTTTCGGATGTTCGACGCCAGGCAATGCGGATGGTGGAAAACATCGCAGCTCTGCTGGAAAGTTCGGAGGGGAGTCTTTCGGATCTCCGCTGGGCGACCGTTTATCTGCGTGATCCGGCGGATGCGGAAATCGTGATTCCGCTTCTCCGCGAATTTCTGCCGGAGGATCTTCCGTTTGTGGTGGTCCGCGCACCCGTCTGCCGTCCGTCATGGCTGGTGGAAATGGAGTGTTTTGCGGTCAACGGCAAAGGGGATGCCTGAGCAGGATTTCCAAAAGAAAAAGGGGAGGATTGCTCCTCCCCGTCCGTGAGAGTTTCCTGAAAAAGGCTCTTCAAGGAAAGACGATTTCAAAAAACGGCGTTCCGTACTCCAGTTCTGCTGTGTCGATGGAGATGGAAAGCATTCCGTTTCTGAATGTTGTTTTGAGCTTCCGTTCGCGTGTCCCGTTCAGGTTCAGCGCATAGAGTTCGGGAGCTTTTTTCGAATTGCTCGCAAGAGTCAGAGAGAACTTTCCGCTGCGGAAGAGAACCGGAAAAACCCCGAAATCAATTTCCACATCGAAACGTTCGTTGTTGAAGACGCTTTGTTCACTGACGGCCATGGTGGCGGCGATCAGCAGAATCCGTCTGCTCTCCCGGAGGGAAGGGGCGGAATCGAGGGCAATTGCGGTCAGCGAAGCCGGCACGGAACACTCGGAAATTTTCATGGCATCCAGTTTGACCGGAGAGTTCTTCTTGAGAACGGCGCCTTCCAGTTTCGGGGTCACAACCCGCAGGGTTTTCTGATGGATGTCGGTGGTGATTTCACCGGTTTCGCTCTGATAGATGCCTTTGTCGGAATCGGTCGGATTGTTTTTTCCGATCACGCTTCGGGAACGGAGATTCTGAATTAATTTTCGGGCGAGGGCATCGCCGCCGAGGGATTCCCGGATTTCCGCAAACATTCCGCCTCCGTAGGTACGGGCAAAGCGTTCGGGAAGGACTTTGATGCTGTCGCGGACCGATCCTTTTCCATCGTAGGAGCATCCGATTTTTGTCACCATGAACAGACGGCTGTATTCTCCGCCGATCGCGCTCATGAAGTCCGGAGAGTGCATGACTGCGGGAGGAATCGTGACTTCCAGCTTGTGCTTTGCCTCCGCGACATCCCTGCGCTGCCAGGCAAACGCGGTGATGACTTCGTTCACCCGTGCCATCGGACTCAGAGACCCTTCGAAGACATAGCCGTTCAGCGGGGTGTGCCAGAGAGCCACGGTGTTGCCGTGCTGGGTCAGCAGATCCCACCCCTGGAGCGCCGCATACGCACCCCACATCAGGCCGGCTTCATGTACATAGCGGTTGTAAGGCGCATGGGAATACTCCGTCATCAGGAAGGGACGATCCAGAAAACGGTTGATTCCGGCCCGGCCGATATAAGAGTTCCGGTCCGTGATGGAACTTTCCTGTCCTGTCAGAAATCCCTTTCCGCGGTGCCAGCGCAGATTGAGGAGTTTCTGCTGATAATCGCGCACAGGAAGAGGGATCAGATTCGGGTGCGAGAAATAGGTGTGCATGGCCACGGCGGAGAGCGGGGTCCGCGGAGGAATGTCCATCAGCCGCATATACATATCCCAGTTCGTGACAATGCCTTTGAAGCCGATTTTCCGGACCTCCTCCATGTAGAAGAGCGACATGTTCATGAGGACTTTTTCGACCCAGCTCCGTGCCTCCTGCGACTTCATGAGAAGCTGCACATTCAGCTCCGGTGCGGTCTTTCCGGGATGCGCGGCCTGATAAAAGCTCTTCCAGTGAGGATTGAGTTCGCCCCAGTAGTTTTTCTGATTGTCCTGTTCGTTGAGGAGGGTGATGCCGACGACCATCGGATCCTCCAGCATCCGGGTTCCGGTATAAGGGTTGACATGGAGCATCATGTAATGGAATCCCGCGCGCCAGTTGTCGCGGTAGTCTTCGCGGAAGAGCATTCCGGTTTTGAAGTCGAAATCGACCGTTGCGGAGGTCCATGCGGTCCGAGCGGAGACGATATCCGGGAGCAGATAGATGTTCCGTTTCCGCAGACAGGCGACAAAATAATCCCACCGGTCCGCAAACGCCTTGTCGATCGGCAGCTCCTCCATGCTTCGCGGCAGTTTCACCTTGTCGATGCTCAGCGGTTTTTTCGGATACCCGTTTTTCCCCGTCAGCGATCCGTCCGGATAATGGATGCGGACCAGATTGAATCCGCGGATCCGGATTGCCTCCGCATACTCCTCAATTTCCGCCTTGTTCATCGCATAGAGACGGTGCTGCCAGTTCCCGGGACTCATGGAGAAACTGCGGAAGCGGACCGTGCGCGACGGCTCTTTTTCATACGCCAGTTTCCCCTCCTTGTTGACGATGATCCGGCCGAGTTCGCCGATTTTCGGTTCCCGGTCGAGGAATCCGGAAAGATCAAGCGCAGTTCCCGCCTTCACATCAAGCATCGGGATCCGTTTCGCCTGCACATAGACCCATTCGACCGGATCCATTTTGATCGGCCGCCACTCCGCTGAGCGGAGAATTTTGACCACGTTGCCGAGTTTTTCGCGGAACGGCACCTCGCCGCAGCAGATCTTCCATCCGCCGCTCCCGCTCTTGACCAGCAGAGCCACAAGGTTCTTTCCTTTCCGGACCGGGAAATTGAACACATGATCGTTCTCACTGCACTTTGCGATGATGTTGCCGGTTTTCAGCGTATCGTAAATAGTTTTTCCGTTGATACGGAAATCGAACCACCAGTCCGCGCCGACTCCGACCTGCATGAAGCCGTCGTCCTTTGCCGTGAAGAGATTCAGCAGCAGAGCCTTTTTCCCGTCCGCCGCTTTTCCCGCCACAGATTCCAGATTCAGTGATTTGTCCTGAAAAACGACAGGGATTCCTTTTATCCCTTCGAGTTCTGCCGGAAGCGCGTCTGTCTGATTCCAGTTGACTGCTTCCGGATCGACGCCGGGATAGAGCATCCATTGCGGATTCAGTGCAAGCGGGAGATGATTGCGGATCTTCTCCGTCCGGACCGGTCCCAGGAAGAGAATTCCATCCAGCGGGTACTCTCCAAGCATGAACATCGGAAAGCGGATCGTTTCCGCGTAATCCTGGTCTACGGTGAATTCGTGGGTGATTTTCTGCCACTCTTTCTGCACTTTGACGGTTTTGATGCTCTGCGGAGAAATCCCTTTCCACGGTTTGGCGCTCTGGATGACATTGAGTCCGATCTGTCCGAATTCCGATCCCTTCAGAAAGAAGGTGATGCGCACGCGGTCTCCTTTTTTCAGATGGGCGGATTTCAGAATATTGAGTTGAGCATTATAGGAAATGTGATCCGGCCTGGCTGTGATTTTCAGAGCGAGAGCCGCGTCGTTGTCAGGCGTCTTTTCCTGAGAGGAAATTTGTGCAAGGCGGCTTTTTGTAAATAGAACTTCCTTCCCGGAAAAAGGAACATCCCATTTCTGTTCGTGAAGGATTTCCGCCTGCACGGCAAATCCGCCGAGTACAAGCAGAGACAATAACAGCTTTTTCAGCATAAAACCTCCGAAATTTTTCTTTTCGTTTGATTATTCCCACCAGCGGTTGTGCCGCCGGGTGTTCATGGTCAGCGATGCGTGGAACGGCTCGTTTGTGTAGGGATCGAGCGGATTGGCAAGACGGAATTTACCTACATGCATGTCTCCGAACAGCGTTCCGCAGTTTTTTGTATGGCGTCCGGCGGGGCGGCCATGGTAAATACTGGTATTATCCGGAATAGAGAGAGTAAAACGGTATTGGCCTTCCTTCAGATTTAGGAGTAGATCGCCTCCTCCGGTCTGCCGCCAGGTTTCCGCAACCAGAATTTTCTGCGACGGATTTTTCATGGAGGTGATTTTCATTGCGCCGTCTTCGGGAACGCCTTTTCCATCGATCCATGCTGTAAGAAGATAGACATTGGCACCGTAATGCGGAGTTTCGTTCCAGAACCATTCGGTCTGCGGCGCCGGCATCGACGGGCATTTGTAGACCGAACCGCTCAGATATCCTTTCCCCTTGATCTCCCGGAACGAATCGTCGAGCGCCATCAGCCGCATTCCCCAGTGCGGCGTACCCAGCGTACCGTTCTTGTTCGTCAGGATCGGATCCATATAGTCGCCGCTGTCCACGACATAGGAAGCGTAGGCAACACCAATCTGTTTCAGATTCGAAGTGCAGGAGGCTTCCCGTCCCTTCTCCCGCGCTGCACTCAGGGCGGGCAGCAGCATCCCCGCAAGGATCGCGATGATCGCAATTACAATGAGAAGTTCTATAAGAGTGAATTTTATGATGTTTTTCTTTCCCCAGAGCGGAGAAATTCCCGGACAATTGTTTCTGACCATGAGAAATCCTTTCTTGTGAATGGTTTTTTTTTCTCATTATTATACACTGGAATTGGAAAAAAAATGGTGTCATTCACTCAAGCGGGAAGATTTCGGGAAAAATATTAATCCAGTCCAAAATTTTTTCCCCGAGACAAAGAAGAGATCCCCTCTGCCGGGCCGGTTCGCGGAAAGAACAGCGGTTTTCTCTGAAAACGGAACTTATGCCTGAGCCGACTGCCATGCAGGATGTGAGTTCCGGTCGGAGAGGGAGAGGGTGTCTGCCGGCCGGCGTGGCAGGGTGGAAATGGAGTGTTTTGCGGTCAACGGCAAAGGGGATGCCTGAGCAGGATTTCCAAAAGAAAACGGGGAGGATTGCTCCTCCCCGCGGAGCCGGCGTCATCTGGTTTGAGGCAAGACCCGGAAGCTGCGGATTTCAAACCATTTATCCTTCTGCTGCCAGCCGAAGAGAGAGACGGTGAAACTCTCCGCTTCCGCAGGCAGACTCAGACTGGAACGGAATCGCTTCCACTCCCCGGTCAGTTTCTGCGGATGTTTCAGCGGATCAATCCGGGCAAATCCTTTTCCGGTCACCATTACGATCAGGGAGGCGGTACCGCGGGCTTCGAATTCCAGCTCGTATTCCGCGCCTCCGGGAGTCGGCCGGCCCGGCGTATGAACGCCCGCCTGACGCAGATTGCCGGTTTCCACCCGGAGAACGTTCTCCTTTGTCCGAAGCCATTTTGTCCCCGGAGTTCCTCTGTTCAGATCCGCCTGGGAGAATCCGGCGTCGGGCGGGAGCTGGACGGAGAGCGAGCCGAACTTCACAGGATCTTTGTCGCTTCCGATACCGCTGCTCCACTCCAGATAGGATGCCCGCTCCTTTCCGTTATTGTTGTTCACCAGAATCGAAAAGCGGAGGCGGACGCCTTTCGAGTAGAAAAACGGATACAGTTCACTGGGTTCGATCCGGATGCGGTACTCGGTCTTTTTCCCCTGCCGGATCACTTCCGCCTTCCCGAACCGCAGACGGGTCTGGCCGAGCGTATAATTCGCCGGCAGATCTCCCTCCAGCGACGGCGAAAGGTTCTTCCAGATGGATGCTTTCCCGGGAACTCCGCAGACTCCCAGTTCCAGGACATCGGAAGAGTATCCTTTTCCAAGACAGTCGATGGCGAATTGGACACTGTCTCCCTCCCAGTAGTTTGTCATGCTGTCGAAGATCCGGTGCAGCGGATCCTCGACCCGGACCAGCAGATCCAGTCCGCTGGAACTCAATCCCGCCGCGAATTCCGCCTTTATGACATTGGTTTCCGCTCCCCGGACACAGGAAATTTCCCGCGAAATCGGATGGAAGCGCAGGGAGGACGGATCCACCGGATTCAGATTCGCATCAAAGAGAGGGGCCGCCCGGTAGACGCCCTGATAACGATACTGGAGAGGACGTTCCGGCTGAAACGGTTTCAGAACATCGGCCCGGTTCGGAAGCGCCTGAAAGAACTCTTTCCGGATGCCGGTTGCCAGATAATAATTGTCGGGAGAAAGTTTTGCTCCTGCGCGGAAGCTCACGGGCCGCCCGTCCGCGGCGCAGATGTTCGCTCCCTGAAGACCTGTGAGAAGGACGGAGGGAATTTCAACGGGATCGCTTCCCTGTCCCCAGAAGAGAAGCAGAGGCCCCGCATCGCTTTCGATCATCTGAGCCGCGCAGGTTCCGCCAGTCTGTTTCCAGCTCCAGCCGTCGAGGACCCGCAGATTCCCGCGGGTCAGGCTGCCGATCACATGGCGGGAGGCCGCGATGAAACGCGGCTGAACATAGGGCTTCACCCGGAAAAGACCGCTCACATTGGGATCATGCCGGCCGTATTTCTGGTTGTCCGCCAGTTCGTCGAGTTCGCATCCGCCGTCATTGAACATGGTGAAGAAATAGATGGATTGAACGTTCTGGCGGATCATGTGGAGAAATCCGAGCATGGCCGCGCGCGCCCCTTGAATTTCCGTCGGATAGAACGCCTGCCACGGCTTGATCAGATTGGCATGCCATTCGGAATTCGCTTTGGGCTTCGGCGTGAGACCGGCTTTCTTTTCCAGCGTGGAAAACGAGGAGTAGCTCTGCCAGGTGCCGTGAAGAGAGAGAACGTCGAACCAGCGTCCGCCGCCCAGTTCCAGAATCCGCTGGTAGAACGTCATGTAGCGTTTGGAAATTCCGGCCCACCAGACGCTGATCTTCGGATTCTCCCCCTTGATTGCACGGTATCCGGCCTCCATCAGACGGACATGGTTTTCCGGCGAGTCGGACCAGAAGACCGAATAGCCCGGAAAATGCGGCTCATTCCACAATTCATAGGTTCGGACCTTCGGATAATGCCGGACCAGAGCCCGGAGATAGTCGCCCCAGTCGTTGAGATCCTTCGGAACGACGGTCCGGTACTCTTTCAGAGAGCCCAGAAGGATGCGGTTGGAATCCGGACGGGAGGACGCCCAGCGCGGAACTCCGATCAGGGTAAAGAGCATGTCTTCCTGCCGGAAACCGTATTTCTCCGCCAGAGCGATCTTGGAATCCATTTCCTCCCAGCGGAATCTGCCTTTCTCCGGTTCGATGGTTTCCCAGTCCAGATCGCCGATGCGCAATCCGCGGAATCCGACGTAACGTGCCATGGTCAGCTCCTTGTCGTTCAGATACGCGCAGAGATTGAACTGCGGCGACATTTCCGCAGGGACCCGCGCACGATTCGCAACAACGACCAGTGCGTGATCCGCCCGCTGATAGCTGCAGCGGGCAACTTCCTCGTAGCGGTTTTTCTTCGGATTCAGTTTCCAGATCGGTGCGATCCAGCCGTCGCTCAGCGGCTTCTCCGAAAGGGTGAAGCGGACATTGTAAAAGCCCGGTTCATCGCTTTTCCAGCGCCAGCCTCTGGTATTGAATTCCGAAAGAGGAAGGGTTTTTTTCAGAAAAACGGAATCATCACCGGTCCGCAGAGTCACGGTCACCTGGCCGTTTCCGGGAATCGGCTTCTCCGGAGAGAAGACCACCTCTTCCCCCAGGACATACCAGTTGGCGACCCGGTTGCTCCGGATCCGGATTCCCGGAAGCGCAAAATCCTTTTTCATTTCATACTGCGGTGCGCGGACCGTATCTGCACAGACCTCGACCGCTGCGCAGATTCCGCCGATCAGAATCAGACGTCTCCATGACAATTTTCGTATCAAAAACATAAAACCTCCTGTTTTCAGAGTTTAGCCCATGATCCGCTCGGGGTATAGTAGATGATCGAGCGTTCATCGCTCCATTTGAAGGGATATGCTTCATAGGGGGCGACAATATTCAGAGGCAGAACCGAGCCTGCATGTCCGTCCGCATACACCATGCTGATCCTGTTGGCGTGCCGCGGTGCGACGACTCCGATGGATCCATCCACATTGAATGATCCCCGTCCGTAAATGAGGTTGCGGGTGGACTTGTTCTGCCATGTGTCCGCCATCAGGTATTTGATGGAACTGTTCCTGACCTTCGAAAGAAGAAAACCCGATTCATAATTCTGCAGATTCGCATTGGAAAAAAATGCTGCGGAAATCCCGTAATGAACCCGTTCCATCATCAAATCGTCGCTGTATTGGACAGAGGAGGTGATTTCCTTCATGGACATCGCCGGGCATGCCCGCAGTTTTCTCGGAATATAGCGTTTTTCCTTGGCGCCGTCCATGACCGAAAACACCCAGTACGGATGATAGGCGTTTGCATACGCTCCGCTCGTGAGGTGCAGATACGCGGGACAGAGACGCCCGTCATAATCTCCCGTATACGACAGAAACGCCATCCCGAACTGTTTCAAATTGGAAAGACAGTTGGTGCTCCGCGCTTTCTCCCTTGCCGCGTTCAGCGCCGGCAGCAGCATTCCCGCAAGGATCGCGATGATCGCAATTACAATGAGGAGTTCTACAAGGGTGAAACGGGTATCTTTTCCCGCTTTCCGAATGAGTGATCTCTTGGAGACTCTGCAAGGCATGAATCAACTCCTTTCATAAATACACAAAAAGATCGAACGGATTCTCTATAATACATCACAGCCATCCCATAGGAAAAGAAAAAGTTGAAAGATGATGGTTCTGGATGCAACTTATATTTCAGCAAAAAAAAACAAGGAGCATCCATGAAACCA
>CASFTV010000004.1 GCA_949297765.1 uncultured bacterium | reverse complement strand
TTTCTCACCGCCGCGCCCGCGGCCACTCGAAAAGGTTTGGAAAAAGGAGAGCGCGAGAGGGAAACAACCTTTCCTCAAAAGGTTTTTCCCTCTCGCAAAAAGAAAATCAAATCTTCAAACAAGACTCTGACCACAGTCAACAAACAACGTTGTCCCTGTGATGGATGAGTTCATCGCAAGCATCAGACAGGCTTCCGAAAGATCCCGGGGATTTACCGGTCGACCCAGCGGAACCGTTTTCAAGGTCTTTTCCATCCGCAGATGCTCCAGTCCCGGCGGAGGAAAAACCGGCCCCGGAGCCAGTCCATTGACCCGCATCCGCGGGGCATAATGAAGCGCCGCCGCCCGTGTTGCTTCCGCCAGAGCTTTTTTCGACAGCAGATAACTGAAGGAATCTTCCGGCGTTTTCCGGATCGCCTGATCCAGAACATTGACAACCGAGAGCTCCGGAGCAGTCGAAAATTCAAAAAAACAGCGGATCAGCTCCACCGGACTCCAGAAATTGACATCGAACTGCCGTTCGGCGGCTTCCAGACTTTCCCCTTCAATAGTTTCCCGGATAAAGATCGAAGCATTGTTCACCAGCACCGAAAGGTCTTTCGGAAGCTGTTCAAAGAATTGCGGAATTTTCTCCGGAGACGAAAGATCACAACGGACAACAGAATGCCCGGCCGCCGTCCCGCCAAGCTCCTGGACCAGGTGCTCTGCCTCTTCAACCGAGTGATTGCAGTGGACAATCACGCGTGCACCGGCTGCTGCAAAGGTCCGGGCAAATTCCGCTCCGACCCGTTTTGCCGCGCCCGTGATCAGCACTTTTGATCCCGCCGCTTTCATTGCCGTATTCCCTTCCCGGAGCTTATTCAACCGCAATTGCCGGAGAGTCCGGACTCTGAGCGAGCTGATCCCGAAGCACATCCTTCAGTTCCGAGAAATCTGGATCCAGAACAGCACTCATCGGAAAGACCGGAAGAGTCCGGGCGGGATCCTTCAGAAGCTCTTCCAGATTCTTCTCGCTCTCCTCCATATCCATCTTATTGGCAATAATCAATTTTGCCCGTTTGGAAAGTCCTTCGGAATAGAGATCCAGTTCCCGCTGAAGCGCGTGCAGATCGTCGATGGGATTGCGTCCGTCGGTTCCGCCCATGTCGAGGACGTAGACCAGCATCCGGGTCCGCTCAATATGACGCAGGAATTCATGGCCGAGTCCGACGTTGCGGTGCGCGCCGTCCACGAGACCGGGAATATCCGCCACCGTAATCTTCCTGAAATCCTCGTATTCCATGATCCCGACAACCGGATGGAGCGTCGTGAACGGAAACGGTCCGATTTTCGGGTTTGCATTTGTGACATCCGAAAGCAGCGTGGACTTTCCCGCATTCGGATACCCTACAAGGCCGATGTCCGCAACCATCTTCAGTTCCAGCTCCACATCTATCGGATCGACCTTCTGTCCGGGTTCATGATCTCTCGGCGCCTGATTCACACTGGTCGCAAAGCGGGCATTCCCGCGCCCTCCGGCGCCGCCCCGGGCAATAACAACCTCTTTCCCCGGTTCGTCGATGTCCGCCAGAAGATCCCCCGATTCCGCCAGCCGGACCACCGTTCCGACCGGGACGCGGATCCGTAAATCCTTTCCGCGCCGCCCATGCATATCCTTCCCTTTTCCATGTCCGCCGTCCTGAGCGGCAAAGCGGGTGTTGTAAAGAAAATCAAGAAGCGTAAGCAGGCCCGGATCTCCGACAAAAATCACATCTCCTCCCGGTGCGCCGTCTCCGCCGTTCGGTCCGCCTTTCGGAATATACGCCTCCCGCCGGAAACTGCAGCATCCATTGCCGCCGTTTCCCGCTTTGACCGTAATCACTGCTTTGTCGATAAACATTCTCTCAGGCTCTTTCGTTTCTTTTTCGGAAAAAATCCATAAAAAAGCCCGACTGAACAAGGGTCGGGCTCAAAAATTCGAACAGAAATCCGCGTTCTTATTCCGCATCCGCGATCACGGAAACATCCTTTTTCGCACAATTTCCGAACTGGACGGTTCCGCTCTTGAGCGCAAACAGCGTGTGGTCTCTGCCGCATCCGACGTTCTTGCCCGCGTGAATCCGCGTGCCGCGCTGACGCACAATGATGCTTCCAGCAGTGACAAACTCTCCGCCGAACGCTTTGATTCCCAGCATCTTCGGCTTGCTGTCACGCCCGTTTCTGCTGCTCGACTGACCCTTCTTATGTGCCATTTCCGATACTCCTTCAAGTCTGTGTATGGTTCATGATATGCAAAGTAGAAATATGCCACGATTTTTCAAAAAGTCAAGTCGTTTTCCTGATTTTCTTCCGGAATTTTTCCGGAAATCCACACTCCAGGATGAGGAGAGGCGGCGGGCTCAGTTCTTTTTCGTTTCCGCCGATCCGCCGTTCCGTTTCTGACGCAGAAATTTTCGGCGGTCGTACTGATACATCTGCCACGCATTCCAGGTGTTGTGGCAGACAATATAAAAAATCGGTCCCATCGCCACCAGCGCACTTGCATAATGCAGCGCCAGATACATCGTGAATGTCGTATTCTTCTGCCCGAGCAGCTGACTGCATTCGCGCTGGTAGCGTTTCGGCGCAAGATATTTCCCGAACCAGAAGTTGCAGACGCAGATCAACGCCGAAATCAGCGCAATCCCCGCAATGTTCCAGCGCGATACATGCGGATTCTCAATGAAATACTCCCGTGCAATTGCCGCCAGAATGAACAGCGTGAAGGACCAGAGCAGAAACGAAAACGTCTTCAGCTTCTTCGGCAGTTCCCGGATCCCCGGCCAGATCCTCCGCAGAATCACCGCCGCCAGAAATGGAAATGCAATCACCTGCAGAAGTGTCTCCGCAACCTGTCCGATAAAACTTACCGTGAAATTCCCCGTCACCATCGGCAGCAGCAGAAGAAGCGAAAGCGAAACAAACACATTGGTGATCGTGAATCCTGTCAGCGCAAATCCGATCCGTCCGTTGAGAAACGCAATCACCACCGGCGCCGCCGTCGCAGTCGGCGTGATCCCGACAAAAAATGCCGCGTTCGCCAGCACCGGATTCTCCGGAAGCAGAATCTTCAGCACAAAATAAGGAACCACTCCCATCAGAAGATTCATCCCCAGAAGCTGCCAGTGTTCTCTCCGCGGTTTCAGTTCGGAAAAACGAATCTGCAGACACGAAAGAAACACCATCACCGCAAGCGCCCAGCGCACCGCGTTGATCGGCGGATCGTTCAGAACGTGCGCCTGAGGAAACAAAATCCCGAGAAGAAACGGAATGAAGATCATCGCCGGTCGTGTAAATGTTTTCCACATGATAAACAGCCTCCTATGAAAAACAGTAATGTATCCCCATTTTGCAACAATAGCAATCGCAGAAAGGAAAAATACGCATGAAAAACAGAACCGGGAAGAGGAGGAAAAAGAAAAAAGCGGCCCGGAAAGCTCCGGACCGCCCGGGAAAATGACGGAACGCCTTATTCCGCGACCAGTTCAAAGTAAAGACTCGGGCCGTCCCGGAAGGTCGCAGTGTCAATCGCCGCTTCGACCTCCTTTCCGCCTTTTTTCTTCAAAGGAATTTCAAAACGCCGGGATCCGTCCGTGGCAAGCGCGTAAAGATGCAGTTTTTCCGCGTTGCGGTTCGCCAGCCGGAACCGGAAACTTCCGGTTTCCACGAGGACAGGCGTTCTCCCGTGATCTTTCAGAATGCGCATATCTTTGGAGAGAAAGACCATGCCGGTGTTCAGCGCGTTGGTCGCATAGACCAGCACCATGCGCTGCGAATCGGAGAGTTTCCGGTTGTCGATGCTGACGAGCGCCACATTGCCGCGGGTGGTCAGATCGGAGATGGTCAGATCCTTCAGCCGGACCGGAGACGTTCCCGCTTCCGCACAGATCCCCTGGAGCTTCGGCGTGTCGACCGACAGAAAATGTTTCCGCACATCCAGATAAAGCTCATTGTTGGAGTTCTCGAAAATCCCGGCGATCGCGTTGGTGCGATTGTTTTTCGGGAAAAGATTCTGCTTTTTAAGTTCGCGGAGAATCGTGTCGATGTCGAACGGCGCATCCGGACGGTCGACCGCCATTGTGTAGCCGGGCCGCGTAATGACAGACGCTCCGCCGGCCGTCGAAAGCGCAAACTCGTTCTTTCGGACCGGAAAATCCGGATCGACCGCGCACGAGACTCCCGTCAGGAGGCAGAGTCGGGAGTGTCCGTGATGGATGCCGTCCAGAGCCGTGAAGCTCCGGAACATCTTTTCCGAATCCAGATCCAGACGGATGTGCGTGCCGGCCACTTTCACATCTCCGCGCCGGAACAGATACGCCGTCAAAAATTCCGATGCGCGGATGATCGGATCGTTCCCGCAGCCGAACGGACGGATTTTCGCTTCCGGAAGAATGGTCACACTCTGCGAATGCACCGTGGTTGCGGAGTGATCCTGAAACGCCGCATACGCCGCAGTCGAAAACGCCTGCTCGTAGCGGTACTGGTTCCAGAAGACGATTCCGTATTCCGTAATCAGCAGCGGTTTGCCGGTGATGCGCGCGCTGTTGATGCCCCGGAACATTCCGTTCGCGTTTGCCAGAGAGCTGGACTGGTCGATCGTCTGCTCCGTTCCGCTCTCGGTGGAGGGGTGCCCGTGATACGAGTGCATCCCGACGGCCTGAAAATCCTTCCGGAGAGCGATGTAGCGCAAGTTCTGCCCCATATCGAAATTGGTGACGATGCCCGGATATCCCATTTTCCGGAGTTCCTTCACATACCAGGCGTACATCCGGAGATCAAGTCCGGTTTTATAGCGGGCGATGTCTTCGCCTCTGCGGTCGCGGGCGGTTGCCTCCTCCTGGGTGAATATGGGAACGTCATTCCAGCTTTTCACCGTGCGTTTCCAGACTTTGCCGTAGGCGTCCGGAGTCCGGTAGCGCTGTTTCAGGAATTCGCGCCAGGTGGGAAGCATGTAATGGGCATTCTTCGGATATCTCCAGGCCATCAGCGCAAACTCCTGTTCGTTCTTGCCGTTTACGACCGCGAGGACGGATCTTCCGCAAGACGGGTTTTCGTATACGGATTGAGATGGGTCAGGAGCTTCCCGACGCCTTTGCGCCAGTTCTCCCGGACGTTTTCCTTGAAATAGATATCGAATCCGAAATTGCGCCCGGAGTTGTCCGGATACCAGGTGTTGCCGAGATCGTATCCGTAGCGGCTGCACATCGCATCCAGATTCAGATAGATCCCGTTCTTTTTCATGCAGTAGACGTAGTAGTCGAATTTGTCAAGATTGACCGGATTGAATTCGAGGGCCTTTTTCGAACCGCTCATCAGGATGGAGTCGAGATAGTGCAGGCGCGCCATGTTGTAGCCCTGCAGCCGGAGCTGGCGGGCGTATTCCTCAATGTGCTGCTTCGACTGGAACATCCGGAAGGTCTCATACGAATCCGCAACGGTCAGAAAGCGGACGGGAACATCGGGCGATCCCTCCAGCGCAAGCTGTCCCTTTGAGTTGATGATGACGCGTTTTGTCACATTCGGATTCCGGGTCAGAGCCGAGCGGTCGAGTGCGCTCCCGGCGATCACACCCGGTTTCGCGGGAGGAAGCGGACGCCATTTTGCAGTTTCCTTTACCGTGATCCGGGCATCTTCCGGGAAACGGTATTCTGTTTCGGAAAGAGTTGCTCCGAGGATGATCCAGAGCGGCGTCCGGTTCACGCTGCGGAATGTGACCGCCTTCACCGGGGAGACCGATGGATCCACCGGAAAAGACGAGGCGTAAATGCCGACCGTCCCGGACTGCGGATTGTTCCAGAGGGCCGCAGGACAGGCGTTGGGGAGACGCTTCGGATTCCACCAGTCCGCAATGTCTTTGCCCGCGACGACAGGAATTTCCTGCTTTTTTCCGTTCTCTCCGGTGATTTCGATACTTCCCGCCGTTCCCGCCGCATTGTAGCACATCGTATGCAGAAGGTAGAGACGGGTGCTTTTTGCCGGATGCTTCAGATTCACCGTCGCCGAGCCGAGTCCGTTCGGAAGATGGCTGGATTTCATGGAGAGGACCGCCTTGCCGCCGTTTTTCTGCGGCTGGATCAGCTGGAAGGGGATTCCGGCATAGCGGCCGTCTTTTTTCGGTGTGAAACGGGAGGCGTCGTTGTCGGGTCCCTGATCGGACCAGCCGCCTTTGCCGTCGCCCGCGACGGGATCGGAAAGACCCATGTTGGCCGCTTTGCTCAGGTCCAGCGCCAGGCCGGGAGTCTGGATTTTCAGGTTCCGGACATACAGAGTGCCGAAGGAATCCTGAAAACCGAGAACCAGAGAGATTTTTGTCGCATCCTCCGGAATCCGGGTGCGGAAGGAGAATGTTTTCCAGTCAAACGAGCCGGTGTTTACGGAGGATCCCGGATAGAGGGCTGCGGATGGCGTTGTGACTGTCATCATGAATTTTGCACCGTTGAACGGCGATTTGGCGGTGGCGATTCCTTCGCCGCGAAGTTCCGCGGAGACCTCCAGCCAGCGGCCCGCAACGTCGGAGGGCTGGAAGTGGATGGTCAGAATGGAGATTTCGGTCCGCTCTTTTACGGAGAGTTTCAGACATTTGCTGCCGTCTTTTTCTGTCGCAAGGGCCGGGGTCAGACGCCATGCGCTGTACTGCTTTACGGATTTTTCCGAGGAAAAGGGTTCTTCGAAAAAGATGGAGGCGGAAAGGCCTGCCGCGGCAAAAAAAAGGCCGAGAATCAATGATTTCATGTGAGTTTCCTTCCTGTGAAAACGGTGGATTACCAGATGATTTTCCCATAGGGGAAGTACTGGAGACGAATGATATCGTTCGTATTCCAGAGCATTTGCGAATAGTGCCGGTTGGCAACATGGCCGTCAAAATAGGCATTGTTGAGGGTTTTGCCTCCGCCGTGACGGTAGGAGAGATAGCGGGTTTCTCCGATTTCCGAGATGTCGTCTCCATACTGCATCCAGTAGTTGATGGATCCGCAGTACATGGAGAATTCCGCTCCGCTTACCACTTCTGTAAATGCGAGTTTTGTGGAGGGCGTTTTGATCTTCGGAAGACGGAAGGCTGTGGTGCCTCCGTTGCCGAGGGGGATTGTGTCGCCTCCTGTGATCAAAGCACCGTAAATCTGCCAGACCGTGAGGAATGCTCCGCCCCGGCGTTTTTCCGTAAAGCGGTTCAGCGGACAAACAAATTTGCTGTCCCAGAATGCAATTTCCCAAATATCGTCCGGGTTTGCCGTACGGATCCCCAGCAGTGAAACATATTCCTTGTTGTTTGCCCAGCGCCGGTTTGTGCTGGGTTCCTCATCCGAGGCCGGCATCCGGAACGGCATCCACCAGTCGTTGTTCTGCGACGCATAGGCGGCTCCCGCGGATGCCATCTGTTTCAGCGCATTCATGCACTGCATCTGCTGCGCACTCGAACGCGCCTTGTTTAGCGCGGGCAGAAGCATACCGGCGAGAATCGCAATAATTGCAATGACAACGAGAAGTTCTATGAGAGTAAAAAATGATTTCCCTGAAGATATTTCCGTCCACTTGGATTTTCTGCTGAGAAGTTTCATTTCTGTCATCTCCTTCTATGTTCATTTTGTTCTGAGATTGTAATTTTCACCAGCCGGGGAAGGGGATCCGGAGAGTTTTTTCCCGGAGTTCCTTCTGATGGCGGAAGAGCTCTTCCCGCGTCAGGAACACCGGATTGTTTTTCAGAAGAAGATGCTTCTGTTCCGGCTTTCCCGGATTCTCCAGAAGAGAGATCAGGCGGTTTACGGTGCAATGGATCAGGGAGGGGCTGTCCGTATAAATCCCTCCGATGATATATTTTGATTCTTCCAGAAGGCTGTAGTCGTCCACACCGACCACAACGTCCGGCTGATAATCCGGGAACTCGGAGAAATGGCGCAGCATCAAAGTCTGCATGCGGTAGCCGTTGAACACATAGCCGTGGCGATTTCCGTCCTGCGCGTTCCGGAGATGCTCCCGGATGCCGTTTTCATCCAGGTTTTCCGAAAGAATTTCCGCATCCAGTCCGTATTTCCGGCTCGAATCCCGGAATGTTTCCGGCCAGAGGGATTTCCGATAGAAGCATCCGTACACCTTGGAGCATCCGCTTTCGGAAAACTGTTTCATTGTTATGTCCAGAACGGGTCCGAGGTCGGTGCAGATGGAGTAAAAGTTCGTTTCCTTCCGGTTGATGAACATAATCGGAATGCTGGCATTGGAGAGAAGCTGATATGCCCGGCTCCCCTCGTCCGGTTCGATGCAGCAGAGAAGACCGTCGATCTGCCGGTTCAGAAGATTTTCCAGCGCTTTTTCCTCCGCCTCCGGAATCCAGCGGGTCAGGCTCAGAAGAAGCTGGTATCCGCCTTTCACGGCTTCCTCCATTGCGTCTTCCACCAGATAGGCGAAATAGGGATTCTTGATGCCGCCGCAGATCATGCCGATCGTTTTTGTCTTTCCGTTGGAAAGTGCGCACGCGGCAAAGGAGGGATGATAATTCAGCTCCCTGACGGCATCATCAATCTTTTTCTTTGTCTCATGCGCAATCCGGCCGGAGAGCCTGTGGTTGTTCAGATACATCGAAACCAGGGATTTCGAAACTCCGACCTTTTGTGCAATGTCATTCAGCGTGGCTTTCATTGTCCGTACTCTTTTCGATCTTGTTGAATCGGTTCAACAGTTTTAATTATACAACATTTTCATGAAAAAACAAGAGGGGGAAGGAAAAAAAGAAAAAAATTTTCGGATCCGGATGTTCAGACGGGAAGAGAGATCCGGTGGAGAAGGCGGCAGGAGTCCGGAGCGGGGAGCGCGTAGACGGAAAGACGGCTCAGGAGAAACGGCACTTTCGGTGCCTGCAGAAAAAAGAGTTCCAGAAGCTCCTGTACAGTTTCAGGCGGTTTCCGGAGTTTCAGCGTGCAGTGGGGGCGGAACGGATACGGCGACGGTTCAAAACGGATTCCGCAGCGGGACACGATCTCATGTGCCGCCTGAAACGGAGCGGGATCTTTCACGTCGAGAAAGTAGATATCGGTGTTTTCGAAGCGCTGAACATTGCCGAATTCCGCATAAAACGGATGGAGTTTCCGGGCGGCGGCATCGAGCAGACGGGCGATCTTCCGAATGCTCTGTCCCTGTTCGATCAGACCGGTCCCGCAGGATCCGGTGAGTGTAATTTCTGCCGGAAGGAGGGAGCGTTCCTCGTCGAAGCGCTTTCGCACGGACTGAATCCATTCCGCCATCGGGGAGGGAATGTCCAGCACGATATAGACGGGCCCTGCGATCCGCTCCTCCTCCATGCGTTCACCCTTTGTTCAGAGATTGAAGCGAGTGGCGGATGATGTTTTCCACCGAACGTTCCTTTTCCGGGAGCGATGCGGCCACATCCATCACGCATTTCTGGATCTTTGCGCGCTGGAATCCGAGTTTTTCGAGCGCCATGACGGCATCTTCGGTGTTCCGGTCCGGGGCGGCGGAGGCGGCGCCTCCGGGAACGGAGAATTCCGCGGCCGGATCAATGTCGCGGATCTTGTCCCGCAGCTCGACGACCATGCGCTCGGCGGATTTCGGCCCGACGCCGTTGATCTTCTTCAGCGACCGGATGTCCGCCGAGAGAATCGCCTGGCAGAACGCCGGAATGTTCAGGCTGCTGAGAATGTTCAGCGCCGTTTTCGCTCCGATTCCGTTTACGGTGCAGAGCAGGGAGAAAATCTTCAGTTCACGCTTTGTCGCGAATCCGTACAGGCTCATATCATCCTCCCGGACGACGAGCACCGTGTGCAGAACCGCTTCTCCGCCCGGCTGAGGCAGCTTGTCGTAGGTGCACAGCGGGATGTTGACGCTGTATCCGACGCCCGCGCATTCGATGACCGCTTCCGTGAAGGTGGATTCAATCAGGGTTCCCCGCAGTCGAGAGATCATGGTTTATTTCTCCGTTTGAATGATGTCCATGGAAATGTCGGCCGATTTGACGGAGTGGGTCAGCGCGCCGGAGGAGATGAAGTCGACTCCTGTCGCGGCAACCTCCGGAATCCGGGCGAGCGTCATGTTCCCGCTCGCCTCCAGCTTTGCCCGGTGATTCGTGATGCGTACCGCCTCCGCCATATCCGCGGAGGACATGTTGTCCAGCAGAATGTATTCCGCTTTCGATTCCAGCGCCTCGGGGAGTTCCGCCAGCGAGTCGATTTCCACTTCCACTTCAAGATCGGGATAGATTTTCCGGGCGCGTTCGACCGAGCGTAGAATTCCTCCGGTCCCGCCGAGTCCGGCGAGTTCGCGGTGATTGTCCTTGATCATGATCCGGTCGAAGAGACCGATCCGGTGGTTGGAGGCTCCGCCCACCGCGACCGCGTATTTTTCCAGATTCCGGTAGCCCGGCGTTGTTTTCCGTGTGTCGAGGATGGCGCAGTCCGGTCCCGCCGCCTGCTGATACTTGTGCGCGGCCGTCGCGACTCCGCAGAGGCGCTGGAGAAAGTTCAGCGCGGTTCGTTCTCCGGTCAGCAGGGAGCGGGCGGATCCTTTCACGCGGGCAAGAAGTGTGCCTTTCGGACAGAAATCTCCTTCGCCGACAAGCGATTCCCATTCGACGGTCGGGTCCACGGTTTTCATCAGCCGTTCCGCCACGCAGAGTCCTGCGCAGATGCACTCCTCCTTGGCCAGGAAGACCGCTTCCACATGGAGAGAATCGTCGATCACGGCGATGGTTGTGGTGTCCCCGCGGTCGCCGAGGTCTTCGTCGAGCGCCATTTTAATCAGCGCGTCCACGCGCTTCCAGTCGATTTCCGGAACGGTTTTCATCACTTCTCCTCCTGATACATTCGTGAAATGGGTTTGATTGCAACGGCTTTCCCTGTGTTGAGTTCATACGAAACGACGGCTCCGTCGAGACGGATGTTTTTTTCGCAGACCGGCAGGCGCTGAGGCATTCCGGTCCGGAATTTTCGGACCACCGCCTCCACTTCACGTCCGAGAATGGAATCGTTGGCGCCGACCATTCCGGCATCGGTCAGGAAGGCGGTTCCGTTCGGAAGGATGCGGGCGTCGTTGGTCTGAACGTGGGTATGGGTCCCGATGACGGCTGTGACGCGGCCGTCGAGCATCCATGCCAGGGCGGCCTTTTCGCTGGTCGCCTCCGCGTGGATGTCCACGATTACGCACCGGCAGCTCAGCGGAAGCTGTTTGACGATCTCCTCCGCCGTTTCAAACGGACAGTAGGCGGACTCCTTCATGAACACTTTTCCGAGCAGGGAGATCACCGCGATTTCGCCGCCGGCCGGGTTCCGGAATTTCCGCCATCCGACTCCCGGCTGGAGACGGGAGAAGTTTGCCGGACGCACCAGATTCGGAATATCCCGGATCTCCTGTTCGAATGTTTTCTGGTCCCAGGTGTGGTCGCCGGAGGTGAATGCGTCTGCGTCGGGCATTTCCTTGAGGCAGGCGGCGGTCATCCCGGAGCCGTTCGCGCAGTTTTCCGCGTTGACTATGACAAACTGGCAGTTGAATTCCCGTTTCAGTTCCGGCACGAGGGCGCGCACCGCCGTGCGGCCTCCTCTGCCGACCACATCGCCGAGAAATAAAATATTGAGAACCGGTCCGCTCATTCAAAAATTCCTTACGGTTGTTGCAAACGTGGTGTTTGAGTATTATATTGTCTGGAAATATAACCGTTCATCGGTCATAGTGCAAATGAAATCGGGAAGGAAAGAAGATGAAAAAGATCGTCGTTCCGCTGATGAAGCTGGCGGTTGCCGCGGCGATTGTGGCTGTTCTGATTGTCCGCAATTCGGATGGACTGCTTGCGGCGTTCCGTTCAATTCATCCCGGCTGGCTGACGGCGGCGTTCCTGCTTTACGGTGTGCATATCTATGCAAATGCGTGGCGCTGGCATCTTCTGCTGCGGGTGCGCGGGATCAGCTGTTCGCATTTTGAGGCGTTCTCTCTGACGATGCAGTCATTTTTCTTTTCTCTGGTGATTCCCGGAGGGGCGATCGGTGGGGATCTGGTCCGGATCGGTTTTCTGACCGCGAGGGTCCCGAAGGAGCAGAAGTTCAGCGGCGCATTCACGATCCTCATGGATCGGTTCACGGGGATGATCGGGATTTTTCTGGTGGCGCTGCTGATGCTGCCGTTCTGTGTGCGCTATCTGGATCTGGAATCGGCGCTGACGCGGGCGCTGGTGTGGGTGCTGATTGCCGGAAGCGTCGCCGGGCTGCTGGCGGCGGGGGTGGTTTTTTACCATCATCATCTGGAGAAGCTGACGCTGTACCGGCGTCTCTGCTCGTTTGCCGACCGTTTTTCCGGCGGGATGTTCTCCCGGGTCGCCGAGGCGATCGACTCCTATCGCGGGAACCGGAAGGAGATTCTGATCTGCATTGCCGCAAGCATGATTCTGGTCAATGTGGTGCTGGGGGTCGCCGGTTTTTTTGTCGCGTGCGGCGTCGATCCCGGCTGGCGGGAGGGGGGAATCTCGATCGAGGCAGTGACGCTGGGAAATATCGCGGGGCTTCTGCCGCTGACCCCGTCCGGCGTGGGGGCGCGGGATTTCTTTATCAAGACTATTCTTCAGTCCGCCGGAATGGATGGAGGAAAAGCGCTTGCAACGGCACTTTGTTTCACTATGATTATTATTGCATTCAATCTGCTCGGCGGCCTTTTCTTTGTGTTTGACGGACGCAGACATGCGTCTCCGCGTCCGGGTCCGGTTCCGGGAACGTCTCAGGACCGGGAGTAATTTCCGTAAAAAACTTTTCTGGAGAAAGGAGTTCTGCGATGCTGAAACGCTGGTTTGCCGTCCTTGTCCTTCCACTGTCTCTGCTGCTGCCGGGATGTTCCGCGGATCCCGGGAAGTCCCTGGTTCCTGTTCAGCCCCGTGTGCCGCTGGAGAGGGCGGAGGAGTTTGCTGTTGTCAGTTACAATATTCAGGCCCGGCCGGTGCTGGACTCCTGCAAATGGAAAAGCGTCCGCATCGGGGAACGGATTCAGAACTGGGAGCTGGTCGGACTTCAGGAGACCTTTTCCGCCCATTCCGCCCTGATGGAGAAAAATACCCTGCACGGAGAGGTCTATTTCGGAAAACGGCGTCACTGGCTGAAACTTGTGAATTCCGGTCTGGCGGTCTTTTCCCGCTTTGCGATCGAGTCGGCGGATGCGGAATATTTCGAGGAGGAAGGTTCTCTGGAGAACCGTTTCGGATCAAAAGGGGTTCTGATGGCCCGTCTGAAGCTCAACGGGACCGTTCTGGATTTCTACACGACCCATCTTGCCGCCGGAAGCCCCGGCGTCTCCGGCGAAGCCCGGATTCATGAACTCCGCCAGATCGCCGCGTTCATCCGCAGGAAATCGCCTTCGGAAAATGCCGTGATCCTCTGCGGGGATTTCAATCTGACCCTGAAATCGAAGGAGAACGAGCTCCGGAACTTCCTGAAGGAGACCGGTCTTCGAAATCCTTCCGCCGAACTGAACTGCGAAAAGAAAACATTCATTGATCATGTGTTCTATCGTCCGGGGAAGGATCTTCCTCTGAAGGCGCTCTCCTGGGATGTCCTGAAGAATGAGTTCCCCGTTTCCGGCAGGGGGGCGCTGAGCGATCATGCGCCGGTCCGCGTCCGTTTTTCCGTGCGCGGTCAGTAAAAATGGAAACCGCCGTTTCTCTTCCGGGAGAAGCGGCGGCTGAATTCCATTGCGCGGAACGCGGCGGAGAGAGGGCTCTCACGCTTCCGGGAACTTGTAATTTTCTCCGTAACCGAAGCGTTCGACGATGTAGTCGACGTCCTTGTCTCCTCGTCCGCTGCAGTTGACGAGAATCGCGCCGGTCTGCATCTCCTTGGCGAGACGCATGGCATAGGCGATCGCGTGAGCGGATTCGAGCGCCGGAATGATTCCCTCGTAGCGGGAGAGCTTGAAGAATGCATCGACCGCCTCTTCATCGGTTGCCGTGACATAGTTGACACGTCCGAGATCCTTCCAGAAGGCGTGTTCCGGTCCGACGGAGGGATAGTCCAGTCCGCTGGCGATGGAGTAGACCGGATCCGGATTTCCGTTTTCATCCTCCAGCACATAGCTGTCGAATCCGTGGAGGGTGCCTTTTTTCCCGAAGGTGATGGAGGCCGCATGATCGCCCTTTCCGGGTCCGCGTCCGAGCGGTTCGACTCCGTAGATGTCCACCGGGTCCGCGAGGAAGGCGGAGAACATTCCGGCGGAGTTGCTTCCTCCTCCGACGCACGCACAGACGGCGTCCGGCAGAATACCGGTCATCTCCTTGAACTGTTCCCGGGCTTCGAGTCCGACGCACATCTGGAAATCGCGGACCATCAGCGGGAAGGGATGCGGCCCGAGCGCGGAGCCGATGCAGTAAATCGAATCCTCATAGGAGGCAAGGTACGATTCAAATGCGGAATCCACCGCCTCTTTCAGGGTCTGCAGCCCGCGCGACACGGGGACAACCTTTGCTCCGAGGATCTTCATCCGGGTGACGTTCGGTGCCTGCTTGGCGATGTCGACCAGCCCCATGTGGATTTCGCATTCCAGACCGAAATATGCGGCTGCGGTTGCGAGCGCCACGCCGTGCTGACCGGCTCCGGTTTCCGCGATCAGTTTTTTCTTCCCAAGGAATTTTGCCAGCAGTCCTTCGCCCATGCAGTGATTGAGTTTGTGGGCGCCGGTGTGGTTCAGATCCTCCCGTTTCAGATAGATCTGGCAGTTGCCGAGGTGACGGGAGAGGCGGTTGCAGTGGTAGACCGGTGTGGGACGGCCCTGAAACTCCCGACGGATCCGGCGCAGTTCGTTGATGAATTC
The DNA here is from genome assembly GCA_949297765.1 of uncultured bacterium. Taxonomy (GTDB): domain Bacteria; phylum Verrucomicrobiota; class Lentisphaeria; order Victivallales; family UBA1829; genus UBA1829. Next base: position 158,473 of record CASFTV010000004.1, on the reverse strand, counting down.
CGCCGAGTGGCAGATCGACTGGTAGGCGTCGGCGACTTCGCGGAACGGTTTTTCGAGTTCGGGGGGAACGTGGCGGCCTCCGTATTCTCCGAAATAGCCGTCTTTGTCGGGATAATCTCTGAAATAGCGTGAATAATCCATAATTGAGTCCTTCATTGTTCTTGTGTTCGGTTTTTCTATAATCTAGTATGGTTCAGGAGATTTTCAACACCGGTTTGATGGAAAAAGTCTTTCATTTTCAGAACGGCGGATGTTTTCCGGGCGATTTCCGCAGCGAAAACGAGATAATGAGTTTCCAGCGAGATTTCCGGCCCGGTGACGATTCCGGAGGTGTCGCGGGTGCGGACGGCGTCGACGAACGCGCGGAGCAGATTGTAGTCGCCTCCTCCGTGGTGGTCCGGAACGACGGGCGGCGGAATGGGGATCTCCTCGGTTTTTCCGGTCAGATAGGTGTGGCAGAGGATTTTTTCCCCGTCGCCGAAGAGTTCGCCCAGCGAACCGAAGACCGTTGTCCTCCGGTCTCCATACCGAGAACATCCGGCAAGAGTGAAGACCGCGGTGGCTCCGTTTTCGAATTCGATATTGACCACCTGATGGTCGATTACATTGTTGTCGCAGGCGAACACGCATCGTCCGTAGGGGCCGTTGCGGAGCTGCCGGAGCACATTTTCCTCCGTTCCCTCTCCCGCAACCGATTCCACATATGCGCCGATGTTGCCGGAGCGGATTCGTTCCAGATAGAAACGGGGTGCCGAATAGGGGCACTGAGCTTCGATTTTGCATTCCAGACACCGGTCCGCCGCTCCTGCCGGCTGATTCTCCTTCCGGAAATACATCAGAGATCCGAACGAGGAGACCCTGTTCGGAGCGGAATCCACAATGTAGCGGATCCAGTCCAGATCATGAATCGACTTTGCCAGCAGGACCGAGGAGGATTCCTCCTCCCTCCGCCAGTTTCCGCGGACATAGGAGTGTGCGAATCTCCAGTGTCCGACCGGTTCCAGATGCTGGACGCTCATGACGGTTCCGATTTTTCCGCTTTCGATCAGGTTTTTGAGTGTTCGCGTGTAGTTTGTGTAGCGCAGAACGTGACAGACCGAGAGGATGACATTGTTTCGTTCGACTGCTGCGATCAGATCCCGGCACTCCTCCAGAGTGGGGGCGAGGGGTTTTTCAATGAGAATATCGTATTTGAGATTTGCAAATGCCACGGCCGGTTCCAGATGCATGCGGTCCTGGGTTGTGATGATGACTGCGTCGGCGAATTTCGGTCGGCTGGCCAGCTCATGCCAGTCGCGGAACTGTGCTTCCGGCGGAATGTGATGAGTCCGGGTGATCCGGTCCCGGAAAAAATCGCGCGGTTCTGCGACGGCGACGACTTCCGCCCGGTCGGAAAGGGTTCGAAGATGTTGGGAGTAAATGCTGCCGCGTCCGCCGCCTCCGATCAGAATCACTGATGTTTTTTTCATTCTGTTCCCTATGATTTTTTTTCGTACTCCGCTGTTCGGAAATAATATAGTAATAGACTCTGTCCGTTCAAGGGTTCAGGAGACTTTTTGTCAAAAAAAGGTATTTTACAGCAAGAGTTCCTTTTTTCATCCGTTCATTTTTTTTGTTGTTTTCGGATAATATACCGGCGGGCGGAGTCGCTTCAAGAGAGGTCCTGTATGCAATTTGTGATTGATCTGATACAGTTCGTGACGGCTTTTGTTGAGGAGTGGGCGTTTTTGATGCGGCAGAGGATCGGAAAGGAGAGGGGGAAATGAGGATCCCTCCCGGAGCGGTGCTTCTGTCCGGGACGGGAATCTTTTTCAACAGCGGACTTTTGGGTTATTCGACCATTTTTTCGCGATCGCGTTTATAAGTGGAGCTGGAGGGGAGGGATTTTTCGATGCTTTTTTTGGTATCCTTCATTGTCCTGTTGATTTTCCGTTCGGTTTTCTTCATGACGCGGTCGACATCTTCTTTGTTTTTGTGATAGAAGCATACTGCGGCGGCGAGTATGGCGAGGAGGATGACGATGATGACGATCCCTCTGGTTCTGGATTTTGCGTCGACTTTTTTCTTGTTTTCGAGGACCTGATCGACCCGTTTGACGGAGTGAATGGCATTTTCGGCGCATTTTTTTGAGCAGTAGCTGAGTCCGCCGTTTCCGGTGACGATGCATTTTTCGCAGATGGGTTTGTTGCAGCTGGCGCACCGGGTGACGGCCGGTGTATCGGGATGGTTCAAACAGACGCTTTCAGAGATGTCCGCCATGGTTCTGACTCCTTCTCGATTTAATTTGGTTCAGAAAGACGCGGGTGATACTTTATTCTTTCTTTGGCAATCAATCTGATACACCCTTGTATAAGATTTTGCCGACAGTCCTATAATAGCATGGTATGTTTGGTTTTGCAAATAAAAAAGTTGATGAAAGATGAATGTGCTTTGCATTCGTTGGAATATCCATGGAAAAGACGGATACAGTGAATCCTTTAGTAAAGCAGGAAAGAGGTGGATTACAGGATAGCTTTTCTGTATATTTCTGAATAGTAGATGAGTTGTTCAATGTCCATGGAATAAAAACGTTGTAGAAATGTTCTTGATGAAAGATTGCGTTTCTTCTGCAAAGATCATTGAAGTTAATTCCCTGTTACAGAAAATAACGTTTTCCTAATTTCCGGATAAGTCGTTTTTCACGTTTGAAATTTATCATACGATACTTTGTAGGTTAAATTTTTTGTTTTCTTTCATAGATGACTCCTCAGAGCTTTCTGTGCCAGAAATATTCCGTATGATAAGGGAGGGCGGCCGGAAGTATTTCTGGACTCAAAGCCCGAAAATCAGACTGAAACAATACCTGAATTTTTTGGAAGGATCGCTCTTCTTAAGCGAATCATTCTCTAATTTTATTGTTTCGCATAAACTGTCATTGCTCTCTCTGCGACCATATTTTCGTAATGCATGATAGTTTTTGACAAGCAATTAAAGATCTGAGATTTCTTGAAACTCCGCTTTAGCATTCTAACAGGGAAAACGATTCTAAAAAAATGAGAGCGTTTATGGACGAGCCTTTTAAGAAGACTGTTAAAAAATGTGCATGTGATGGAAACGGACGGAATACACAGGAAGATTTTATTTGAATTTTTTTTATTGACGATGTATAGTAGGACACACTCTGTTGTAATATCTTGGCATTAGGAGTCTTCTCATGCTGAAAAAGCTTTATGAATACCGCTACTTTATTTGGACATCTGTTGTCAGAGAATTTCAGTCCAGATATAAAAAATCCATTTTGGGAATGTTGTGGGCGGTATTTAATCCTCTGGCGATCATTGTTGTTTATACGTTGATTTTTTCACAAGTAATGCGAGCGAAAGTCAGCGGAATCGGGACGGATTATTCTTACGGGATTTATCTATGTTCCGGCGTTTTTGCATGGAATTTTTTTTCTGAAATGCTAATGCGCCTCACCTCAGTTTTTCAGGACAACGCCAATTTGCTGAAAAAAGTTAATTTCCCGCGAATTTGCCTTCCTGTAATTGCGACATGTTCAAGCATGATCAATTTTCTGATCATATTTGTTCTTTTTCTACTTTTTATGCTGGCCCAGCCCATTACCAGATTTTCAGTGTGGCCGTATTTTCTGCTATTGTTTTTTCTACAGCTTCTGTTTACATTCTCTCTGGGAATTATACTGGGAGTTCTGAATGTATTTTTTCAGGATGTCGCCCAGTTTATGATGATCATCCTTCAGTTCTGGTTCTGGCTTACACCGATTGTATATCCCAAAGAGATCGTTCCTGATTTTATGCACAGGGTATTCTCTTTTAATCCGATGTATCATATCATTGCCGGCTATCAAGATATTTTTGCTTATGGTCATGCTCCTCACAACTGGGTAGGACTCGGCATGTTTTTTCTTCTCTCTCTAATACTTGCAGCAATGGGGCTTCATCTTTATCGAAAACATGTTACAGAAATGGTAGATGAATTATGAGTAACACGAATGATGCAGTTCTGGTAGATAACATTACGAAGTTCTACAAGGTCAACTATACGAAGATAGATCGTTTCAAGGAATGGTTCATACCCGGATTTTCTCTTCCTCCTGAAAAGATAAAAAAAGTCCTTTCTGGGATCTCATTCCGAGTGAAACGGGGAGAGGCTGTCGGTATAATCGGAATGAATGGCGCCGGAAAAAGCACTCTTCTGAAAATCATTACGGGAACGGTAATTCCTTCAACAGGTGCAGTTTCGTTTTATGGTCGGGTTGCAGCGCTCTTGGAGTTGGGGATGGGCATGCACCCAGATTTCACCGGAAGACAGAATATTCTGATGATGGGACAACTGGTCGGAATGTCGGTTCAGGAAATTCAACAAAAAATGACGGAAATTGAAGATTTTGCGGAGATCGGAACGTTTATTGATGAACCCGTGAGAACATACTCCAGCGGAATGCAGGTTCGTCTAGCTTTCAGCATTGCAACTGCGGTTCGTCCGGATATTTTGATCGTGGATGAAGCTTTGTCGGTGGGAGATGCTTATTTTCAACAGAAAAGTTTTCAGAAAATCAAAGAATTCAAGGAACAGGGAACTACTCTTCTGTTTGTTTCCCATGATATGCAGGCTGTTCAAACAATTTGTGATCGGGCGATACTGCTTCATCACGGATCCTTTCTGATGGAGGGACTGCCAGCTACCGTCATTGATTATTACAATGCCCTTATTGCTGAGCGTCAGAATCAGACGGTTGAACAGCGCCGTCTTGGGAATGATCGGATTGCAACTATTTCCGGAACCGGAGAGGCTGTTATTGAATCAATATATCTGTTGAACAGAAATCGAGAAAAAATTGAAGTTGTTTCTGTGGGGCAGGAGGTAATCATTCAGGCAAATATTCATGCTTTGAAAAAAGTGCCGAAACTGGTCTTTGGCTTTGCTATAAAAAATCGACTTGGTGTTGTCATGTTTGGTACTAACACATGGTATCATGACTGTTGCTGTGATGATGTACAACCTGGTCGTTTAACAATTGAGGCTCAGTTACGAATGACCACGGGAACAGGTGAATTCTCGCTTACCGTTGCTTTAACCAGTTCAGAAACTCATCTGATCAACAATTACCAATGGAAGGATTTAGCCCTAATCTTTACAGTAATAAACACATCCAAGCCATTTTTTGTTGGTGATTCGTTCATGGATACGAAATTTTCCATAATTCCAGGGTCGGACGATATCGTTTGACGAGAAATATCCGGATCGGGGGGAGTGTGTTGCCAAAAAAGATGAAGATGCTCGAAGAAAAAGCGTTGTTGTGCCTGTGTTTTTTCGACGTTTCAGGTGATTTCACTCGCTGCAGTCATTCCGCTGCCGGGTTATGTGAATTCCAACGATACTGGGCGAATCCGTTCGAATGAAGGCTTCTGACGAATGAACTCCATTTTGAGACTTGCAATCAGCAATCAAAGAGGTATAGTAAGCCACCAAGCCTTCCTTCCACATATTCCCATGGAACCTGTTTCCTGAGGAGAAAGGCGCAAGAAAAGGAGTAAGGAAGAATATGCCGGAAATTTTTTGTATTATTATGGCAGGGGGCAAAGGTGAGCGCTTCTGGCCCAAAAGCCGAAAAGAAAACCCGAAACAGTTGTTGAATCTTCTGGGAAAAGCTTCATTGATAGAGCAGACTGTTCTTCGTCTTCAGGGGTTTGTACCGGATTCCCATATCTTAATTGTCACAAATAAGATGTATGTGGAAAAGATCCGAAGGATTTGTCCGCAGATTCCAGAAGAAAACATCATCGGTGAGCCTGTCGCCAGAGATACCGCACCGTGTGTTGCTTTGGCTGCAGGCGTTGTCAAGGCTATCGCAGAAACACCGAATCCGCAAATGATCTTCTTGCCTGCGGATCATTGGATTACAAACCGAAAAGCGATGATTTCGGACTTCAGACAATGCGTGGAAACCGCAGAGAAATACGGTGCTATTATGACTATTGGGATTGTCCCAACCAGTCCAAGCCCAGATTATGGATATATAGAATGCCGGAAAGGCGATACGGGTCATCCGCATATTTTTGCAGTTGCCAGTTTTAGAGAGAAACCGACCAGGGATCTGGCGCAGCAATTTCTGGCACAGGGAAAATATAAATGGAACAGCGGGATGTTTGTTTTCCCTCTGCAGAAATTGTATCATGAGATGGAATTGCATGCGGCAGATCTGAAACAATTGGCAGATCATATATTCCGAGCCTGGGGCAGGAAAGATTTTTACGCTGTTGTTGCAAATGAATATCAAGATGTCAGAAAAATATCTGTTGATTATGCTGTTATGGAGCACGCCGACAATATCATGGTTATGGAAGCCTCGTTCGACTGGGATGATATTGGAAATTGGACAGCGTTGAAAAATCATTTTCCTCTGGACGAAAACAACAATGTATCCAACGAATCATCCTACTTGCTGAACTGTAAAAATTGTACTGTTTTTACAGATGACAACTCCCAGTTGATTGCAGGAATTGATTTACAGAATCTTTTGCTGGTTAAAACCAGAGATGCTATTTTAATTGTTCCATCAGAGAGTTCCGCGAAAATTAAAGATCTTTTGGAACGCTTTTCCAAGGATGAAAAATTGCAGAAATATCTTTAAACGAAAAAACATTAGGAACTGAGTCTGTTATGAAAATATTACTCATTGGGGGAGCGGGGTTTGTTGGCGGCCATCTGAAAAATGCTCTGATGGCGAGAAATCATGAAGTGTTTATCGCGGACCGCATGGAAAATGCAGCTCAAATTGATTCCTACCGAAAAATAGATTTGGACAACAGAGATTTGATCCGGGATATTTTGACGGGAATACGCCCGGATTGTATTGTTCATCTAGCAGCTCAAAGTTCGGTTTCACTCTCCTGGAAAGAGCCGGAACAGACGCTGCGGACGAATGTTTCCGGTTCATTGAATTTATTTCAGGTCGCGGCCGAGGTCAATCCGTGTCGTTTTATTTTTATTGGATCCGGGGAGGAGTATGGGATTCTCTGTACAGAAGATCAAGCGTTTACGGAAGAATCTCCATGCGTGCCCTGTAATCCTTATGCGGTTTCCAAACTTTGTACCGGTCAGCTGTTGGCATTGCTTGCAAAGAAAAAACAGATACCGTTTGTGCATCTTCGCCCATTTAACCATTTTGGGCCGCAACAGCGAACCGGTTTTGTCATTGCCGATTTTTGCTCACAAATAGCGCGCGCTGAGCAGACTGGTAAAAGCGCAACAATCAAAGTTGGCAATCTGGAGATGAAACGAGATTTTCTCTATATTGATGATATCGTTTCTGCATATTGTCTTTTTGCTGAAGCGGAGCGATATCCCCATGGAATTTATAATTTATCATCAGGGAAAGCGTATCGAATCAGAGAAATCTTAGACTATTTGGTTTCTCAATCCAGGGTTTCAATTCAAGTAGAGATTGATCCGGAAAAGTATCGTCCTGTGGAGGCGCCAATTCTTCAATCCAGTGCAGAATTGGCATGGCTTGATTTTTCCTGGAAGCCGCAATATTCATTGCAGGAGGGGTTACAGAAAACCCTTGATTGGTGGCGGATCCGAACCGAGGGGTGATATTCATTCTTATGAAACGTATGTTATTTGATGCTTCTGTCCTTGCCCATGGAGTTTACCATTCCGCGGCACGAAGCGGAATCTTTTTTACATCTTTGAATTTACTTTATCAGTTTCGGGCATCCGGTCAGTTCGAAATAAAACTTTATTGTGATCCATATTTCTTTTTGGAACTGCAACGTTTTCTTAAAGAAGAGGCGTTGAGAGGCATATATTTCGAAATATTTTCAACGGAATCTTTTTTGGCGAGATGCCGAGCAAATCTTATTTTAAAAAAGGAAACAGCTCTCTCATATAAGAAATGGTTTCGGTTTCTTTTCCTCAAGGGATTTCTACAGTTCGTAAAAATTTTGTATTATTTATTCCCTGCGAAGATTGATTCAGAAAAATTTTCGAAAGAATTGGAAAATACAGATATATTTTTCTCACCAGTCTATAAGATTCCTGAAGAAGTTTTGAAACGAAAAAACATTATTTCGGCGGTTCTGCTGTATGATCTTATTGCCATAAAGTATCCTCAGTTTCAGCCAGAGAGCCGAATCAAAAACTGGTGGCTCCCACAACTCCTGGACTGTATGAAAGATGATGAAAATACTCGTTATTACTGCATTTCAGAGGCATCTAAGCGGGATTTTCTGGAGTATCTTCCCGGCTTTCCCTCGGAGCGCATCCAAGTCGTTCCCCTGGCTGCAAACCATTTTTTTTCTCCGGTCAAGACCGATCATGAAGATGAAAACGTCCGGCGAAAATATCATATTCCGTTGGAGAAAGAGTATATGTTCAGTCTTTGTACTTTAGATCCCAGAAAAAATCTTATACGGGCCATCAATGCATTTTCTCAATTTATCCAAAAACATAAGGAGAGCAATTTGTGTTTCGTGATTGGCGGCGGTTCTTGGCCGAAATTTCAGAAAAAATTTAATAAATATTTAAATAGTCGTCCGGATTTGATGAAGCATCTTGTTATTGCAGGATACATCGAAGATAGGGACTTACCTGTTTTGTACCGTAACAGCTGTTTCTTTGTTTATCCCAGCCTTTTGGAGGGATTTGGGCTTCCTCCACTGGAAGCAATGTCTTGCGGTTGCCCGGTAATCAGTAGCAGATGTTCTTCTATTCCGGAGGTTACGGGAGATGCGGCTCTGCTTGTTGACCCTCTCTCAGAAGATGAGATCTGTCATGCAATGGAATTCCTTTACTTTTCCTTTGATTCTCGTCAAAAGTTAAGCAGACTGGGCTTAAAACAGGCAGCAAAATTTTCCTGGGAAAAAACAGCCGCTTTTATTGCGGATGATTTATTGAAATCAGAAATCAAAATCTGATCCTTTCCGGGAATGAACAAAAAAGTCTCCAGCCAAATCTTATTTAAGCAGGGTATTGTAGAGGTCATCGGTTTTCTGAATCATTTTTGCATGTGTGTACTTTGCGACCTGACGCAAGCCTTTTTGTTTCAGAGAATTATTCAGGGCGACGTCTCCTAGCACCTTTTCCAGCACACAGACCAAACTCTGAACATCATCAGGATCAAACCACAAGGCAGCATCCTCCAGAATTTCCGGAAGACAGGAAGCATTTGCTGCAATTACCGGAGTCCCGCAAGCCATCGCTTCCAGAGGAGGAAAACCGAAACCCTCATAGATTGAGGCAAAAACAAATGCTGAAGCATGCTGATATAATGCGTGTAAGTCTTCTTCTGAAAGAGCTTCAAAGCGAAAAATACGATTGCTCGTATAAACGTCAGGGGGATAAGGAATACCATTCCATTCTGTTCCGATGATTACCAAGTCATAGCCAGGAAAAGCGTCCTCCTTCAGGAAAATTCCAGTAACAATTTTTGTATTCTTCCGGGGTTCAGTTCCCCCCATCGTTAAAATATATTTCCGATGTAAATCAAATCCCTTGACTTGAGTAATCGCCGATTCCATTTTGGCAAATCTATTATAATCCACACCCAAATGAATGATTGATATTTTTCCTTTGAGACCTGGGAAAAAATGGAGCAATTCTCGTGCTGTAAAAGAGGAAATACAAATGATGCTGTCTGCAGCAATGCAGGAGATCAACAGGTTGGTATAATAATACAACCAGTCCAGGCGGTTCTTTGTATACTCAGGCAGGCGCAAAGGTATTATATCCTGAATGGTAAGGACTTTTCGAACCCCGAATGTAATTGGAGGCAACCCGAAGTTTTTGGTACAATGAAAGAGATCTATTCCTTTTTTTTTCAGCAGGAATGGAAGCACGGTAAGTTCATAGAAAAAACGCCTTACTGCATTGAATGGAGAAATCCTACTCAAACCGGAATAATCCGTAAATGGGTCTGTATACTGGATACATTTCCTGTCGAGGTTCTTCAGCAGAGTATCTGCATAACGCCAGATTCCGGTATTCGGCTTGGCTCGCAGATCAATCATAATCTTTGCCTCTTGCTGTTTTTTGTAAGGCTTCACTTTTTCCTTCCCCTTGCAATATGTTTGGAAGAAAACAGAATTTCTATTCTGCTTCATCTCTCCGAAGAGATTCTTGGCTCAACACAGCTTGGCCGAAGACAAAAAAGTTGAAAAATATAAACTTGGAAATCGTTCCGATCATCTGCGCAGCAACAATACTGAAAATATACCATAACTTAAAAGTATTGACTAACAATGAAAACAATCCCCATTCTAAAAGACGAAATACGATCGTTGAAATAATAAATTGAGATCCTTGCCGGACAATCTTTTTTTCCGAAGCTCCTGGATATACAAAAAAGCGCAACATCAAAAATGTCGATAGTGAAATTATAACCAGAGAGATCGGATAGGTGATATTTACATTGATCCCCAGCTGTTCATGTCCAAATACATTGATAATAAGGTGCAGCACCAGTGCAACAAACGATGTGACAGAAAATCTCATTGCTTTATAAATAAAAGACTTTCTAAGAACACGGTCAAAAGTCATATGTACAAAAGAGTTTACTGACATGCTGTTCCGATCTCTCTGCTGAATGTTTTCCTTCTTCCATCCTGAATCATTTCATGTTTTGTTTCCGGATCTGGTACAAAACTTCCTCTGTAAGCCGCCGCTGCGCTCGCAATAGATCTCCGATCAGAGCCAACGCATCAAACATAATTGCTATTGTTGCCGAAATGACCAGTAAAAGAAGTGAGGGCAGGTGATCGCGAACTAAACCGCCGGAGGTGCTCCAGGCCAGAGTCAGAGCTCGAATTCCGATTCCACATGAAATCAGCCAGAAAGGAATACTGCAAATCAGGAAAAACGTTACCGGACGATATAAAATGAACATTGCTAGCATAGTTCCTCCGGATTTTCGTATATATTGCGGAATACTTCTGAACAAGCGACTTTCTCTGGTTTTCGGATTGACCCTGATGTCCACAGAAGCAATTCGCAAGCCTGAGTTCCCTGCTTGAATAAGGGTCTCCATGCAATAGGAAAATCTGGAATGAATAAAAATTCGCATACAGGTCTCTCTGGAAAATGCCCGGAACCCGCTGGCGGCATCCCGAACATTGGTTCTGGAAATTTGCCGCAATGTCCACGAACCCAATAACTGGAGGATTTTTTTTAACGGCGAAAATTCCTGGTGTGTCAAAATTGGTCGGCATCCCACAACCAGATCCGCTTGGTGCTCAAGGAGCGGCCGACAAAGCTTTTCAATATCACCTCCAAAATACTGGTTATCCCCATCGGTATTCACAACCAGATCCGCTCCATGTTGCAGCGCATATTCAATTCCATCTCGGAAGGATGCTGCGAGTCCTCGATTGGTTTTATGCTCCAATATATGATGAATATTCAAAGACTTCGCTACTGCGATCGTCGCGTCTGTACTCCCGTCATCAATAACCATGTATTCTATCTCATCAATTCCATCAATCTTTTTTGGCAGATCGTGTACAACCGCCGGCAAAGTTTTTTCCTCATTGAAACATGGAATCTGAATAAAAAGCTTCATTTTTTCACCTCTATATTATTTTTTCCCATATCAAGAACATCAACGGTAAAAAAGCCGATTCCCAATGTTCTGGTATCTTTGGAATCCTTTATACAATCGCAGGCCCGACGCAAATCGAACTGCTCAAATCGAAGCTGTACAATATCTCTATTCAAAGGAACTTTTATATCAAGGAAATAGTTAGCAAGCCTCGGTGAATCAAATTTCCATGTATGTATAAGGCGGCCATCCTGGTAAATGTTGGCATATTTCATCCCGTAAAAAGGTCTGATTTGAAACTTCAGACGAATATTCTCTGATCCTCTGGGGGGGAGTTTCAAATAGAATACCGCATCTTTTTCATTGGCCCACACACCCCACGACTCACGCCCGGCAAAACCTTTATCCAAAAACACCGCGTGAAAGTCCGTGAACTCTTTATGTGGAGCATTGCTCATGATATTCCCAAGCGCCAGATTGAGTCGCTCTTGGATGATTTCTCCGTCTTTGTGGCGCTTGAACTCCGGTTTTAATCGATAGATTGAAAAATGTTTGGCATGCTGAATATCAACACTCCCATAATTCGCCAGACGTTTTTCCATTTTTAACGCAAATGGTTTATGAATGTTTCGATTGAGATTTCCAGGCATTGACCAAGTAATATTATAGTCCAGGACAACCGCATCAAGCGGCGTTTTACAAAGAATTTCAAACACGAACCAGTCGTAAAGGTGTTGCTGAGGAATTTCATCGTTTCGGCTGCACCAATAGTCCGTGATTTTTTTTATACATATCGGATACGCCTCCATCAATCGCTTCATATTCTTATCGCCACCGACATTCCAGCAGTTTACATTCAACCGCCCTGCGACATATTGAGAAATAAAACTGTTTTTAATCGGCAAAAACAATATTGTTTCTCCGGCTTTCACATAAGGGCTTAAATCAGCGATCATCATTTCTGAAATGTTGTATCCTGTTCTTTTACGATTTTTGGCCTCCGATATTTGCTGAGGAGCTGGCAGGAAATTCAAGACAAATAAAACGATCAACAATGGAAGCATGCTCTTTTTGTCGCTGTGAACAAACAGCAGAAGCAATGAAAGAACCAATACGATCTGGACAAGGATACCCCATCTGGCAACGGCTCGCATGGTACTGAATCCTGGCAACATGTACCATAGTGCATTAAACGTTGGAAATGAACATTCCTTGGAAATATAAAACATGGTTCCCATACTTAACCAAAAAGCCCAAAGCCCCACGAGTAGAAAACCGTAATACAATGGATTTTTCTTTATGCTTCTGCCATACAAAAAAATAAACACGATATTAACAAGGAGTAACGGAAGCGAGAATAAAAAGCCTTGAAAATATTCACACCTAAACGGCAGAGAAATAGGAAAATAATTCGCGGGAAGTAAAAAATTCTCCATCGGCAACAAATACGCCATGCAAAGCGCTTTAAATTGAGAAAATATTTCCGGAGGGAAAGTTTCCATAACCATTTTCCCGGCAAACGACTTATAAGAAATATAAGCGCATAAGAGAGAAAGTACATAAACAGGAATACTGAACTGAACGCATATTTTCCAAGTATCTTTGCGCAAAGAACACAAAATAATCATGGCATTCAACACTTCTATCATGACAAAGGAATACCCATCCATAAAAATCGCAATTACAGTTGAGATAAATGTAAAAACGGCAAAGCAAATTCTCCATTTCCACTTTTTTTCTGAAAACAACCGCAACACAGGATAGATATATGCGGGAAAAAGCATGTACCCAATTCCCAAAGCTCCATAGCCATGATGAAACTGAATACCTGGAAGTAGAGGGAAAAATATCATGAAGAATGCAGACCATGTTCGACTGAGACCAAAAAAACGACAGATTTTAAAAGCAAAAAAGGTCGATACTCCTGTCCAGAAAAGCAGGAGCAAATCATAGGCCAAATTGGCATGGATTCCCATTCGGATCAAGAGGCTCATCAAATAAATATGAGGCAGTCCGAAAGCCACCGGGGCCGGGTCCAGCGTGATACTCTCCACAAAAGGATTTAAAATATTCTCATTAAGAGCCAAGCCCTGAGCATATCCCATGCACCACAACTTCTGGTCGAGTACCGGAGCAAATGAAGTCAAGACCATGACCATCAATTGTACCACTGCGTAGATTATAATCCAGACGCGGCCCTCTTTTCCCTGCGATGCGCTGTTTTTATCTGCCCATGTTTCCATCTGTAAAAGTCCCTTTTCCTAAAGATCAGTTTCCTGCAATTTCCAAGATTTCTTCCGGATAAGTTTTCAGAATGTTTCCCCACAAAAGTTTTTCCAATGAGGTCTTCTGTTCCGGGGATAAAACATATTGGGGCGGATTTTGTATCCACTCGTATAGTTTTTCCTGGAACACGACAGGATTGTCAGCGATAAAAACATTTGGATAATTCATGAATTCCGAGAATCCGCGGAAAGCCAGCGAAGTGGAAATAATCGGTTTCTCACTGATCAATGCTTCCGCTGTTTTTAAATTGGACCCGCCTCCGGTTGTAATCGGAAGCAGAATAACATCAGATCGCTCAAGGATTGCATTCAAATCTTCCGCGGGGAGTCTTCCCAACATATCAGTCCGGGAAAAGTTCAATACCGTGAAACGTTGATCTCCGGGTCGACTCCTAAGCAGATCTGCAACCCCACCCATAATAATAACCTTCCCATCCGGAGGCAGGAATCCCATATTTTTACCCATCATTTTCTCCCAGCCATCTGCATTCGGGGGATGGGCTGAACCGACAAAAGAAGCAACATGAAGATTTTTATAACGTTCAACGTATTTCTTTCTTACCTCCTCAGGAATTAGTCCGGGACGGCTAATTCCATTCGCATAGACACAGACTTTTTTTACGGCAAAATTTCCGGAAAACATTTCCGCATCCGTTTTCGTACAGGCAATAAGCAAATCGGCCCGTTCTGCGAGTTCTTTTTCCAATTCATAAACATAAGAAACCAACCATTGATCATGTTTATCTAGTATTGGTGTACTACTCTGCAGAATAGAGCGAAGAAGCTCATATTCTATATTGTGTGTTGAGAAAACGATCTTTCTGTCCAGTTCCGGATAATCCTGAATAACTTTCCGCATCAGCGGCCACAACCACGGATGCTCAAAAATATAGAGATCAGCATTAACAGATCTTACCCGTTCAACGAAAATAGGATAAAGTTCCGGATTATTCGCCACCACATTGGAAATCATCAAATCCCAGGGATGATCTGCCAGATAATATGTAAACAAGTTTGATGGAATGGGAAAATCCAATTCAGAATATTCCTGATAATGAGCTTTGTCAAAAACAGAAATGGAAAAAGTCTCTATCCCTGCATTTTGCAAAGCTTTATTCATGAATGACACCCGGAGCTGTCCTCCATGCATGGGATTCACAAATGGATAAGACACAAATTGCAGAGCCCTCATGTTTATCATCCTTCTCTTTGGAATTTCTTGATATGGGCAAAAAATTCTTCGCTGCTCTGAGTCCAACTCCGAATTTTATATTGAGCTTGAATTCGCTCTTCTTTCTGTTTCAAATGTTCTGGATCCTGCATATAATATTGCAATATTTTTGCCCAGGTCAGAGCATCAAACGGATTGATCTGCTCTGTAATTCCGCTTCCAGCCTCAGCAAGAGCGGAATTGGTTCCTGTAAGACAAAATTTTCCAAACGCCAATGATTCCGATACCGGCAATCCCCACCCCTCATAGAAGGAAGGATAAACTGTAAATGCACAATTCTTATACAGCCACGCTAAAGTCTGATCAGAAACCCGGTTTGACATCATAATATATTTCGGATATAAAGCCGGATTTAATTTTATTGATTCCACTAAATCTGCACATCCCCATGCCTGGGCTCCAACAAACACCCACATCATCGGCTGAAAACCTTCGTTGACCAGTATGCGGTACGCATTATAAATTACCTGATGATTTTTCCGGGGCTCCATGGTTCCAACCTGGAAAATAAAGTGCCCTGGAACCAGCTTAGAAACATCAATCTCTTCTCGAGGAGGAATATAGTCTTCAGAAAGATGTATCACATCTGTACCATGCATATTCACACAGATCCTCGAACAGGGAATATGTGATTCCCTTGCAAAACATTGAATATCCTCTGAACTTCGCAGAGAAGGCGCTATTATAAGACTGGAACTCCAGATCAGGTCAACAACTGCCTGGAAAAAAGAGGGCGGTACGCCTCGACAAAATTCCGGTGCAAAATATGGAATCATGTCATGAATCATGCCGACGACTTTAAAATGTTTGAGTTTCCTGGCCAGATAAAGACGATTCACTGGCCAGATATCCCAGATTAAACCGACCGTGACAAATATATCGTTTTCATTCCAGGCTACATCCAAAGGCTCCAACAACGATTCGGATGAGCATTTCTTTAGAGCCGGTTCTGAATGATGCTGGTTTTGCAACACAAGAAGTTGTTTTATGGCTTCCTTGGCTTTTCTTACATAGACCCAAAACATCTCCCTGCGGGAAAGCTCATTCTGCTGCGGGGGGACCTGGTTATTCTGCGAGGATTCCATAGCAGTGCCGACGCGCATCGTAGACCCGATCTGCTCCAACACTCCTTGCGCATCTGAAAATCTCAAATAACTGACTCTATGATAGGTCAAATCAAAATAGCAGAAAGTGATTTCCTCCGGACTCATATGTTTCAGTATATATTCCGCCAGTTTCATTTCAACACGAACAATCCCGACCGGATTCCGACCTATATAGGTCATGCTGCTGGTTAGATCATAATAAATCATGTTATTGCTTCCCTGAGTTGAAATCTTTTAAAATCCTTGAAACGATGATTTTCCCTGCTTTATTCCAAGAAAAACGCTTCGCCTGCGCAAGACCTTTTGCTGCAAGAGATTTTCTTAATTCCGAGTCTGAATAGACTTTTTTAAGCGCCTCTTGAAGAGGCTCGTCTCTGGTAATATCTATTAAAATACAGGCATCACCCGCAACTTCTGGAATTGAAGAATTATTGGATGCAATCACAGGGCATCCACACTGCATAGCCTCCAATACGGGAAGTCCAAAGCCCTCATACAAACTGGGATAAACCATACAAAGGGCGTTGGAATACAGTACGTTTACATCCTCATCATCGACATACCCTATTCGCAGAATCCGATCTGCTTTTTCTGCTTGCCCAAGAATACTGTCCAACTCCTTGCGATAGGTATTCCAAAAACCACCGCCCAAAACAAAGTAAAGATCATCAATATGGTTTTTCTCAATGAATTCCAAAAAATTTCGAATCGAATAGATAATATTTTTCCTTTTTTCCAATGTACAAAGGCTGAAAATATATTTCCCTTTCGCCGGAAGGTTATATTTGCTGAAAATCTGTTTTTTCCTGTTTATAGACTCTTCCGGATGAAAACGTTTATCCGCAGCCAGTAACATGACCTCAATGTTGCATTCCTGCAATGCGGAATCTTGAGGATTCGGAGGCAGCAATCCGTTTTGTTTTCTCCTCTGCAGAGCAGTTACAACCTGACTGGTATATGGATTGCAATTTACCCTGGAACAAAACATCTTCAAAAGATCTGAATCGTATTCGCGATAAAGTTTTGAAAAATACAGGTAGTCTTTTTTGGTTTGGAGAGAGATTGCAAAACAAATATCATCCGCATTCAGGGATTGAAGGAGTTCTAATCCCCATGAATACCCACCTATTGTATCAGGGAATAAATCCGGAAAAATATATGGTATTGTATCATAAAGAATCGTATAACGCTTTATTTTATGATTTTCTAAAACTTCCGGCAAGTGGGGAAAGGCTGGTGACAAAGCTGCATCAAACAGAGAAATCCGCGACTTCATATCACAGGAAAGAATATTTTTCATTGATGGCTGGAGATAATTCCTGAGTCTTCTCACAACTTTGAAAAAAAGAAGAAGACCGCGTACTGCCTGACAGCGCAGACATTTGTGCTGAGAACATAAATTATTCTTATATGCTCTCGTTTTCAAGACAAAACGATCCAGCAAAGGAAGGTCGTCAGGATAATACGTTGGATCATTGATGATGCGGATCTTGCGGTGATACGCAGGCATACAATGATAGATAAAAGCCTCCACTTCCGCAAGCCTTTCCGGTGCGGAATAGAGCCATATTTCCAATTGTGGATATTTCAACAGCTCTGCAAAAATATGATATACAACCATAAAAATCCCGGAACGATTCGAACCCTTTCCAAGACCATCCGCTAAAATGGTACCATCATATAAAATACGGATTTTTTTATCTGTCTTTTTCATAAAATTCTCTCTTTGAGTTATTTCCTTGCGAACATTGCATAGTCAACGTCGGGAAAGTATGTCGGGACTCTCCTGACTTCCTGCCAACCCAATGTTTTCAGAAGATATTCCGCACTGTGCGGATTAATGGGAAAAACATGGGAAAAATCCATATAAAAATATTTCAGAAAATCCGGAGATTCCGGATCCAGAGTTTCATACAGGAGAACCCCATTCCTCATCAATTTCTGCTGACAAAGCCTCATCAATTTCACAAAGATTCTTGATCCAAGATGTTCAACGAGCTGTCCAATAAAAATTGCGCCAATACTTTCATCTGGAGCATTTTCCAAATAAGAGATAGCATCTGTCAGATCCACATTTAAGCATAAGTGATGACAAAATTGAACCATATCCTGGTCGCAATCCACTCCTTTACATTCGAATCCGTGTTCGGTCAACAATTGCAGCATCTCGCCACGACCACAACCCAGATCCAAGATATATCCAGGAATACCGTCAAAATACGGCAGATACATGAGAAAACGCTTTTTTATATCTTCTACATCTCCGCGAAAGACATTTTCATATTCGAGGTAATTGATTCCGAGCGAACCATAGCGATCAAAATAGAGGGTTTCTGTCTTCCTCCGTATTTCAACAAGATCCGAGGTTTTTCTCGTGAATTCATGTAACCTCGGGATCAATTCTTCTTCGGTCTTTTCCTGCAGATTGCTCAGCCACGGAAGTAATTCTTTTTCGGTCTTTTCCTGCAGATTGCTCAGCCACGGAAGTAATTCTTCTTCAGTCTTTTTCTGCAGATTGTTCAGCCACGGAAGTTTTCTGCAAATTGTTCAGCCACGGAAGTAATTCTTCTTCAGTCTTTTTCTGCAAATTGTTCAGCCACGGAAGTAATTCTTCTTCAGTCTTTTTCTGCAGATTCTGAATTTCTAGAATTAATTCCCGACGATTTGCTTCAAGCTTTTGAATTTTTGCAGAAAAATCCTGGCGTAATTTTGTTTCCAGCGAAGCCAATTCATCTGCAAAGAGAAAATCAACGATCTTTTTCCTGATTAAACGAAAAAAACGGGGAAAAAATGATGGTGTCAACTTTTCAGCCTTCATGCACTGCTCCTCTCTCCAGCCGGGACGATTTCTTAAGAAACGGTACCAAAAAACTGTTCTTAATTATACTTCATGATTTACGGACAGCAAATCCCAAAATAGGTTTTATCAGCCTTGACTTGGAGAGTATAAACCGGACGTTCATTTTCAAATACCGTTCTTGACCCGCTTCAAATCTGCATCCACCATCATCGCAATCAGCTCCTCCAGGGAGGTTTCCGGCTGCCAGTGCAGTTCCCGCTGCGCCTTTGAGGGGTCCCCAAGCAGAAGATCCACCTCCGCGGGACGATAAAATTTCGGATCAATCACAACATAATTTTCGTAATTCAGTCCGACATGGTCAAACGCAATTCTGCACATATCCCGCACCGTCGTGGTCCGGCCGGTGGCAACCACATAAGTATCCGGTTTTGCCTGCTGCAGCATCAGCCACATCGCTTTTACATAATCTCCGGCAAATCCCCAGTCCCGTTTCGCATCAATGTTGCCGAGTCGGAGTTCTTTCTGCCTCCCCAGTTTGATCCGGGCAACCGCATCGGTGACTTTGCGCGTGACAAATTCGATCCCCCGCAGCGGAGATTCATGATTGAACAGAATGCCGCAGCATCCGAACAGATTGTAACTCTCCCGGTAATTGATCGTGGACCAGTGCGCAAACAGTTTTGCCACTCCGTAGGGACTGCGCGGATGAAACGGGGTCGTTTCCGACTGAACAGGATATTCTTTCATTCCGCCGAACATTTCACTGGTCGAGGCCTGATAAAATCTTGTTCCCGGGGAAAACTGATGGATCGCTTCCAAAATGTTCAACGCTCCGAGTCCTGTGGCATTCGCTGTCAGAATCGGCTGCCGCCAGCTTGTGGCAACAAAACTTTGAGCGCCCAGATTATAGACCTCATCCGCTTCTGATTCTTTCAGCGCCCGGAGGATGGCGCCCATATCTGTCAGATCGCCCTCGATCAGTTTCACTTTATCAAGAATATTCAAATATTCAAGACGCCAGACCGTCGGTGTGCTGCGCCGTGCCAGAAGGCCGTAAACCGCATAGCCTTTCTGAAGAAGATATTCTGCAAGATAGGCACCGTCCTGACCGGTAATTCCTGTAATCAATGCGCTCTTTTGTTTTCCCATGAGAGTCCCTTCAACGTGGTAGGTTCCAATGTTGCCCATTCACTCAGGTAAATATATCCTGTTTCTTGAAAATGTCAAGTTTGCAGGCGTGTCAATTTGAGGCTTCGGGAGGCATCCGCCGGAGGTGCGTTCTTACAGAAGCCGGGCTGGACCGTGCGGCTGGAATTCTCTTGGAATATCTCTGGTTAAATAAAACAGGATCTTTCAGAAATAAACTTTCTGTTCAGACTGCGGTGACCAGTTCGAATCGGACGCTCTTTTCTCCTGCGATCTGGTTCAGAAGCGCAGAAATTTCTGAAAGCTGGCTGCTGATTGTCTCCAGGGAGGGGCCGACGCCGGTCAGCGAGGCAGATTCAAGGGCAGCGAGAATTTCTGTTCCGGAACCCGCTTCCGCTGTTCCGTTTTCCTGTCCGTTCTCCGTGGTTCCTGTGTCTTCCAGGCCGGCGACGGCATTTTCGCATTCCCGCAGAGCCTCCTCAAACGGGGTTGTGTCCAGTTCCAGAGTCAGCGATGCAAATTCACTCATCTTTCTCCTCTCATTCCGGCGATTCCTTCAAGCGCCGCAAAGAAATGTTCTGTTTCATCCCGGCGTGTTCTCTCCGGCCGGTCATAGTCTCCGGACAGCTCCAGAATCCGTTTGCCGACCACGATCGCTTCCAGCGGTTCCGCATTCACGAAGCCGGCGGCTTCCGGAATGCTCAATTTCTGTTCCTGAATCCCGTAATGGAGCGCGAGAAGCAGTTTTTCCCAAGAGCTTTTCCGCGGGAAATTCGCCCGGATTTCCGGAAGGAGAGGGCCGATTTTCAGGCGCCGTCCCGGAGAAAGTTCAAGATCACAGGTCCGGACTGGATGTCGCCGACGGAGCAGTTCTTCTTTTGTGCAGTAGGCCATATTCAGTCTCCGGGGAGAGTCTCGGCCACTTCCGGAAGCGAGACGGCGCCGCCGGCGGACTGGATCGTGATGACCGCTGTCGGCTGCGTGCTGTCCAGCGAGACTTCGACGGGGCTGTAGGAGGCAAACCAGGCATTGCTGTATCGGACCTCCCGCCCTGTGCTTTTCCCTCGGAAGGTGATGACCCCTTTTTTCCCGAGAATCGCCAGAACGGAACGTTCCAGTTCGGGATCGTCCGGGACGGTCAGCTGTCCGTCCGTGATTTCGAGCAGACCGCCGGGTTCGTACTCCCGAGCGGAACGGGAATGGTCGGTCGTCACGTCGATCTTCGACGCAAGACGCAGGCCCGGGCGCTTCTTTGCTTTGCAGTTGAACGTGATGGCGGGATCCTGCGTGCAGGTCACCGTGATGTTGTAACCGCTGGATTCGGCTGACATAAGACCTCCTTGGATAATGGGTTGCCCGGAGGTGATCCTGTCAACCGATCGTTACACGCCGACCGGCCTTCCCGGAAGAAAACTCAGATACCAGGGCCGTTTCCGATATACATACGGTGCCCGTCCATCCTGCGGCAGCGACCGCGTCAGCCCGCGCGCCAGCCAGCATCCGAGCGCTCCCGCCAGCACATCGGCCAGCATCCGCGCCGCAAACAGCATTGGCAGTGAATTCAGCCACAGCGCTAGCAGCGAAAACGGAATCATCAGCCCGACAATCCGGAACGCGTTCAGCCACGCCGCCACCGACGGCTGGGCGCACCCCGTGAAAAAGAAGGTCGCATACCGGTGAACTTCAATCATTCCGAATCCGATCGGAATGATCCTCATATACAGCACCATGATTCGCTGCACCTCCGGATCCGGTGAGAAAAATCCAACCAGCGCCGGCGCCCAGATCATGTAAATTGCTCCCATTCCCAGCAGGAAGAAAAAGGCAAAGCGCATGGCAAATCTCCGGCACTGATTGATCCGGCTGTACAGCCATGCCCCGTAATTCTGCCCGATCATCGGGAGAAGCGCTATTCCGAGCGCCATCGGGAAGATGAAGGCGATCATTTCCAGCCGTCCCGCCGCCGCGGAGGCCGCCACCGCCGTATTCCCGAAATACGCCGTGATCTTTGTGACAACCGCAGAACCGAGAGGCATCATCAGCATCCCGATCGTCGAGGGAATCGCATACCGCACAATCACCGCCCAGGTCGTCCGGAGAATCGTCAGCGGCATCGGCGCAAACAGAATCAGACCGTGGCGGCGGGCAAGAATTGTCAGAACAACCAGCGCGGACACCAGCTGCGAAAGAACCGTCGCAATCGCAGCTCCCTTGATCCCCATCGCCGGCAGCGGGCCGAACCCCATGATGAATAGCGGATCGAATATCACATTGAGAATCATTCCGGACATCATCATGAAACTCGCGATTTTCGAATCTCCCGCCGCGATCAGAAGGTCGTTTCCCGCCATTCCGAGCGAAGCGGTGCAGCATCCCAGATACCAGGTTGTCATATAGGCGCGGATATCCGGCATCACCTCGTCATTGGCTCCGAACAGCGCAAAGGTCGGTTCGATGCAGTTGATTCCCGTCACCGCAAAGAAAATCGAAACAAGAAAGATCAGCAGGAGGCCGGAGGTGATCAGTTTTGCCGCTTTCCCGTTGTTGCCGCTCCCGAGCGCCTGGGCCGCGTTGGTCATCACGCCGACGCCGAGTCCGCGGAAAACGCAGCCGATCAGCATAATCACGGGAAAGGTGAACCCCATGGCCGCAAGAGGGATTTTCCCGAGCTGGCCGACAAAGTAGGTGTCCGCAATGTTGTATCCGGACATGGCAAGGGTTCCGGCCAGCATGGAAAACGCGGTCATCAGCATCGTTTTCCCAATCGGCCCCGTCGTGTAAGCGGCTTTCGATTCGTTCTCTTTCATTGGGAGTCCATTCCTGATCGTGTAAAGCCGCACTATAGCATAATTTCAGAAAAAATCAAGAAATCTAAACAGTTTAAAAAGTATAAAATTCTTCGGATTTTCTTGCATGTATGAAAAATATTTCTTTGATTTCTTTAATTCTGTATTAAATGTGAAATATTTTTCAGAACTCCTCTTGACTTTTTTTCCTTTCCGGCGTATAATAATATTGAAAAATGGGAGAGAATGGGATGGATCGGAAAATCACAGTCCGGGAAATTGCGGAACACTGCGGAGTCAGCATGGCGACCGTTTCCCGTGCGATCAACGGAAATTCCTATGTGAGTCCGGAGCTGCGGAGAAAAATCCGGGAGTATCTGGAAGATATCGGCTGGGAACCGCGAAAACTTTCCGAGAAGATTCAGAGCCGACTGAATCCGGAGGTGGTGGTTGTCGCAAGTTTGAATCTGCTGGATCAGCAGGATAGCACCCGGGAGCTGAAACTGTTGCTGACGGAGCTTCATCATGCCGGATTTCATTCGACTCTCCGGCTCGGGCATCGTTCGGAATCGCTCCGGCGCTGTCTGGAGGAGCGTCCTGCGCTGGTTGTGCTGAATGGATTCAGCGATCGTCTCCGGGAGGATGTGAAAAAATTGAAAGACGCCGGCATCCGGGTGGTCGGAATCGGAGAAACGAATGACAGTCCGTGTCCGCTGGTGATGAGCGATCACTTCTCCGCCGGACGGGAAGCCGCGGAAACTCTGCGGAAACACGGCGTGCGCAGAGTCGCTCTTTTTGCCGCAATGGGCGCGCAGGCTCATCCGGAGAATCTGGAAAAAATCTATTCGCGTTCCGCAAAAATCATTCGCGGCATCCGGAAAATCTTTCCCGGTTTCGATCCGGCAAAGGATGCGGTCAGCGACAGCTTCGGCGATTTGTCCGAATTCAAACGAATGCTCGCTTCCGGCATGTATGACGGCTGGGTCCTGGGAGAGTCCGCCCGCCTGGAGGAAATGATCGCTCAGGAGGGCGGGGTGTTTGTGATGGAGAACCGTGTCGTGCTTCTGCACTCCTACGCCATGCACCCGGTCCCGCCGGTTTGTCTCAGGGTGCTGGTGGAAAATGAGCTCGGCCGGATCCGGGAGCTCGTGAAGCTCATTCAAAGACCGCATGGAGAGGCGGAGGAAAATATTTATGTTCCCTATCTTGGAACCTGCGGCGGACGAAAAAAATCGTAAAATGAGGAGGTAAAATAAAATGATCCCGGTCGCCCTGCGCAAAAACAAGACATCCGGTCAAAGATGCACCATGTTCTGCTGCGGAAAATCCGGATGGAACAAACGTGTTAAATTTACTTTGATAGAGCTTCTTGTCGTGATTGCGATTGTTGCGATCCTTGCCGCGCTTCTGCTTCCGGCTCTGGGAAAGGCAAGGAGCAAGGCGCGGACAATTTCCTGTATCAGCAATCTTTCGCAGATCGGGAAGGTCTGGGCGATGTACCTCAACAACTCGGACGACAACACCCCGCTGAACCTGGATGCAATGACAAGCGGAGTGGATATTTATGCGTCATGGCAGGATCTGCTTTATTTCTCCATGGGACTCTATCCCATTCAGAAGCAGAAGATCGCATTTTATACGCAGAATGACGCGGACAGAACCGGAGACATCATTGCGCCGCGCTCCCCGTTTGCCTGTCCGTCGCAGATGGTGAAAAACAAGGGAACCGGACATTATCTCCGCAGCAAATTTTATGGAGGCGGAAATGGAAGCAAAGTCGGGCCGTCGGGGGGATGGTCATACAATATCAAAAGAATCCGTCAGCCTTCCAAACGAATGTTCATCGGAGAGGGGCTTGTGACCTACAACCACAGGGCGGATCATCTGGAATATCCTTATCTGGACTGGATCCGTCATCAGAACCGGAGCAATTTTCTCTTTCTGGATTTCCATGTGGAACAGCTCGGCAGGCGTCCGGATATGGAGAATCCTATGAGCGAATTCTGGGGGCAGTTCCATTCCCGATGAGTGTATGCGCCTGAAAAATGAAAGTCTTTGTTGAAAAAATGGAAAATAGAGGAAGTTTTTGTTGATGAATCGAAATGTTTTATGGTGCTGCACCGTTCTGGCTCTGACGTTTCCGGCATTCGGCGAGACGGTGTTTCCGGAGGCAAAGGATGTGCCGGACCGCTTGAAAATGCCCGTCGGAGCAAAGCTGTCGGTGGATGCGGATGGAAATCTGCTGGTGAATGGGAAAATCCGTTATCTGATCGGGGTGAAGATGGTCTCCGGATCGCCGTATAAGGATCTCCAGCCGCGCAGCGGATATCCGGAGTCATTGAAATGGCTGTATGAGGTGCCGATGAACCGGGAGGCGATGCATCGCCTCGGATTCGATCTGATCAGCGTCAACGGCTGTCCCTCCTGGCTGATGGAGATGGATGCGAAGCGGAAGATCGACTGGTCCGGGATTGAATTGTATTACAGAACGGGACTGCCCGTTCATCTGGATGTCGGCGGATTCGCCCCGTGGGAGGCGGGGATGGCGCGTCTTTCCCCCTATCGGGAAAAACTGCCTGCCGATGCAATCAATCCATTCGAAGGACGGCATGGGACGCACTGGGTGCCGTATTCCGTGTTTCATCCGGCGGGACGCGCGCTCTACCGGGAGCACTGGCGCAGAAGCCTGGAGTTCGCACGGAAAAACGGGGCGAATGTTTTTCGCATCGAGCTGTTCAACGAGCCTTCCTACAACGATCCGGAGTCGCGCTACAACCGGGAGCTCTTTGCCCGCCGGCTCAAAAAAAACTATGGAACGGTCGCGAAGATGAATGAAAACTGGAACAGTTCTTACGCGACGTTCGAGGCGGCCGCGGATTTCCTGCGCGAAAATGAGTGCCCGGGACTGTATGTGGACTGGTCGAAATTCATTGAAGAGGGGGTTGCCGATCTCTGCCGCGAAGGGGCGGAGCTTGTGCGCTCGATCTCTCCCGGAACCCTGCCATGTCTTCAGGCGCGGGGATCCAACTATTTCCGGACTCTGCCCGATACAAAAACCAATCTCTGGAAGATCAATCGTTTCATGGGGGCGATCTCGGTGCCGACCGGGGACTGCACATCCGTCGCCGACGGGATGGAGGCTCCGTCCCGGGTAATTCTGACGATCCCCTCCCTCAATGCGCAGATGACGATGATGCAGGCCGCATTCCACCGCGCGCTCGCGGACGGAAAACCGCTTCACGGCGATGAATTTTATCTCGGAAAAGGCAGTTTCAGATTCTATCAGGGAATGATGCGCGGCCTTTCCAATATCACCGTGTTCGAGTGGGGAAAACGCGCGTGGCAGTGGCGGACTCCCGAACAGGGGAGGCAGGTCGCGGAACGGGTCTCCTGGCAGATCCTGAATCCCTATGCGCTTCCCGCGGAACGCTTCCTCGACATCATGAAGGCAAAACGGGAGATCACAAGCGTCGAAGAGATTTTCGTTCCGCGCAACCGCAATGTGAAACGGGAAATCGCGGTTCTGGTCTCGTATCCGACCGAGCGCTTCTCCGGGGTGACGGGAAATCTCTCCTCCTCCTCTATGAATTCCGTCGCGGGCGGACTGACCTTCTCCCATTTCCCGTGGGATGCCATCCTCGAAGAACAGCTCGAACAGAAACGCGCCGACCGTTACCGCGTCATCCTCGCTCCCGGCGTCAAAAACACATACGACACGACAAATCCCATCCTGCTGGACTGGGGGCGCCGCGGCGGAACCTTCATCGCTCTGCTGGACACCCTCTCCGACAATGAGTACGGGCATCGCAACAAAACACAGATCTTCGATTTCAAAACCGGAAAACCGGATTCGTCCGCCATCCGCTGGGATGGACGGCGGCTTCCCGAAATCCCCGGAACTCTGCGCGGATACAATCACTGCTCGGTTTCCGGCGCCGAAAACTGGGAGAAAATCGGCAATGTCATGTATCGGAAAAAACTCGGGAAAGGATGCATCTACTTCATCGGAGCCAATCTGCAGGACTACTCGCTGGCCTCCGTGCTCGGCGGAATCTTTGCCGAGCTCGGAATCCGGCCCGAGTGCGAAATCCGGACGGAAGGGAGCGGGGAACTGGCCTCCAATATCGAAGCGGTCACCGCAGTACGGAACGGCATGACCGGAATCATGCTCCTGAATCATGACCGCTATCCGAAACTCCTCCGGGTCTCCCTCCGCGACTGGAAGGCCGGAATGTGCGCGGTCACTCCGTTCGACGGGAAAAAACTGGAGATCCGGAAGGATGGTTCCGTGCTTCTGGCTCTGCCCGCGCTGACCACACAGGCTCTTGTTTTCGGTCCGCCGGACCGGGTGGAGAAAACGTATCCCGGCCTGAAACCGCTGGATGAGGCGGAGATGCGCCGCTTCTTTGAGACTCTTCCGAAACCGGAACGGAAAAAGGTTTCCGACAACGGCTATTCCGTTCGCGCATCCGCAATGAAGACTCTCGACCTGCGGCAAGTCGCCAACCGTCACTTCATCGACCGCGCCGCCGGAGACGGGAAGGGCGGATGGAGCGATCAGGGCGCGTCCACCAGTCTGCTCGGCGTGCCGTTCGGAATCCAGAATTTCCTGAACGTCCCCTGCGACATCATCCGCTGGGATATGAATGACGAGCGAACCTGCATCGTCATGGATTCCACATCGGCGAAACCCGGTTTCGGCGCAAAGGAAATCCATGGGATCGACGTGCATGAAAAGGTCCGTGCAATCTATTTCTTCCACACCTCCGCATGGACCGCGCCGGATGAAACGGTCATGAGCTACCTTCTGCACTGCAAATCGGGAAAAACCGTGGAACTGCCCGTGATCGGGAAAAAGAATATTTCCGACTGGTTCTTCGCCGATAAGCGAATCGCTCCGGAGGTCCGCCTCGCATGGAAAAACAGCTCCGGACGGGGCTTCCACTGCTGGCGCTGGGAAAATCCCGATCCCGAGGATGAAATCCTCTCCATTTCGATCCGCTCCCATTCCGGGAAGACCATCCCGATCGTGATCGCAATCACGGTGGAACGGGCGGAGGAGGAAAGGTCCGTCCCGTTCGGCGGCGGAATCCGCAGCGTCCACGGATGGAACGGTCTGGAGGTCGCCTTGAAAAACGGCGTGATCGAAAGCCGGATCTCCCAGAACACGAACGGATGGTGCGGAATCCGTGTCATCGGGAAACAGAAACTCGGCGATCTGCCCGGATTCCGGAAGGCCGGAAAACCGGTTCTGAAATTCGAATGGAAACTGGGGAAGGATCTCTGGGGAAACGCGGGACAGGAATCCCGCGGCGTTCAGATCCGCTTCGGCGGAGAGCGCTATTCGATCCTCCGGAATGCCCGGCCGGGGCCGGAGTGGCAGACGGTTCGAGTCCCTCTGGCGGAAGGAGACGCGGACCGGACGGCGCTGAATGATGCACAGGATCTCTATTTACAGTTGATCGGGAGTCCTTCCGCCGGGCTGCTGATCCGGAATCTGGAGCTTGAGTACTGATATGGATGGAACAGAAACACCGCTTGTCACATTTGCTTTGATCGGCGATCCGCAGTACGCGGACCGCGAACCGAGCGGAGAACGCAACTACCGGTACGGACATCGTCTGCATCGGGAGACCGTGCTGGCGCTGAACGGAATCAAAGATCTTGATTTCATCGTCAGTCTCGGCGATCTCGGCGACGGATTCTCCCGGGAGGAGATTCCGCTGATGCTGGACAATCTCAGACAGGCGGCTGTTCCGGTCCGCCATGTCGTCGGCAACCACGACTATGTGCAGTATTCCGAAGGCGAGCTGCTGAACCTGTTCGGTCTCAACAGCATGTTTTATGATTTTTCCGTCGGAACGGTGCGGTTCATTGTCCTGAACGGACTAGATGTAAGCCGATTTTCGCCGCCCGGATCGGAACGGCGCAGACTCGCCGCCGAGTTCCGGGCCGCGCATCCGTGGCTCGAACTGCGGGAGTGGGACGGAATGCTGTCGCAGAATTCCAGAGAATACCTGAAACAGAAACTTGACGAGAGCCGCTCCGCCGGAGAACTTGCCGTGATCCTCTGCCATGTTCCCCTCTGGCTCGACGCAAGCGGCGAAAACGCCCGCATGTGGGACCATCAGGAGCTGCTCGAACTCCTCGACGCATACGATCATGTCCGCGGCTGGTTTTCCGGACACTATCATCCCGGCGGAATTGCGCTGCGGAACGGCGTTCTGCACAAAACCGTTCGCGCCGTCTGCAATTCCTCGGTGCCGACCGCATCGGTTGTCCGGATCTGGAGGGACCGGATCGAACTGGAGGGAATCGGCGAAGAAACAAATTTCACCTTCCCGTTCGAAAGCGGCTCCGCCCGCATCCGCGGATTTGCGCCTCCCGGAAGCATCGTGATGGCGGATACCGGAGAGCAGACGGAGACCGCGCCGGACGGAAGATTCTCCCTGACGGTTGCCGCGCCGGGGATCTATTCGCTGAAGGCGGTTGCCGAAGGGAAAGCGGATACGGTTGTTCCAAATCTCCGTGCACCGGTTTCCGATGTCGCGATCACAATGCGGGATGCTCCGGAACGCCATCTCGTGCGGGGGGAGTGCGGCGGCTTTGCCACGCTCAGAATCACCGATTCCGGAACACCGGTCCGCTGGTTCGATCTTGCCGGAACTCCGTTCGGCGGGGCGGTGGTCGACAAACCCATGTGGCATGAGAAATCCACCCGTTTCTGGACACGCGGTCCCTATGCCTTCTCCGCCGCGGGAACACCGGAAGTCAAAATTGAACCGTACCATCCCGAACTGCGGGAAATGGGATGGTTCAAAGGGGATTTCCATGCGCATCTGATTCACGGAGAGAACATCTACCGCGGAAATCTGCCGCTCTTCGCTTTCGCGGCCCGGGCGGAGCATTACGACTGGCTCTGGTGTTCGTCCCGCTTCGCCAATGACGGGGACGTCACCGATTACAAGCGTCTCGCGGAACGGCTTTCCGACGATCATTTCCTGCTGCGTCTCAATTCCGAATTTCCGAAAAACTGGCGCGGCCATGTCGGCAACCTCGGCGTGGAGCCGATCTCCCTGCTGACCGATACAGACGGCGTGACCAATTTTGAACTGGCGCGTCAGTTCATCGCCGCGCGCGGCGGGGTCGCCATTCCGGTCCACCCGCTCTACAACGACATCATCCGCGAGGAGAACGGGCGTCCCTACTCCTGGATGACCGGAAAAGAGGTGTTCCTCTGGCTGCTCTGCGCTCCCGAAATGACACCGTGCCTGGATCTGTTTTACAACGACAATACCCCGGGCGCATCGGAGTTCTGGCACATGCTCCTGAATCTCGGTTACCGGATCGGATGCTGTGCAACTAGCGACTCCGCCTTTGATGTCGGACGGACGCCCGGCGACGGACGCGGGGCAACCTTCGTCCGGATGGAGTCTCTGACGGAACCGGCTCTGCTGCAGGGGTTCCGCGAACGCCGCACGGTGGTCAGCTGGGACGGCGCGGTCGTTCTGCTCGAAATCGACGGACACACCAGCGGCGACATCCTCCGCCCGGACGGATCGCTCCGCCGCGGCCGGCTGACGGTCTATGAGCGTCCCGGAAAAGAGATGGATCTGAAACTGATCCGGAACGGACAGCCGGTCCGCACCTTCTCCGGACGGGTTCCCGACAGCGGAAAACAGATCTTCGAGTTTGAAATCGAGGAACGGGAACTCTGCTGGTATCTGGCGGAACTCCGGGAGAAGGGCCGGGCGAACCGGATCCGTTCCGCCGCGTCTCCCGTCTATTTCCGCGACGAACGTTTCCGCGCGCCGGAGGTCTTTCCCGCTCCCGCCAGTTTCAGCCGGGCGTTTCTGGACTGGATGAAATTCCTCTCCATCGACGAGCTGACCAGTCCCGCTACACTGGAGCGTTTCCGGCAGTTCCTCTCCGAATGAGGTCCGCGCGAGGGGAGGGCGGATGCCGAAGGGCTTCTGTTTCCCTCCTCAGTTCCGCTTCAGGGCGTCCAGAAGGACCCGTTTCCGGGGATTGTCCGCGGAGGGGACGTGAGTCTTCCCGTTCCACTCCTTTTCCACATCCCAGGTCGGCGCCTCGCGGAAGGAGTGATAGGTCCAGTCCCAGCCGTACTCTTCGAACAGGTCGATGCAGTCGCGCAGGTAGTGTTCCGTTCCAATCCCTCGCGCCCGGGCGGAGAATTCTCCGATGTAGATCCGGGCTTTGTGGCGCTTCTGGAAATCCAGGACCGGCTGCAGGACCTCCCGCAGCGCCTGTTTGTCCCATTGCTTCCCCCGGATGTTCCCCGGATAGGGGGCCAGCGTGGAATGGGTGAACTCCGCCGGCACATACATGTGCGCCTGATAGATCACATTCTTCATCTTCAGCGGTTCCAGAAAACGGAACATCTCCGGAGAGGCGAGAAGATTGGATTCCACAATCAGAGGGATCTCCGGATCAATCCGCCGGATCGCTTCCGCCGCCCGTTTCTGAAGATCCAGATAGCTGATCGGAAGTTCCGTCGTCTGCTGCGGTTCGTTGATCAGATCGTATGCCCAGATCGCGGAGTTCCCCCTGCAGTGCCGGGCAATCTTCTCCCACATTTTCACATAGAACTCCGCCAGTTCCGGACGATGCTGCATTTCCAGTGTCGCATCGGAGCGCCGTCCGCCGGGAGGAAGACCGTAACAGAGAATCAGCCGGATCCCGTATTTTTCCGCGAGCGGCGCAATCCGATCCAGATTCTCCAGACGCTTTTCAATCCGGTTCTCCAGCTCCCGGAGATCCTTTCCGCTGAATTCCCACGCATAGGCTGAAATCCAGTAGCGGAGCGCGTTCACGTTCCATGCGTGAAGAGTTTTGATGTCCTCTTCCTTCATCGGATGGGGGGAGCCGTTCACGCCGCGCAGAACCGGAGTGTTCCGGACACGTTCCGAATATGCGCAGATGTGATCCGAAGCATCCGCGCGGAAGACCTGACGGACATGAAACGACGCAAGATCAAATTCCGCAGTTCCGGAATTGTTCTCCGTTCCGAGAAAAAGCCGCGCATCGGAGATTCCCGGATCCAGACGGGAGAAGAAACTGATCTCCTTCCATTCCTCCGGTTTCTGACCGGAGTATTTTTCCCAATCGACTGTGTCCCAGGAGTCCCATGAGTGGTGCCAGACCGTTTTGCCGGTCTCCGGATGTCTGTAGCTGACCATGAACCGGATTCCCCGCCGGGCGGGCTCCTTTTTGTCCTTTTTCCATCCCCGGCTGCGCATGCGGATGGAAAAGGTTGTGTATTTCCCCGCATGGGCGGAAAGATTGATCGGAATCTCCGCATAGTGACGTCCCGCCTTTTCCGTTTCCTTCACGTCCAGAACGATCCGGTCTTTGCCGTCCGTCTTCCGATGAACCACTCCGCGGTCCAGCTGCCAGTGCTCCGGAGCGGACAGCTCCGGCGGAAGCTGCGCACGGCAAAGACCGCAGATGCCGATCAGAAAAAAAAGATTCAGAAACCGTTTCATTGTTCGTCTCCTTTCCCCGTTTGAACCAGTTCATAGGCGGTGATGACATTCCCCTGATACGCGGTCCGCAGAGAGAGGCGGGTGAATCCGTTTTGTATGGACAGGGGAATTTCCGCGAATCGCGATCCGTCCAGATTCAGAGCATAGCACCGGAATCCGGAGAATTGCCGTTTCAAGGTCAGATCGGCCTCGCCGCGCCGCACCAGAAGAGGCAGTTTTCCGTAATCTTCGCAGGTGTTCATGTCGGGATCGGAAAAACGCATCCCGCTGTTTTTCGTATCGGTCAGATGCAGAATCAGAATCCGCCGGCTCTCCGTCAGCGGGCCGGCGTCGATTGACGCAACCAGAAACGCTCCGAAACAGAGACGGTTTGATACGGCGGCAAACGCTCCGCGCAATTCCTGATTCTCCTTCAGAAGAAACCCTTCACTGAACGGCGTTGAAACAAGAAACCTGTTTTCCTGCCGTTCCAGACGAAGCTCTCCGGTAGAGCTGACGAACACGTCTTTTTCCGGATCGTAACACCCGGAGGGAATCCATACGGAGGTGTTCATCCGTTTCAGATCCTCCTGCGGGACCCCGCACGAGAGATACGGATACGGGGCGTGCAGTGTTTTTCTCACACCCAGCACTGTGCGTGTCCCGGGGGGATAGGATGCCTTCCCGTCGGCGGGAATCGTCATGGTCCCGACTTGCCCGATCAATCCGAGCCGGGCGGGCAGTGCCGGAAAATCTTCCGGATTCCGCGAATCCTTCCCGTCGCCCGCAGGAATGACAAACGGATAGACAATCTTCGACGCCTGAACATCCCGCCGGACAAAGAACAGAAATCCCGCCCGTTCCGAAAGCAGACGCAGCGGATCGTTCACACTCGGGAAAAACCATGCCAGCGGCATTTCCGCATTCCGGATTTGCCGGACATCCTGAGCATAGTTGAACCGGCAGAGTCCGCTCCAGTCCTGAAGCGCCGCATACGCCCCCGTCAGAAACGCTCCTTCGACATTGTAGCAGTTCGGATTTGCGTAATCCCATTCCGTGATCGTGAACGGTTTGCCGAGGACCCGGGAGATGAATACGGAGGACACCCCTCCGGCATAACGCCCCACGGCGCTCTCATTCATCACCACGGACGGCAGAGAGTTGAATCCGCCGTTCGGAAACACCGGATGCGCCCAGTAAAAATGGTTGTCCACATAGTCGAATTTCTCCCGCAGAACGGCAAGCGGAATGCTTGTCCAGAAATTCTGATCCGTCAGCGGTGCTTTTATCCCGAGCGTTTTTTTGCAGAACCGTTCCAGACGGTCGTAGGTTTTCAGGTACACCTCCATCAGGAACTCGCGGCGGTATTTTGCATTCGCCCGGTCCCGCGGATCCAGACCGCGCGCTTTCTGCCATGATTCAAATTTCTTCTGCCACAGCGGGAGAAGTTTTCCCCGGAACGCACTGTTGAAAATCGTTCCTTCATTCACCAGGGAGACCGTTGCAATCACCGGATCGTCCTTCCATGCAAAACCCGTGTAGGGATTCACATGATTCATCAGTCCGGCCACATACGATTCATAATTTTTCAATGCGCTTTCACTGACGAACATCAGACCCTTGAATTCCCGGTGGGTGAACTCCTGATCCGGGAAATCCGCAAGTTCCCCTTTCCGGATCTTCCGTGTGCCGAACAGATCCAGCGTCACATAGACTCCGCGTTTCTTGAACGCCGCAACAAGGTAATCCAGCTTCTCCATGAAATCGGGACGGATTTTCACCTCGCCGTTCTCCGTGAGAACGGACTGGGGAATGTCAAACAGATGCAGGCGCAGAATGTTGTAGCCGGTCGCCGCGTAGTGGTCCGCCATCCGGTCCACAACATCTTTCGGCTGATAATGGATCCAGTAGACGATGTTCGAGCCGTAGAAGCGGAACGGGACTCCGGGACGTTTCTCGAATTCAAAGTGGTTCCCCCGGCTCACAAGATGACCGTATTTCCCCGCAGGCGCGTCAAGAAAACGGGAAAAGTCGATGGCGCTGCCCGGACGGACATACCCCGGATTGCGGATCGGAAGCCACTCTTTCCCCGCCCGGATCGTGACCGGCTTCGGCGCCGCCGATCCGGTCTTCCAGTCGGAAAGAGTCGCTCCGACGATCAGCCAGTTCGCGTTGGCGCGTGACGTGAAGGTGATCCGTCGCACCGGTTCGCCCGTCAGTTCATAGCAGGTCGCGTAAAGTCCGACCGGCGCGCTGACGTTGTTCCCGCGCCACGCAACGAATCCCTTTTCACGGTCGCGCGGCATCCAGAAATCTCCGACGTGGACTCCGCTGACAACCGGGAAAATCAACGTCTGCTTTTCCACCGCTTCCGTACTGTCGAGCTTGCAGGCAATCTCTCCGACCTCGGTCCCTGTTTTCCCGGGAAACGAGAGCGCATGAAGTACATACAGATATTTCCCCCGCGACGGTTTTTCAAACTCGATCGAGACGGACTGCGGCATCCCCGGCATCCGCCTGCTTTTCATCGCAATGCAGGAGCGGCCGCCGTTTTTCTCCGGATCGACCACGTCAAAGTTCAGCCCGTTGAAATTCAGAACGCCCGGCTTCAGGGATCGCATATCGTTCTCCGGACCCTGATCGCTCCATCCGCCTTTCCCGTCCCCGGCGACTTCATCGGAGAAGCCCATGTTCATTCCCGGCCGCAAATCCAGCGGGACGCTTTTCAGCGGCTGACACCGCAGGCGGAATTCCAGCGCTGCCTCCCGGATTTCCCCTTTTTCCGGTGTGAAAGCGAGCCGGATCTCCCATTTCGGTGACTGGTACATGCGTCCGTCCACCATGTTTCCGGAAAATTTTCCCTCCAGGATCAGGGAGCCGTCCGCAAGCGGAATCTCAAGAGTTCCGGCTTTGGAAAAAGAGAGATTCCACCGTTTTTCATTCCGTTTATTTCCGAACCCGAAGGGCCGTCCGTCCAGTTTCACCGGACGTGCCAGCGCCAGACGGGGATCCAGGGAAATCTGCAGCGCCAGCTGACGCGTCGGCACGGGATCCGCGGACTTCAAACGGTAACCGATCCGCCAGACACCTTCCCGCTCCGGACGCATGATTTCCTCCAGATGAAATCTCCCCTGAAAAACCGGAAACGTTCCGCTCATCCGCATGGACCCGTCTTCACGTTTTTCCACGCTGCCGTCCCGGAGAGCCTTCCCCTGCGAAGAGAGATTCTTCCAGTTTTCTCCGTAATGGATAAGGACGAGCCTCGTTTGGCCCGTCCGGATCACACCGCTTTTGTCCATCTGGGGTATCGGAAGCGCTCCGGCGCAAATGCAAACCGCCAGCAGAGGAACTGCAATCCACAGTTTCATATCAGAGTCCTCCCTCTTTCCCGTTGCTTCCGCCGCCCCAGAAATACTGTTCCGGTGTTGTGGCGCCGAGGGTCCGGGGGATTGCAGAATGCCGTTTCGCTTCTGCATGACCATCGAAAAACAGCACATTGATCCCTCTGGACGAAAGATGGCGCTTCACCTCGAATTCAGTTGCAAAGAGGCCGTCCCAGTCGGCGGCCGTTGTACCGGTCAGGACCGGTGTCGGGAAATTGGATCCGTGCTTGACCATGTCCATCACAATCCCCCGGAGCGATGGCCGGCGGATTCCTTTCGTCGCGACATTGTTCATCTGGGAATTCATTCCATAATCATTTCGCGTGAGTTTCGGGGCGGCGGCATCGGAAGAAGGACAGTCAAACGGCGCCAGAGGTCGCATGGCAATATTCCAGGCGGTGTCCGGAAACACCATTCCATCCTTCATTTTCCGGTTCTGGAACATCGTATGAAAAATACTGTCGTCCCATTTCCCCTCGTTGCTGCCGTTGAAGTTCCCGTTCCCCTTCGGCATGAACTCGTTGCTGCTGTCAAGATACAGCCGGATTCCGGTCCCGATCTGTTTCAGATTTGAGATGCAGGAAATATCCCGTCCTTTTGCCCGGGCATGGTTCAGCGCAGGAAGTAGAAGTGCAGCAAGAATCGCAATGATTGCAATCACGACAAGAAGTTCTATAAGAGTAAAATCTGTACACGGCGGATTTCCGCAGCTCCCGGACGCGGAGCTTTTCCCTGTCTCCCGTCTTCTGAATGTGATCCTCATGGTGCTTCCCTCCATTATTATGAATCCGTTTTTTCGTCTGTTCTGCGAGCTGACGCGAATGAAGACCTGCTGTGATCCTCAATCATTTTCTGATAGTTTTTCAATACATGAAATGTCAGGCGGTTGGAATCATGTGCCGTGTGGGCGCCCCGGTAAGCGGTCCGGCTGAGGATGAGAAGATCTTTTCCGTCAAACAGCCAGTCCGGATATTGAAACCCGGTCAAATTCCTTGAATCCGCCATGCTCAACCCGGAATCGTCCTCCAGAACTTTACCGGCGATCCTCCAGTGGATCAGATCCCGGGAATACGCAAGAGAGAGAATATTTCGCCAATACCGGAACTTCCGCTCCGGATCCGGTGTACGGTTCACCAGCGAAAGATACAGTCCGGTTCCGGGATCCCGCTGAATACGGAAACGCCCGATCCCCCCTCCGGGCAGCGTGATCAGTGCCTCGGGCGGACGGAAAACCACCTTCTTCCCTTCATCAAGAATTTCAACCATCGCGGCATGATCCGAATTTTCGCAGGCGTCCGCACGCTCCTGATTGAAAACCGGGTCGTGAACAGAATCCTCATGCCCGGTCCATTTGCGCAGGGGCGAGGAAACCCGCAGAAGATTGAACAGTCTGCCGTCCGGAGAGGAGATCACCTGTCCTTCCAGCCATCCCCAGCCGGTCAGACCGTAACTGGACTCCTCAAACTGATCGAAATCCGGAAGCCAGCTCTTCGCATCCAGCAAAAGAGAATTGCTCATGGTCCATGAGGAAGAGGCCAGAAGATCAGAATCCAGCGGTGCGGAAATCACCAGAGAGCGAAAATCACGGAATCCGCGGAGATCGCTGGTCCTGTTCTCCACCGCCCGGTAAACTCTGCCGTTGTGAATGAACGGAAAGTTTCCGCCATGATATCTGGGGAGGGAACCTCCTTTTCCTGCCGGGAAAAGCAGACCGGTTTCTCCATCGGAAGGATTCGTCCAGGAAAAGCCGCCATTGTCGCTCCGCCGGATGATGATGTCCCCGTCCACCCGGGAGAGTCCAAGCATGTAGACCGAATCCTCATATTCAAAAAAAGTTCCCGAACTCATGTTCATGAGATGACCGATGTTTTCCCAGGTCGCGCCGTTGTCTTCCGAGCGGTAGAGGCTGGTCAGACAGGGCTTCCCGTCCGGACCGCATGGCGCTCCCTTTCCGAAATAATCATGCGAGACCAGAAGAGCTCCATCCCGCAGACGGAGAATTGCCGGAGATCCCAGATAGCACTCCCCTTTTTCCGCCTGATGCCTGATTTCCGTGAAGATCATGCCTTCTTCGCCTTTCTGCCGCCGGCCGACGGGATCTGCCTCCCTTTCGGGAAGCGTTTCATTGAATCCGCCGGCTTGTTTCCTTTCTGATAGAGATACGGCACGACAATCTCTTCCGGATCAGGGAAGGACTCCGCCATAATCCAGCGGAACAGCTGCTCCGCAATGAGTCCTGTCTGAGAAACAAAATGATTGACCTTCAGCGGCGCATCGAATCCGTTTTCCTCCGAACAGAATGCGGTTACCGGAAGGTCTTCCGGAATCCGGATCCCCGCCTTTTCCGCTTCCTCGCAGAAACGCTGGAGCATCGAATGTTCGCAGCAGAGCCATGCGTCGAATTCGTTGTTCCGCAATGCTTTGCGCAAATCATTCACGGTCCCGAATTCATCGCTGACAACATTTCCCCGGAGGGAAAATTCCGGCGAATGTTTTTCCAGCTCCAACGCGATGTTCCGGACCCAGTACTGAATAATCTCCTCCGGTTTTTCCGGTCTGGAAAACATTCCGTTTCCGGCAAACAGTCCGATGTTCCGGCATCCCGCTGCATGAAAATCGCGAAGCGCTTTCCGTACCGCCGCCTCATGGCCTGAACGGACCTGCGGACAGCTTCCCGCAAATTCATTCCCATAGGCAGCACACACCCGAACTCCCGCTTTCACAAGCCGGCGGACGGGGTCTTCCATCCACGGATTTTTGGTGAATAGAATCACCGCATGCGGCTTGAGGCGCCGGCATTCCTCCAGCATTTGCAGCGTTCTGCCGAAAACAACAAACGGAAGAATCCCTTCTCCTTCCAGACGGTCGATCAGAAGCTGGAGCGTCTCCCCCATGGAATACCGTCCGCCGCCGTTCAGAATGTTGAGTCCGCAGAGAATGAATACCGTTTTTGCGGAGGACGCTTTCAGAAGACGGGTCTTCAGACTGGAACAGTTCCAGCCGATCTGTTCAATATATCTCTGAACATGTCTCCGGATCTCTTTCCGGACTCCGGGCTTGTTGTTGATCACGCGGGAAACCGTGGCGATCGTTACGCCGCAGACCGCTGCAATATCACGAATGGTTGGCTTGCTGCTCATAAATTTTTCTGCCTGAAACTGTAAATATTTTCACTTTTTCAGTTAATTATACTTCATTTCAGAGGAAATGTCAAGAGGCGGAAGCGAAATTTCCGTCAACTTTCCCCGGACCGGAATTTCTGTCTGTGAACGGAGCCGGATTTGACGAAACGGCGTTGCAGATGTATTGTTCCCTCCAGACAGCGGCGCCGGAAGGCGGAAAGGAACCAGACCGTGGAAACAGAAAAGAAAAAAACGGAACTGATTACGATGCGGGAATCGTTCTACGATCCGACATTTCCGTTTTATATCGGAATTCACAACCATCTGCCGTCCGTCTACAACCACGATCCACAGAAGCACATCCGTTCCTTCTGGAAAATCTTCTATGTGATGGAAGGATCGGGAAAACACCTGATCAACAATCGCGTCCGGCCGCTCCATCCGGGCAACATCTGCATTGTCCACCCGGAGGACCGGACTTCGCTGTTCATTGAGACAGATCACTTGAGTCTCTGCAACCTCTGCTTCAAGCTCGGGCTGCTCGGAGAAACCTTGAAACAGCTGCGCAGCGAATACGGATTCTTCTCGATCTTCTCCTCCGCCTACGCGGGAAATCCGCTCTCGGCCGACGCTCTGTATCTGCTGGATTCCGACCGGACGGCGGTTTCCATCCTCCGGCGTCTTCTGTATGAATACGAAGCGGAACGCCCGAACTACCGGGAAATGATCCGCGCTCTTGTGGTCGAACTGCTGATTCACATCTCCCGGCTCTATACCACCTCCTTCCGGAAGGAGAAACGTCTTGCCGCGGTCCGATTCATCCGCAGCTGGATCGAAGAACACTATGCGGAAACGCCGGACTATGCCATGTTCGCCCGCCGGATCGGCATTTCCCAGGGACATCTCTGCGCCATCTACAAGGCCGTGACCGGAACAACCATTTCCGACGATCTCCGGAAAAAACGGCTGGAGGAGGCCTGCAGAGCTTTGAAAAATTCCAGCAGCTCCATCTCCGAAATCTGCTACCGTTCCGGATTCAGCGACATGAGCTATTTCCACAAACTCTTCCGTTCCGTGACCGGAACAACTCCGCGCCTCTACCGGCTCTCCGAAAAAAGTGGACTCCATTCCGATTTTTCCGGGAAAAGAGACGGACTTCAATAGAATCCAAGTTTTTTAGCGGAATATCTTCTATAATTTAAAGCATTCAGAAAGAGAGGTTTTCCTGTATGCTGCTGAAAGAACTGGTCCTTGAAGTTTCCCTGAAGCCGTTTCTGCGACGGGGAGCGCCGTCCATGCGGGAGGTCTGCGAAAAACTGTACCTCCCGTGGCTGCCCGCGGCGCGGAACGCCGGACAGCTTTCCGTTCTGCTCTGGAGCAGCGACGGATCGGAGATCCTTGAATATTCCGGCGACCGGAAAAAGAGTTTCGACTGGGGCCGCTATATCGGGATCATGAATCGTCCGCTCCCCGGCGATATCGACCGCAGAGATCCGCTGCGCCGCGACGCCATGCTCGGCCATCCCTTCGAAGCCGATACGGAAAAAACCGACTATGCGTTTCTGGCCTCCCTTGTCCGGGAACTGAAACAGACCGGAAAACGGATGACCGGCGGGAACATTCTGGTCGGCACGGCGTTTGATCCCGGTCCGGAGTTTGCCGTTTCCGAGTTCAAGTACAAAACTCATCCGGAACTCTGCCGCGGAGCTTATGCGGGAAAACGAAAAGAGGTCGTTTCCTGCTACGCCCGTCTTCATGCGGACCGCGCTTCCTATGCCGGATTCCCGGACGGAATCCCGGAGGGAACTCCGTTCGGATTGTTCCTCGGACGGCAGTGCGCCTGTTTCCTGCGGGATATGGGGATGGATTTCTTCTGGCTTTCCAATGGATTCGGATTCGGAAATTTCCCGTGGAATTACAACGGCGCCGTGTTCGACGGGAGCCGTTTCCATCCGGACCGCCTGAATGCCATCCGCTCCCAGATGATTGAACTGTTCTGGAAAGAGTTCCGGAAAGAGTGTGCGGTTCCGGTCTTCGTCCGGGGAACCAACCTCTCAACCGGGAGGGATCTGGCATGCGACGGCGTGCCGCTGAAGGAAATTTATGAGTCCGGATACATTTCAGCTCCTCCGGTCAACTCCCCGTGGGTGTCGCTGAACTATGACTTCGGATCGGAACTGATCGGGTGGATGTCGCACATCAGCGGTTTCCCGCAGGACGATTTCACATTCCGCTTCTATCTTCACGATCCCTGGTTCCAGACAAAACCGTGGATCGCAAACGATGAGAAGGAGCCGTTTGATATTTATATGCCGTGTTCCGTATCGCGTCTGCGTAAAAAGGGGAAGGTCGTTGTTCCGGACCGTCTCAATCTGCTCTCCGCGGACGACTGCCACGGAGATTTCCCGGAAGAGGCCGCCGAACAGATCCTTCCCCATCTCCATCAGGCCCTGCGGACCGCGCCCGATGCGCCGGGGCCGTTCCTGTGGCTCTATCCGTTTGCGGAGTACCATCGCTGGATTCTTCCGGAATCCGGACGCATCGGAGAGGTTTTCGCCGGCGATCACTTCCTGCGCGACGCCGTCAACAACGGCCTTCCCCTCAACACCGTAATGAGCACGGATGACTGCGACCGCCTGCCCGCCGGACGGATCGTCTTTTCCCCTGTTCCGGAACAGGGAAGCGCATGGGAACGGAAAATTCTTGAATTTCTCCGGGAGGGCGGAAAGGTCCTGCTCTACGGACCTCTGGATCACTCGGAGACCTTCCGCAGTCTGCTGGGAATCTCGCTCGGCGCTCCGCTGGAAGGTGTTCTGAAGCTGGAAGGCCCCGCCGTGCCGCAGACCTTTGCCCCGGAGCGGACAATCGTTCATGTTCCGGTCTATTCCGCCGGAGGAATCCGGGAACGGGGAGGAACATCTTTTCTGGCGGGCGTTTCCCGGAACAAAGCCCGCCGCACGCTGGCGGCGGAACGGCTCTTCGAATCCGGTGGACATCTGATCTGGGTCCGGTGTTCGACATCGCGCTGTCATGCGTTCTCTTTCCAGGACGAGTATCTCGGCAAACTGCCCCGGGAGGAGCTGTTTGAGCCGGCGGTCCTGATGCGCACTCTGCTTTCCCGGTTCGGCTGGCTGTTCGACTATCCGCGCCGTTCCGCGGAAGAGTTTTTCCCGCACCAGACCCTCTCCCTTCATGACAATGGCTTCTACTTTTCCGGACGGAATCTGACGCAGACCGTGGATCACCGGATCCGGACTCCGTTCGGCGCTCCGGCACTGTGCGGAACGGATTTCCTTTTGAAGGAGAATGCCGCCGTCTGCCGTTTCCCGCTTTCGTGGAACCGGGAGTGCCGTATATTTCTGGATGGAGAGGATTCTCTGATCCGGGTTCATGAATCCAGCTCTCCGCTGACGGATCGTTCCCGGGTTCTGAATTTGTGCGGATTGAAAAATGCCGTGCTGCGGATTTTCCCCCCGGAGGAGTGCCGGGAAAAAGTGGAAATTGCGGAGACTCCCGCAAAGTTTTCCGTGGCGGGACCCCGGGTCCCGTGGCAGACATGTGTCGCTGACGGCTGGACATATCTCGAAACAACCCGTCGAATCTCGGGCAATCTATCCATCTACTGGTAAAAAGGAGATCGTATGCAGCAGAACATGTTTTTTGAACGCAGGCGCTTTTCACTGATTGAACTTCTGGTCACGATCGCAATTCTCGCGATTCTTGCGGGGCTTCTTCTTCCCTCGCTGAACATGGCCCGGGAGAAGGCGCGCAACATTCAGTGTGTCAGCAACATCAAGCAGCTGGGCCTGTTCTCCGGAATGTATTCTTCGGACAACGATGACTATATTGTGATTGCGCAGGGGAACAATGACGACAATCAGCTGACCGGCTCCTGGTTTCCCCGTCTCTGGCATTACTACCGTCCCGGGGAAACGCCTCTGACCAACGACGAGATTCAGAAGCGGGCCAAAATGAAAACCGTTTTCAACTGTCCGAACTATCGGCCGTCCTCCTCTTCTGTTTATATGGTGCTCGGGTATGGATTCAACTTGAATTTTCACATGAAGAATCCCGCTTCGAACAACACGGAGTCCGGCATGGACTACAAACGGACGGGCTTTTTCAAGCAGCCCGGGAAAACCATGCTGCTCTGTGATTCGGACGAAGCATACAAGGTCAGCAAAAGCTCCATCGCCAAGACGGTCAACGCGGTGTTCTGCGCAAAAGCCAAAGGCAGCGGACTGGAATCCTATATCGGACAGAGAATCCGTCACGGCGAGGGAAGTACGCTCAATACCGGTTTCGTGGACGGTCATGCGGCAAGCCTGGATGGATCCAGAGTTCTCCTGAGCACCTATGTCGGCTACTTCTGGGGCGGAACCTATCATGTGTCCGCCGGTGCGCTCTGAACAAGGAATCGGAATGGAGGTCCCTTATGAAACAGATATTCCTGCTGTTGTCCTGTGCGGTTCTGCTGAATGCGGCGGAACTGAAAATCCGCAGTCCGAAATTCGGAAACTGGTTTGTCCTGGATGAACCGGTTGTCTTCAAAACGGAAACACCTCTGCCGAAAGAGGAGTCCATGACGGTTCGGGTCTATGACTCCGCCGGGAAAAAAGTCGCCGAAGAGACGATTCGCACGGAGACGTTTCAGCACGACGGGTGGCGCTGGAAGGCGCCGCATCCGGGATTCTTCGAAGCGGAATTCCTGCGGAACGGAAAGACCGTGACGGAAAGCTATCGTCTGACGCTGCGGAAATGGGACGAAATCGACCGGAAAAAAATCATCACGCTTGCCGAACAGGAGTTCCCCGTCGGGCGGCATGCGTTTGCCGTGGTGCCGGGGAACACCCCCGAACCGAAGCGGATTTCGCCGCACTTCGGTGCATCGCCGCATTTCGGCGCTTTCCGGGAGGCTCTGCCGCTGATGCGTCTGGTCGGATTCCACTCCATCCGGATTCACGCCATCTCCTGGGAGCAGATCGAACCGCGGAAAGGGGAATTCCGCTGGGAAGCGATTGATGAATTCATGCGCCTCGCAGAGAAAAACGGGTTTTCCGGAGAGCAGATCACGTTCAACATCATGGGTATTCCGCGCTGGGCCAGTACACGGCCGGAGGCAACATGGGTCAATGTCTGCATCCGGGAGTTCAGCACGGTCATGCCGACCGATCGGAAGGACTGGGAGAATTTCCTGCGTCTCGTTGTGCGACGTTATCCATCCATCCGCCGCTACGAGCTCTGGAATGAACCGCATCTTCCCGGGTTCAGCTGCTTCTGGGCGGATACGCCGGAAAACTTTGTAAAACTTTTGAAAAGCGGATACGAAACGGTCAAGCAGGAAAAACACGATGCGGTCGTGTGGCTCGGCGGAATCGGGATGCGGTATCTTGCATTCTACCGGAAACTCCTCGAACTGGGCGGAGGGAAGTATTTCGATGTCCTGCCTCTGCACGGGAGCTGGATGGATCCCCGGCCCTTCCATCAGCTCGAAAGAAAATACCGTGTTCCGGAAAAGCCGGTGGTGTCGTCGGAATGGCATGCCATGCTTCTGAACCCGAACAGCAGCAGCTATCCTTCCGAGCGTCTCCTTGCCCGGACGATGCTGCTGGATTTTCTCAACCAGATCCGCAACGGTGTCGAAGAGGTGGATTTCTTCTGCATCCTGAATCTCCCGAAGATCGAAAAGGAGACTCTGGCATTTCACCGGAAATACAAACGCGGAACGCATGTCTCCGGTCTGTTCCGACGGATGCCGTATATTCAGCCCCGCTATCCGGCGGTTGCCTGGCATAATTTTGTCCGTCAGATTCAGGGACGGATCCGGGTGCTCGACGGCTATCATTTCGCCGCGGAAGGCCAGTATGCTCAGTATCTGACCTCCGACAACGGACCTCTGCTGATTCTCTGGAACGGGAAGAAAACTCCCGGGAGAATCGCAAAATCGCTGCTGGAGGCGCTCTCCCCC
Source organism: uncultured bacterium (assembly GCA_949297765.1). Classification (GTDB taxonomy): domain Bacteria; phylum Verrucomicrobiota; class Lentisphaeria; order Victivallales; family UBA1829; genus UBA1829. Next base: position 113,622 of record CASFTV010000004.1, on the reverse strand, counting down.
TCCTCGGAGCTTCTGAATGCGGAAGGAAAGCGGATGTCCGCGGGAAAGGATCTCCGACTGGAACCGGAGACGTATTACATTCTCCGCAATCCGGATCCGGCGGTTGTCGCCCGCTGGAAGAATCGCGATGATGTGCTGTCGCTCCGCTCCTTCGGACGGAAACTGGACGAACGCTTCAAAGGAACCTACCGGACCTCTGCGCTTTTCGGGAAAACAGGGAAAATCCAGGATCCCGACACCGTTCCGTGGCTTCCCCTGAAACAGTTTGTCCGCACAGACGGAAAAACGGGGAAAACGCCGTCTCCCGGACGGTTCACCCTTGCCGTCTCGCCGAAGGAAATCGAGCTTGCAGTGGAAATCCCGGATGCACTTCATTATGCGCCCGAAAGTTCTCTGAAAAGCTGGAACTTCGACTCTCTGCAGTTCGCGTTCGATACCCGGAATTGCGGAATGAAGGAGGAGCGCATTGAAATTCTCGCGGTCGCCCGGCCCGACGGATCGGTCGATCTCTGGAAAAGCAAGGCCGCCGGGATCGGCGGGGACCTGCCTTATCACTATACCATGGAGGGGGAACGCATCCGGTTCGCCGATGCTTCCATGGTCCGTTCCGGAAACACGTCCGTCTACCGGATCCGCATTGAGGCTTCGGAACTCTTTCCGCTGGAATTCTCCCGTTCGCCGGTTCTGCGCTTTTCCATCCTCGCCAACTGCTGCGACGGCAGCGGAAGAACCGGATATCTGGAATGGGGAAGCGGCATCGGCGGGGAAAAAAATCCCCTCCTCTATGGAACTCTGACCGTATCCGGGGGTGGAAAAACGATCCTCTCCCAGAAGGATCTGAACCGGAAAGCATGGAACAAGGATTATTCCCTGCAGTTCGGATCAAGCAATGGATTCGACTGGGTCAAGGTGATCGGAACGTCCCCGGTCTGTTCCGGCGTGACAACCCCCTCGGTCCCGGTCGTGCGGGGCGTCCGGTATCGAGTCCGTCTGGAAGTCCGCGGATCCGCCCGCTTTCAGATGATCGCGGGTGGAAAAGGCTTGAAGCGTCTGGATCTGGTCTCCCGGGTCCAGCTTTCGGAAAAATGGATGCCCCTCGAATGTGAATTCATCGCGCCTCCCGGTGCGGAATCTGTCACGCTCTCGCTGTTCGCATGGAAACAGCCGGGATGTGAATTTGAGGTCCGCAAATTCTCTCTGGAAAGCATGTGACGCTTCAATTTCTTTCTCTGCGGGGGAGGGGAGACTCCGGATACCGTCTGTTTCTTCTCCCTCCGCAGCGGCGTTGGCGGGAAAGTTTTCCATTCCGCCCCGTTCCTGAAGGGGTTGCGGGGAGCCGCTGCCGCCGCGGAGGATGAATGCCGTGGGAAAACGACGGAATGAGAGCGCCGGAAATCAGTTTTTCAGAAGACGTCTCCACTTTTCGATCAGAGAGGGATCGTCCAGCATTTTTATAAAGAGTCCTCCGACGACGGACCGTGCCTGAAAACCGATCTGGCGGCCGTCTTCGAGTGTTTCATACCAGTCTGTCATCGGGACTCTGGATACGGATTCCGTCATCCATGCGTGGACCGGTTCCAGAAGCGCCTGAAAATCCTCTTTTCGGCCTGTCAGAGAAGCGCACCAGAGGATCCAGTCGATCTTGGTGTAGGTTTTCCGGCAGTCCAGAGGAAGCCCGTAACGGTTCTGGACGGTTTTGTAGTGTGCCAGTTCCTTCTCCGCCACGGAGGCGGGAAAAAGATGAAGATCCAGGAGACGGTCCCAGACAAGATTGTATTTCTGGCTCCAGCTTCCTTTCCGGTCAAATGCCAGCCGGAACCATTGTCCGTCATCCGCATCCCGGACCCAGCGTTCCGCAAAGGTGCGCGCCGCCGACGCAAAGTGTTCCGCCCGGTCCGGATCTCCGATCTGCTCCGCCAGAAATGCCGCGCTCCCCAGTGCAAGAATCGCTTTTATGGAGAGATTCGTATTGTGGGCAAGATGTCCGGCAAAATCATCGGAGCAGAGCTGATGTTCCGGGTCGTATCCTTTTTCCAGCAGGTATTCCGCCCACTGGTTCAGTTTTTCCCGGTATTTGCGGATAAACGCGGTATCGTGGTGGAATTTTACAAGAGCTGCGGCGAGGAGGAGCATGTTTCCGCACTCTTCCACCGGCATCTGATTTTCTTCGGTCTGTTCACCCCCGCCATAGATCTGGCCGTTCGCCAGTGGATAGGTCCCGAGGTCGTGCGGGGCAAACGGAAATCCCCACCGGCGGGAGGAGGCATATTCCAGAATCGGAATCAGCATCCCCTTCAGCAGTTCCGGCTGGAGCAGAAGAAACAACGGAGCGGAAGGATAGGTGACATCCACGGTGGCAATGCAGCCGTTGGAAAAGTTTTCCTTGGAGAAAAACAGCGGTGTCCCGTCGAGATCCGCCACCAGCTTGTGTGCGCCGATTGCCTGACGGAACGCTCCGGCGCAGAGATCCGCGTATTTTTCCCCGCCGACCCGTTCCGCATCCTTCAGAAGTTCGGAATCATATTGTGCGCATTCATCCGCCAGCGCCGCATATTCCCGCACGGAAAGGGAGAGCAGTTCCGAAAAGGAGGGGGTTTCGAGCGTCCAGTAGCCGGAGAGCCGCCGATGGAGATATTCAATGGAAAAACGATCATGATAGGCAAGAAGCAGATAGCTCGATCTCTTTTTCCCCGCTCCGACTCCCATGGGAAGAACCGCCGCCATGCAGAGTCCGTGCGTCCGGGCGCCTTCCGGCATATTGAGATTGTCGGAAACGGGAAGGTCTCCATGCGCAAGAAATTGCTTCCGCGTGATGCAGTTGGACTCCAGAACGGTCTTTGCATGGAATTCGTGAGGAATTCCCAGATAAAGGTAGCCCCAGTCGATCCGCAGATTGTCCCCCGCTTTCGCAAGAATCTTCTGATCCTGGGAACCGACGCTCATCAGCTCAAGATCTTGATGGCGGCAGCGGCTCCAGGTGATGTTGTCGGAGGGCGTATTGACGGAAATCGCTCCGTCCGCATCAAAATAAACGGCAATCTCATGCGCTTTCCCGTCAATGGATTCCGTATCAAAACAGATGTAGGAAACCGGACGCGAGAGAACATTGAGCTTATGCGGAAGTGCCGGTGTCAGAAAGGTCAGAGTCAGGCGGATTCCGCCATCCTCGAACACATAGATGGTCCGGGTCGGCAGCAGCCGGACCGATTTCTGCTCAAGGCTCGGAACCCCGGAAACCGGACTCAGAAAACGATATGCTTTCCCGTCAATCCGGATCAATCCGGAAAGGGTCTGCTTCTCTCCCGTCCAGTGACAGGGATAAGAATCCGCCAGAAGATCGCTGCAGGACCAGATGGAGAAATACGGATCGTGAACCACCAGCGGATACGCCGGATATCGAAGGGTCGTCTGTGGCATGGAAAATTCCTTTCCTCTCTATTGATGAATTGAATGATAGCACGCCCGCGCGGAAAATGAATAGAGAAAAAAAAGAAAAACATGAGGGTTCGGCGCATCCCCGGATGGTTTCGGCGATCTTTTCTGTTTTTTTTCGTCTGTCCGGCGATCCGGCGGCATCACTCCGCCGATGGCGATTCCGGACGGTCTTCCATTTTGTCTTCTTTCCGCGGAACCGCTTTCGACGGCAAAGGGGATGGAGCTCTTCCGGTCGAGCGTCCGAAGAGGGGGTTACCAGTTGTAATACAGGTAGACGTCATCGCCGTCGCGGTCGGGATTGTAGTCGTCGGAATAGAGATGCAGCACTCCGCTGTCCGGGCGTTCAAGGACCAGCTTTGGAATATTCAAAATTCCGCCGAGCGCCCAGTCGTCAAACACGCGGACCGCAATCGTGTTTTCCGCTCCGAAGCGGATGATTTCCGATGGAACCGGGTAACGCCGTTTGTGAACCCAGTAGAGCGGAACGCTCTTGTCTGTCCGCCCGATCCGGACCCCGTTGAAATAGGTGGTATCCATATCGTCCACAACGCCGAGATCCAGATGAATTTTCCAGTTTTTCCACTCTTTCGGAACATGGAAGGTCCTGCGGTACCAGAGGACGCCGTTGCAGTCTCCGAAATAATTCGAGCTTCCCTGATAGTATCCGCCGACAGGAACGGTATTCCAGGATCGGTCGTCAAACGTCCGTAAATGCCAGGATCGCTCCTCTCCGAGATTTTTCCCGTCAGCAAGTCGGTCTTCGATCTTCCGGACTCGCGTTTCGCGACGCTCAAATTCGGCTTTCCAGCTTCCCGGGAATTCCAGCTTTGAAGGAATCTCCCTGCGGAGATCGCGCGTCAGGAACGATTCGTCCCCGCGGAACGCCGCTCCGGAATTGGCAAGAATCCTTGAAAGAATTCTCATTACACGCCATGCCGGGTTTTTCATATAATCCAGAGTCTCCGGCCGCATCATTCCGGGAAGAAGCTGAAGACGGACCGCCTCCCCGCCGTTCCCCGTCCGGTAAATTCCGATCAGCCCGTTCGCAACGGTCACGGAGTTCGGAGAATCCGGAAGCAGAACCTCTCCTTTGACATCCGCCTTGAAATGAAAATCGGAGAGGGAAAGCCCGCGCAGAACCGGAATCCTGGACGGCAGCTGTTTTGTAACGCCGAAAACTCCTTTCCTGACCTGGAATCCGGGCGTTTCCGAGGACCGGGGAAGCAGGACCGCGTGTCCGCCGGACTCCAGAAATTTCCGGAAGGCTTTCCCGGAGAGATCCGCCGTCTTTCCGAGGATCAGCAGGGGGGCCGGCGATTCCGGGATCCCCTTCCGCTCCCGGAAGAGAACGCCCATTTTTTTCAGCAGATTTTTTTCCTCCGGCGTTCCTCCGATCAGAAACGTTTCCCGGAGAGGTGCCGGGCGCCTTTCCCGCGTATCCGAGATCAGGGAATGAAACAGATTGTCCGCCGCCGGATCGTGTTCCGTTCTGGAAATAAAATCAAACGTGCAGAGCCGGACAAGCCCGCGCCCGATCCGCAGTTCCATCAGCGGAGAATACGCAAGCGAGAATTCGGTCTCAAACAGCGGAAGCCAGCCGGATGCGTGAGGCTTTTCCAAGGGCGCCGAACAGACACTTCCTTTGTTCCCCCAGTGAAAACCGTAAGGCGGCGCATGAAAGCGGAATCGCTCTTCCGAAACACCGGATGCCGCAGGAACCAGAGTCCCGTCTCCGCGCCAGTCCCGCAGATCCTCCGGGGAAATCTCCCGGAAAAACGGAGAAGTGGAGACGGCGCTCTGAACCGGATAACATCGACGGGCAATATGCGGTGCCACCCGGAAGCCGAACCGGCTGCGGTAATACTCCGGCGTATCGGCAAGCAGCAGAAGGCGTCCGCCGTTGCGGACAAAGCGGTCCGCATCCTGCCAGTTGATTTCGGGCATGTCCATCGACCGTTCCCCGACAATGACCAGCCCTTCCGCCTGCTTCGGGAATTCGACGATTCGCCTGACCCGGTATCCGAGATCTTTCAGCCTCTCCGCGGTTTTTCCGTCGCGGTCAAACAGGCGGATCTCTGTCTGGCCGCCGGATTTTGCGGGAACGACGGCAAAGGGAAATTCATCCCGGTGTTCTCTCCCGGCGACAGTCCCGCTGAGAATGAGCCGGCCTTCCGTTTTTTTCCGGACCCGGGGAAGGGGAAAGGCTATCGGGACAAACGCATTCTCCGCCGCTCCGACGGATCCCCGCATTCTGCGGATCTCCCGCGCTTTTTCCTCTCCGTTCAGAACCATTCTGCATGAGAAATCATAAGAGGCCTCCCCGCGGGTGTCGTTGATGACGACAAGCTGTTTTTCGAGCGTTTCCCCGGAACGGAACGTGTGGTCCTTGGAAACAAAGGAATCTTTTTTCCCTCCGATATAAGCCAGTGTTGCGCCATTGTGGGCAAGAAGGGTCTTCCCCGCAGGATTGGCATACTTCGGCGCCCAGGAATTGAACTCGAATTCATCCATTGCGCCGCATACGGGCGTTGTTCCGCCGATCCGGGTGAGTCCGAGATTGACGATGTTGCCTTTGGGTGTGTCGAACCCCTGTCCCTGTCCCCAGGGGACCATTCCGCCGGGGATGCCGTAGGTCCTCCAGCTCCGCCAGGTGTTCCGGATGAACAGCGACATGAATTCCTGCATCATCGGATATTCCCGCAGTTTCGGAATGACATTCCACGCGGAATATTTCCGGTATGCCTGCCAGTTCGCCGTGACCAGATTCCGGTAGGAGTCCGGTTCCTCCGCAAAGGCGCGTTCGCCGAGGTAGACGGCAAGCCACTCCGTCGCCAGCGGTTCCATGGAGTAAATCCGGTGACTCCGGCCGCGGGAGAAGGAGTAGGCATCCGGACAGCCGAACTCGATCGCCATATAGGGTCGGTCCCCGTTCTTGGCATATTCGCTGAGCCACATCTCCCGCTCCTGCAGAGGAATGAAATTCAAATACACATTCGAAGTGTGGACTGCTCCGACTCCACTGCTGTCGTGCGAAATGGCCGGGCGGGTCGGATCATGTTTCCGCATCAGTTCCATGATGCGGTTCCCGGAATCCATCAGAGTTTTTCCCGGTCCGGATTCCGGGATCAGACGTTTTCCGTTTCCAACCGCCATCGGCGAACGCTGCAGTTCGGAACTGAACCGGTTGAAGCCCGCGGCCAGCATGACAACGCTCGGATGATTCCGGAAACGTTTCCAGTCGCGGACAAACTCCTTTTCCCACTGCTTCGCCATCTCGTCGGGAATCGGCTGGCGGTAGCCCAGACGGTAAAAGTCGACCGTGGAGAGAATCTGGAGAAATCCGCTTTCGTCGCAGATGTCCGCCTGTTCCGAACGGAATGCGATGCTCCCGTATTCCTCCACCCGGTTGTTCATGCAGTTTTCCACAATGTTGAATCCCGCCGCCATCTTGATGTTCATGTGGTGGCGCAGGACCTCCTCCGTTCCGCCCATGCGCGGCAGTTCCATTATCGGACGGAGACGGATCTTCGTTTCGTTCAGCAGAAAATCCTTTCCGGAAATCCGGAATTCCCGGAAGCCGAACCGTTCCCGGAGCGCATCCGTCCCGGCGGAGGTCCTGACGATGACTTCAAGCGTGTAAAGATTCGGCTGCTGAAAATCCCACAGCTTCGGATCGTTCCATGAAAAGCGGAACGTTTCAATGGAGAGCTCTTTCCCCGGACGGAGCGTTCGGGAAAACGTTTCCCGGCGGACGATGTCTTCCGATTTCCATTCCCGGATCAGAAACTGGATCTGCGCAGGTCCGGAAAACGCGGGATTCAGAAGTTCCACGTCGACTTCCATCTCCTTTTTCCGCACGCTTGTCCGGATGAAGAGCGACTCAATGGACGGTCCTTTTTCCTGCGCATGCAGCGTGATGCTTCCGGCCAGTCCCCGGTTGTAGATCTCCCCTTTCCGGCGGTCCGGGACGTAATGGGCGAAATCCTCCGACCACTCTCCGCGGGGCCGTGCGTGCACCAGCAGATTCAGACGGCATTTTTTCCCCGGTGAAATCCAATCTGTCAATTCCTGTTTTCCGCAGGGCCATCCGACAGTCCCCGCGGATTTCCCGTCCACAAGAATCTCCGCAAAACTGCAGACACGGTCAAGCGTCAGAAAAATTCTCCGGTCTTTCCATTCGGCGGGGATCTCCAGCTCTTTTTCATACATTCCGTCGTAGCAGTTTTTCAGTTCATCCACCGTCCAGCCGGCATTTTCCGGCGGCCGCGGGACGGAGTCAAACGGCGGAATCAGCCAGCTGTGTGTCGCCGCCCATACGCCGGGAACTCGGATATAGCCGTATCCCGTTTCCGTTTTTTCCCGGACAGGACGAAATTTCCAGACTCCGTTCAAAAGCAGTTCGGATCGGGTCGCGGAACTTTTCCGGAGCACGGGCGGGATCTTTTCCGCGGCGGGGAAATCAATGTTGCTCCAGGAGGCGGGGGTCAGGCGGACCTGCCGGAAGCGTCCGGTTCCGAAACCTCCGAGAAATCCGATCTGAAGGGTGACATCGGCCGCTCCCGTGGGTATTTGCAGAATCTGAGAAAATGTTCTCATGGAAGGCTGTGTCCGGTACCAGTCTTCGCCGCGGTAGACCGGGATGTTCTTTTTCTGCTTGTCGCGGAAGACCGGCATGATCCGGAGCGTATGCCACGGTTTTTCCCCGTTCTGAATCTCCGGCGCGGAGGCGGTCCCGGAAAGTCGCAGGGTCTCCCAGCGGGGATCCAGTGCGATTGTTTTGTAAAGATAGCACTCCTTTTGCGGACCGGCGGGATTCCGGATTTCCAGAACCGTTTTCCCCGCATCCTTTACGAGCTTGAAACAGGAACGATCTCCTTTTATGTTCCAGCCGGGCGGGACGGCATCTCCCGGTTCGAGCGCGGAAAAATCTTCGAAAAGCAGGTCTTCCGGCTGCCGGGGAGGAAACTCCAGCGCGGAGAGAGCAAGCACAGCAAACAGACTCAAGGAAAGAACAATGGTTTTCTGCATAACGGATCACCTCCAGCCGTGAAACATCCGTCCCCGGCAGGACCTCTCACCAGACGGCCCATTTCCGGACATAGCCGGTTTCGGATACGGTCGTTGAGATCCTCGACGGCGAAATAAACATGGTTTCCGCCATGAGAGAAGCCACATGACCGTCGGCACATGCGACATTCGCCCGTTCGGAATGAAGAGTCCGGATCCGTCCTTTGTAGTCTTCCCGGGCGTCCGGATAGAAACACCACATTCCGCACAGATTGTTCGGGGTGGTAATTGTATTTGTCGCCGCCGCGGTATCCGCCATGATATACAAGCTGGAAGAATTTTTGATCTTGTGTGTGAGGAAGAAGCCATATTGTTTCGGGTCGTCATAGATCCAGCAGTCGCCGAACGGCTTCACCGCATCAAAGGCATATCCCATGGCGTAGAAATGGCCCACATAGCGCATGCCGTAAATATTCCGCGCACTGTTATAGGGCTCCGTGCCGCGGTAGCGCGCAGGACAGAGCAGGGAGGAATAGGAAAGATATGCGGTGGTCTTTGTATAATTTTCCGCGGGGATGTTTCCGCCGGTCAGAAGGATGCACCAGTTTCTCGTGCTGCCGCCGTCCGAACTGCGGAACACCATCAGTCCGTCATAGTCGTTGGCATACATCTGGTGCGCCGAGATGACCTGCTTCAGATTGGAGGTGCAGGAGATGCTCTGCCCTTTCTTGCGCGCGGAGTTCAGCGCAGGCAGCAGCAGTCCCGCAAGGATGGCAATGATCGCCACGACGACCAGGAGTTCTATAAGGGTGAAGCTGTGACAATGCATTTGCTTTCCATTCATTGTTCTTTCTCCTTGAGCTGTTATGTTGTTCATTCTGATGGAATCTTTTTTCACGTTCCTTTTTCTCCCCTCTGACAGGAAATGTCTGTTTACCAGTTGCAGTAGATGTAAACGTCGTCGCCGCTTTTGTTCGGGTCGTAGTCATCCGAATAAAAATGGAGTTTCCGGTTCGTGATGTCTTCCGGCGCAAGGACCGGAATGCCCGTGATTCCGCCGTAGGACCAGTTGTCAAGAACCCGCACGGCAAGGACATTCTCGCCGCCATAGTTCAGAATTTCCGGCGGAACCGGATATTTCCGGAAGAGCCACCAGTGGGACTTCGGATGCGTTTTGTCGTTCGTTTCTCCGATCTTGTGTCCGTTCAGATAGGTGGTGTCCATATCGTCGACGACCCCGAGATCCAGACGGAGCTTTTTCCCCTTCCATTCCGCGGGAACTTTGAAGCGGAGACGGTACCAGAGAACTCCATTCCCGTCGAAATACGATCCGAACGACTGGAAATTCCCGCCGACTCCAAGCGGATACCAGGAACGGTCGTTGAATCCGATTTTGTGCCATCCCTGAGCCTCGCCTTTGTTCCCGGGATCGGTAAAGCGTCTGTTCTGGTCTTTCACGGCCGGAACTTTGACTTCAAAGTGTCCTTTCCATCCGGTATTGAAAATCAGGGAATCGGGGACTTCCGCCGCCTTGTCCGCAAGCAGGAACTTCCGGTCTTTTTCAAACGTGCCGCCGGAGTTGACCAGCACTTGAGAAAGGAGCCGCATGATCCGCCACATGGGCGCTTTCATATAACGGATTTTTTCCGTATTCACCATTCCAGGGATCAGCTGCAGGAAGAGGGCCTCGCCTTTCCCGACGCGGCAGCGCCCGATCAGTCCATGCGCTCCGGTTTCCACCGGTTTTCCTGTCTGAAGAAGCGGTCCACGGTAGTCGGTTTTGAGGAAGAAATCGGAAATGGAGACTCCGCGGAGCACATCCCAGTCCGGCAGGGTCGTCGTTTTTCCCGCAACTCCGTCGGCAATCTGGAAAAGGCCGTTGTTTTCCCCGCTCTTCCGCGGCAGAACGACCGCTCTTCCTCCGGTCGCCAGGAAGTTCCGGAACTCCGGCGAGTCCACGGCGCAGCCGGACCCCGCGATCAGGAGAATGCCCGTCCCGTCGGTGGGAATGAGCGAGCCTTTTGAAAAGAGAAGCCCCATCCGGTCCAGAAGCGCGGTCTCCTCCGCGGATGCGCCGCAGAGAATCGTTTTCCGTTCAGGGACGGGAACGGTATGTTCAAAATCCCGGAGAATCGCGGAGAACAGATTCACCGATCCCGGATCACTCTCGCTGCGCCGGGCAAAATCGAATGTCGAAAGACGGAGGAGCCCCTTCCCGATCCGGAGTTCCATCAGCGGGGAGTAGATCAGTCCGTATTCGTTCTCAAACAGCGGAGTCCAGCCGGCGGCGTGCGGTTTTTCCAATGGAATGGAACAGACGCTTCCGGTATTGCCCCAGTGGAATCCGTAGCGATGCGGATTCCGCCGGTACTGTTCGCCGGAGGTTCCATACTGCGTCGGGACATATTCTCCGGCGCCGCGCCAGTCGCGCAGCCCTTCCAGAGGGATGGCGGACAGCGCAGTGTTCCGGACACTTCCGTCGATCGGGAAGACGCGCCGGGAGACATGGGCTGCGGTCCGGAATCCGAACCGGCCGATATAGATTTCCCGGGGGGCTTCCAGCAGAAGCGCTTTCCCTCCGCCGGAGACGAACTCATGCAGCCGTTCCCATGGGAAGTCCTTGCGGGCCAGAGACTTCCCGTCCACGATCAGGATTCCCTGTTCCCCGCTGCCCGGAATCTTCCGGACGAGGGAGAAGGGGATGGAGGCTGTCTTGAGAAATTCTCCGCATTTTCCGTCGGAAGCAAACAGACGGACCGGTTTCCCGGAATGGCGCGGCACAGAGATGACATCAAAGGAAAATTCATCCGTAACCTCTTTTCCGCCTGCAGGACAGGTCCCGGAAAGCAGGATTTTCCCTTTGCCCTGTTTCGCATCCTTCGGGAGAGGGACGGAGAACGGAATGAGTTTGTTTTCCGCCGGTGGAACGGTTCCGGTGAATGTGTTCCGCCAGATGGTTTTTCCGTCGACGCGAACTTCGCAGAGAAGATTGTAGCGGAGGTCGTGACGGGTGTCGTTGATGACGGCGATCTGCTTTTCCATGGACTCGCCGGGGAAATAGAGGTGATCCTTCGCGGCGAAGTTGGCGGTCTTCCCGGCAATCCAGACGAGGGTCTCGCCGTAGTTGCGGAGAAGAGTGTACCCCGCCTTGTTGATGTATTTGTCGCTGAAGCGGTTATAGGCCCGTTCCTCGACGCTGGAGACGATGGGGGTGTCGCCTCCGTTCCGGTTCAGGACAACAGGATGCTTTGCTGTCTTGTCCGGGTAATCCCATCCATGAGCGTCCGCCCACGGAATCATTCCTCCGGAGTGCCCGTAGGTTCTCCAGGTGCGGAATGTGCTTTGAATGAACAGCGCCAGAAGATCCTGGACGATGTCGTATTTGTGAATCTTCGGAAGGATTGTCCAGCCGGTGTAGAGGGTCGGCTTCAGAAGATCCGGGATTTCCGCCCGGTAGGAGTCGTCTTCCCGGCGGAAGGCGTCCGGTCCGAGGTAGACGGCGCACCACTCCGTAACCAGCGGTTCCGACGAATAGAGCGCGCCGGCAACACGGCCGCGCATGAACGAATAGGTCAGCGGACAGCCGAACTCCACCGCAAGATAAGGACGGTCGCCTGTCCTGACATATTCGGAAAGCCACTCGTCGCGCTCCTGGAGCGGAATGAAATTCAGATAGATGTTCGAGGTGTGGTAATCGCCCACGCCGGAACTGTCGTGACTGGTTACCGGACGGGTGGAATCGTATTTTTTCATGATCGCCATGATCCGGTTTCCGGAATCGGTGCGTTCCTTTTCATAGCCGTAGGGCGCGGAAAGACGTTTCCCGTTTCCGAGGCAGAGCGGCGAACGCTGAAGTTCCGTCGAAAAACGGTTGAATCCCGCGATAAAGGAGACGATCGAGGGATGATTCCTCAAAATTCTCCACTCCCTGACAAAATCTTTTTCCCATTCATTCGCAACTTCAGCAGGGATCTGCTGGCCGTACGGGACATCGCCGAAATCGGAGGTCGGCATCAGATGAAGCATGCCGAATTCATCCGCGACAGCAGCCTGCTCTTTTCTGAAATCCGCCGACCCGTACTGGTCGAACCGGTGGTTCATGAGAATTTCCACCGCGTTGAATCCGGCTTTCCGGTTCATGGAGAAAATGTGCTGCAGGACTTCTGCGGTTCCCCCCGCATACCCCAGAAGCGTCGGATGCAGACGGATCTTTTTCTCGTTCAGGAGGAAATCGCGTCCGGAGATCCGGAATTCCCGGAAACCGAACCGGTCGCGGAAGGAGTCGGTTCCCCGAGGCGTCTTCAGCCGGACTTCCAGCGTGTACAGATGGGGATTGTCAATCTCCCACAGAACCGGGTTTTCCCACGGAATCCGGAATGTGCGCACTTCGCGTTTCTTTCCATTCAGACGGGTGGTCCGGGTGGCGGTCCTGACGGTTTTCCCGCTCTTCCAATCCCGGATAATGAAGGTGAGTTCGGCGTTTCCGGAGTAGCCGTCCGGCAGAAGTTCGACATCCGTTTCCAGCTGTTTTTTTCGGACGGAGGTGCGGATGAACATCCCTTCGACGGCGGGCGTCCGGTTCCGCGCGGAAAGCGTGACCGTTCCGCAGAGTCCGCGGTTGTAGATTTCCCCTTTTTCCGTTTTCGGGGTGTAGAAGGTATAGTCGCTGACCATCTCCGTGCGGGGGCGCGCCCGCATCCGGATGCGGAGGGTGTTCTTCTTTCCGGGACGGATTCCCGGGGAAAGATCCACTTTCCCGTAGGGCCACTGGATGTGACCGAAACTTTTTCCGTCGAGAAACACTTCCGCATCGCTGGCGGGGCGCATCACGTTGAGTTCGATGATCTTGCCGTTCCATTCGGCGGGAATGTCGACGGTTTTTTCATAGGTGGCATCGTAGCAGCTTTTCAGTTCGGAGAGTCTCCAGTTCGCGTTTCTGGGCGGAGAGGGGACCGGATCAAAGTTCGGAATCAGCCAGCTGTGTGTGGTCGCCCACGCGCCCGGAACGCGGATGTATCCCCATCCGGTTTTCCGCCTGGGGATTTCCGGCTTGAAGCGCCAGACTCCGTTCAGAAGCAGTTCCGTCCGGTCGCTGGAAATGGCGCGCAGGAGCGGTTTCTCCCGTTCGATGGCGGCAAAATCAAGATCGGATTCCTGTTCCGCAACTTTCAGGGAAAGATGTTTCATTTCCAGAATGCCGGTCCCTCCGGCAAAGCCGATGTCGAACCGGACTCTCACGGCGTTCTCCGGAATGTTGACCGGACGCGAAAAACGGAAGTGTCCGTTCGTTTCCCATTGCGCTCCGTCGTAATTGATGATGAGTTTTCCTGCGGCGTCGGTGAATCCCGGCATGATCCGGGCGGTATTCCATTTTTCCGTTCCGCGGGTCAGGTTGGTGACAACGGCTTCTCCGCTCAGCGTCAGCACCCGCCATTTCGGATTGAGTTTGATCTCGCAGCAGAGCTGAAGCCAGTCCGGAGTGCTTCCCGTGTTGAGAAAGAAGAGACTGTTGCCCCGGACTTCGATTTTGCGTCCGCCCTTGATTTTCCATCCCGGGGGCAGCGGTTTCCCGGAACGGATCTCCTCCAGCGGAAGGCGGATCAGTTCCGTCTCCTCCGCGGCGCAGAAAACAAAACAGGCGGTGAATACCAGAAAAGCGAAAAACCGTTTCATGAAAGACCTCCATTGCTGTACAGAAACGAACCTTTCCGCCGGGGAGCTTCCCCGTGGAAATTCTTATGGTGAATCTGCAATTTCGCAGAATCATTTCTCAAGGAAACCCCTCCGCCGGATGCGGCAAGGTCTGCTCGCCGGAAATGAGACAGATTCCATGATACGCTGATCCAGAATGTCCTTCCGGAAATTTCGCTGTTCCGCGTCCGGGAGAGAGGGTGTCCGTTCCTTTCCGCTGCGGGACAGGGGATGTGCAGACGGCGGAAAAACCCGTTGGAAACGTCATTCCCGTGAGAAGCCGGGTCGGCCGCCGACGGGAGATCACGGTTCAATGGAAAAAGATTTTTCCATGGTCCTTTGACACATTTTCCTGTAGGATCTGTTTTCATTTCTCTGATGTTTCTCTGTTTCGCAAAAGAGTTTCTGCCGATCGAATGCCGAAGACCGGACAGAACTCCGGGGGGTTTGTCCCCGTCTTCTTAATTATACAATAAAACAGGAAATATGTCAATACTTTTTTATATGTTTAAGATACGGTATTGACCAAAAAACATATTTAAAAGAACAGAGAAAAGAGACTCTTATTTCCAGTTTCCCAGGTGGCGCTGGAAGGCCCTGTAATCCCGCGGGGCGGAGCTGGTGAACTTTCGGAAATCGGAGGAGAAATGAAATTGATTGCTGTAACCGAGACGCTGAGAGATCTCCTTGATGGAGAGTCCCGTCTGAAGCAGATAGATTGCCCGTTCCATTTTCCGGTTCATCCGATAGCGCATCGGTGTGATGTCCAGATGTTTCCGCATCAGGGCGGTGATGCCGGACTTGCTCAGTCCGGTGTGGCGCATCAGTTCCGCAATGGTGATCTTGCGTTCCAGATCGTTTTCCAGAAATTCGAGAATTCGTGCGAGCGGAGTGCTGGAATCCGTCTGCCTCTGGCGTTTTTTCAGGGCGAGTTCTGCGATCAGTCCGTAGGTGAGTTCCATCAGGCGGAGAAATTCCGTCCGGTCGGCGGTATCGGTCCGTTCGCCGATCCGGCGCATCCGGAGCATGTATGTTTCATCCATCTCCATGAGAAATGCCTTCTCCAGCTTCAGAGACGACAGAATCGAGGTCAGATGGCAGCCCTTGACTTCCAGAATGTTCGCATGGTACGGCCTTTCGTTCTCATAATAATATTCCTGAAATTCCGGAACAAACAGCACTTTCCCCGGAGTGATGCGGAATTCCTGTCCTCCCGTGCGGAAGAGAAACTCTCCTGATTCCGCCGTGATCAGCATGCAGAAACAGACCGGACGGGAGTCATACCACGCCGGCTGCTCCTGAATATAATCCTCATAACAGAACGGAAACAGCGGAAGATCCAGGTCAAAATGCAGGCGAAGCAGATATCTGTTGTGGAAAATGAATTTCCCGTGGCTCTTGGACTGGGTGGTCTTTTTGGCTGGTTTTCTCATATTTCCGGTTCCTGCGGAATGTCGTCCGCCTCTCCGTCTTCAGGCGGTCCGGTTCGCCGGCGATGCTTTGCCGCGGCAGTACAGGCGCCGATGACCTTTTGTTTTTTCGGATATATATAGCATGATTTCCCTCTTTTTCAAACAGGAGAGCTCTGTTTTCGGACATGCGGAGACGGCTTTCCCGGGGAGAGATGACGGCGTGATTTCCGTCCGTTGTTTGAATTTTACGGGAAACTCATTGGCGAACAATCTCCTGTTCCCGGGCAATGCCAACGATGACCGTAGAGAACTCCTTCCACGGGGAGGAAAATCGGATTCTGATCCGCAGCCGGATTGTCACGGCGGTCCTTCTGCGGCACGGAGTCCCGGCTCCGCTGATTTCGGCTCAGGCGCAGCGGAGCGGCTTTGAAGTCCGCTTCCCGCAGAAAGTTCCCGAAATGCTGTTTCTGACGGCGGCGGGCATTCCCGGGCCGCCGACAGAACGGAACCGGGCAACACGGATCCGACTCTCCTGCGTATTTTCTTCCATTCTTCGGTTTGAGCATGCTGCCCGGCAGGGGCGTTCCGGAATGCGGGGATCATCTGCCGGGCATGCAAGAAAATCAGCGATTCAGAAGCAGGGAACCGAATGTGAGACGGTCCCGGGAGGAGTCGAAGGAGCTCCAGGCGCATTTGCGCTCCGCTCGTTTTGCCCCCTCCGCATCGCTGACCACAAGATTGAGGCCGATGAAATCCGTTTTTCCGAATGCGGGCAGCGTCAGGAAAACCGTATATCCTTCCGGAGAGAATTCAAAGCGGCATGGAAAGTCCGTCTTCCGGAACGGGGACTCTTTCCCCGGCCAGATCTGCATACGTTCCGCTTCCGGAGCCCGGGGAAGCAGAAAAAGACGGGTCACATGTCCGTGATATTCCCCCGGATGCTTCAGCGGAATCTTTCGCGGATCGGCATCCAGAAACACTTCCACGCAGTCCTGATCCCACCAATGAAGTTTCCCGAAGGAAGTGGACGGGGTGCTGTCCGATACCCGGATTTCCAGAATCTTCCTTCCTCCCAGTTCAGTCAGACGGAACTTCGCTGAAAGATCCTTCTGTTTTCCCGATTTCAGATTCAGGATATTCCATCCGCTCAAAGCGATGGGGACCTGCGCCGGCTGGACGGTCTTCCGTACAAGTTTTCCGTGAAACAGGGTGGAAAGTTCCACCGAATCCGCCGGAAAGACTCCATCACCCCGGACCGGGATGGTCAGCGTGCGCTCCTCGAACGCCTCCAGTTCCGTCCGGATCCTCCCGAGATTCCCCGGGGAACGGACTTCCGCGAGAAGTTCCTCCCGGGTGCCGAGCCGGTTCCGGACCGGAAGAAGAAAGGCTCTCCCGTTTCCGGACGGAACCGGACGAAGCGTGCCGAACATGACAGGATTTTCTCCTTCCGGACTCAGCGCTTTCAGTCCGGCAAGGAAGGTTTCCTCTTTCTCCTTCCGGTTGAGCAGATAGCAGGGGGCCCGGTCCAGTTTCAGGACTCTTTCCGGGGAAAGTTCATTGCCGAACAGATCGCAGAGCGTGACGTTCCCCGTTGGAAACGGCAGTTTGACTGAAACAGGTTCATTGCCGTCATAACGCCAGATCGCCGCGCGGAGCGTTCCGTCCTTCCGGAAGACGTAGCAGACAACATCGTTGGCAAGTTTGAATTTTCCGACCGGCTTTGCCGCCTCAAACAGACGGGCCAGCGCACTGTATGCTCCAAAGACCGGCGACGGATGGATTGCAACAACATCGTTGCCTCCGCACTGACGGGCCGAAAGCGTCGGAGAAAAAAGCGAATTCACCGTAACGGAGATCGACTGTTTCACTCCTTCCCCCAGATCGGTCAGAAAACGGATCGCCGCGTCATGCGCCGTCACCTCGGCCGCGGCGGCGGAGTTCATCGGTGCGTTGGAGACAAAATAAAGTTCCGTGTTCCAGATGGGAATCTCCCGGCCGGACGCCTGCTTCAGAAGCGCTTTCAGATGGGCAATATACTGATCGGCCGGATAGAGAGAATTCAGTGTCCGCGCCCCGTAGGGATGGAACGCGACCGCATCGGAATCATCAAGCGTCCCGAGACGGAACACTTCCGCACTCCACGGATCGGCATCGGAACCGAAGTCGGTGGAAAGGCTCAATCCGACCGTTTTGCATCCCAGCTTGCGCAGAGCCTCCGATGCGCTTTTCAAATAGGACGTGTAGGTCTTCGGTGTCAGAAAAAACAACGGTTCGTTCATAATCTCGTAATGAGTGATTTTCCCGCGGTACCGCTCTGCAACCGTCTGAACAAAACTCCGCCATTCGCGCTGCGGCGGAAGATGAATCGACGTTTCCCGGTTGAACCAGGACGCCTTCCCGGAGTTGTCCATCGGACTGATGTTCTTCAGCCATTCCGGAAACGGACTGAAGTAGTTCCGGTTCGCGGAGTTGTCGGCAAAATAGCCGAGCACCGGAAACAGCTGAATCCCGTACGGTTCCGTGAAGCGGAGCAGCTGGTCCGGAAACGTGAAATCAAATTTTCCGGGTTCCGGCTCCAGGGAAGCCCAGTCGAATCCGCCGGTGTCGTGCAGGCGGAGCAGTCGGACTCCCGCCAGAGAGAGCTGACGGTAAAACTCTTTCGGATCCCCATTCCTTGCCAGGAAATGGCGGCCGCTCTGTCCGTTCATATAGAATCCCCCTCCATTGACCCCGACACAGAAGTCCGTGGAAAGATTCCGCTTTGCCGTCTCCGGCATACCAACCCGGGTCAGAAAACCGGGAATCCCTTCCGCTCCCTCCAGAGCCGCCGTGAACGATCCGAACCGTTTCAAGGGAAGCGTGACGATCTGTTCGTGGACGGATCCCGCCGGAACAGCCGCCGCAACTCTTTGGCGCAGAACGACATCCCCTGTATAGTCATCCCGGAGGGTCAGCATTGCCCTCCAGTCCGTCTTTTCCTTCCCGGCATTTGCCGCCCGGACCGCGATTCGAACGTCTTCCTTTTCCGTGAAAACCTTCTGAAGCGGAACCGCCGCACTTTCCACCATGCGGGAGGGCGCATATTCCGCAGTACGTTCCCCTTCTTCCAGCTGGACGGCATCCAGATGGATGCTTCCTTCCGCTTCCAGGGTCAGAACGGGAAAATAGAACTCATGCGGCGCTGGAGATGCCCGGAAGGTGAACGAACAGCGTTTCCATTCTTTTTCCGCCAGAAATTTCCGGGAATGCGAAACCCAGCGCTGCGGAGCCCCCGGTTTCATCCGTTCCCGGTAAACCGAACGGAGCGTGACGGTAACAGGAATCTTTCCGGAACCGCTTTTCAGCCAGAGGGAAAAGGTGTAGGGCTGATTCGGCTTCAGACGGATTTCCCGGAGCATGAAGCGCTGCTGTTCACCCTTCCGGTTGACCAGACGGATGGAATACTTCCCGTGAACGGCGGTTTCCGCGTCGCGGACTGCGCCCCGGAAAGCATCGGATTCCCACGGATGCAGCCATCCGGTGACGGCATAATCCGCTCCCTCCAGTTCGAAACTGGAGTTGGAAATCAGATTCCCGGCGCTCAGCGGCAGAAGCACGGAAAACAGCAGAAGCGGCAGAAAGGAACGATTCATGGACTTCCCCTCTTATTTGATTTCTTTCAGAATGATCCGATCAAGCAGAACCCGCTTTCCTCCCGCGGGAAGACGGAGCATCAGACGGGCAAATCCATCCTTCAGACTCGGATATTCCGCCGTCAGAGATTCCGGAAGATCCACTTCAAACGCATACTCCTTCCACTCCTTTCCCGGACGGCAGGAAAACGGACGGACAAAATGCTTCACTCCATTTTTCCAGACATGAAACATCAGACTCAGTACAACCGGATCTTCCGCTTTGGCCCAGAAGGAAAGCCGATAGGTGTGTCCGGTCCGGAAGGGAAGACGCATGGTTTCCAAAGCACCTGCTCGTGTTCCGCTTTTCAGTTCCAGACTTTTTTCTCCGCCGATGAAATCGCTTTTGACGATCTGTCCATACGCATCGCCATCCCCTGTTTTCCTCCATGCCGACGGGGTCCCGGCGGAGAGTTCAAATTCGCTGTCCGGGAACAGGTTTTTTGTCCATTCCTCCTCCTGAAACGGCGCGATGCTCAGATTCCGGAATTCCAGATCCGGTTTTTTCGAATGGGAATTCCCGATCAGCATTGCGGCACTTCCGGTTTTTTCCGGCCGCAGATACCAGCAGAAGGGGGCGAACTCCGTTCCCGCCGTTCCCCGGTCGTTGTTCCGGGCCGAGGAACGCAGGGAAAGCGTATATTCCTGCACGCCTCCGGAAAGAGAACGGATCTCTCCGGTGAGACGGTACAGCTGATCCTGTTTCAATTCGCTCTGCAGCTGGAGAAACGCCCCCCATTGAGAGACTTCCCCATTGCGGATGACTCCATCCTTTTCCGGCGTGACAACCTTCAGACCGTTTTCCGCTTTCAGAGGGAACAGTACGGAAACCATCACCAGTCCTGCAAATACAACTTTCTGATTCATAAGACACTCCTTTCTTTTCAACCCCCGGCTCACGGCCAGAGATTGAGACTGTTTCTGTAAAAATGATACCGCAGCTGACAAAGCTGGTTCGATGTGGAAAGAATACCGATCCCCAGCGCATGGCCGTCCGCAAAAAGATGATTGCTCTGCACTCCGGGATGATGCGGCGAGAGATACTCCGTCAAATTATTGCGATCCTGTATCTTGAAAACCCTCGGTTTGTCCTTCGGTTTCCCGTCTGCGAAAATGGCGAATTCCCCCGGCTGCGCCGCTTTGACCAGACGCTTCATCTTCTGAGCCGGATCGGTCGAGGCATTATTCCCGAAAAAATAATTGTACGCATAGGTGGAGATCAACTTCGGATCGGTCGTATTATCATTCGTAAACGCCGTTTCCGGATCGACCGCGGGACACCGGAGAACCGGAGAAAACATCTTCCCTTTGGAATTCTTCTCCCGCAGTCCGTATTCCATCGGAACCGGCCAGTGAGAAACCTCCAGAACTCCATCCCACGGAGCCCCGTAAGTATAGACCGTCCAGTCTCCGTTCTCCAGCGAATAGTTGACCCATGCGATCCCCATCTGCCTCAGATTTCCCAGACAGGATATGCTGTGCGCCTTGTTCCGGGCCGAATTCAGCGCCGGAAGAAGCAGCCCGGCCAGAATCGCCAGAATGGCAATCGTAATCAGCAGTTCAATCAAACTAAACCAATGCAACTTCCTCTTTCCACCCATAAAAACCTCCTTCCTCTCATAAAAACACGGAAAAATGCGGCGGCATTTTTCCCGGGTCAAGGACGGTGTCCTTGTCGCGGTCCAGCGACGAACCGCGGGGCGTGCAAAGCACGAAATCCATTTTTCCCCCATCGTCTCTCTCCTCCGGAAATTCATTTTGCACTTCCATCCTGAAACTCAACTGTTCGTCCCGGCCTGCCGAGATCAATCCGGATCACGTCATGCGCGCGGACGGAAGGCGTCGGAATCAGACGGATCTCGTTCAGCGGGGAATAAACCAGTCCCCACGAGGAGAGATTCTGCTCTTCCCCCGTCCGGAGGAGAACCGCTCTGCAGGCCTTGTCGCGCAGATTCGGAAGCATGACATGCCCCATCGGAGCGACAGGAAAATAAAGATACACCCTCTCTCCATTCTGAGTCAGGAGCGTCAAAGGTCCCGCCCGGAAATCGGAAGGGCCGCATCCGTAGACCGCCTCTCCGTTGATCCGGATCCACTCTCCGAGTTCGTGCATCACGCGGATTCCATGATCGGGCAGATTCCCGTCGGCATCCGGACCGAAATTCATCAGGAGATTTCCGCCGTTTGAAACACATCCCATCACACCTGCAATGAACGCCTCCGCCGGTTTCCGGACCGGATCGCCGCTGCGGTATCCCCAGGAGCTGTTGGTCGTGACACAGGTCTCCCAGCGCGAACCGGGGGGCTGACTCGGAATGGTGCATTCCGGCGTAAAATAATCCCCGGTATAGGCATATTCCGCCGTGCGGTTGAAGGTCATGCGGTCGTTGATGAGGATCTCCGGCTGATGGCTCCGGATCATGGCGAGAAGCGGATCCGGATCAAAATAGTCCGGATTCTTCCACGGGGAACAGTAATCCCAGAACAGCAGGTCAATTCTGCCGTATTCGGTCATCAGCTGTTCCACGGAATCATACAGATACTTCTGATAAACTCCCGGACGAACGGAGGGAAATTCCGTTTCCCCGTTTTTCCCACGCGGATCGTTGCGGTCCGGAAGATAGTCCGGATGATGCCAGTCGATCAGACTATGATAGAATCCGATCCGGAATCCGCGCTCCCGGAAGGCGTCGGCGACCATGGCGGTTACATCTTTCCCAAAAGGAGTGTTGGTCACTTTGTAGTCGGTGTAGTGGCTGTCGAACATGCAGAAGCCGTCGTGATGCTTGGTGGTGAACACAAGATACCGCATTCCCGCATTCCACGCACATTCCGCCCAGAACTCCGGATGGAAATTCCGCGGATTGAACTCCTCCGGACGGCCACCGTGTTCCGGCCCGCTGAAACGGGCCCATTCTCCTCTTCCTTCCAGCGCATAGATCCCCCAGTGGATGAACATTCCCAGCCGGGCTTCCCGGAACCAGTCGGACTGCTGTTGAATTTCCATGTTTTCCCTTTCGTTTATCGTTGAATCTGTTCTGCAGAGCTGTTCTTTTGTTTCAGGATCAGCAGGATCCCCGAATTTGAATTCATCGACAGATGGTCGCCGGAAAGCCTGACTTCCTCGGGCGCATCCGTATGCCAGGAAACCGTTTCCCATCCGTCCTTTCTGCGGATGGCGCCGCAGAAAGGCTTCATGGAGTTGTTGACTAGAACAACTCCCGCCTCATCCCGGTTGAAGAAATGCTCCGATTCCGTAATGCAAGGCGGGAAAACAGAAACCAGCGGCTCTTTCGGAACGGCTTCCGCATAGAGTTTCCAGGCATCCGAATCGTAGAGACCGGCGGTGTCGTAACAAAGCCGCTCCAATGGAAACGTGAGCGTGTAGACACTTCCCTTCCCATACGAATTGCGGAAAAAACAGGGATTCCCTTCGCGGTCGGTTCCCAGAATCCGGGCACTTTCCGCGCGGAAAACCGTATGGCGGACATGCGGCAGCTGCAGAGAGAATCCACCGAAACCGTATGGGCTGGCAGCCGGTCCCTCCCGACGGGAAACGAGGTCGATCCCGCAGACTTCCTGCCAGCCGGGCAGCTCCGGTTCGTCCCACACGAGAAACAGGGTCGCCCCCGAACGAACCTTCTCCCGAAGTCTTTTCCAGTTCCCCGATGCCGCCAGAATCCGGCCGCTGAGAGACGGCAGAAAATAAATCCGGGCGTCGCGAAGCGGCTCCTCCGTCGACTGATACCGGGGAACAATCCCCGCCTGCCGGGCCAGAATGAAGGAACTGTGCAGAATCTCCCGTCCGGAGACCAGAAATAAAGCATCCGCTTTTGCTTCCGGAAGTTTTGAAAAATTCAGCCGGTCCAGAAAATGACGGAAGCGGAGAATGATTTCCGCCCCCGGCCGGGGATCTCCCGTTCCGGAAAAGAGTCCGTGTTCCAGCCCGGGAAGACTCCAGTCGTAAGGCGCAGAGTCGAACCGCTCCTGATCGAAGGCACACCACCAGAGCATTCCGCGGCAGTTGGCAGACCAGAGGTTCCAGAGCATTCCGCGCAGGTATTTCGCCACGCCCTCCAGAGAGACCGTCATGGGTCTCCAGAGCCCGGTCTCTTCGACAAAGGCCGGTTTCCCGGTAATCTGCTCAAGCCCGGAACTCTGCGCCGGACAGAAGAGCAGACTGCGGATGCCGTTGAATTCTTCAATTCCGGCTTTTCCCCACATGATGTACGGATGAACCGTGACAAAATCCGAAAACTGCGCAACGAGCCGGCTCAGCCACGGAGCCTCTTCCGAAGAGATGTTCAGTCCGTTGACTCCGATGACCGGCCGTTCCGGATCCGCAAGGCGGATTGTGGAGTGTATATACCGGAGCCATGCTTCAACCCGGGCGGAATTTTCCGCAATTCCAAGATAATTTGTCTCATTTCCGGATTCCCAGGCGGAAATCGCCGGATGGTGTTTCATGCGCCGGACAAAATATTCGACATAGCGGGCTTCCCATTTCAGCGCGACCGGGTCCGTATAGAGATTCCGCCGTTCCAGCGCACGGGGAATGAAAAGACGTCCTGTCATCTGTCCTGTCAAAATGCAGACAATCAATTTCAAATGATATTGTTCCGCCAGATCGCAGAAGGCCGAGAACCGATCCATCATCTGTTCATCAACCCCGGCGGAGACGGCCGAAGTTCCCGGCAGATCTTCTCCGGTTCCGGATCCCGGATCTGCCGCATTTCCCTCTGCCGGTTGCCGCACGTCAAGTGGCTGGAAATCATTCCAGGTCGGAAACACCCGCAGGAGAGTGAATCCGGATTCCGCAAGCAGCCGGAGATCCCGTTCGATTTCATCCGGATGCCAGTCCCGCCACATCCGCGCGGCTGTCTGAGACGCCCAGTAATTGATGCCAAGAGTAAGTGTTCCGCTTTCCAACATTTTCCGAAAACCCTTGTTATTTCTGCAATGTTGTATATATTATACAATAAAACAACAGGATTGAACATATACAAAACAGGCGTATTTTTGTTCTTTCGAGGCATGAAATATGATTTTTTTCGATGGTCTTTCCTTTCCTGCGGCCGGAATCATCCGTTCCACGCATTTCCGTGCCAATATTCCGCTGTATTATGGAATTCAATATAATTCCGCGGGAAGCCTGCGCCTGCGGGTCAATCACGGGAAAGAGTACCGGATCACGGGGCCGTCCTGCTTCATTACCCATCCCGGCGCCTATTTTGAATATGAACTGAAACGGGAGGAACGGTATGATTTCATCTATTTCTGCTTTATCGGTCCGCGGGTGAAGGAGTATCTCCAGAAAGGACTCCTTGAGTTGATGAATCAGCCGATTCCAATCAGCCGCGAACATAAATTCAGTGAAACGCTGCGGGAGGCGCTTCGCCTCCGCGAGCTGGGACGTTATGCGGAAACAGTGAATCTGCTGGAAAATCTTCTGCTTCAGCTGCGCCACCAGTACAAGACGGGAGTGGCGATCTATCAGGCTCCCGGTCTTCAGCTCCTGACAAAACGGATTCGAGCCAATCCGGAACGGAACTGGGATTTTGATGAGGAAGCCAAAAAATTGAATGTGACAACGTCTCATTTCCGCCGGATTTTCAGGAAATTCACCGGCGAGTCCCCGCTTCATTATCTGATCCAGCAGCGTCTTGCCCTCGCGGCAAATCGACTGGCCCATTCCGGAGATTCGATCAGCTCCATTGCCGCCGGAGTCGGACTGGAAAATCTGTTTTATTTTTCCCATCTCTTCAAGAAATATTACGGGATCTCGCCGAAAAAGTACCGGGAGGAATTCATGGTTTGAATCCCATTTCGAGAAATTCTCTGACTTGAAATCGTTCATGTCCGTTTTCCGTTTCCCGGGTCTTTTTTTCTGATGAAATTGACTTTTTGGATGCTTCTGTTTATATTATACTACAAAATATCGGGATCGACAATTGACAAAAAGTAAGGTTCTGTGCATGAAAAAATGATTTCTGGTCAAGAGAGTCTCAAGTTGAAGATGGTCTATTTCTTCCGGGCTCCGGCCCATCGGAATTTCAATGACACCCTTGTCCGTCCGGGAGAACTCTATGTGGAGCTGATGAGCGGCGGGATTGTACTTTATCAGGGGAAACGCTATCGGCGCGCGACTCTCTTCTGTCATACGGAAGGCGATCGGACCATTCACGATTTCCCGGATGGATTCGCATACCGCGCACTGATGATCCTGTTCGAAAACTACCATGCGCCGCACCGGGATCTGCCGCATATTTCCCGCTGGAATGTTCCGGAGAGCCTGGATCTGTTTATCCGGGAGGCGCTGGAAGCCTTCCACAATCCGGGAACAGACCGGAACGAGCTGACGGACTACCTGTATTCTGTGATCCGCTGGAATGCCCGGAACCATCCCGGAAGCAGTGAGCGCGACGACTCCTGCCCGAGAGAGATCATCGAAATCCGGAACACGTTGTCGGACAGCGAGTATCATTATGACAATCTCCGCCATCTCGCCGGCCGGGCGGGATATTCCACATCGTATTTCAAGAGCTTGTTTAAGAATTCCGTCGGTGTCTCTCCTTACCGCTTCCGCCTGAATGCGCGTCTGCAGAAAGCCTGCTCCGAACTGGCCGGAACCAATCTCCCGATCCGGGAAATTTCCAGAAAATACGGATTCGCAAACATTGAAACCTTCTACCGGGCATTCAAGAAGTTCACCGGAAAAACTCCCGGAGCGTTCCGGAAGGATCATTTCCCTGAAACCATATGATACGATGCCGCAGTCTGTTTGCCGCGAAACGGTTCGGCGTGTGAAACGGTCGCTGTTTTTCTGTTTCAGGAGAATGCCGGAGGAAGCATCTTCAAATGTTCCACGACAGGACGAACTTCGACATTTCCGCGGGAAAGATCCGTAAGATCCGCGAAAGCTCATTCCCTGAAGTCATAATCTGCGGGATATTTGCGAAACGCTGAATTGTGAATACAAGACGGGAATTTGAGTCTGAAAGATGGTGCCCCCGGCGCGAATCGAACGCGCGACCTATTCTTTAGGAGAGAATCGCTCTATCCAACTGAGCTACGGGAGCGGTTTTTCTCAAGTTTTTTCCTTTTCCGCTTGCAAACCTTTTTAATATGCACTATGATATCGAAAATTCAAATCGTTTTGGGGAAAATATGCACGGTTTATATGGATATTTGGCAAAGAGACTTCTCCTGGCCGGCATGACGCTGCTCATCATCCTCTTCGTGAGTTACCTGCTCCTCAGAATCGCTCCCGGCGATCCCACGCGAAGCTCCATGTTCGGTTCCCAGGGCGACGGCGGCGGACTCTCCTCCGAAAAATCCGCCCTCGTCCGCAATGACGCCATGCGGGAAAAACTCCATCTGGATAAACCCGCCCCCGTCGGATTCGCTCTCTGGATGAAACAAATCGTTCTTCACGGCGATTTCGGAACCTCCGCCGCCGTCGATAAAGGCCGGCCCGTGGCGGATCTCATTCTGGAACGTCTTCCGGTCACCCTCCGCCTGAACATCATCGCAATTCTGCTGACCTATCTTCTGGCAATCCCGCTCGGAATTCTGGCCGGAGTCTTCCCGGACAGTCAATATGACAAGGCCACAACCTTTTTCCTCTTCTTCCTTTATTCCCTTCCGACACTCTGGGTGGCTCTGGTGCTCCAGGCCGCCTTCTGCAAGGGCGGATGGTTCCCGCTCTTTCCGCTGAAAGGTCTTCTTCCCGAAGTCCCGCCGGGGGCGTCCACATGGAAAATCCTCGGCGATACCGCCCTGCATTACGTCCTGCCTGTCCTTTGCCTGACCTACGGCGGTTTCGCCGGACTTTCCCGCTTCACCCGCTCCGCCATGATGGAGGTGATTCATCAAAGCTATATCCGGACCGCCGTTGCCAAAGGGGTTCCCGAAGTCGACGTGATTCTTTCCCATGCCTTCCGGAACACCCTCGTGGTAATGATTACTCTGTTTGCCGGAATTCTCCCTTCTCTGGTCTCCGGAAGCATTCTGGTGGAGTATGTGTTCAACATCCCCGGAATGGGATCGCTTTCCATGATGGCGCTCAGCAGCCGCGATATCCCGCTGCTGATGACTCTCTTCGCCTTCAGCGGCGCATTGACGCTGGGCGGAATGCTCATCGCCGATATTCTGTACGTTTTCGCCGATCCTAGAATCTCGTTCCGCGGAAGAATCTGAAGGGAAGCGCATGAAACAGATTCGATATCTCGGATGGAATGCACCACTGCCCGCTCTCGCGGCTCCGCTCCTGCTCGATGCCGGACAGAGAATCGTTCCCGGAAACACGGTCGATCTTTCCGGTGTCCTCGTGCTGATTCCCGGGCGTCACGCCAGCAGAATTCTCAATGAGACGATGACATCCCTTCTCGAACCGCTCGACGCCGGCCTCTTCCCTCCCGAATATGCCACGCCCGAACGGTTTGTTCTGGAAGGAGCGGAACACTTCCGTTCCGCCTCGGAAGCGGAGATTGTCCGGGCGTGGAAACAGATCCTTGCCGCCTGCGGGCCGGACGATTTCCCGAACCTTTTCCCGCATCCTTTTGAGGAGCGGAACGGGAATGTGCTTTCGTATCTGGCCGGCCAGTTCATCCAGCTTGAGAGAGAGCTTTCCGCAGGAGCCCGTTCCGCTCTTGACGTGTTCCGCTCCGGTTCCATGACCGATTCCGACCGCTGGAGGGAAATCCTGATTCTTCAGGAGCGGGTCAGAACCCTGCTGGCGAAACATGGACTGACAGATCCTGAAGAGTTGAAACTGAAACTGGCGGACTCCGTTGCGGAATTCCGGCGTTTTGAACGGATTGTGGTGATCGGAATGGCCGATCTTTCCGCGCTTCTGCTGAAGCGTCTGGGGAAGGCGGCGGAAACGATGGAGGTGGAAATCTGGATCCATGCGCCGGAAGCTCTCGCCGATCATTTCGACGGATGGGGACGCCCCATCCCGGAAGCGTGGATGGAGGAATCCCTCCCGTTTGCGTCGGCCGGAGACGGACGGCAGGAGATTTTCCGGACGGATACCGTCGCTCAGATGGCATCCGCTGCGGCGGCTCTTCTGCTGGAGTCCGGACGGGATCTGAACGGGAAAATCATCGCTGTCGGAAGCGAAAAACTGTTTCAGCCGCTCAGCCGGGAACTTGCCTCCCTGACCGATGCGGAAGGACGGCCGCTTGAGGTGATCAACCCCTCCGGAGAACCGATGCGTTCACTCCGTCTGTTCGATCTGCTCGGACGGCTGCGCGATTTCCTTTCCGACTCCCGCTTTGAAAATGCCGGCGCCCTGATCCGTCATCCCGATGTGCTCCGCCGTCTCTCCGGAGAGCTGAATCTTTCGGAAAACCGGATTCTGGAACTTCTGGACCAGTATTGCATCCGTCATCTGCCCGATCTGTTCGGGACGGTGTTTCAGACCGCGGGGCCGGAGATCCGTCCGCTGTTCGAACGGATCGGAGAACTGAGAAAGAACGGTCTTGCGAAATCATCACCCTCGGAGCTGGTGCATGAGTGGATCGCATGGGTGTACGCTTCCGCCGATCCGCTTCCGTCGCACGGCATCCCGCTGGAGAGCGAGATCGCCGCTCTGGAGGAGGAACTGCGGCGGATTCAGAACAGTTCTCTGTTCCGGAATGTTCCGCTCCTCGAAAGTTTCGGAGAACTTCTGGACCGGATCGCCGTCCGGCGGCATTACCGGAAGCGGGGCGTCCACGATTTCTCCGTCGGCGGATTCCTCGAACTGCCCTGGAGCGACGCCCGGGAAATCATTCTCTGCGGAATGAACGACGGAATGATCCCCGAAAGCGTGCGCGGAAGCTCCTTCCTTTCCGACTCCCGCCGCCGGGCGCTCGGACTGCAGAACAATGTTCAGCGGGCGGCGCGCGATCTGTTCTATCTGAGTTCCATTCTGCATTCGCGTCCGGCGGGAGCGGTCCGTTTCCTCTCCTCCCGCTACGACAGCGAAAGCAAACCGCAGAACTACTCCCGCTTTTTCTTCCAGGGCGGACGGGAAGAGGTCCTGGAACGGGCCACCCTGCTGTATGAAACCATGCGCATGCCGGAACCTTCCGCTGTGATGGACGGAACATCGTCTCGGCGGTTTGTCCTTCAGCCGAATTATGCGCGCGCGGAGAGTTCCGGGGATCCGGTGGTTTCCGTGACGGCATTCAAGGAGTATCTGGCCAGTCCGTTCCGCTTCTTCCTGAAAACCTGCATGAAGATGCAGAAGGCCGATTACGATCTGAAGGAGCTGGACAAATCCGGATTCGGTTCCTGCTGTCACGCGGCGCTGGAACGGGTCGGGCTTGAACGGATCACCGATCCCGAACGCCTGCGGGAACGGCTTTTCGAAGAGCTCGACCGCTTCATGCGCGACACATACGGATCGCCTCTGCCTGTCCTTCTTGCCATTCAGAATGAACAGATCAAACAGCGTCTCTCCTGGTGTGCGCTCCGGCTTGCCGGGGCGGCAGAGGAGTTCGAGCCGCTGGAACTGGAATACCCTCTCGGCGGGGAGGCCGGATTCCTCCCGTTCGCCGGACTGCGGATCCGCGGAAGAATCGACCGCATCGAATACTCGGCGTCCCGGAATCTGCTCCGTCTGATTGATTACAAGACCATCGACGCCGGTTCGTCGCCCGAGTCCGTCCACTGGAGCGCGAGGAACAGAACATTTTCCGACCTCCAGCTTCCCCTGTACCGGATCCTCATAGAACGCGATCCGGAATTCCGGGCGAGACATCCGGAAGTCGATTTCCGTTCCGTCCGCATCCTCTGCGGATATCTCTCCATGCCGAAAAGCGTGACCGAGACGGATTTCCAGTTCTGGGAGGGACTGGATTCCCTGCTGCCGCAGGCGGAAAACCTGATCGCCCGGATCTCCCGCGAACTGCGCCGGATTGCGCAGGGAGTTTTCCGCGAGGATCCCGATAAACCGGTGAAGTATGATGATTTCCAATCTCTTCTCCTTCCGGATCTCCGGAGTGCCGTTCCCTCGGCCGTCTGGGAGCCGGAACAGGGAGGTGTGCCGTCATGAATCATCCCATTCCGAATCTTGCCATCATGGCTTCCGCCGGAACAGGAAAGACGTTCCGTCTTGCCATGCGCTATCTGACGCTTCTGAAGCTCGGCGTCGAACCCGGTGAGATCGTCGCCATGACCTTCACGAACAAGGCGGCGGGGGAGATCTTCGACAAGATTATTCAGGAGATTCTCGCCCTGACAGGACGTCCCGATGTTCTGAAACAGCGGATCGAAGACGGTATGCTCCCCGCGGATATGACCGACAACGATCTCTTCCTCATCCTCCGGAAAATCCTCTGTTCACCGAAAAAACTCCAGATCAGCACGCTGGACAGTTTCTTTTTCAACATCATCAGCGCCTTTCCGATGGAGTGCGGAATCGCCGGCGAAATCTCCATGCTCAACGAGGAAGACGACGAAGAGCGCGTCCGGATCCTCCTGACCATGATCCGGGATTCCGACGAGGAGGAACGGCGCATCCTTCTGGAACTCGTCAAACAGGCCGGAATGAATCAGGAACCGTATTCGATTTTCGCTCCGGCAAAAGAGATCGTCAAGGAGTATTACGAAGCGTATCTGAAATTTCCCGACGAGGCTTTCTGGAACCGGATCTCCGAACTGGCCCCCGATATCCGCCCGGAAGACCGCATGAGCGATGCCGAACTGAAAAAGGCCGAACTCCTCTTCCGGGACGCCGCAGACAACGCTCCCGAAGGAGCCCGGTTCTTCCGGACCCTCGAAACTTTCGCCAGGGAGGCTGCCGAGTTTGCCCGGACCCCCATCGAACCGTATCTGACTCCGGTGAAGAATCTCGTCAAAGCCGATCCGGACTGGATCCGGGCAGAATCGGCGGTGGAGATCCCCTACAATCGGAAAACCGTGGTTCTCTCCGGCCAGTGCCTCCATGCCGCGCAGCGGATCATGCGCCATCTGCTCGCCGTGGAGTACGGGAAAATCGCGGATCAGAACTCGGCCCGGTATCATCTGGTCCGCCGCTTCGACCGCCTGTACGGCGCATCGGTCCGTCAGAACGGAAAACTGACGTTCAAGGATATCGTGTTTCTGCTCCGGCCCCCGGAAGGCGGCTTCGCCGCTCTGCCGTTCTCCGACCGGGTTGTTCTGGAGGAACGTCTGGATTCCTCCTGCAATCATTACCTGATCGACGAATTTCAGGACACCTCCGATGAACAGTGGCGGGCCATTTCCAATCTGGTCGACGAGATCTTCCAGCCCGGACAGGACCGCTTCCGCTCCTTTTTCTATGTGGGCGACATTAAACAGTCGATCTACCAGTGGCGCGCCGGGAATCCGGAACTGTTCGGCATGCTGTATTCCCGCTACTCCGATCCGGGATATGCCGACGCCCGTCTGGAACGCACCTCGCTGGAATGTTCGTTCCGTTCCTCGCTTCCTGTGATCGAGGCGGTCAACCGGGTCTTTTTGCATCCGGAGCGTCTGGAGAATGCGGCCGTCCGCCGCGCCATGGAAAAGATGGCGTTCAAACGTCACACCTCCTCCAGATCCGCCGCCGCTCAGCCCGGATTTTCCGCTCTGATTTCCTGCGCGTCCGGCGTTGCGGGAAAAGTCCCCGCGGAATCGGTCTTCGCCCTTCTGGAGTCGATGGATCCGTTCGCCGCGGGGCGCGAATGCACCGTTGGAATCCTCACCCGCGGCAATAACTGCGCCCGGGAAATGGCCGAACAGTTCCGTACCATCGCCGCGGAACGGGGAAAAAGCGGCGAGTTTGCAATTTCGGTGGAGGGTGCTCTTCTGCTGAATTCCAGCATGGTGTTCACGGTGTTCCGGAATCTTCTTGCCATGGCTCTTCATCCCGGAGATAAAATGGCGCGCGGATTTCTCTCCATGCTCCGCTTCGCGGGTGAAGAGAGGTTTCTCCATGAACATCCCGGCCTTTACGGAGAACCCGGACTCCCGTTCGACGTCTGGGCCGATCGGATTTCCGCAGCGATCCGCTCCTCCATCGCCGCGGACGGCTTCCGCGTTTTCCTGGAGCGTTTCCATGCTCTCTTTCGGGCTTCTCTGGCGGATTTCGACGCCCGGCGCATGGCTCTCGGCGCCGATGCCGCCGCCGCATTCGACGCTTCCGGAAAACGGGATATCGCGGAGTTCCTCCACACCCTTGACTGCATGGAGGCGAAAAGCTCCTCCATCCGGAAAACCGTCCAATTCATGACGATTCACAAATCCAAGGGACTCGATTTCGATATCGTGATCCTGCCGGAATTGTATTCCCGAACCGGAATCGACTCCGGGAGACCTCGGAATCTGATCGTGAAGAAAGATGCGCAGTTCCGTCCGGAATGGGTCACACACCCGCCAAGAAAAGCCTTTCTCCCCTTCTTTCCCGCGATCGCGGAGGCGGAAGCGATCCTCTCCGATGCCGAAACCTATGAGAAATGCTGTCTGCTCTATGTCGCCATGACGCGCGCCCGCCATGCGCTCTATCTGATGATTCCTGAAGAAAAGACCGGCGGAAGCGCATTCCGTTATCCGGATCTCCTGCGCTCCACTCTGGAAGGGGAGGTTTCTCCCGCTCACGCAGAGTGGCTGAAGTCCGTGCCGTCGGAACAGGCCATGACGCTGCTGTATTCCTCGGGGGATCCGTACTGGACGGAGAAAAAAGGAATCCATGCGGATTCCCGCGCACCTGTCCTGATCCGGGCGGAAAAGGAACTTGCCGTTCTGATGGACGGATATGCGGCGCACCGGATGATGCCCGTGATTCCGCCGGTCCGGCCCATCGCGCTCCGTCCTTCGGACTCGGAAAACGATGCGGCGGCACGGAAGTTTTCCGCGGCAGGGGAGGGGGCGGAAATGGGTACGCTCCTGCATGCCCTCTTCGCACGGGTGGAGTTCCTGGATGAATGCGATCCGGAAAGGCTGCTTGCTGAATATCTGCAGGAAATCTCGCCGCGGACGGACCAGAGGGAGAGAGAGGAACTCTCCGTCCTCTTCCGCCGTGCGGTTTCCACACCGGATGCCCGGCTGCTGAACCGTCCGGAAACTCCGCGGGCAGAGGTGTGGCGCGAAAAAAATTTCTCGGTCCGCCGGAATGGAGAGCTTCTCTCCTGCACGTTCGACCGCGTCGTCATCGCCTGCGATGAACAGGGAACTCCGCTCCGTGTCCAGCTGGTGGATTATAAAAGCGACCGCCAGGAGGATCCGGACTATTACCGCACACTCTATTCCGGACAGATTGAACGGTATGCAGCCGTTCTCGAATCCCTGTTCCATCTGCCGGTGGAGCGGGTCATTTTCCTGATCCGGAGCGGAAAAAAACTGATTTTGCAGGAATGTTTTTGAAATCCGATTTGAAAAACCGGCGCTTTGGAGAAATATTTCTGCAAACCACGGGAGAATGAGAGATGGGCAAGAGATCGCGTCGCATGGAACGGAAGGAAAAACACCGGAACCGGATTTCCAGGACCGTCAATGGAGTGCTTTCCACCGCCGCGGGCGGATTCGGATTCGTCAATGCGGAGGATGGGACGGAAGTTTTTATTCCGCCCGCCGCAATGAACGGTGCTCTCGACGGAGACACCGTCGAAGCCGGAATCACCTTTGACCGCGACGCACGGGGACCGGTCGGACGCATTACCCGGATCCTCCATCGCGGACGGCAGTTCGTCGTCTGCGAACTGCTCGACGGACATAATGCCCGTCCTCTGAACCGGAATCTCTCCCGGGAACTGAAAATCAGCGGATCGCTGAAAGGCGCGAAAAAAGGTGACTGGGTCAACCTGCGGCTGCTGGACAGCGGTTCCAAATTCACGGAAGCGTTGAAAGGATCGGTCGAAGAGCCGATCGGAAAGGCCGGAACCGTTTACGGAGATCTTCTGGCGGTTGCAAAAGAATTTGATCTCCCGGGCCCCTATTCTCCCGAATTCGAATCCTTCGCCGCAGCACTCCATCCCGTCGGAAATGTGACTCGCGAGGATCTGACCGCGCGCTTCACGGTCACAATTGATCCCGCGGACGCAAAGGATTTCGATGACGCGCTCTCCATCGAAGATCTTGGAAAAGAATGGGAAATCGGCGTGCATATCGCGGACGTTGCCGCCTATGTCCGCCCCGGAAGCAAACTGGACAGAGAAGCCCGGAAACGGGCGTTTTCCTCCTATATTCCCGGAATGTTCCGTCCGATGCTGCCCCATTCGCTGACCGCCCGGATCAGTCTGCGGCAGGATGCCGACTCGCTGGCGCACAGCGTGATTCTCCGGATCCGGAAACGCGATGGCGCCGTCCTCTCCACCCGCCGGGTCTTCTCCCGCATCCGCGTCAACAGCCGGCTGAATTATGACGAGGTGCAGGATTCCATTGACGGGAAAGTTCCGGAGTCCTGGTCCGCTGAACTGAAAAACGCAATAGCAATGCTTGTTTCCGCCGCCCGGAAAATGCGTGCCCGCCGGAGACGCCGGGAGGAATTTCTCGCATTTGATACCACCGAAATCCGGATCCTCTGCGATGACGCCACCCATGAAATCCGGGGAATGGAACGACGGACACAGCGCACGTCGGAAGAACTTGTGGAAGAGTGCATGCTGGCCGCGAACAGCGCTGTCGCAGAGGAGATCTCCGTCTCTCCGATCGCCGGACTTTACCGGATCCATCCCGAACCCGAGGCCGAAAAGCTCGAAGAGTTTTCCCTGTTTGTTTCAACTCTTCTCAAACGGATGCCCGGAGATCTTTCCAATCGGAAAATCTGCAATGAATTCCTCGATTCTCTGCCGGACGATCATCGGAAATATGTGATTACAACCAATTTTCTGCGGGCCATGGCAAGAGCTTCCTACTCCGCGGAACCCGGACTCCATTACGGACTGGGGAAAACCCGTTATTCTCATTTCACCAGTCCGATCCGCCGGTATCCCGATCTTGTTCTGCATCAGCAGCTCCATGCGGCGGCGGAAAATGCGCGTCTCCGGTCCGGGAAAACGCTCGCCACGATCGCTCTGGAGTGTTCCAGACGCGAGGAACGCAACGATGAAGCCTATTTCGCCGCAAACGACCGCCTGAAACTCCATTATCTGATGCAGCTGCATGCTCTGGAAGACATGCGTCTTTACGAAGGAGTCGTCATCAAAATTTCGGCGCAGGGAATGATTTGCGATATTCCCGAATACGGTCTGCGCGGCATTGTCCCCGCGCGTTTCCTTCATTCAAGGTCCAAACGGCCGCCGAGAGCGGGGGATTTCATCTATCTGTATCTGGACAGTCTTGATTTCTCCCGCGGTTCCGCTGTTTTCCGTCCGACTCTCTGAGAATGCTTTTCCGTCCGCTCCGGTTCGTGAACCGGAATCAGAGTCCGCTTTGAAGCTCCGCAACGATTTTGTCCGCGGATTTCAAAAGCAGTCTGCCTTCGCGGATCTCGAACGAATCAACGCGTTTCAGCAGTTCATAGAACGCATTTTCATAGGCCATTCCGGGACCGGCCATTCTGGTGGAACCGATCGCTCCGGACTGAAAATCAATCTTCCCTTTTGCCGAGTCCACGCGAATGGTGCCGAAATAGCGGTTTACTCCGGAAGAGCCGGAAATCCTGCCGTCCGGTTCAATCCGCATCGTGATTTCCCTCTGCGGCTTTTCCGCATCCGCCGGAACGCCGGAAAGCGATTCCGGTTTCAGTTTCCACTCTTTCTGAAACAGCCCGTCGGTTTTCCGGACTGTCCGGCTGCCGGCTGCGGCAGGACACTGATAGGTGCAGCATCCGGAAACCACCCCTCCTGCAAGAAGCGCGGCTGCGGCCGCCGAAATGAATCGAAGCATCATAAGAACACCCCCGTTGTTTGAATATTGATACGGAACAATAATAGCATCAGAATCCCTTTTTGCAAGCCGGAAAAATAAAAAACGGCCCGCTGTTAGGACAACGGACCGTTTTCTTTTGCAAATACCGGAAAACCGGATTATTTCTGGCCGCGAATTCCAAGTTCCGCGGAAATCGCCAGGAACTTCTCGTGATTTTCGTTTCCGAGATACTTGAGAAGACGTTTGCGTTTGCTGACCAGAGCAAGAAGACCTTTGCGGGTGCTGTGGTCTTTCTTGTGGGTACGCATGTGTTCGGTGATTTCAGCGATGCGCTTCGTGAGAAGAGCGATCTGAACTTCCGGCGAACCTGTGTCGCCTTCCTTGCGGGCGAACTTTCCAATGATTTCGGTCTTGACTGCTTTTTCCATCTTTGTGTTATCTTCCCTGAAAATTAGGTTGTTTTCAATTTCTCAAGGTTTTTACTATAGCATGGTTTTCGGGAAATACAAGTTTCGTTTTCTGTTTTTTCCCGGATTTACAGTGCGACGGTTGCTCCGGGCGGAATCTCCCGCGGGGTCCCGTCGATCAGAAGCCAGACGGGGGTCGCGGACGGATTCGAGACAAACTCCTTGTCAACCGTGTAGATCAGGGCGCGCTGAGCGGTGATATAGTCGTAGATTTCGATGTTTGTCGCGTACCAGATCTCCTCGTGTCCCGACATCTTTTCGCAGAACTCTTCGATCAGTTTCCAGTCCACCTCGCAGCCTTCGCGGTCGAATTCGAAACTGTGCCCCCAGACATAGAACAGATCCAGCGGATATTTCCGGGCAAGGAAGCTGTCCGCAAGAGGCAGAATATTGTGCGAATGGTGCGCGGTCGGATGCCACAGAAGCCAGTTCTGCGGAAGAGCGAATGTCCGCGTCGCCTGCGTGGTCCTCGAATAGACCACGCCGAGCGCGCCGAGAACTTCCAGCACCTCGTCATTCCAGGTCCCCATCGGATACGACATCCCGCGGACCGCGTAACCGGAAAGACGTTCCAGATTCCGGCGGTCCTCCAGAACCTCCGTCACAATCACATCCTTCTGACAGCGGTCAAGAAACGGATGGGTCAGCGAATGAATCGAAATCTCGTGTCCCGCGTAAAGATCCCGCACCTCTTCTTTTGAAATCCGCCACGCATCCCCGTCCAGAATCGGCCCGGAGTTCAGATGAAACGTCCCCTTCAGCCCGTTCTTGTTGAAGATGGAGACCAGTTTCCGATCGGCAACGTTCCCGTCGTCATAACTGAGCGTGAACGCCTTGATTTTCCCCTGCGGATAGCAGGAACGGATAGTCTTTTGCGCCATGATTTCAGAACTCCTTTTTTATCGTTGCAAGAGCGTCGATGAACCGTTCGACATCCTCCCGCGTATGAGCCGCATTCAACGAAACGCGCAGGCGCGACGTCCCTTCCGGCACGGTCGGCGGACGGACCGCAAGCGCCAGAAATCCCGCATCGTAAAGCCGGCGCGATACCTCCACCGTCCTCAGCGGATCGCCGATAATGACCGGCAGAATCATGGTGACCGAATTGCCGCATTCATATCCGAGGGAACAAACCGCGTCCCGCGCAAATCCGGAAAGTTCATGCAGATGGCGCCGCGCTTCTTCCATCTCTTCACTCCGGAGCAGATCCACCGCGGCGGAAACCGCTCCCAGAGTCGACGGCGGCATCGCCGTACTGAAAATAAACGGCGAACAGGTGTTGATCAGATACTCCCGCACCTCTCCCGTCGACAGCAGACAGCCTCCGAATGCTCCGACCGCCTTGCTGAATGTCGCCAGCTCCGCATCGCAGTTCTCCGGCGTCGCAAGCCCTTTGCCCTCTTTCCCGGTCACTCCCGTTCCGTGGGCGTCGTCCAGAAACAGAAACGCTCCCGATTCCGTCGCAATCAAACGAAGCTCCTCCAGCGGAGCCACATCGCCGTCCATGCTGAACACGGTGTCGGACGCAATCAATTTGAGTTCCGCCTCCGACGCGGAAATCAGTCTGCGCAGATGCCCTGTGTCCGAATGCCGGTACCGGCGGAATTCCGCCTGCGACAGCAGACACCCCGTATTGATGCTCGCATGATTGAGCTTATCCGCAAAAATCGTCGTTCCCTTATTCGCCAGCGCCGAGATGATCCCGAGATTCGCCGCATAACCGGAACTCAGAATCAATGCGCTTTCGAACCCCTTCCACGCGGCGATCTTCTCTTCCAGTTCGAGCGCCGCCGCGCTGGTCCCGGAAATCAGACGGGATGCCCCCGATCCAGTCCCGAACCGCTCCGTCCACGCGACCGCTCCCGCGATCAGCTCCGGACGCATCGAAAGCCCCATGTAGTCGTTCGACGAAAAATCAATCAGGCGCCGCCCGTCGATTTCGCACTCGCGCGGAGAAATCCGGTTCACCGCGCGAAGCGTGCGCAGACGCCCCTTCGCGCGGATCTCCTCCATCCGTGAGCGAATCGCCGCATGAACCGGTGTGATCATTCGGTCAGAATGTCCTTATACGTCTTGCCCGGCGGGATCATCGGCAGAACATGATCGTGATAGAAGGTGTGGCAGTCGAGCAGGAACGGCCCCTTCGATTCCAGCATCTCCCGGACCGCATCCTCCAGCTCCTCCTCCTTCCAGACCTCCCGGCCCGGAATCTCGTAGCCTTTCGCGATCGTGACAAAATCAGGATAGGGCCGGCGGTCGGCAATCGTCAGATCGGTGTTGCCGCGGCGGCTTCCGTAAAAACGGTCCTCCCACTGCGCCACCATGCCGAGATGCTGGTTGTTCAGAATCACCATCTTGATCGGAATATCCTCAGCAAACACCGTGCCGAGTTCCTGAATGTTCATCTGGAACGATCCGTCCCCGTCGATGTTGATGACCATCTTTTCCGGAACGGCGAGTTTGGCTCCCATCGCAGCGGGAAGTCCGAATCCCATCGAGCCGAGTCCGCCGGAGGTCAGAAGCTGGCGCGGATGCCGGAACGTATAAAACTGCGCCGCCCACATCTGATGCTGACCGACTCCCGGAACGATGACCGCTTCTCCGTTGGTCAGCCGGCAAATGGTTTCAATCACGCTCTGCGGCTTCAGAACACCCGTCTCTTTCCGGTAGGAGAGCGGATGCTGATTCCGCCACATCCGGATCGCCGTCTTCCAGACCGGACGTTCCTTCCTCACCGGCTCCTTGTTCAGCTCAATGAGAACATCCCGGATATCCGCAACCACGCCGAGATCCGCATGAACATTCTTGTTGATCTCCGACTGGTCGATGTCCACATGAATAATCTTCGCATCCTGTGCGAAATATTCAACCGATCCGGTGACGCGGTCGTCAAAGCGCGCTCCGAATGCGAGCAGAAGATCGCACTCGTTCGCCGCATAATTGGCATAGTAGGTTCCGTGCATGCCGAGCCATTTGAGCGAAAGCGGATGATCCTCCGGAATCGCGCCGACTCCCATCAGCGTGGTGACCACCGGAATATCATATTTCTCCGCGAACTCCGTCAGCTCCTTTGCCGCACCGGCCGAGATGATTCCGCCGCCCGCATAAATACAGGGACGTTCCGATTTTGCAATCGCACTCCGGATCGCTTCGATCTCTTCCTTCGACACTTTCCCCGGAAGCGGATAACTCTTGAGCGTCGGCTGCGGATCAAACACAAACGGAATCTTCGCCTGCTGAACATTCTTCGGAATATCAATCAGAACCGGTCCCGGCCGCCCCGTGTTCGCCAGATGAAACGCATTCACGATCGACGGCACAATATCCTCGGGAGTCAGCACCAGATAACTGTGCTTGACGATCGGGCGCGTCATCCCGATGATGTCCGTCTCCTGAAACGCATTTTTTCCGATGAAGCTGGCCGCCACCTGTCCGGTGATGACAACCATCGGAATGGAGTCCATATAGGCGTCGGCAATCCCGGTGAGCAGATTTGTCGCTCCGGGACCGCTGGTCGCCATGCAGACGCCGGTTTTGCCCATTGCCCGCGCATAGCCGTCCGCAGCGAACGCTCCGCCCTGCTCATTGCGCGGAAGAATCACCCGGATCGGCGAATCTTTCAGCGCCTGATGAAATTCAATGGCCGCTCCGCCCGGATAGGCGAACACAATGTCAACGCCGAGTTTCTCCAGAGTCTTGATTGCAATTTCCGCTCCCTTGATCGGCGTTCCGTTCTGATTGGGTTCTGTCATAATGGTAAAATCTTTCAAAAAAATTCGGTTCTGTTACGAAAAATGGAAATCTCGCAGACGGGATCCGAAGCTCTCTTCACCCGCGAATCCGCCCGGCCGCATTCGAGATCAGAAAAGCGCGACCGGGCCGCGAACAGTGACAGAGACTTTCACCACAAAAAGCAATTCGCTTCTGCAACTCATTTTTCCATTCCGTCCTTCTTTGACGATTAAAACAAAAATATACTCTCATTTTTTCATTTGTAAAGTCTTTTTCTGAATTTTTTCCATTCTCCCGCTGTTCCGGATCCTCTTCTTCCGGAAAAAATCCCGAACGAAAACCAGTACGGAAACGCAATCAAACCGAAAAGACGGTCCTTCCTCTGTACTCCCTCTGCAGGAGGGACGGCAAAAATACGAAATATTTTTGCCGGGTCAAGGACTTTGTCCTTGTCGCGGTCCAGCGGCGAAACGCTGGTCGTGCGGAGCACGAAACTCCCACTCTCCATTCTTCATTCTTTATTTCCCATTTCCCATTTTCCATTTTCCATCCCCGGTTTTCCGTTTCTGCTCCGCCCAAAAGCTACATGCCGGCGAAGGTGTGACAGTTTTCTTTCCGGAAGGCGGACGGGGTTGTCCCTGTCTGGCGCTTGAAGAAATTGGAAAAATAATATTCGCTGCTGAATTGAAGACGGGATGCGATTTCCCGGATGGAGAGGGAAGTGCAGAGAAGAAGCCGGCTGGCCTGGGCGGCCAGTTCTTTTTGCAGGAATCGTTTCAGCGGCATGGAGAAATCGCGGGAGAAATTGCGGGAGAGGGTATTTCCTGCCAGACCGGCGACGTCCGCCAGTTCGGAGATATCGAGCTGTGCGCTGAGATGCTCCTGAATGTATCGGAGGAGCGAACCATAGCGTCCTGTCAGGCGGATCAGTTCATCCAGGGCGTTTCCGTCGGGGAGGGGCAGGTGACGGATTTCCTTCCAGAAGAACGCTTCGAATTCGCAAACCGCCATCCATTCCGGATCGGCGACGATTCTTTTTTCCAAATTTTCGCACTCTTCCGGGGAGACCGGAAACTCGCGGCATTTCACGGTCCGCTGAAACACGTCCACGCCGGGCAGGAGATACAGATTGAAATGACAGCTCAGGAATTTGAGTCCCGGATGGAACTCAAAGCTCAGATCGGTTGATTCCGGCATGAAGAGAGCCATTCCCTTCCGCAGACGGAAACGTTCCCCCGCCGTATGGTTGAACACCATTCCGTCGCCCTCCCGGACCAGAAAACATCGGTTGAACGCATAGGTGTTGCGTCCGCACCATTCAAAATCAGCGGCGGCGAGCTGATGGATCTGAAGACGGATCATATTATGAAGAAGACGCCATCGGGAATTTTCCAGGACCGGCATAAAATTATATTTTTTCTCCGTGTTTTCGCATTCATTTTTTTGCGGTTCCGGTGTATAATATCATCACAGCACCAAAAAATCAACATGCGGACGGGAATGTCTTATGAAATTGCAGAAGGAAAGTTTACGGGAGGTCTCCTTTCCGGTCGGCGGAATCGGCGCCGGCTGCATCGGAGTCAGCGGGAACGGTCGCCTGACCGACTGGGAAATCTTCAACGAGGCCGGCAAAGGCCGGGAAAACGGATGCACGCATTTTGCGGTCCGCGCGGAACGCAACGGAACGGTTGAGGCTGCACGCATTCTGTCCGGCGACCTCACCGGCGATCTTTCGGGCCGCCCGGGAAACCCCTCTGCCATGTTCTCCGGTTTCGGATGGGGCCCCGGCGAAGAAACCCTCTGCGGACTGCCCCATTTCCGGGAGTGTGAATTCAACGGCGAATTCCCCGCGGCGGAAGTCGCCTTTTCCGATTCCGCTTTTCCCGCAAACGTGACACTGACGGCGTGGAGCACATTTGTCCCAGGCGAATCCGATCTTTCCTCCATGCCGGCGGCGGTTTTCGAAGTCGCCGTCGAAAACAACTCTCCGGAAAAATACGACTACACCTGCGTCGGCGTTCTGGCGAATCCATGGAAGAATGCCTCGGCGGAAAACCGCGTCGTCCGCAAAGGATCTGTCACACAGCTCCTGCTCCGGAACAATCTGGAACCCGACTCCTTCGACTATGGCGAACTGGCGCTTTCCACCGATGCTTCCGAAGTTTCCTATCAGGAATACTGGTACCGCGGGAGATGGCGCGATTTTCTGGAGGTCTACTGGAACGATCTCAATACGCCGGGCCGCTTCCGGAACCGCCATTACGACGGCC
Source organism: uncultured bacterium (assembly GCA_949297765.1). Classification (GTDB taxonomy): domain Bacteria; phylum Verrucomicrobiota; class Lentisphaeria; order Victivallales; family UBA1829; genus UBA1829. The sequence continues at coordinate 71,137 of CASFTV010000004.1, read as the reverse complement.
GGCCGACAGAAGCCGCACTCGCCATGAAACACGACACCGGTCTTCTCGCAGTCCATTTCCCGCTTGCTCCGGGAGAGCGGAAGATCGTCCGTTTTCTGATCTCCTGGTTTCTGCCGAACCGTCGCAATACCTGGAGCCGGGAAGAGTCGCTGAAAGAGGATCTTCTTCGGTCCGGACTCCGGGAAAACCGCTGGAAAAACTACTACACCTCGCTCTGTTCAGGCGCGGATGACGCGGCCTGCCGTCTGTTCTCCGAGCTTGACGCGATCCGGGAACGGGTCTTTCTGTTCCGGAAAACCCTGCATGAAAGCTCTCTTCCGGAAGCGTCGCTTCAGGGCGCGGCGGAAAATCTCGCGGTTCTGATCTCCCCGACCTGTCTCCGGCTGGAGGACGGAACATTCTGGGGCTGGGAAGGCGTCGGCCCCCGGAAAGGATCGTGTGAAGGAACATGCCAGCATGTCTGGAATTACGCGCAGGCGCTCGCTCTGCTCTTCCCCGATCTGGAGCGGACCATCCGGGAGTCTCAGGCAAAGTACGGATTCGACGAAAAGGGCGGATGGCAGTTCCGGCTGCGTCTTCCTCTCGGCATCCGGGCCCGCTCCTCATGGATGCGCCCGTGCGTGGACGGTTCCTTCGGCGAAGTCATGAAAATCTACCGCGAATGGAAGGTCTCCGGCGATACAAACTGGCTCAACTCCCTCTGGTTCGCCGTACGGAAAGCCATTGAATACGCATGGAGCGAAAACAATGCCGACCGCTGGGATCCCGAACGGCGCGGCGTGATCTCCGGCCGTCAGCACCATACGCTCGACATGGAACTCTTCGGCCCCTCCGGATGGCTCAACGGACACTATCTCGGCGCACTGAAGGCCGCCGCCGAAATGGCGCCGTACTGCGGCGATCCCGAATTCGGATCCCTCTGCGCGGATCTGTTCGAAAAAGGACGGAAATGGTCCGAGGAACATCTCTTCAACGGCGAATACTACTGTCAGAAGATCGACGTCCACGATGCCTCCCTCCTTCTCCCCTTCCTCCAGAACAGCGAGACCCCGGAACAGAACCCCTACTGGGATTCCGAACACCGGCAGATCAAATATCAGTTCGCAGAGGGCTGCTGCATTGATTCCCATCTCGGCCAGTGGTACGCCTCACTCTACGGAATCGGCGATCTCTTCGATCCGGACCGGATGCACGCGACCCTCAACGCCATCTTCCAATACAACTTTTCCGCCTCCATGCGCGATTTCGCGAACACCTGGCGCACCTTCTCCGTCAACGACGAGGGCGGCTGCCGGATCTGCTCCTGGCCCGCCGGCCGGGAAAAACCGGTGATCCCGCTGCCCTACAACTCCGAAACCATGACCGGTTTCGAATGGGCCGCCGCCGCCCACCTGGTCATGACCGGAGAACCCGGAAAAGGCGAACGCCTCGCAAAGGCAATCCGCGACCGCTACGACGGCCGGAAACGAAATCCGTGGAATGAAATCGAATGCGGAAGCAACTACGCCCGCAGCATGGCCTCCTTCGCAATGCTTCAGGCATACAGCGGCTTCCGTTACGATATGGTGAACGGACAGATCGGATTCCATCCGGTCGTCGCCGGCGATTTCCGCTGCTTCTGGGCGCTCGGCGGCTTCTGGGGAGAGTATGAACGTTCCGCAGAAGGACAGACGATCCGGATCCTGCACGGAGAGGCGGAACTCCGCTCGTTCCGCATGGATGCGCAGTCCGTCTTCCGGAATGGAACTCCGCTTGCGGGCACGGCGGGTGACGGAGTGTGGATCGCGGAAAAACCTGTCGCTCTCCGGGCGGGAGACCGGCTCGAATTCCGGTGAACAGCGGGAGACCAGACTCATTGGGAGGCGAACGCTTCGTCTTCCAGGAGTTCGGTTCCGTCGGCGGCCGCGGTGGCCAGTTCGTCGCAGCGGTTGTTTTCCGCGTTCTCCGCGTGGCCCTTGACCCAGATGAATTTGCACTTGTGGCGGAGTTTTGCAACAAACAGTCTCCGCCACAGATCAATATTCCGGACCGGATCGCCGTTTTTGTTTTTCCATCCGTTTTTGCGCCAGCGTTCGAGCCAGCCTTTTTCCATCGTGTCGATCAGATAGCGGGAGTCGGAACGGATTGTGAGAATGCACGGTTCCCGGAGCGCTTCCAGCGCGGCAATGACGGCAAACACCTCCATGCGGTTGTTCGTGGTCAGACGGAATCCGCCGGAGAGTTCCTTCCGGAAATCCCGGTACTTGAGGACTGCTCCGTAACCGCCGCGGCCGGGATTGCCGCGGCAGGCGCCGTCGGTGTAGACTTCGACTTCCTTCATGAGGGTTCTTCGGAAAAACGTTCTCTAAAAAAAATGCGCGGACCGTTCCGTCAACGTCCGCGCAGAGTCGGGAAACAACGCGTCAGACGCGTTCCACAACAATCTCCGGATCAATTTCGTCGCGGAGAATGCGCTCAATTCCGTCCTTGATGGTCATCGTCGCGTGGGGACAGCCGCCGCAGGCTCCCTTGAGCGCCAGTTTGACGGTTTTTCCTTCGATCGCAACAATTTCAAGATCTCCGCCATCCGCCTGAAGATAGCTGCGGAGTTCTTCGAGTCTGGTTCTGATTTTCTCTTCCATTTCGCTCATCCTTTCCTGTGATGGGTTCGTGGTAACTATAACCGCTTTCAGTAATTTTTCAATACCCGCTCGAAAACCTTTTTCAAATCTTCGACCTCGGCGGGAGTGTTCGTATCCCAGAAGGAGATCCGGAGCGCACCGAAGGCAAGGGCTTTTCCGTATCCCATTGCCGTCAGCGTTTCGGAGGGCTCCCGCGTTTCTGCCGCGCAGGCGGATCCCGCCGCAACCGAGATTCCTTCGGCTCCCAGCATCCGGACCAGAACCCCTCCCTGATGCTTCGGAAAAAGAAGATGCAGAAGATACGGCGAACTCAGAGCGGAAGGAATCGTTTCCCGGGCATTCGCCGTGATCAGGGGCGATTCCAGAACGGAACGCCGGAGCGCCGATGCCCGTTCTCCCCGTTCCTTCAGGGCGGGAAGAAGAATCCCGACAATCTCCGCAATGGTCACGGCCGCCGCGGGAACGCAGCGCCCGAGCGCATGATGACGCTCCCGCAGAGCATGGATCGTTCTGGTCAGAGCCCGTCCCGGACAGTCGCGCCAGAGCAGGGCCGCTCCGCAGGGCGCACCGATCTTGCAGCCCGAAAGTGTGAGAAAATCCGGATGCGCCTCCCGCATCGGAATCGCAACTTTGCAGACGGACTGGATCGTATCCGCAAGGAACAGCGCGCCGGGCGCATGACGGTCCAGCAGTCCGCGCAGAAAGGCCAAGTCCTGTACGGCACCGGTCTCCGCATTGACATGATGGACCGCCAGAAGAGAGGTTTTCCGGCTGAGAACGGAAACCAGCGATTCCGTCCGGATCTGTCCGTCTTTTGCAATCTCCGCCGTGCGGACGGCCAGTCCGTACTGTTCCGCAAAGCGACGCACGGACTGCCGCAGGGCGGGATGTTCCGCGTTGGTCGTGACGATTTCCGTTCCCGGATTTGCCATGCAGTGCGCCTGGACGGCCGCGGAAAGCGCATCCGTTCCCGTCCCGCACCAGAGAACTTCATAGCCCGGCGCAAGCAGACCGGAAAGATGTGCCGACGCCTCTTTTACCGCCTGTTTTGCGCGGACCCCGGCCGCTCCGGCCGCTTCCTGATTGCCGGGAAATTCCTGCGCGGCGGTGAGAAAGGTATTCAGCGCCCGGAGGGACGGCGGACAGGCGGCGGCATTGTCGAAATAGGGACCGTCCGTCATGCTCAGCCCGCTCTCCGCCGGTTTGTCTGCGAGATGGTGATGTAGCGGTATTTCGGCTGGACCCCCGGACGGCGGGGAACGGCGGAGGGCGTTTTCCGGACCGGCTGTACTGTGCGCGGGCGGATCGGACTCTTTTCCTGTTCCTTCCGTTCCTTCTGCTTCTGGAGCCAGCGCTGGCGGGCGGCGATTTTTTCTTCCTTTTCCCGTGCGTCGGCGTCGTAATCCGGTTTGACGTTCATGTATTTCAGCGTGCGTTCCGCAATCTCCCGGAACGAAGGACCGGCGACCGATCCTCCGTAGTATCCTCCCTTCGGCTCATCCGCGCTGACCAGCAGAACAAACCGCGGATTCGAGGCCGGAACAAATCCGACAAAGTTCGCGATGTATTTGGACTTGGAATAGGCGCCGTTGACAAATTTCTGCGCGGTTCCCGTTTTCCCCGCCGTATAATAGCCGCGCACGGCGGCGGCCCGTGCGGTACCGCCCGGTTCGGTGACGCTCACCAGCATCGGAATCAAGGCCCGGAGGGTCGCCGGATTCCGGAAGAGCGGTTCGGTTTTTTCCAGAGGAGTCCTGTGAACGATCCCGGTTTCCGGATTTTCCAGCCGGTCCACCAGACGCAGCTTGACCGGGTGGCCGCCATTTGCGAGCATGCAGTATCCCCGCACGATCTGAAGCGGCGATGCCGCAATGCCCTGACCGATCGGGAAACGGGTGATCGAAAGCGTGTCCCAGCGTGACAGCGGACGGAAAATTCCCGCTGTTTCCGGTTTCAGCGGAATCCCTGTCCGTTCTCCGAACCCGAACGACCGCAATGTCCGGTCCAGCAGTTTCTCGCCCATCAGAAGCGCGATTTTCGCCGTGCCGATGTTGCTGGAATGCTGAACGATCTCCGAAACGGTCAGCATGCCCATCGGATGGGAGTCCTTGAGGCTTTTTCCGCCGTAGAACCAGAGTCCTTTTTCGCAGTCGAAGCGGGTGTCCGGACGGACGATTCCGTTGTCGAGCGCTCCGGCCACCGCGAACGGTTTCATGATCGAACCCGGCTCGAACGTGTCTTCCGCGATGCGGTTTCTCCATGCGTCCGGAGCCATGCTGGAACGGTCGTTCGGATTGAAGGTCGGGCGCTGTGCCGCGGCAATGATGTCTCCCGTGTAGGGATCGGCCATGACCGCATAGGCGGCGCGCGGACGGCAGCGGAGCATCAGCTTGTCCAGTTCCTCTTCCAGAATCGACTGGATCGGCTCCCGGATCGTCAGATAGACATTGAAGCCGTCCTGATCCTTCCGGGTGAGCGTATTCCCGTAGGCGAGCGGAAGACCGTCCCGCGACCGTTCAAAGCGCGACTCCCCCTGAACCGATTTCATGTTCTTGTCGAAAAACTTTTCCAGACCGATCACCGCCACGAGCCGGTCGCGGTCCAGATTCGTGAAGCCGAGAATGTTTGCAAGAAGCTGGTTTTTCGGATAGTTCCGCTTGGTGGTTTCCCGGAAGAAGATGCAGTTGCATCCGAGTTCCCGGGTCTCGCGCTTGAGCCGTTCCGCGCATTCATAATCGACGCGCGCCTTGATGATGACAAATTTCCGGACACGGCGGCGTTCGGTCCCGTCCGCATCTTTTGTGACAATCTCCTTGTCCATGAGCTTTTCATAGACGGAATCCGGATTGATGTCGAGCCGCTTCCCGAGGAGAAGAGCGATCTTCCGGCAGTTTGCCGCATCCCCCGCCAGCGACGGATCGGCGCAGACGTCGGAACAGGGAATGTTGCCGACCAGAAGATTCCCCTCGTAGTCAAAAATTTCTCCGCGCTTCCCGGAGATCCGCTTGACCGTGGTGTATTTCAGGCGTGCTTTCCGGTACAGTTCCTCGTGGCGTTCGATCTGCACCGAGTAGAGACTGTAGGCCAGATAGCCGGCGAACAGAAGAAAAAGACCGACCAGAACGAGCATCCGTCTGCCCATTGCCGTGAATTTTGTCATCCGTTCCCCTCCCGGAATTTAGAAGCCGATGCTTGCCGTCCGCTGCGGAAGATGGACCGTCTCCCGCGACGCCTTTCCCGCCACTTTGTGTTCGGAGGGAACCTCAATGCGGAACACCTGATCCGGATTCGCCGCGCGGAGCCCGAGACGGTACCGCACAATCTTCTCCCGGATTTTCGGCCACGAACTCAGTTCCTCCTTCCGGTTCTTCAGATTTGCAATCTCCCGCTCCAGCTGATGGATTTTCGAGCGGACCCGCGCAATATCCCTGTTCGCCTGTTCCGCTTTCTGATTGAACGAAATCCGCAGATTGAACGCCGCAAAAATCAGCGCAAACATCACGAGAACCGGAAGAACCATGGAGGAAAACCAGCGGCTTCTGCCGGACGCCTGCACGGAACGGCGTCCGTCCTCGGTCGATCTCATCGTCTTGACGCTTTTCATTGTTTCTGCTCCTTCGCTGCTGTTTTTTCAGCGGCCCTCAGTTTGGCACACGCTGCTCTCGGATTTCTGTTCAATTCCTCTTCTCCGGCCGTCACAGGGTGACGGGTTAACACGTTTAATTTCGGACTCCATCCGCAAACGCACACCGGAAGTCCCGGCGGACATTTGCACCGCTCCGCCATATCGCGGAAAAAATTCTTTACAATCCGGTCCTCCAGCGAGTGGAACGTAATCACCGCGATCCGTCCCCCCGAGCGCAAAAGCTCAAGCGCCGACTCCAGTGCCTGCTTCAGCTCCTCCAGCTCGCTGTTGACTTCGATCCGCAGAGCCTGAAAACAGAGGGTCGGCACGGGAGGTCCGCCTTTCCGTCTCCGGTTCCGCAGAACCCCTTCGCAGACCGCCGCCAGCTCGGAGGTGCGGGCAAACGGCCGTTTTTCCCGTTCCTCCACGATCGCTTTCGCAAGACGCGCCGCGTCATGGCTCTCCAGTTCCCCGTAGTTCCGGAACAGCGTCCGCAGCGCCTCTTCCCCGTACTGATTCAGCACCCGTGCGGCGGACAGCGGCGAACTCCGGTCCATCCGCATGTCGAGCGGTCCGTCGTGCCGGAACGAAAATCCCCGTTTCGGATCGTCGATCTGCGGCGAGGAAACCCCGATGTCCATCAGAATCCCGTCCACACTCTCCCAGCCCAGTTCCTTCGACAGCGCCGCCAGAGAGGAAAACGCCCCTTTCCGGAGATGAATCCGCTTCCCCGCAAAGGCAAGATGCTGTTCCGCCCGCCGAAGAGCCTCCTCATCCCGGTCGATCCCGAGAATCTCGAGTTCCGGAAAGCGTTTCAGCAGCAGACCGCTGTGTCCTCCGCATCCCACGGTGCAGTCGATCAGGCGGCGCGGTTCAGACGCCGATCCCGAAAACACCGATACCGTCTCTTCGGGAAGAACCGGAATATGGGTAAAGCCGTCCGACTCCACTGTCATCTCTCCGTGTCAAGGCGGTTGAAAATATCAAAGCAGTGTTCTTCCCCGTTCCCGTCGCGCAGAAGATTCCACGCCTCCGGAGGATAGAGAAGAATCATCGAAACAGAGCCGACCAGTGCCACTTTCTCCCTCAGATTCGCATACGATGCAAGCTGCTGCGAGATCTGGATGCGTCCCTGCTTGTCGCACACGCATTCCTGCGCACGCGATCCCAGACGGGCCAGATTCCGCGCATCCTCCATGTTCCCGAGCGAAAGTTTTTTCGTCTTGTCCAGCACCATTTCCCGGAACGTTTCAACCGTCATCATCTGAATGGAGTGATCTTTCCCCGGAAGAAGTATGAAACGCCCGCACCCGCGCCAGCCGGCCGGAATCGCAACTCTCCGCTGGGCGTCAAGCGTATGCTCATACTCCCCAAGAAAAAATGTGGGCTCGTTCCCCGTCGCCATCCGTTTTACTCCATCTCGATGCTAATTACACCTATTCTCCCCTATATGTCCCTAATAATAACCTTTTTTCCGCTACTTTCAAGAGTTTTTTTGAAAAAAAAGCAAATTTTTAGAAGAGTCGGTCTTTTTTATATTCGGAAAGTGGTTGGAGTCGCCGGGCAGAATGATCCTTCCGATGCTCGGGGGCGGGGATTGAGATTCGTTTGGATGGGTGGGGAAATGAATGAGTATATGGCGGTTTGGTGGGGAGGGTGGGGACGGGGGAGTTCGTGCTTCCGCACGACCAGCGTTTCGCCGCTGGACCGCGGCAAGGACAGCGGTCCTTGACCCGGGAAAAACGCATTCTCGTTTTTCCCGTTGACGGGGCGGGGGTCAGCGGTATTTGCTGCCCCGGGAGGAATCTTTCCGGTACTGGGAAGGACGTTTCTTTTTCAGCATGTGGATCTGTGTCCGCCGTTCCCGCAGTCCGCGGTTGACTTCGATCTCTTCTCCTGTATAGGGGTTTCTGCCGCTGCAGTACATGGCGGCGCCCATGGTCATCGGCAGGGGAATGTAGTCCTGAACCTGCTGGGGGCTCCAGTGGCGGCGTTCCAGAAAATCGTCCACGACCTTCATTTCCCGCTCGGTGCAGCCCGGAAAGTTGGAGATGAAAAGCGGAATGAGATACTGTTCCTTCCCCGCCTCCCGGCAGCAGCGTTCGAAAAGTTTCATAAAGGCTTCCAGCTCACCGGGCTGGCCCTTCCGCATCAGATTCAGGACCCGGGGATGGAGATGTTCCGGAGCAACCTTGAGATGTCCCGAAACATGATTGCGGATGATTTCGCCTGTCAGCTCCTCCTGGCGGAGCGCCAGATCCAGACGCATCCCCGAATTCAGAAAGACCTTGCGGATTCCCGGCATTTTCCGAGCCGTCCGGAGCAGCTTCAGAAGCACGGAGCCGTCGGGTATGTAGTTGCGGCACGGCTTCGGCCACATGCAGGAGACTCTGCGGCATTTTTCACACATTGCATGGTCGGCAACCCGGTTTCCGAAGATGTTCGAAGCGGCGCCGCCGATGTCGCTGACGATCCCATGGAATCCGGGCAGTTGTTTCAGGCGTTCAATGCTCCGCAGCACCGATTCCGGCGAACGGGAGACCAGATGGCGCGTCTGGTGGGAGACCAGTCCGCAGAACGCGCATCCTCCCGGACAGCCGCGCACCGCGGGAATCGAGAATTTGACGCATTCATAGGCGGGAACCGGCTCCTTGTAGCTTGGATGCGGACCCATTCCGTACGGCAGCTCGCAGACATGGTCGAACTCCTTCTGGGAGAGCGGCGGCGCCGGAGGCTCCAGAAGAAGCAGGCGGTCCTGGTACCGCTGAATCAGACGGCGTCCGCACCACGGATTCATTTCCGCTTCGATTTTCATCGTCTGCCGGAGAAGCTCCTTCGGATCGGCGCAGATCTGTTCATAAGAGGGCAGTTCGACGCAGCCGGTGGAATCGAAATTCCGGGTTGCGTTGCCGCCGAGGAACCGGGCGGTCCCCGGTATGCCGTCGAGTTCCTTTCCGTCGCGGAGACGGGTGTAGACCTCCAGCGAGGCGGTTTCCCCCATCCCGAAGATCAGGATGTCGGCTTTGGAATCGACCAGCACCGAGGGGTGCATTTTGTCCTGCCAGTAGTCGTAATGCGCCACCCGGCGGAGACTTGCTTCCACGCCGCCGAGAACGATCGGCAGTCCGGGAAACGCCCGTTTTGCGAGCTGGGCGTAGACCACCGACGCCAGCGGAGGACGTTTCCCTGTCGCTCCGCCGGGAGAGTACATGTCGTCTTTGCGGAAACGCCGTCCGACCGTGTAGATGCAGACCATCGAGTCCATGTTTCCCGAGGAGACTCCGCAGGCGATGTTCGGCCGTCCCATCGTCTTGAGGGAGTCGGGATTTTTCCAGTCCGGCTGAGCGATCACTCCGACCCGGAAGCCTTTGTCCAGCAGGTACCGTCCGATCACCGCGGTCCCGAACGAGGGGTGTTCCACATAGGCGTCGCCGGTCAGCAGAAGAATGTCGATGGAATCCCAGCCGAGGGCCTCCATCTCCTGTTTTGTCATCGGTAGAAAGGGGACGGATTCATACATTTCAGCGTTCCTCCTCGGGCCGGTTGCTCTTTGCGTAAACAGACTGCACCATGCCAAGACAGCTGAGCGTGGCCAGCATGAAGGTGCCTCCGTAACTCACCAGCGGGAGCGGCAGTCCGGTCACCGGCATCAGACGGATGCTCATCCCGATGTTCACGATCGAATGCAGGGCAAGAACGGCGCCGATTCCCGCACAGAGATAGCGCCCGAAATCGTCCGGCGCGATCAGCGCCGTCCGGAAAATGGAGATCATCAGAAGAACATACATCGCAAGAAGCAGGATCGACCCCGCAAATCCCGTCTCTTCCGCGATCACCGAAAAAATAAAATCCGAATTGGACACGGTCTGCGGCAGATATCCAAGCTGATTCTGCGTTCCCTGCATGAATCCTTTTCCCGTCAACCCCCCGCTCCCGACCGCCAGTTCCGACTGCATCTGATTCCATCCCTTGTTCAGCGGATCGGCTCCCGGATTCAGAAATACATGGATCCGCGCCTTGTGGTACGGACGCAGCATGGAATATCCGACCGGCGCGCAGACCGCAAACATCACCAGCCCGATCAGAATGATCCGCAGCCGCAGTCCCGCCGCGAACGCAACCGCAAACAGTCCGAAGACAAGCGTCAGCGCCGTACTCAGATTCGGCTGACGGAAAATCAGAAAGCCCGGAACGGCCGCCAGAAGCACCAGAATCCCCAGCGATTTCCACCGGGTGATCCGAAACCGTTCCAGAGAAAAAATCCACGAGGCAAGAACAATCGTCAGCAGTTTCACGATCTCCGACGGCTGAAGACTCACTCCTCCGATCTCCAGCCACCGCCGTGCGCCGTACCGCACATCGCCGGCGGCAAGCACATAGATCAGAAGAAAAAGTCCGAACGGATAGAGCAGCAGCGCAAGCACTCCGTAATGGCGGTAGTCAAACAGCGAAAACGCGAGCCAGAACACCAGCCCGATTCCGATCCACAGCAGCTGACGTTCCCAGTGAAGCGCATAAATCCCGCCGATCTGCTGGCCTGTGCCGTAGATGAACAGAACTCCCGTCATGAGCAGTCCCGCCGCCGGAAGAATCTGCAACAGGTCGAAGCGGGAAAAAAAAGACCGGAGAAGCACCAGAACCGGAGGTGTTTCGGTCAGTTTTTTGTCATGAATCAGCGGCATTCCTTCTTCATCTCACATTCCCGGGCCGGCATTCCGGCCGCCGGACGGGAATGGAAAGGTCCGCCCGGCGCTGCGTCGTCACCGGACTTCAAAGGTCTGCGTTCTCTTCGGACCCACCGAGACGATTCCGACTTTGGCGCAGACCTCTTTCTCCATTCTGCGGAGATAGGCCTGTGCGTTGGCCGGCAGTTCGTCGAAGGAGCGGGCGTTTGTCGTCGGTTCCTCCCATCCCGGCATGGATTCGTAGACCGGCTCCACTTTTTCCAGAAGCGCCGAATCCGCCGGGAAGGTGTTGTACACGCGGCCGTCGATTTTGTAGCCGGTGCAGATTTTGACTTCCTTCAGTCCGTCCAGCACGTCGAGTTTGGTTACGGCGAGGAAATCGACTCCGTTGATCATGCAGCTGTGGCGGCAGGCCACCACGTCGAACCAGCCGCAGCGGCGGGGACGGCCGGTTGTTGCGCCGAACTCACCGCCCTTGTTGCGGAGATAGTCGCCGAATTCGTCGAACAGTTCGGTCGGGAACGGCCCTTCGCCGACGCGGGTGGTGTACGCCTTGATGACGCCCCACACCCCGGTGATCGCCCGCGGAGAGAGACCCGTCCCCGTGCAGGCTCCGCCCGAGGTCGTGTTGCTGCTGGTGACGAACGGATAAGTTCCGTGGTCGATATCCAGAAACGCTCCCTGCGCGCCCTCCAGAAGAATGCGCTTCCCTTCCAGACGCGCCTTGTTGATGCTGTCCACCGTGTCGGTGATGAAGGGCCTGACGTATTCCAGTGCGGGAAGAAGTTCCTTCCATGCCTGTTCGATGTCGAGGCGCTGTGCGCCCTGCGGAACGTAGAGTTCGTTATAGGCTTCGGCCTCATCGGTGAAATGCTGTTTGAAGCGGGGAAGATCGAGGATTTCACAGGCGCGCAGTCCTGTCCGGATCGCTTTCGAGGTATAGGCGGGACCGATTCCGCGGAGCGTTGTTCCGATTTTTTTCTCTTTGGACGCCTTCGATTCGCGGTAGGCGTCGAGCAGTTTGTGCCACGGCATGATCAGCTGGCAGCGGTCGCTGAGCTGGACGTTTGCCACGCTGACTCCCCGGGCGGAGAGATCCTTCATTTCCTTCATCAGGGCGAGGGGGTCCACCACCACGCCGTTTCCGATCACGTTGACGACCTCGCTCCGGAGAATGCCGGAGGGGATCAGATGAAGCACATATTTTTCGGGTCCGTTTTCCACGGTATGGCCGGCGTTGTTGCCGCCCTGAAAGCGGACGACCATATCGGCGTCGCGCGTAAGAACATCAATGATTTTTCCCTTGCCTTCGTCGCCCCACTGGATGCCGACGAGCACGTTTACGGACATAGTTTTCATAGTTACCCGATTTTCCGTTGGTTTTCCGTTCACTGTTTCAGTCATTGACATGACCCCGCACAAACAAATAACAATAGACCGTTTCCGGGAAATTTCAAATTTTTTCCGGGAAAATCCGTGAATTTTGCTCTGCTTTTCCTCCTCTTTTTCCGGAGTTCCGGCTTGAATCGGAACTGTTTCCATGCTATTGTACTTGTTCAAAACAATCAGGAGATCATCATGGCTGGATATGAGGCTGTTATCGGGTTGGAGGTGCACGTTCAGATCAAAACGGCGTCCAAAATGTTCTGCAACTGTCCGAATCACTACGGGTCCGAACCCAATACGAATGTCTGTCCGGTCTGCATGGGGCATCCGGGCGTTCTGCCGACCCCCAACCGCGAGGCGATCCGGAAGACCGTCGCCGCAGGACTGATGACCTCCTGCCGCATTCCCGCGCGGAGCAAGTTCGACCGGAAAAGCTATTTCTATCCCGATATGCCGAAAAACTATCAGCTGACGCAGTATGACATGCCGTTCTGTCTCGCCGGAAAAATCCATATCCACGGAAAGGGATTCTCCGGCGAGGAGATGGCGGATAAATACATCGGACTGACCCGCATCCATCTGGAGGAGGACGTCGCCAAATCCACCCATTTCGGCGACTGCACCGGAATCGACTTCAACCGCGCCGGCGTTCCTCTGATGGAGATCGTCAGCGAACCCGACATGCGGAGCGCCGACGAGGCCTACGCCTACCTGACCGCCCTCAAGCAGATCATGCAGTACGGCGACATCGGCGACTGTGACATGGAAAAAGGACAGATGCGCTGCGATGTCAACATCTCCATCCGTCACAAAGGCGATGAAACCTTCGGAACCAAGGTCGAACTGAAAAACCTGAACAGCTTCAGCGCCGTTCACCGCGCCATCACCTTTGAGATCAAACGCCAGATCGTCATGCTCGAATCCGGCGAGGAGATCGAACAGGAGACCCGCGGATGGAACGACGACACCGGAGAATCCTATCTGATGCGCGGAAAGGAAAACGCCAACGACTACCGCTATTTCCCGGAACCGGACCTTATGCCCGTTGAACTGACCGAAGAGCAGATCGAAGCGGTCCGCGCCTCTCTCCCCGAACTGCCGGAACAGAAACGCGAACGCTATGTCAGAGAGTTTTCCCTCACCGATTACGACGCCCATGTGCTGACGCTGGACCGCAATCTCGCCGCTTATTTCGAACGCGCCGCAGCGCATTCCAAAGCGCCGAAGCTGGTCGCGAACTGGATGATCGGCGATTTCATGCGCCTCCTCGGAGAGCAGAAAATGGAACTTTCCGCCTGTCCGGTCAAACCCGAGTCGCTCGCCGCAATGGTGGATCTGATCCAGTCGGGCTCCATCAACGGAAAAATCGCCAAAACCGTGCTGGAGGAGATGTTCCTCTCCGGAAAGGAACCGGCTGACATCGTCCGCGAAAAAGGTCTGGTGCAGGTTTCCGACGAATCCGCGATCACCGGGTTCGTCGATCAGGCGATCGCCGCGAATCCTGTCCAGGTTCAGCAGTTCCGGGAGGGGAAGACCGCCGTCCTCCAGTATCTTGTCGGACAGGTTATGAAGGCCAGCCGCGGAAAAGCCAATCCGCAGATGGTCCAGAAAATGCTGAAGGAGAAACTCTCCTGAGCAGTATTGTTATCCGCATGCGCCGCATTTCTGTTCTGCTGACGTCCGTTCTCTGGTTGTGCTGCGGATCTCTTTCCGCTGTTTCCGGAGAAGCCCCGCAGGTGCGGGTCCGGCGGATCTGCCGGGCGTTTTCCGACGGCGCGGCGGAATCCCTGCGCGGAGAATTTTCTCCCGAACTGGAAAAAGCGTATCGGAGCGGGAGCCTTTCTCTTTCTCTTCTGCAGCTTTCGACGGTCTTCGGGAAGCTGATCGCCGCGGAGGGTGAGCCTGCGCGGATTGCCTCTCCGGAGAAATCCATCGCCGTCTATGCGCAGAATCTGCGGTTCGAACGGGGGAATCTGACCGCGCTGGTCAGTTTCGATTCCGCCGGGAAACTCTGCGGCTTCCGCGTGATTCCGGAACAGAAAAAGAGTCTTCCCGTTTCGTCGGCGCCCGTTTCGCCGCGGGAGCGCGAGGTCCGGATCGGAAAAGAGGAGCCGTTCCTTTCCGGCACGCTGACGCTTCCGGAGGGAAAACCGCCCCATCCCGTTGTGATTCTGATTCACGGGTCCGGTCCCCGCGACCGGGATTCCACGGTGTTTGAGAACAAGCCGTTCCGCGATCTTGCCGCTCTGCTTGTGCGCCGGAGTATTGCGGTCCTTCGATATGACAAGCGCACGTTCGCACATCCGGAATGGTTCCGGAACCGGCGATCCTTCACCGCGGATGACGAGACCGTGGACGACGTGCTGCGCGCCATTGAATTTCTGAAGACGGTTCCCGAAATCGACGCACAGCGGATCTGGCTCCTCGGCCACAGTTTCGGCGGGATGCTGCTTCCGCGGATCGCTTCCCGGACGAAGGTCCCTGCCGGTTATATTTTCATGGCCGCTCCCGCGAGTCCGCTTCCGGATCTTCTGGAGGAGCAGGGGCTTTTCCTTCTGAAACAGCAGACGAATTGCACGGAGGAGGAACGGAACAGCGCTGTTTCCGCTCTGCGCCGGCAGACGGAAATCCTGAAGCATCCGACGGAAAAGGAGATCCCCGGCAGCCAGTATGCATACTGGAAGGACTTGAGCGTCTACTCCCAGACCGCGGAAGCCGCGCGCATGCAGCGTCCGCTGCTGTTCCTTCAGGGCGGACGCGATTTTCAGGTGTCGCCGCGCCATCTGGACCTCTGGAAAAAAGCTCTCGGCGAATCGGCGGAACGCCAGTACATCCTGTACGATTCCCTGAACCACCTGATGCTTCCCGGAACCGGGCCGGCAGGGATGGCGGAGTATGCTGTGAAAGGACGTATTCCGGAAACGGTGGCGGATGACATCGCGAAATTCCTGTTCCGGATGGATTCCGCCCGCAAAAACCGTATGGAGACGCATTCTCCGAACCGGAAATCCGGAATTCAGTGACCGGTCCGGGATTTCCCGTTCGCCAGTTCCCGTCCTCCCTCGCAGAGCGTTTCCCAGCCGGGAAAGTTCCATCTGGCCGGGAAATCGGAACACTGGCGCGGTTTCACCGGATTGATCCGGCAGCATTTTGCCGCGTCATCGTAATAGAAGCAGCTTCCGTCGGATTTTTCCGTGAGGGAGAGTCCGCGCCGGTCGGGAGTCAGGACCGTCCGGGTGTTGATGAACTCCCGGACGTCCATCTGCAGGAAGTCGGCGATTTTTTTGATTTCCTCTTCGGAGACGCGGACCGGTCCTTCCCATTTGCAGCAGGCGCCGCAGCGGCGGCAGCGGAAACGGGAAAGATCCATTATTCGCTTTTCCCCTCCTTCAGCTTCTGAAGTTCCTGCTCCAGCGATTCGATGCGGGCAATCAGACGCTTCACCTTGCGCGGAAGGGTATGGCGTTCAAAGAACTCCGCATCGGTCTCGGCGGGCGTTCCGAACACGGAGACTCCGGGGGGAACGCTGCGCTGCGCGGCAGAGGCGCCTGCGACAAAGCAGCCGTCGCCGAGCGTGATATGGCCGTTGACTCCGGCCTGGGCGGAGACGATGACGCCGCGTCCGATCTCCGCGCTTCCCGCAACGCCGGACTGGCCGATCAGGACCGAGGATTCGCCGAGAATGACGTTATGGCCCACCTGAACCAGATTGTCGATTTTCGCGCCCTTCTTGATCCAGGTTTTTCCGAAGCGTGCGCGGTCGATGCAGGAATTTGCGCCGATCTCCACATCGTTGTCGATCTGGACGATGCCGTTCTGCGGAACCTTGACCAGTCCGCGGAAGGTGGGGGTGTAGCCGAACCCGTCCGCTCCGATCGCGGAACCGGCGTGGATGATGACCCGGTCGCCCAGAATGCAGCGGTGCAGAATGGAGACATTCGCGTTGATGACGCAGTCCTTTCCGATGGTCGTGTAATGGCCGACGTATGCTCCGGCACAGATGACCGTTCCGTCGCCGATTACCGCATGTGCCTGAATCACCGCGTTGGGACCGATGTACACCCGCTCGCCGATGGTCGCGGTCGGATCGACATAGGCGCCGGGACAGATCCCGGGTTCGTAACGGATCGGTTCCGGTGCATACTCATTGCAGATCCGGGTGAACGCCTTGTCGGGTGATTCGCAGAAAATCAGGGTTCGGGTTTCCGCCGGTTCCAGTTTCATGCCGTTTTCAACCAGAATGATTCCCGCTTTTGTCTCATCGAACTGTTTGCGGTGCTTCAGGGAACCGAGGAACGAGACATCATCCGCGGTGGCCAGCTTGAGAGAGTTGACTCCTGAAATGGTCCGCTGTTCCTCTCCCGCCACTGTTCCGTTGACGAGTTCCGCCAGCTGCTTTGCCGTAAAAGTCTTCATATTCTGCTCCTCTTTAGGGATGGTTATTTCCCGGCGCCGCGGCCGGTGTTGAGTTCCTTGAGAACGGGTTCGCTGATCTCCACCGCCTTGCTGCTGTAAAGAACGACCGGCATGCCGTTGGCCGAAAGCGCGGATTTGTCGACGACCAGAGAGAAGCCGGCAAGCGTCGCATGGTTTTCCACCGCTTTCCGGATGTCCGTCAGAATGGCGGCGCGTTCCCGGTCGCGTTCGTCGCGGAGCTGTGCCTGCTTCTCCCGGTTGTAGGTCCGCAGTTCCAGTTCTTTTGCCGCGATCTCCTTGTATTTGTCCTGCGCGGCAAGGCGTTTGCTTTCGCGCGCGGCGTCGGTGAGTGCAATGTTCTGCGCCGCGTCGCGGAGAGCCGTGAACTCGTTCTGAAGTTTCGTGAGCGATTCCATGAGTTTCTGGGCATAGTCCTTGTAGACGTCCGCCTGACGTTTCAGGTTCGCCTCCACGATTTTCGTCTTGTAATACTCCTGCAGAACCCGGTCGAGATCCACAACGGCGACTTTGTGATCCGCCGCATATCCCGCGGCCGTGAACGCGAGCAGAGCGGCAAGCATGATTTTTTTCATCGGTTTCTTCCTTTCCTCTGTTTACGGATAACCCTTGGTCCCGCGCCAGCAGCGCCGGAATTCCTGTCTGAACTTGCGGGCGAGATCCCTGTTTTTCAGAATGAGAATGTTTTCGTCGTTGCTGGTTTCGGCGTTTTTTGAAAAATTGTAACTCCCCGTGATGACCGTTTCGTCATCAATGAGGATCACCTTGTGATGCATTTTTCCCGACCGGTTCGGCGCCCGGCAGATCCGGATCCCGCGTTCTTCCAGATATTCATCCCGGCTGAACTTCCCCGCCGCCTGGCCGCGGTCGAACAGACAGCGGACCGTGACCCCTTTCTCCTTCAGACGGATCAGCTCGTCCGCAATCTTCTGCGACGTGAAGGAGAACGCCATCATCCGGACCTCCTTCTTCGCTTTCGACAGCTCCTCCAGAAGCAGTTTTTCGATGCCGTCCGCGGGAGAAAACGCGGCGATGACCGGCATTGTCCCGCCGATCAGCACCCGTCCCCCGACCGTCTTCTGACGGGCTTTCGGTCCGAATCTCCCGGAACAGTATTCCCGGAATTTGCTCCGGTAGCACGCCGCGAGCTGCGGCGATTCCAGAATCAGCGCATTGTTGTCGTTCTTCCGCATTCCGTTGACCGTGAAATTGAACGACCCCGTCCAGACATATTTCGAGTCGACCACCACAAACTTGTTGTGCATGATCGCCGGCCGGTTGTCCGGAATCACGGGGATGCCCGCTTTTTTCAGGCTCTCCACAGCGTCAAGCATCACATTGTCCTCGTCGGTGACGACCTGGACGGCAACCCCGCGTTTCTTCGCCTCCGTCAGCGAGTACGCCACCTCCCGCAGATCCAGATCGTAAATGCACAGGTCCACCGATTCCTTCGCCGAATCAATGAATTCGCACAATCCCTTCCGGATGTTCTGCGACGGAGCAAAATAGAGGCGGATCGGTGAAGTTCCCGGAATCTGGATCTGTGCCGTGTCCTCGTAGCGGGAGATCCCCGGAAGATATTTCGCAATCGCCGTATTGCGGGTGCGGAGCAGATCGGTATGCACCGGTTCGAGCAGGGCGGGAACCCGCTCTTCCGGAACAAAGGTGAACAGAAATCCGGCGCCGCACAGAGCCAGTGCCGCTCCCGCCGCCCAGATCTTCAGCCGGCGGGAAAGGGTTCGGACTCCTCCGTTCCGGACTTTCGTGGATGTTTTCTTTTTCGCAACTTTGCTTCGGCTCATACTTTCCTCGGAATCTATCCGGACAATATATCGGCGGAGCGCAAAAAGTCAAGGCGGTTTTTGAACCTTCCGCCGCTTTCGGAACTTCCGCTGCGGGAATTTCTCAATGCTTCCAGAACGACGGGAGGAAGATGACGAGGAGCGTATAGATTTCGAGTCGGCCAAGCACCATCGCAAACGAAAGCAGCAGTTTTGCCGGCGCACTCATCCAGCCGTAGGTCACCGCCGGGCCGACCTCGCCGAATCCGGGGCCGACGTTGCTGATGCAGGCCACTGTCGCCGTCAGCGCCGTCACAAAATCCATCTCCGACAGGAATGGAAGAAGGAGCGTTACAAAGAAAATGATTCCCAGATAGAGTGCAATGAATGCCAGTGTCTTGTTGATGGTCGCCGGCTGAATCCGTTCCCCGTTCAGCCGGATGTCCGGAATCGAACGCGGAAACAGACAGCGCCGGATCTCCGAGAGCGCATGCTTCCCGAGCAGCAGAATCCGTACACATTTGATTCCGCCCGCGGTCGATCCCGTACAGCCTCCGAGAAGCATCAGGAGAAACAGCACCGCCATGGTCGTGGTCGGCCAGTGGATGAAGTCCGCCGTGGAAAATCCGCCGGTCGAAATGATCGACATCACCTGAAACGCCGCATACCGCAGCGAGGTGTGCCAGCTGTTCGGTTGAACCGTTCCCGTCATCGACTGGATTCCCTCCGGGTAGGTCCTGTGGAGAACCACTGCGATCACTGCGGTCGAGACCAGCACCACGGCAAGAAAAAACCGGAATTCCGCATCCTGAAAATAGATCAGGTGCCGCCGGGTCAGAATCGCCTTGAACAGCAGAGTGAAGTTGCATGCCCCGAGAAACAGAAATACAATGAACGTCCACTGGATGAACGGACTCGGATAAAATGCAATGCTTGCCTGCTTCGTCGAAAATCCGCAGGTTGAGATCGTCGAGAAGGAGTGGCAGACCGCGTCGAACAGCGGCATCCCGCCCAGATTCAGACAGGTCGCTTGAATCGCCGTCAACACAATGTAGGTACACCAGATCAGCTTTGCCGTTCCCGTGATCCGCGGTGTCAGCTGATCGGAGTTCATCTTCACTCCCGGAACCTCCGCGTTGTACAGCTGCGGCGCCCCGATTCCCAGAAACGGAATCACCACCAGCGCGAACACCACAATCCCGATTCCTCCCAGCCACGAGATCAGACTGCGCCAGAACAGAATGCACGACGGAAGACTTTCCACCCCTTTCGGAAGACGCGATCCATCCCACAGCGGGAGTGCGGAATCAATCACCGACGCCCCGGTTGTGGTGAACCCGGATGCCGCTTCGAAAATCGCATCCTGCGGATACATGTGAGTCACCAGCAGAAACGGCAGTGCGGAAAACAGCAATGCGGCAAGCCAGCCGAATGTCACCGTTGCAAATCCCTCCCGGACGCCGGTTTTTGCCGCCTTGTCCCTGCGTTTCCGGGTCAGGAGCGCCCCCGCCACGCCTGCGATGATCGTCAGAATCGCACATCCTGAAAACTCCAGGAGAACGCGGTCCGGATCGTTCATCAGCCAGCCCACCGGAAGGCAGACGAACATCGCCGTTCCGATGAACGCCGTCAAAACCGAAACCAGATAGATGACCGTATGCAGATTCATGAATTTTATTTCGGGAAAAGCGGTTCAAGATCCTTGCGGCTTTCCGGTGTGACAATGGCCACCACCACATCGCCCGCCTGAAACTCGGTGTTCCCGGACGGCGTGATGACATCCGCTCCGCGGAACAAAAGCGCAAACACCACCGATGGCGGAAGTTTGCAGTTGACAATCATTTTGCCCGCCAGAGGGGATTTCGCGGAAATCGTGAACTCCGTCAGATGCGCGTGGAAGCGCTGGAGTTTCGCGTCGATCCGCATGGTTCCCGTTTCCAGCATCCGCAGAATTGTGTTGACCGAGACCAGAGTGGAGCTGATGCCGCAGTCGATCATCTCCATTGCCGGGACAATCCGGATGTATTCAGGCTTGTGGGTGATCGTGACCGACTTCTTCGCACCGAGCCGCTTTGCCATGATGCACCCCAGAATATTTTCCTCGTCGTCATCGGCCGTTCCAATGAAGACGTCGCAGTTCTGAATACCGGCCTCCTCCATCACTTCTTCGTCGGTCGGGTCGCCGTGGATGACCAGCATTCCCTGCGGCATGGAGTCCAGGAGAGATTCCCCTTTCCGCCCGCTCTTTTCAATGAACCGCACTTCGATCCGTTCCTGAAGCAGATTCTGCGCCAGCAGATAGCCGGTTTCCGTGGCGCCCGAGACGATGACCCGCAGAATCTTTGTCTGGTCGGGCGGGGAGATGAGTTCGAGAAAATCCTCCACGTCGCCCCGTTTCCCCGCAACATAGACCTTATCGCCCGGGACCAGCAGGGTATCCCCGTGGGGAATCAGAAAATGGCGGTCGCGCACAATTGCGGCAAAACGGATTTTCGAAAGCAGTTCCGTGATCGGAATATCCTTGATCCGCGTTCCCGCCAGCATGGAACTCGGCGTAATCGAAATCACCTCCATCAGCGCACCCGGATTGGTGAACTGGATCTTCTCCAGGCAGATCGGATTGTCCAGAATGTCGCTGATTTTGCGCACGCACTGTTCCGGCGGAGAAAACGCCCGCCAGATCCCGAAAAACTCCGGCGTGATTCCGTCCGACGGCGAAAAACAGTCCAGGGAGTAGAAACGGCAGATGGTCTTTTTCACTCCGAACTTGCGCGCGATCTTGCAGGCGACGATGTTGGCCGCTTCGTCTCCGCTGACCGCAAGAAGAGCATCGCAGCTCTGGACTCCGGCCTGTTTGAGGATCGACACATCCGAGCAGGATCCCTCAATGACCATCAGGTCGAGTTTTTCCTTGAGTCGTTCAAAATTCTCGCTGGAGGAGTCGACCACGACCACATCGTGATTCTCCGCGCACAGCGTGGAGGCAAGCAGACGGCCGAGTTCCCCGGCCCCGATAATAATGATCTTCATACAGTTCCCGGATCAGTTTTTTGGGGGAAAATCATACTCTTTTTCCAACGCGGCCGCCACGGTGTCGCAGGCTTCCTGTTCGTTCTTTCCCGTCGCCTGAAGCGTTGCTTCGTCCCCCTGCTGAAGCCCCAGGGCGAGCAGTTCCAGAATGCTGTGCATGGAGGAACTCCCGTTTTCGGTAATCAGTTTGAACTCCACCTCCGGGAATTGATCCGCTGCCGTCATGATGACGCTCGACGGCCTGCAATGTATGCCGGCTCTGTTTCTGACAGTGATTCTTCTTTCGACCATGACGGGTCAGCTCCTTCCTCGTTGCTGGACAGATGCACACAAACGGAGCGCCTTCCGGATTCCGTTTGCCTTCCTGTTTCAGGAATCGTTCGCAATCAGTTCCTTTCAATATACCCTCTCTTTCCTCTTCTTGCAAATTTCCGGACGCTATTTCCGGACGATTTTTCCCTTTTCATTTGATTTCCGGGAAAAAGAGGGTATCTTATGGTTTTGATTTCAACAATTTCACTATTTTCTCAAGGAGTTTTGTTATGGCTGTCACCACGGAAGGCGAACTGATGGATAAGATCGTGACGCTCTGCAAGCGCCGCGGTTTCGTGTTTCAGAGTTCGGAAATTTACGGAGGGTACAACGGGTTCTGGGATTACGGCCCCTATGGAACTGCAATGAAACGGGCGATCGAACAGCTCTGGTGGAATGAAATGGTCGAGAAACGCGATGATGTCGTCGGCCTGGATTCCACGGTCATCTGCCATCCGAAAGTCTGGAAGGCCTCCGGCCACATCGACCGCTTCGGAGACGTCATGTGCGACTGCAAGCACTGCAAAGCCCGCCACCGCGTCGACCAGATGCCCGATCCGAAAGTCTGCCCGAACTGCGGATCCACCGATCTGACCCCGCCGCGGGAGTTCAATCTGATGATGAAAACGTATGTCGGACCGGTGTTCGACGACGATCATGTCGCCTACCTCCGCGCCGAAACCTGCCAGCCGATCTTTGTCGATTTCCACCTGATCCGCATTGCAACGCGCATGCAGCTCCCGTTCGGAATCGCCCAGATCGGAAAATCCTTCCGCAACGAAATCACCCCCCGCATGTTCACCTTCCGCTCCCGCGAGTTCACGCAGATGGAGATGGAATACTTCTGCCATGACAAAAACTCCATGGAGATCTGGGAACACTGGCGCGACACCCGCTACGCATACTACCGGGATCTGCTCGAATTCCGCGAAGATGAAATCCAGTTCCACGTCCATGAAAAGCTCGCGCACTATGCGAAAGCCGCCGTGGATATCGAATTCAAATTCCCGTTCGGATGGGGAGAACTCGAAGGAATCCATCACCGCGGAACCTGGGATATGTCCCGTCATCAGGAGTTTTCCTGCGAAAATCTGGAGTATTTCGATCCGGCGACCGGAGAGAAATTCCTGCCGACCGTTGTCGAAACCTCGGTCGGACTCGACCGCACCTTCCTCGCGGTCCTTTCCCACGCCTACGACGAGGAGAAGGCTCCCACAAAGAAGGAGGGAATGGACGAGGATGTCCGCATCGTCCTTCATCTTCCCGCCCGCATTGCTCCGGTTCAGGTCGCCGTCATGCCGCTGTCGAAAAAGCTGAACGACAAGGCTCTTGCGCTCCGCAAGGAACTCTGGAACTCCTTCCGGACGGAGGCGGATGTCACCGGCAACATCGGCAAACGCTACCGCCGCCAGGACGAGATCGGGACTCCCTTCTGCGTAACCTACGATTTCGATTCCGAAACGGACAACTCCGTCACGGTCCGGGATCGCGACACCATGGCGCAGGAACGCGTTTCCATCGACAATCTTTCCGCCTATCTCAGCCGGAAAATCTACGGGCGCTGAAACACGCCGGATCCGCCGGTTTCCCGCTTTCGTCTTCTCTCCCGGAGACGGAGCGGAAACTCCGGAAACGGAAAAACAGAAAAACGGATCTTTGCCGGAATCCGGAGCAGGGGTGCCTCAATGAAACAGCTGTGCGATCAAATGGAGCAGGGATGGCAGTTCATCTGGTCCAGGCTCTTTTTCCCGAAAACCAATCTTTTTTACGACTATCTGACCGGGCAGGGGGATGAGTCGCTCCGTCATCTGCCGCGTCCGGAGGAGATTGAGGCCCAGGTGCCGAATCCCTGCGGATGGGGAACCGGAATGGAAGACTGCATGCTCAATTCCGGTTCCGTTCTCGATGTCCTCCGCCTGCGGGAACAACTCCTCGGGGAGACGAACGCCGGACTCGCCGAGAAGGTCATCGACGGCATTCACCGCTGTGCGACCGTGCATGGCAGGGACGGCTTCCTGGTCCGCGGGGTCGCTCCGGACGGAAAAAGCTGTTATACAAACTCTTCCCGCGACCAGTTCACGCTCGCCGTTTTCGGTCTCTGGCGTTTCCTCAAGACCTGGACCGGTGCGTCGGAGCAAGCCCGGAAACAGGCGGAATATGCCCTTGTCTCCATTGCCCGCTACTGCGAAGCAACCATTACGGAGAAAAACCATTACGATCTGCTCCGGCTCGACGGGCATCCCGCACTGGTTTCCAAAATGTGGGAATGTTCCGTTCACGAGTGGCTGCGTCTGCCGATGATCTATGCGGCGGCGTTCGACTGCACCGGAGACCGTCACTGGGCGCACGCGGCGGAAACCTGCGCGGAGCGCGCTCTTGCCGAATCGCTGGAATTCAATCCGGAGGATTCCTGCTGGTGGGATATCTCCCTCATGCAGATGCAGATTTCACTCTCCATGTTTCGCGAGATCGGGCTGTTCCCGGAAATGGAATCCGCCCTCACGGGACTCATTCACCGCGTCGCGGCCAAGTCGGAGGAGAAACTCCGCGAGACGCTGCATTCGGCTCTCGAATACAACGGCAGCTGGACCAGTCGGAATGCCGACTGGAGAACCCGCCCCTTCCTGCTTCAGAATGAGGTGTTGAAAATCACCGGCGGCTCGGCGGTGCTCGGCGGAAAAACCTATCTGAATCCCGTCTATCCCGACGAATACCGGAAAGTGTTCAATTATCTGCGGGGAACAGGAAACTATCTGATCGCCTGCGCGCTGGACGGCGACTGGTGTATGCCGGCGGATCTGCACGACTCCTTCGTCTCCCTGATGGCGCGTCAGGATTTCCCGAACGCCTCCACGGACGGCGTCATCAATCTTCTGCACGGCTACTGGCTGCTCCGCCGGAACACCTGACCGGAGACCGGAAAATGACAAAACCGGAAGAGGCAAAAGCATTGTTCCAAGCCGGCGCGAACTGTGCGCAGGCCGTTCTCGGCGCATTCCACCGCGAATGCGGACTGGAGATGGAATCCGCGTTGAAACTCGCATCGGGATTCGGTGCGGGAATGGGGCGCATGCGCGAGGTCTGCGGCGCTGTTTCCGCGATGATTCTCGTTGCAAGCATGAGATACGGTGTTTCGGATCTTTCCGACAAGGCGGCAAAGGACGCCCATTATGCACGGATTCAATCCCTCTGCGGGCGGTTTCAGGCGGAAACGGGATCCATTGTCTGCCGTGAACTGCTCGGACTTTCCGGAAAGAGTCCGGATTCACCGGTCTCCGAGGCGCGGACCGCCGAATATTACCGCAAACGGCCCTGTGCGGAGATGGTTGCTCTCGCCGCCGGGATTCTGGAGGAGTTCCTGAAGGAGCAGGACTCCTCCGCCGGACACTGAATTCCTTATGCCGTCTGGAACAGCCAGGTGGAAAGATAGCGTTCTCCGCTGTCGGGCAGAAGAACGACGATCCGTCTGCCCGCCCATTCGGCTTCCTTCGACAGATTCAGGGCGACCGAAAGAGCGGCTCCGCCGGAAATTCCAATCAGAAGTCCCTCTTTTTTGGCTGCGCTGCGGGCGGTGTTTCCGGCATCTTCCGCCGAAACGGGGAAGACCCGGTCAATGATCCCTGTGTCGAGCGTGGTGGGAACAAATCCCGCACCGATGCCCTGAAGCAGATGGGGTCCCGCTTTTCCGCCGCTGAGAACAGCGGATGTATCGGGCTCAACCGCAAAAATCCGGACGGAGGGGTTCTTTCCCTTCAGGAATTTCCCGACACCGCTCAGGGTGCCGCCCGTTCCGACTCCGGCGATGAACGCGTCGATTTTTCCATCGGTATCGCGCCAGATTTCCGGTCCGGTTGTCTGTTCGTGCCAGGCGGGATTTGCGGGATTTTCAAACTGCTGGGGAATGAACGATCCGGGATTTGCCGCATGGAGTTCTTCTGCTTTGGCGATTGCCCCCTTCATGCCGGAAGCTCCATCGGTCAGAACGATTTCCGCACCGTAGGCCTGAAGCAGTTTCCGGCGTTCGATGCTCATGGTTTCGGGCATGGTCAGGATCAGACGGTATCCCTTCACCGCGGCGACCAGCGCCAGTCCGATTCCGGTATTGCCCGAGGTCGGTTCGATGATGAGGGCGCCGGGCTTGAGAACACCCCGCCGTTCCGCGTCTTCGATCATCGCAAACCCGATGCGGTCCTTGACGCTCGAACCCGGATTGAAATATTCCGCCTTGACCAGAATTTCCGCTTTCCCTTCGTTCAGTTTCCCGATCCGCACAAGCGGCGTGTTGCCGATCAGTTCCATGACATTGTCTGCAATCCGACTCATCGTGATCTCCCCGGTTTTTCCCCCGCCGCTTGTCTGGCGGGATGTCCGGATACTATAGTTCCTGTCCGCGAAAAATGCAACCCGCCCGCGATCCCTGTTTTTTCCGTTCGAAAATCGGGGAGGGGACTTGCTTTTTTGAAAAACGGCGGTATTAGTTCTCTACCATGAAAAATCTGAATGCAAAATATCATTTTCTGCGTCCGAACCCGGAACTGCTGCCGGAGGCGCGCTATCTGATCTGCCCGAAATGCAAGGAGATGCTTGCACCGGCGGATATTGAATCGTTTGCGACCTGTCCGTTCTGCAATACGCACCTGGAATACAGCAACGATCTGGAGGACTTTATTCTGGCTCCGCTTGTCGCCCAGTGGATGAACTCCACTTCCGCACTCGCCGCCCGGATGCGCATCCACTGAGAGCCGCAGGGAAGGAGGACCCGCCGTGAACAAACTGCTTTTTTCCCTGTCGCTTCTCTGCGCTCCGCTGTTTCTCTCCGCCGAGGTGTTCTCGCTCTGGCCGTTTTCCGGCAGCGGCGGGATCGGAATGGAAGAGGCAACGCGCCCCGCTCCGCTCTGGACGGAAAAGGTCATCGTGAACGGGCGTTCTCTGGAGCTGACGGTGTCGCTGAACCGGAACCCGCTCGACGTCTGCCGCCGGAATCTCCGGAAGATCTATCCGAACGCCTCGTTCGCCGAGAATGCAAACTCCCTGCTGGTGGAACATCCCCTCAAAAACGGTCTGCGGCGGCGTCTTTACCTGCTCGCAATCGACGGAGTCTATCCGGTGATCTCCTTTTCGATGGATCTCCCGCCCTCAGGCATGAAGGTTTCCGAATGGCCTTCCGAATTTCCGCTTCCCCCCGGTTCAACGCCGGTCATGACCATGCGTTTTCCCTCCCGCAACGCCGTCTACGGCGCATTCACATCAAAATTCAACATCCGGGAAACACTGCCCTCTCTGGCGGCATCCCTGCAGAGCATGGGGTGGAGCAGCGTCTCCGGAGAACATCTGAACCCCGCGGACGGAAGCGGAGACATCTTCCTGCGGAACGACTCCTCCTCCATGCTGATCATCGGACTGACTCCCCGGAAGGAGGGCGGCTGCTTCGGCACCCTCTATCAGCGGAAAAACAAATAACCCGCAGGATTCCAAAAAAAAACGCCGTCAGACCGACGGCGTTTTTTCATGAACTTCAAAGCCTTCCGCAGAACTTACTTCTTCACCTGCGGAAAGGTTTTCAGCGCTTCGGAAGCGCAGGCGCGGAGCAGTTCGGCCTGCTTCTTTCCGATGTTCCGGGGAACAAACTTGATGGAGGCGGGATCCTCTCCGAACAGGAAGCCGTACCAGACGCACGCCTGAAGATAATTCCCGTCATTGTTCAGATGGATATTATCGCTTTTTATGACCATTTCACCGGTCTTGTTATCTTTTGCCCACCAGTCGTTGCCGACGACTTCACCGGCGCGTTTCGGCAGATCCGGGCAGACACAGTTCTTCTTCTCCTCCGCGGAGGGCGCCGCATATTTCACCGGAGTCTTTTCGCGGAAAAGCTGAACGGCTTTGCCGACCGGGATTACACGGAGTTTATGTTCTTTGGCAAGGTTCGTATAGTTTTCCGTGAGACGGTCATACATTCCATTCTGATCGAATCCCCAGGAAGGCTTCTGTCCGCCGATGCGTCCGTCGGCGTTGCGGTAGGACCATGTCTGATGAACGACAATTTCCGCCTGGGGCGCATTCTTTCGGATATAGGCAATCAGCTCGTTTGCGGCCGGCTGGAATTTCTCCTTGTTCCAGCTTTCATGACTTCCCTGCTGAATGGTCACAATGTCCCATTTTTCCGCCTTGATCATCTCCGGGAGATTGACTTTCCGGCGTTTCTGATAGTTGGTCCCGTAGGGCTTGTACTTCGGATCATCCTCCGCCTTTTTCAGTTCGGCGATATGACGGTTCAGCGTGCAGCCGCCGATCATCATCTGCGCCAGCAGAAGGTTGTGATTCTTTTCCGCTTTGACAATTCTCGGCAGATACGCCAGCACGCTCTGCGAGAAACTGTTCCCGATCATCAGAACCTTGAGTTCCTTTGCGGAGAGAGTCGCGGCCGCGAACAGCGCCGCCGCCATCAGAAGAGTTCTTGACATACGATTCCTTTCTGTTGATTTGGAATTTTCCGGCCGGACGACAGACCACCGGATCCGTTCCCGAAGACGTACAATAGCACCGTTTCTTTCCGTTTTCAAGCCCGCTGTTAGGAACGGAAAAATGCAGCGGCATTTTTCCGGATCAAGGACTCTGTCCTTGTCGCGGTCCAGCGGCGAAACGCTGGTCGTGCGGAGCACGAAATCCCGATACACTCCTTCGCTCCCCTTCCGTTCCGAGTTTCCCGTAGTTTGACACAAACTTTATATTTTTTGGCACAAAACGAATTTTTTCTCATGGAAACAGCATTATATTTCTCGCCAGAACCAGATCAGAAGAATTTCAACCATATAAAAAATAAGGAGAGTTCAAAATGGATGGCTGGAAGATTGCCGGAAACGTGAAAGCGGTTTTGTCTTCAGAGGTGAAAACGTCGCCGATCGGACTCGGGTTTGAAAAGCTTGACCGGGGCGTGTTCGATCCGGAGAAGGCATACGACAAGGTCGCGGAGCTCGGAGTCAAATGGATTCGGATCCAGTCCGGCTGGGCGCGGACGGAAACGGAAAAAGGGATCTATCACTGGGAATGGCTGGATTCGATCATCGACAATCTTCTCCGGCGCGGCCTCCAGCCGTGGGTCTGCCTGTGCTACGGGAACGGATTGTACGACGCCGCGGCGGCAAAAGTGTTCGGCGCGGCGGGGTGCCCTCCGATTCATACGCAGGAACAGAGAGAGGCATGGCACAACTATGTGAGAACTCTCACGGCCCGGTATCGCGGAAAGGTGCAGTGGTACGAGGTGTGGAATGAACCCGACGGCTCCTGGTGCTGGAAACACGGCGTGAGCGGAACGGAATACGGCGAGTTCGTCAAGGCGACCGCGGCGGCTGTTCGAGCCGGAGATCCCGACGCGAAAGTGATCGGCGGCTCCACCTGCCTGGAAGGCCTCGGCTGGATCAACGACGTCCTGGCGACCGGCGCCGGAAACGTGATGGATGCCCTGACCTACCATGCGTATGCAACCGACGAAACCGGCGTTTTCGAGCGGGTCGATTCCCTCCGGCGGATCTGCCGGGCGTACAATCCCGCCATTCAGCTGATCCAGGGCGAGACCGGCGCACAATCCCGCAGCGACGGGCAGGGCGCGCTCCGAGGGGCCGCATGGACTCCGGAACGTCAGGCAAAATTCCTCGCCCGCCACATGATTTCCGATCTGTTCCAGAATATTCTGTTCGCCTCCTACTTTTCCTGTGTGGACATGGCGGAAGCTCTCTTCGGAAGAGTGGGCGACACGGCCAGTTACCAGGATTACGGCTATTTCGGCGTTCTCGGCGCGGAATTCGATGAAAACGGAGTCGCATCCGGAACGTACCGCCCGAAACCTTCCTATCGGACGCTGCAGGTGATCGCGTCGATTTTCCGGGAAGAGTTCTCAAGAGAGGAGTTCCCGGTCTTCTTCGCCTCCCGCGGTTCCGCGCGCCTGCTGCGGAACGAGGATCCGGTCCGGGAGCTGCTCCGGAAGTGCTTCCGGAAACCGAACGGTTCCTGCGCCGTCGCCTACTGGGTCCCGAAAGAGCTGCTGACCACGTCCTATGAGGGCACCATTACGGTGGAAACCGCTCTGGTCGACGGAACCCCCCGCCTGATCGACATTCTCGATGGAACGGTCTATGAAATCCCGGCAAAGAATATTGAGGAGAACGGAAGAGGAGTCCGGATCTTCAAAAACATTCCCCTCAAGGATTCTCCCCTGCTGCTCACATTCGGGGATTTTGCGGAAATGGAGTCCTGAACGGGAGGAATCCTTTCCCCTTGACATTTCCCCCTTCCGGCGTATAGTAAAGCGGAAGGGGGAATTCTGCAATGAAAATCAAATCAACCATAAGAAACATTGCCGCATGGAGCATCGCTTTTCCGGTGCTTCTGACATTGTGCGGCTGCGCGGCGTCGACAGAACAGATTCCGGCGGTCCGGAATTTCGACTCGAAACGGTATCTTGGCAAATGGTACGAGATCGCCCGTCTCCCGCACCGTTTTGAGCGGAATATGAATTTTGTTTCCGCGCACTATTCGGAACAGCCGGACGGAAGCCTCCGCGTGGTCAATCGCGGACAGCGGGACGGAAAGGAACGGGAAGCCGTCGGCAAAGCCCGTTTCAAAGGCGGAACGGATGTCGGCGAGCTGGAGGTCTCCTTCTTCGGTCCGTTTTACGGGGATTACCGGATCATCGAACTCGCGCCCGATTACTCCAGCGCGGTCGTGACCAGCTCGACAAAAGAGTACCTGTGGATCCTCTCCCGCACGCCGCGCCTGCCGAACGGGACGCTGGAGAAGTATCTTGAACAGATCCGTGCGTGGGGGTTCGATATTTCCCGGATCGAATATCCGGAACAGTAGGCATGAAAAACCGCCGGTCCGCTTCCGGGGCGGGATTCGTTCTTTTCCTCCCGGAGGCTTTTTGATTTTTCCTCGCGGAACCGATTGAAAAACACCGGAATCCGATGTATCTTAC
This sequence comes from uncultured bacterium, assembly GCA_949297765.1. Lineage (GTDB taxonomy): Bacteria > Verrucomicrobiota > Lentisphaeria > Victivallales > UBA1829 > UBA1829. The sequence goes on along the minus strand of CASFTV010000004.1, from coordinate 40,289 downwards.
CAATACGAATTTCAACCAGAACAGAAGGTGGATACATGGATTACAGAATTGAAATTGCGGTCAAGCCGGAATGGCGCGACGCCAGAGGCGAAGGCGCACTCCGGAAAATCAACGATTTTCTCCAGGAACATGTGGAGTTCATCCGGACCAGAGACGTGTTCACCGTCTCCGCGGACATCACAAAGGAACAGGCGGAGAAGATCGCCGCCGAACTCTCCAATCCCGTTCTTCAGTACCACCGTCTGGGAGAGACCGCCCCGGGCGAGGTTTTCGAATTTGACTGGGTGGTCGCGGTCGGGTTCCGCCCCGGCGTGACGGACAATGTCGGCCGCACCGCCCGCGAAGCCGTCGGCGACATCATCGGACGCAAGCTGACCGGCAATGAAAACGTGTACAGCTCCATCGAATATCTGTTCCGCGGCGGAAATCTCACCCGCGAACAGGTCGCCGGAATCGCGAGGGGCATTCTCGCGAACGAACTGATCGAATCGGTCCGGGTCCTCTCACGGGAGGAGGTCGCAAAAAACGGCATGCCGCTGAACAAGCCGGTCGTCAACGGAACCGGCGGCGGAGAGGTCCGTCTGATCGACCTCGAAGTCTCCGACGCGGACCTCATGGAAATCAGCCGGAAAGGGACGCTCGCCCTCACGCTGGAGGAGATGAAATCCATTCAGAACTATTTCCGGAACGCCAAAGACCGCGCCCGCTACGGACTCGGTAAACCCACCGATGTGGAACTCGAAGTCATCGCCCAGACCTGGTCCGAACACTGCAAACATAAAATCTTCAGTGCGGAGGTCGATTACACCGACAAGACCACCGGGGAACAGGAAACCTACGTTTCCCTCTACAAAACCTTTATCCAGAAGGGGACAAAGGAGATTGCCAAAAAAGTCGACTGGCTTGTTTCGGTCTTCACCGACAACGCGGGCGTGATCAAATTCAACGACAAACTGGATCTTGTCTACAAGGTGGAGACGCACAACAGCCCCTCCGCGCTCGATCCCTACGGCGGCGCAATGACCGGAATCGTCGGTGTGAACCGCGATCCGCTGGGAACCGGGCAGGGCGCTGATCTTCTGGTCAACGTCTGGGGCTACTGCCTCGGCTCGCCGTTCACCGATCCGAAGGATGTCCCGGAAGGACTGCTCCATCCGCGCCGCCTCCGCGACGGCGTCCACAAGGGCGTGATCGACGGCGGAAACCAGAGCGGAATCCCCTACGGAATCGGATGGGAGCGCTTCGACGACCGCTACATCGGAAAACCCCTGGTCTACTGCGGCACGCTGGGAACCCTCCCGAAAATGGTCGGCAAGGTCCCCGGCGCATTCAAGACCATCAAACCGGGCGACAAGATCGTCATGACCGGCGGACGCATCGGAAAGGACGGCATTCACGGCGCAACGTTCTCCAGCGAGGAACTGCATAAGGACAGCCCCGTCCAGGCCGTGCAGATCGGCGATCCGATCACGCAGAAGAAGATGTCCGATTTCATCTATGAAATCCGCGAACGCAACCTCTACCGTTTCGTTACGGACAACGGCGCGGGCGGTCTCTCTTCCAGTGTCGGGGAAATGGCCGAAATCTCCAACGGATGCCGCATGGATCTCGCAAAGGCGCCGCTGAAATACGCCGGACTTAAGCCGTGGGAGATTCTCGTGTCGGAGGCGCAGGAGCGGATGAGCTTCGCTGTGCCGCCTGAAAACCTCGATGAATTTCTCCGGGTCGCAAAGGAACGCGACGTGGAGGCTACGGTTCTCGGCGAATTCACGGATGACGGAAAATTCTGTATTCTCTACGGCGACCGGGTGGTCGCATGTCTCGATATCGCGTTCATGCACGACGGTCTTCCCCGTCTCCATCTCAAGGCGGTCTGGGAACCGAAGCATTTCGAGGAGCCGGAGCTGGCCGGACGCTCCGTCAAAGCGGATCTGATTTCCATGCTCGGACGTCTCAACATCTGCTCCTGCGAATACAAGGCGCGCCAGTACGACCACGAGGTCAAGGGACTCAGCGTGATCAAACCCTACACCGGCGTGAAGCGGGATGTCGCCTCCGATGCGACGGTTTTCATGATCGAGCCTCTGTCGACCGAGGGCGTGGTCCTCTCCGCCGGAATCATGCCGCGCTACAGCGATATCGACACCTATCATATGATGGCGTCCACAATGGATGTTGCGATCCGTCAGGCGGTTGCCGTCGGCGCCGATCCCGCGCATCTCGCCGGTCTGGACAACTTCTGCTGGCCCGATCCGGTGCAGAGCGAAAAAACTCCCGACGGCGAATACAAGCTCGCCCAGCTTGTCCGGGCGAACAAGGCGCTTTACGACTATGCGCTCGCCTTCACCGTTCCGTGTGTCTCCGGAAAGGACAGCATGAAGAACGACAGCACCCGCGGCGGACGGAAAATCTCCATTCCCCCGACCGTCCTCTTCAGCGTGATGGGAAAGATCGGCGACATCTCCAAAGCGGTCTCCATCGACGCCAAGCTCCCCGGCGACGCGGTCTGCATGATCGGCGCAACAAAACGCGAACTCGGCGGAAGCGAATATTTCGCAATGCTCGGCAGGATCGGCAACGATGTCCCGAAGGTCGATGCGGAAATGGCGAACAAGACCTACGCCGCCTATTATAAGGCTCTGAATGCAGGCTTGTTCCACTCTTCGATTTCTCCCGCGATCGGCGGACTCGCCGTTGCCGCGGCGCGCGCCGCAATGGGCGGACGGCTCGGAATGACCATCCGGCTTGACGATGTCCCGAAATGCGGATCCCTTTCCGATATCGAAACGCTGTTTTCCGAATCGAACAGCCGCTTCCTTGTCACCTGTGCGAAAGAGGATGTCGCCGGACTCCGGGAAATCTTTGCCGGAATTCCGTTCGCGGAAATCGGAGAAACCAATGCGGGCAGCTCTCTGGAATTTATTTCCGCCGCGGGAAATGTCGATATCCCCGTGGAAGAGATGGTTGCCAGCTACAAAGCCACACTCGCCGGAGTGTAATCCAACAATCGGAGAGAATGTATGAACAAACGGATCCGCAAGAAAAAATGCCGCGGCGAATTCCAGGAACTCGCCTTCAATCTCACGGCAGCGTATGCGAAGCTCACGCCGGAAACGGCGGATGAGTTCGTCGACAAAATCCTCGACAGGGCAGGAGAACTCAACATCTCCTGCGGAGGATCCTTCGAACTCGACCACTGCGATCTGTTCGCCGTCACGGGACGGATCAACACCAACGAGGCGGAACGGAAGGAAAAATTCCTCGCCTTCATCCGGGAACTGCCCGGCGTGGAGAAGGTCGAAGCCGGGGAGTTCATCGACGCATGGTATACCCCGATCACGTCCGAGGAGTGTTCCTGCGAAGGCGAACACCACCACGACGACTGCTCCTGCGGTCACTGATCCAGCCTGAGCTCCGCGCATAACCGGTCTTCCGGAGCGCGAAGCTTCCTCCGGGAGAATTCCTCGGCATTCCCCGGTTCGGAACGGCTCCTCCGCCGCGGTCCGACGGACCGTGCGGAGAGTCCGTCCTTCGGAACAGAAACTCCGGCTACTTTCCGGTATGCCCAAACAGATGTTCCCGGTTCAGAGACCGGATGGCCTCCCGTGTTTTTTCATTCAGACCGTAGCACTGCATGTTTTCGTCGTAATGGAAATAGCCGAGATCCTTGAAATGATACGACTCCCAGCGGCCGACCGATGGACAGGCAAATTGTTCCGGCGTTGGAATTCCCGCGCGCATCTTTTCCTTCAGTTTTTCCAGATGGTTTTCATACACTCCGCGCGGCAGGGCATCCTGTTCCACGCAGATTTTTGCCGCCATTGCGACGACTTCCCCGAGCATGCCCAGCGTGCGCATCACGCGCGCCGCGGAAAACGCAACATGCGAAAGACTGATGAGCCGCCCTCCGAGAAACAGATTCTTTACATCCCGTGAATACAGACACCGGTACGGCACCGGACGGAACGCCGGAATGGACCGGTGATAGGCGCAGGAGCGGAACGGTTCCGCAAACGACCGTTTATTTTCCGGCTCGGGATAGTGCAGATCAATCGACCAGGAGATGGAGGCGGTTCCGTCATCGACGGGTCTTTCCTCTTCGATATCCTTCTGGGTCATGATGTAGTCGCCGAGGAAGCGGCGGCTTTCGCGTTTTCCGCCGCAGGAGGAAATCCAGTCGATCTTCCGGTTTGCCCATTCCGCCTTCCGGGAGAAGTGATTCTTCAGGAAGGACCAGTTGGCAAACGTGGTCATCAGGGCGTAGTCCCGGATGTATTCGATCTCCTCCGCCTGATTGCGGTACTGGCCGCTTTCATTTTCCCAGTCTCCTTCGGTGACGGGCCGGCAGGTTTCTTCGGTGATGCGGATTCCCCAGTCGATATCGGGGAAGGGGACCGGCCGGTCTTCCTCAGAGCTGGTCCAGAGCAGGGAGAGGCCCATCACTTCGTTCGACGACTCCTCCGCGCCGAGCGATTCATCAAACATCTGTCTGCTTTCGGTGCCGTAAAGATATCGGGCGCCCGCCCGAAGCGCGACACTTCCGTCTCCGGAACAGTCGGAGAAGAGGCGTCCGCGGTAACGGGTCTCCTTTCCCGTCAGCGTATGCCGGGTGACGACCGCCCGGATCCGGGTCGGATCTTCCGGATCGGTTTCGACCTCCGTCACCCGTTCGTTGAGGCGCAGTTCCGCTTTTCCCGCGCAGTCCGCCCGGAACGCATTTTCCTTCCGGGTGTCCTCGTACCATGCGCCCGGCTTTGCTCCGGGCGTCAGATAAACCGGAGCGATCTCCCGGACCGTGTTGCCGAGATTCGGATACGGCCCGATGTGCGTGCATCCGCCGAGCGGAACACGGATCTCCGAACTGTTGCAGCCTCCGAGGACGGACCGGTCCTGCAGCAGAAGGCTTCTGAGTCCCAGACGAGCCGCGGCAAGCGCCGTGACCGTTCCGGCAATCCCTCCTCCGATGACGATCAGATCGTATTCCTGCGGATCGTCCGAAATGGGGATCCCGGATTGTTTCCTCCGGAATTCTTCCAGTTCACGACCGCCGTCCGGCGGAACATCTTCCGGGTCGGAGGAAAGGTAGAGGGCATCGCATCGGGCGTTGAATCCGGTAAGGTCGTGCAGCGCAATGGTGTGAATTCCCGCGGAAAGCCGGAGCATTCCCGCTTTCTGCCACGCCCATTTTTCTCCGTTGGTCCCGAGGATTTCCGGCAGCTCGAATCCGCTGATCCGGACGGTGAAGCGTCCCGCCGGAGTGCCGCGCTTCCAGACAGCGGTCCAGTTGCGCGTCCGCGCCCAGACATGGTATTCGCCGGATTCAGGAATCTCGATTTCCGTTTCCGCATCGGCAACCGGGATTCCCGCTCCGTGCGCCATCAGATACGCCGACCCCATCTCTTCCATTGCGGAGGGATCCGCCACCCAGCCGCCCCGCTTCTGAAACGATTCGGCTTCCAGAAACAGACTGTTCATCTTTTCAGCTCCCTTTTTGTTTTTCCGGACAGAAATTTTTACATCGGCGAGATGTCCTGAATCATCGGCTGAACGGTGATGTCGGGAACTGCCAGGTGATCCGGCTGCTCCGCCAGGAAGCGGATCATTGCTCCGAGTTCCTCCGGAGCGATGCATTGCGCCGCAAGTTCGGGATCTTCCGAAGCGCCCCGGATTTCCGCCGCCTGATTGAATCCTGTCCGTCCCCACGACGGCGTCACGCAGACAACCCGCACACCGAACGGACGAAGTTCCGTATACAGCCCGTGACTGAATTTCGACAGTCCCGCCTTTGCCGCCGTGTAAACACTCCAGCCCGGCCACGCATACAGCGCACAGACACTCGAGATATTGACGATCATCCCCCGTCTCCGCCGCGCCATCACCGCGCCCGCCCGCCGGCAGCCGAGAATCGCTCCGGTCAGATTCGTGCTGATCGTGCGGAAGATGTCCTCGTCCTCCTGTTCGGCGACCGGCCGGATTTTCCCGCCGAAGCCTGCGTTGTTGATCAGGATGTCGAGTTCGCCGACCTCCTTCATGACGCGGTCCCAGTCGCTTCCGGAGGATGCGTCCGCCTGAATCGCCCGGACTCCGAGTTCCCGTGCGGTCCGTTCCAGTTTTTCCGCATTCCGTCCGGTGATCCAGACTTCCGCGCCCGCATCCCGGAACGATTTCGCAATTCCGCGTCCGTATCCGTCGGATCCTCCCGTTACAAGAACGTTTGCTCCCTTGAGATTCATGAATTTTCTCCTTTTTGCATTATTGAAGAATGAAGGATTGGATTTCCTGCGCCGTTTCCGCGACCTCTCTTCCCCGTTTCCGGAGCGTTTTTTCATCCAGCCGCGACTCCGGTCCGCCGATCCAGAGTGCCGCAACCGGATATCCGCTGGCGCTCCGGATCGGCGCTCCGGCGCATCGCAGCTCCGGGAGTTCCTCCCCGCGGTCGTAGGCGATCCCTGTCCGCCGGACCTCCGCAAGTTCCCGTTCCAGATCTTCCGCGTCGCGGACGGTCCGTTCCGTGAATTTCGTGTAGACGATCCCGGAGAGAAGTTCCTTCCGTTCGCGGTCGGGGAGAAACGCCAGCATCGCCTTCGCCGGAGCCGCCGTGTGGAGCGGATAGTGATGCCCGATCCGGACCGAGACGCAGACCGCCTGATCCGACATCACCGAGCCGATGACCACCCCTTCCTCTCCATGCAGCGCACCGAGCATGACGGTCTCTCCCGTCCAGTTGCGCAGCCCGCGCATCGGTCCGAGCGCCTTCTCCAGAAGCGACGATTCGTCCGCTCCGCGGAATCCGAGTGCCAGAAGTTTTCTCCCGGTATGGTAGCGGTCGTTCCCGTCCCGGATCACATATCCCAGTTCAACAAGCGTGGTTAGCATCCGGTAGAGGCTTGCCGGCGGAAGGGCGAGTCCTCCCATCTCCGTCATCAGAAGCCCTTCCGGATGACGCGAGAGCAGTTCCAGAATCCGGATTCCCCGCTCCAGCGCGGGAACACGGTACAAATGTTTCGATGAGGCTGTCTCTTTCATCTCTTCGGTCTCCTTCTCTTTAAAAATATCACAGATAAAAATAAATTTCAACAATGAAAATGAAAAATGCTAAAAAATCTGCTCCTATGAAGCTGTTTTTCAGGAGGAGAGGCAGAAGGGTGGATCAGCGGACCAGCGTTCCGAAAAGGGTCATTGCCGATGCACGCTCGATCCGGACCGGCGCAAGGTCTCCAGGACGGATCTGAGCATCGGGTTCGAAGACCACCAGTTTGTTGAGATCGGAGCGTCCGCACCAGCGGGCGGTGTTGCGCTTGCTGATCCCTTCCGCCAGCACTTCGACGGTGCGTCCGACAAACGAAAGGTTCGCCCGTTCGGAACAGAGGGAAAGATCCTTCAGCAGAATCTGGTTGCGTTCTTCCTTGATACTCTGCGGAATATCGTCGGCCATCTGTTCCGCGGCTCTGGTTCCCTGACGAGGAGAGTATTTGAAAATAAACGCGTTGTCATAAGCGACCCGGTTCAGGATCGTACGCGTTGCTTCGAAATCGGCGTCGGTTTCTCCGGGGAAGCCGACGATGATGTCGGTGGAGAAGGCGATCTCTCCGCATTTTTCTTTCAGGGAATCCACGATACGGAGATACTGTTCCGCCGTGTAGGGGCGGTTCATCGCTTTGAGAATCCGGTCGGACCCCGACTGCAGCGGAAGATGGATGCTCTTGCAGACCTTCGGCGTTCCGGCAATCGCGTCGATCAGCCGGGTGTTGAAAAAGGCCGGATGCGGCGAGGTGAAACGAATCCGTTTGATGCCGTCGATTTCCGCAAGAGATTCCAGAAGATCGGCGAACGGAGAGAACGTTTCGGGAAAATGAATCCCGTCGATTCCGTAGGCGGCGACGTTCTGTCCGAGAAGCATGATTTCCTTCACGCCGTCATCCGCCAGCTTGCGCGCCTCTTCCAGAATGCTCTCCGGCGAACGGCTCCGCTCGCGTCCCCGGACGTACGGGACAATGCAGTAGGAACAGAACCGGTTGCATCCGCGCATGATGGTGATGAAGTCGGAAAAGCCGCGGCGGAGATGAGCGTCGATTCCATCCACGTCATTCAGATTGTCGTGCCCGGTCGCCGCGATTCTGCGGGGGGAGGGGAGGGAGGCGACAATCTCCGGAAGTTCGTGGATCCGGTCGGTCCCGACCGCAAAATTCAAATGCGGAATCGTCTTCAGCAGTTCCTCTCCGCATCTCTGCGCCATGCAGCCCATGATCCCGAACAGGAGATGCGGATGCTCCTCCTTCAGACGCTTGAGAATGCCCAGCTTGCCCACGGCTTTCCGCTCCGCCTGATCGCGCACGCTGCAGGTGTTGAGAAGAATCAGATCCGCCTGCTCTTCCGATGAGACGATCGTATGTCCGTCCGCGGCGAGCATGGCGGCGGCTGCGTCGCTGTCGCGTTCGTTCATCTGGCAGCCGTAGGTCTTGATGTAGATCTTCATGGATTATTCGTCCGCGTCCTTGAGAATCGCCATGTTGTTGCGGTGGATGATCTCGTGGTCGGCGTCACAGCGGAGAATGTCGTGAATTTTCGAGCTTTGGCATCCGGTCAGCTTCATGCACTCTTCCGAGCTGAAGTTGACCAGTCCTTTGGCGATCGTCTCTCCGTCAAGGGCGCAGATTTCCACGACGCTTCCCCGTTTGAAGGTCCCCTGCACGAATTTCACTCCTGCCGGCAGCAGACTGCTTCCGTGGGTCTCCAGCGCCCGGACTGCGCCCGAATCAATAATCAGTTTTCCGGAGGTTTTCGCAAACGTGGCGATCCAGCGTTTGCGCGACTCCACTTTCGTGCGGTGGCGCGGAATGAAAACGGTTCCGATATCCTCCGCGTTGAAGATCTTTTCGATCACATGCGGGTCTTTGCCTGACGCAATCCAGAGACATTCTCCCGCCGAATTCAGAATTTCCGCACAGCGCAGTTTCGATTTCATGCCGCCGATCGACATGCTGGCATCATCGGTTCCGTTCGCCATGTCTCTCTGTTCGTCGGTTACGCCGTGGACGACCGAAATGCGGTCGCCGAGGCTTCCGTCCGGATTCGGACGCATCAGTCCGTCCACCGTTGTCAGGATGATCGCCAGATCCGATCGCGTCATGGACGCCAGCAGCGCCGCGAGAATATCGTTGTCGCCGAATTTGAGCTCGTCCACGGAGATCGGGTCATTTTCGTTGATGATCGGCAGAATGTCCTGCGCCAGCAGGGTTTCGATGCAGTTGAGCGCGTTCAGATGCCGTTCCCGGGAGCGGAGATCGTCCGCCGTGAGCAAAATCTGCGCCGCGTGAAATCCGAGTTTTTCACATTCCGTTTCATAAACGGACATCAGGCGGATCTGTCCGATGGCGGCCAGCGCCTGCACCTCGGAAAGTTTGCGGGGACGTTTCTTCAGTCCGAGCGTCCGCATTCCGGTCCCGACCGCTCCCGAGGAGACCAGCAGAACCTGAATGCCCGAATCGCGCACGGTTTTGATCTGACGGATCAGAAGCGCCAGCGCCTCCGCATCCGTCAGCAGACGGGTTCCGGCTTTGATCACAATGCGTTTGCAGGACTGTACCAGCTTTTTTCGAATCTCAACGTTGTTTTCCATAGATTTCATCCTGATGGATTGGGAAGCGCGGTCCTGCGGGCCGCGCCCGGAATCAGACGCTTTTTCTGGAAAGTTTCGTCTTGCGCTTGACCAGTTCCGGTACGCCGGTTTCGACGGTTTTGCGCGTGATGATGCAGCTTTCCACGTCGTTGCGCGAAGGTAGTTCAAACATCAGATCCAGCATCAGCGATTCAATGATGGAGCGCAGTCCGCGGGCTCCGGTTCCTTTCTCGCATGCCTTTTCCGCGATGGCTTCCAGCGCCTCTTTTTCGAAGACCAGTTTCACCCCTTCCATCGCCAGCAGTTTCTCGTACTGGCGGGTGATCGCGTTTTTCGGTTCGACGAGAATCTTCATCAGATCCTCTTTCGACAGCGGACGGAGCGCCGTTACCACCGGCAGCCGTCCGATAAATTCCGGAATAATTCCGTAGCGGACCAGATCCTCCGGCTCCGTATGGGAGAGCGCCTTGGAGCTGTCCAGCTCAAGATCCTGCTGGAGATCCGACTGCTGACGGTGGAATCCCAGCACCCGTTTGCCGATTCGCCGCTGAATGATCTTGTCCAGTCCGACAAACGCCCCTCCGCAGATGAAGAGGATGTTGGTGGTATCCACCTGAATATATTCCTGATTCGGATGCTTGCGTCCGCCCTTCGGGGGAACGTTGGCAACCGTCCCTTCGAGAATCTTCAGCAGCGCCTGCTGGACGCCTTCTCCGGAAACGTCGCGTGTGATGGAGACATTTTCGCTCTTCTTCGCGATTTTGTCGATCTCATCCACATAGATGATTCCGATCTGTGCGCGCGCCACATCGAATTCCGCCGCCTGGAGCAGGCGGAGAATGATGTTTTCCACATCTTCGCCCACATAACCGGCTTCTGTCAGCGTGGTTGCATCGGCGATGCAGAACGGAACGTCGAGCATTTTTGCCATTGTCCGGGCGAGCAGGGTTTTCCCGCTTCCGGTCGGTCCGATCAGAAGAACGTTGCTTTTTTCGATTTCCACCCCGTCATCCGCGTTTCCATCCCGCGTCTGGAGGCGTTTATAGTGGTTGTGGACCGCGACGGAGAGAATCTTTTTTGCATCTTCCTGCCCCACGACGAATTTGTCCAGTTCCGACTTGATTTCCGCCGGTTTTGGAACTTTGAGAGCCGCGACCGGATCTTTTGCCTGACCATCGCGGGCGGAAGGCTTTTTCCGTTCCGGGTTCAGCAGTTCCTCGCAGGTCTTGACGCAGTCGGAGCAGATCGCCGCACCGAGCGGACTGGAGATGATCTGTCCGATTCCCGGTTCATTCGCGGTGCGTCCGCAGAACGAGCAGCGGGGAACGTCGTTTCGGAATTGATCTTTTCCCATTCGCGGCCTCTCAGACTGTGCGGTGCGGAATGATGCTGTCGATGATTCCGTATTTCAGCGCTTCCTCGGCGGACATGAAATAGTCGCGGTCCGTATCTCTTGAGACCTTCTGCACGGTCTGTCCGGTTGCGGATGCGATGATCTGATTGAGCTTGGTCCGCATCGCGAGAATTTCCTTTGCCTGGATGTCGATGTCGGCGGCGGTTCCCTCGGAACCTCCGCGCGGCTGATGGATCATGACCCGTGCGTTCGGAAGCGCAAAGCGTTTCCCTTTGGTTCCCGCGCAGAGCAGGACCGCGGCCATGCTTGCCGCCTGTCCGACGCAGTAGGTCTTCACATCGCAGGAGATGACCTTCATGCAGTCGAGAATCGCCAGCCCGGACGTGATGACTCCGCCCGGACTGTTGATATAGAGGTCGATGTCTTTTTTCGGGTCTTCCGACTGAAGGTAGAGCAGTTCCGCAACAATCAGGTTCGCCACGACATCGTCGATCGGCGTTCCGAGAAAGATGATCCGGTCCTTCAGCAGCCGGGAGTAGATATCATATCCGCGCTCTCCCTGGCCGGTCTGTTCGACCACCATGGGCACAAGCATAGAATTCTTGATCATGCGGTTCATTCCTTCCCTTGAATGGTGTTGTTTGAGCGGAGTCAGACTTCCTTGATGTCGGCCGTGGAGACGATGTGGTCAAGCACTTTTCCGGTCAGAAGATCCGCATGGATTTCTCCGATCGCTCCGTTGCGCCGGATCGCGTTCAGCATATCTTTTTCCTTGTAGCCGAAATAGGAGCTCATCTGCTTGATCTGGGTGTCGAACTCCTCTCTGGAGACTTCGAGCTTTTCCGCGCCCGCAATCTTTTTGATGACGAAGAAGCGCTTCAGGCTCTTTTCAGCCTCTTTCTTTGCGTCCGCCAGATGTTTCTCCTTTTCCGCCTTGAACTTTTCGACATCGGCTTCGCTGCGGACCGTCTGATTGGCGATTTTCGTGAATTCGCGTTCGGTTTCTCCGTCGAGGATGCTCTTCGGCAGCGGAATTTCCCCGACCTCCTCCATCAGGAGATCAAGAACCTTTTCCCGTGCGGCATTTTTACGGTCGTTTTCGATTTTCGCGTCGATGGACTTGCGGATCTCCTCCTTGAGTTTGTCAAAGGAGTCCATGTGCAGTTTTTCCGCGAGCACGGCGTTGTTGGTAATGGGTTTCTTGCGCTGGATTTCGTTGATCTTCACCGTGTATTTGACGGTTTTTCCGGCCAGACCGGATTCGCGCCAGTCGGCGGGGAAGACGGCGGTGAACTCTTTGGTTTCGCCGGCTTTTGCTCCGGTCAGGGCGGCATTTGCGCCGGGAACGTATTCCGGATCATGGAGCCAGATCCACGCTTCATCGGCTTTCGCCATGCGTTTAAGGGAGGGCGCAGCGTCCTCCGCGGGGACGAAGTCGGTCTCATAGGAGACCTTGAGCATGTCGCCGCTGACGGATTCCGTATCGACCTTCACATCGTCCGCATAGATGTCCTTGAGGTTTGCAATGCGCTCCTCCACCATTTTTTCAGGATCCTCGCCCCGGGGGACTTCGATGGAGAGTTTTTTGTAGTCCGGCAGCTGGATCTCGGGAGCGACTTCGATGGTGAGCTTGAAGGAGTAGTCCTGCTTGGCTTCGGGCATTTTCTTCCCGTCGTCGAGAGCGGTGACGGCGACAAGTTCGCGCTCGCCCTGGATTTTTTCAATGGCGGCGTTCTGGAGCTGCTTTGCGGTGTCCTCGACGATGTTTTTGGCAAACCGTGCCTTGATGATGGCGGTCGGGACTTTGCCTTTGCGGAAGCCCTGGATCTGCACTTCCCGGGAGACTTCCTTCACAATGTCGTTGAATGCCTTTTCCACTTCGGGAGCCGGGATGTTCACAGTGACGTCCTGAGTGCAGGGAGCGGTTTCCTGGTATTCGGTCTGAATCGCGCTTTTCAAAGAGTCCGCAGACATATCTGATCCACCTTTCATTAAAACGTTTGCTTTTGGGCGCAGTGATGCGTTTTTATAAAAACTACTGAACTAATGAATATAACCCGGAAGTGGCAATTTTTCCAGTCCGCTTTTCGAAAAAAACGGAAGAAAAAGTTGATTTTTTTTCATTTTTCCCGCGATTCTCTATTGACAACACTGGAAAACAGCGTTACATTCCATGCCGTATGGTAATTTGCATGTTTGCAAGCAATTTGAGGAGCTGTCATGTCTGAAACACCGAAACTGATTGTTCTGTCGGAACAGTTCAGAGGCAAAGTCTTTGAGCTGACCAAAGATCTGCATACCGCCGGGCGGGTGGATGCGCGCGATATCTGCATCAAGGATCCTTCCGTCAGTTCCTATCATGCGGATTTCATCCGGAAGGGCGCCACATATATTCTGAGAGACCGCAATTCAACCAACGGCTCCAAGGTGAACAATGTGCCGGTAACCGGCGATGTCGAACTCAAAAGCTCCGACATGATCCAGCTTGGAAACGTGGAAATGCTGTACGACTGCCAGGAAAAAGGCAGTACCCGTGAACTGAAAACAATGACAAAGATCGATATTTCTTCCACTTCGACCGTCGGGACGTCCACGCTCAAACGCCTGGAAACCGTGTCGCAGGGGAAAATCCAGAAGAAAAACTGGACCCATCTGATCATCATCATTCTGCTGATTGTCCTGACGCTGCTGATCATTGCGGGCATCGTGTTCGTTGTCATTCTGCTGAAGAAGTAATTTCCGAATCTGTTGTTTTCCGTTCTTCCCGAACAGTTTGATGAAGATGCGGCGCCGGGTTTCCCCCGGCGCTCCGTTATCAGTAACAAGAGTTCCGGCAGCCGCATGCCGGAAAAAGAGAAAAAGGTAAAAACGAATGAGTAATGAGCCCGGAAAAAATCCGCCTCCGGCGAACCGTCCCGGACTGCCTTCCCGCCGTCCCCCTGTTTCGATCCTGATCTGGCTGCTCGTCATCATGATGATGGTGACGCTGTTTGTCTACAAGTACACCCCCTCCGTCGGAAACAGAATCGAGTGGAGTCAGACGGAATTTGAACAGAACCTGAAAGCCGGAAACGTTGTCACCGCCGTAATTACGCCGGAATCGGATGATGTCATGAACATCCGGGGCGAATTCAAACGCCGCGAATCCTTCTCCGCCTCGAACGAGACCAATCTCACGCTTACCGCAAAGCCCGGCGGAAAACTCTATTATTCCGCCCGCGTCATCAAGACCGCCGCCATTATGGAGGGGCTGGAAAAACTCCGCCAGGTCGAAATCCTCCAGAGGGAAAACTGGTGGACAAATCTTATTGTGAATCTGGTGATCGGCATGCTGATTATCGGATTCATCTATTTCCTCTTCTCCCGTCAGCTGAAAATGGCGGGGAAGGGTGCCATGCAGTTCGGAAAAAGCCGTGCCCGCATGATTACCGCCGATGAAAATAAAAAGAAATTCGACGATGTCGCCGGCTGCGACGAGGCAAAAGAGGAAACCAAGGAGATCGTCGATTACCTCAAGGATCCCCTGAAATACAAAATGCTCGGAGGACGCATCCCGAAAGGCGCACTGCTGCTCGGTCCCCCGGGAACCGGAAAGACCCTGATGGCAAAAGCGGTCGCCGGAGAGGCAAATGTGCCGTTCTTCGCGATCAGCGGATCGGATTTCGTGGAAATGTTTGTCGGTGTGGGCGCAAGCCGCGTCCGCGACATGTTCGAACAGGCGCGCAAAAACGCTCCCTGCCTGATCTTCATTGACGAGATCGACGCGGTCGGCCGCTCCCGCTTCACCGGAATCGGCGGCGGACACGACGAACGCGAACAGACCCTCAATGCCATGCTGGTGGAGATGGACGGACTCGAAACGCAGGAAGGCGTCATCGTCCTGGCGGCGACCAACCGCGCGGACGTGCTGGATCCCGCTCTGCTGCGGCCCGGACGTTTCGACCGTCAGATCGTGATGGATCTGCCCGACATCCGCGGGCGCAGAATGATCCTCAATGTCCATGCGAAGAACATCAAACTGGATCCCGCCGCGGATCTGGATGTGATCGCAAAGAGCACGTCCGGATTCAGCGGAGCCGATCTTGCGAACCTGATCAACGAAGCCGCGCTGCTCGCCGCCCGCAACGACCGGAAGGCCGCCACGCAGGCGGATCTGGAGGAGGCGCGCGACAAGGTCTGCTGGGGCCGCGAACGCCGAAGCCGCAAGATCTCCGACCGCGAACGCCGTCTCACCGCATGGCATGAAGCCGGACACGCGATTGTCAATCTCCACTGCAAACATGCGATGAGCCTTCACAAGGTTACGATCATTCCGCGCGGACCCGCTCTCGGCGTTACAATGATGATGCCGGAGGAGGACCGCTATTCCCAGAGCCGACTCGAAATGCTGGACGACATGGCGCTCTCCATGGGCGGACGCGTCGCGGAGGAACTGGTCCTCGGCGACATCACGAGCGGCGCCGCCGCAGATATTGAACACGCCACGAAGGTCGCCAAGGCGATGGTCTGCGCGTTCGGCATGAGCGACAAGCTCGGGACGGTTCAGTATGGTGAACGGGCCGACCACATCTATCTCGGACGCGACATCACCCGAAGCGAATCCTTCAGCGAAGAGACCGCGCGGGAGATTGACCTCGAAGTCAAACGCATCGTGATGGAGGCGAAGGAGACCGCCACAAGAATTCTCACCGAACATCGCGATCAGCTCGACAAACTCGCCAACGCCCTCCTTGAAAAGGAGACGCTCGACGCCGCTGAAATCCGCGAACTTCTCGGAATGCCTCCGGCTCATCACGAGGAAGAACCGGTCGTGCAGGATTCTCCGGAAAAAACGGACGCGGAATAAAATGCCGCTTCCGGAACCGGATCTGAGCATTGCTGTGAGCGGCTGCCGGAGCGGAACGCGCATCGCCTGCCGGGTTCAGCCCCGAGCCTCCCGCACGGCGGTGGCCGGGATTCTGGGCGGTGCCCTGAAGGTCGCTCTGACCGCCCCTCCGGTGGATGGAAAGGCGAATGCCGCTCTCTGCGAATTCTTTTCAGAGCTGTTTCATCTGCCGAAATCCGCCGTGAGTGTGGTTTCCGGGCAGACCGGCAGAAACAAGATCGTGGAACTGGCCGGACTCTCCGCGGGAGAGGCAGGAAAAATCCTCCGGGAACGGTTCGGAAACGCCGGAGGATGACAAAAAAAAACGGGATGCGGAATCCCGTTTTTTTTGTCCTGAGCAGGGGAGGAAAATCAGCGGATCTCCTGCGCCTGCGGCAGTTTCGCGAGGATGTGGGAAACCTCGTAGAAACTTTCCCACCACTGACGGATGGGACGCTGCCATTGGATGTTGACCATTTTTTCGAGAATGGCTTCTTCGAAGATCATTGCTTTTCCGCCTGCCTGTCCGACGATTGCACAGCTGTCGATGTTGTGTGCGATGCGGTCGATCATGTTTGTGGTTGCCTCGTAGGCAAGGCGGGCGGCGAGGGTGCGGTCGAACGGACTGGGGTTCCCGCCCTGCTGCATCGGCCCGAGGATGGTTTTCCGGACGTCGAACCATCCGCCGCTCTCCTGTTCGAAAAGGGCGGCGATGAAGTTGATGTCGTAGGTCGGGTTTGCGTGTTCGTTCCGGATGATCAGAGCGGTTCTCCGGCCGAGTTTGAAGCTGTCCACGAGGGCGTGAGTGTGTTTTTCGAGCATGTCGACGTTGATGCCGACCTCGTGCATGTAGATGTATTCGGCGCCGGTGGCCATTCCGCTCATCATGGCAAGGAAGCCGCAGTAGCGGCCCATGACTTCCACGATGAAGAGCCTCCGGGCGCTGTCGGCGGAGTTTTTGATCTTGTCGATGGCCTGGACGATGGTGTTCAGCGCCGTGTCGCAGCCGATGGAGTGTTCCACGCCGGGCATGTTGTTGTTGATGGTCGCGGGAATGCAGATCAGGGGGATGCGGAAGATCTCAAATGTGTCACGGTGCTTGTGGAGCTGGGTGGCGAGTGTGAACGCGGTCCATCCGCCGAGGATCAGCAGTCCGTTGATCCGGTTTTTTTCCAGGTTGACGGCGATGCGGTAGAAATCCTTTTCCGTGGGGAGGGTCCGGTTGGTTCCGAGCTTGGTTCCCGCAGTTCCCGCCCAGTTGTCGACCTCCATCCAGGAGAGCTCGCGGAAGCGTCCGGCGATCAGTCCTTCGACACCGTCTTCAATTCCGATGACGCGGTGCCCCTGATTCATCGCGACGCGGACGACCGTGCGGATGGCGTTGTTCATTCCGGGGGCGGGCCATCCGGATGTCATGATGGCGATCCGCGGACTGGAATCCGTGACCTCCTGCGCCGGTTTCAGCTGCGCCTGCACGGTGACCAGCTGGCAGACGCGGCTCCAGTCGATGCCGCGCATGGATTCCGCCTTGTCGTATTCCCCTGCCTTGATGGCGGCGGCGGTCGCACGGGTTTTTTCCACCGATTCGATCAGCGGAGCGGTGGTGATGCGGTTGTTTTTCGTGACGATGATCACCGAATCGGTCGCTTCCGGATGTTTGACGAGTTCTTTGACGGCATCGTATCCGTATGCGGTGCTCATGTAGCGGTCGTAGGCGCTTGGTGCTCCGCCGCGCTGGACATGCCCCAGAATCGTGATCCGGCATTCCAGATTCAGACGGCTTTCGATCATTTCCTGCACCTGTGCGCAGGTGATGGGTTCGCCGTTTGTGTTCCGGGCGCCTTCCGCAACGATGATGATGTTGTCGCGCCGGCCGGCTTTTTTCCCGTCCTGAAGGAGGGTGCAGAGTTCATCTTCCCAGCCTTCCTGCGGCGGACGTTCCGGAATGAAGACCCAGGAGGCTCCGGTGGCAATCGCGCTCATCAGGGCGAGATAGCCGCAGTTGCGGCCCATGACTTCGACAATGAAAATCCGCTGATGGCTGTAGGCGGTGCTGCGGAGATCGTCGATGGCGTCGGTGATGCGGTGAAGGGCGGTGTCGGCGCCGATGGTCATATCGGTGTTCGCCATATCGTTGTCGATGGAGCCAATGAGGCCCACAATGCGCAGGTTCGGACAGCGCGCCCGTTCCGCTTCCGTGATCCGTCCTGCCGCGGCGAGTTTTTCCGCGAGGTCTTTCCATTGCCGGCTGAACTCATCCGCGCCGGAGAGACTGCCGTCTCCGCCGATCACGATCAGGGAGGTGATGCCGCGGCGGATCAGATTTTCCGCCGCTGTGAGAAGTCCTTCCTGTGTCCGGAATTCCTTGCTGCGCGCGGTTCCGATGATGGTTCCGCCCTCCTGCATGATCCCCGATACGGAATTCCACTCCATGCGGACAATATTGTTTTCGATCAGGCCCTGATAACCTTCATAGACGGCGTAAACTTCCATATCATAGGCAATTCCCGCGCGGACAACGGCACGGACCGCCGCATTCATTCCCGGTGCGTCGCCGCCGCTTGTCAGCACTGCGATCGCTCTTTTCTGCTGTGCATCCATGATGAGGACCTCCCAAACTGAATTCATATTTCCGACAAGATATCACACAATCGCGTTTTTGCAATTCCCGCTCACCGCTTTTTTTCGGAAAAGATCCGGGAATCTCTTCCGAAAAATTCTCCGGTCCGGTTGAAAAAAGAAGGCAGGTTGTGTATTTTAAAAGAATTTCTGGTTCATCAGGAAAGGACAAGAGGTCATGAAGTGGGACAAACGGATTCTGTTGAAACTTGCCGCCGTTCTGGCGGCCGCATGTGCCGTGCTGGGATACTCCGTCTGGAAACATCATTTTGCCGAGCCGGTCCCGGAACTCCGGGAGATGAAAAAATTCCTCAAGAGCAAAGCCGCCGCGGACGCCGAGGTCGTCGGCCTCAAATACTCCCGCCTCGAACACGGCTTCTTCCGGAAGAAGATGTTTCCGGAGATCCGGAGACTCAACCGGCTGATGCGCGAAGCCGGAGGAAAAAGCGCCTATCCGGACTATTTCTATGATTTTTCCGACTATACCTCCTATATCGGCGAACGGGACTTCTCCCGGGCGCTGGAAACCCTCGACCGGATTGAGGCAATGACCGGTCAGACTCCGGCGGTCCGCGGCGCCGTCCTCGGCGAACGGATCCGCTGCATCGCGGAACGGGACGGGATTGATGAAGCAGCAAAAGAGTTCAAAAAACGGATTGCCGCCGCTTCCCAGCCGATGTTCCGTCCCGCCTATACCGCCTATGTCAACACTCTGTATCGTCACAAACGTCCGGAGGAGGCGATCCGGGCGACTCTGGAAGCCGGGGAGCGAATCCTGCCGGAAACAGGAACTGCTCCGTTCACGGCGCGCCTCGGGAGCGATCTTGTCCGGCTCGGTCAGGATGAACGGCGCCTCGGCGAACTGATCCCGCCGGATCAGAAACCCGCCGACTACTGCGCCGCCCTCTTCAGCATGGCCGATGCGTATCTGGAGCGCGGCAAGCCGGAAAAGGCGGAACAGCTGCTCCGCTCCTTTCTGGAACGGGCTTCCCTGCCGGAGAATATGAAGCAGATCGCCCGGATCAAACTCAAAGTCTGTCTCGAAAAAAAGAAAGGATCGAAACCATGAATCCGATTGTGGAAAAGGATCTCCGTCATTTCTGGCGTCCTGCGACCCAGATGAAGGATTATGAAAATTTTGAACCCCTGCTGGTCGATCATGCGCTCGGCTCCAAATTGTTTCTGCGGGACGGACGCGAACTGGTGGACGGCATCAGCTCCTGGTGGTGCAAAAGTCTCGGACACGGTCATCCCGCCGTCCGGAAGGCGTTTGTGGACCAGGTGATGAAATTCGAACATGTCATCATGGCGAACTGCTCCGCCGAACCGGTCGCGGAACTCTGTGCGACGCTGGCCGGACTTCTGCCGCCGCTGGATCGCGTCTTCATTGCGGAAAACGGAAGCGTTTCGGTGGAGGTCGCGTTGAAGATGAGTCTGCAGTATCATGCCCAGACGGGGCATCCGGAAAAATGCCATTTCGCCGGACTGCACAACGGCTATCACGGGGAAACGGTGCTTACGATGGGGGTCGGAGACTGCGACGTCTATTCCCGTCCGTTCAAACATCTGGTCCCCTCCATTCTCAAGCTGGGACCGATTCCCTACCGGACCGGTCCCTCCGCCGCCGACTGGGATGTCATGCCGGAGGAGGAGTGGAATTCTCTGGAACGTCTGCTTGCTCCCCATGCAGAGACGCTCTCCGCGATTGTGTTCGAACCGGTGATTCAGGGCGCGAACGGAATGCGCGTCTATTCGCCCGATCTTCTGCGCCGCCTTCGGTCCTGGGCCGACCGGAACAACGTCCACCTGATCGCCGACGAGATTTTCACCGGTTTCGGACGGACCGGAAAATGGTTTGCCTGCGACTGGGCCGGAATCCGTCCCGACTTCATGACTCTCTCCAAAGGGCTGACCTCCGGATTTGCGCCGATGGCGGTTGTGATGACCTCTTCCAGGGTCTTTGACGCATTCTATGCCGACTATTCCACCGGCCGCACCTTCATGCACTCCACCACCTATTCCGGATATGCGCCCGGTGCCGCGGCGGCTCTCGCCGTGATCCGCACGCTCCGGGAGGAGGGAATTGTGGAATCGGTTGCGGAGCGGGCCGCCGCACTGCGCGGAAGAATGGAGAAGGTCGCCGCGGAAACGGGAGCGCTGACCCATCTGCGGGGAATCGGTTTTGCCGTTGCGGCGGATATTGTCGATCCCGCCACCGGAAAGCCCTTCCCGAAGGAGCGGCGGATCGGATTTGAATTTTTCAAGCGTGTTGTGGAGCACGGAGTCCTGCTGCGCCCGATCGGCGACAGTTTCTACTTCCTCCCTCCGCTGAATACGCCCGACGATCTGCTCGACCGGATGGCGGAAGCCTCGGTCGCCGCGTTGAACGAGACGGTCCGTGCCTGATCTTCTCTCTCAGACCGCGATGCAGACGATCCCCGCGAGAACGGCCGTCAGTCCGGCCCAGTCGCGGGGCGAGTTTCTTTCTCTCAGAATTGCCAGCGCGTAAATCGAAAAAAACGCGATGTTGGAGCCGACCACCAGCGGAATTCCGATTCCGCCCAGTCCGTGTTCCGTCAGGAGATCCAGCGACTCGAAAAACGCTTTCAGACTGAACACGCTCAGCAGAGCCATTCCGATTCCCGCAGCGGTGACCGCTCTGGAAAAGCGGGGCCGCTTTCCACGGCAGATTCCCACGATGCTCCACCCCGTCAGATTTCCCAGACAGACCAGCGTCGGCCGCAGATGCGACGGATCCGAAAACAGCGGATCCCGCGACGGAAACAGATAGAAAATCTGGCACAGCCCGAACATCAGAAACGACAGGAACGCCGGAAGAAACCACTCCTTCGCCCTTCGGAATTCCCCCGCGACCGGAATCAGAATCCCTGCGGTGATCAGAGCAGTTCCCATCCACTGGAACACCGTTCCCCTCTCTCCGAACACAACGCAGGAAAAAAGGAACGGCAGCACCAGTGCGGATTGCGAGATCGCCCAGACCGGTCCGTGATTTCCTCTGCTCATTGCCCGTTTCACCAGTGCCTGAGACGTCCCGTTCACCACACCCGCCCCGAGAATCAGCAGAATCAGCGGCAGCGCCTGCCCGAACTCGAACGCCTCCATCCGGACATAGCAGAAGAATGTGAACGCGGCGCTGCCCGCTCCCTGAATCAGACTGTATGCGACCGCATCGAAATCATCCCGGGCGCAGCGGCTCAGGACGATTCCGATCGCACACCAGGTCAGCCCGGTGAAGATCGCCAGAAGAAAGCCGGTCAGCATGGAGCGATCCGCACCTTGCCCGCCGCATCCCGGAGCAGGCTCAGTTTCCGTTCCAGCGGGATTCGGTCCCAGTTCTCCTCATCGCCGGAGAGCGCGAGTGCCGCCGCCACGCGGCCGGCCGTATCCCGCACGGGCACCGCAATGGAGCAGACCGCCGGACGCGACTGGCCCCGGATTTCCGCATACCCTTCCTCTCCGATCCGTCTGCACAGTTTTTCCAGGGCGTCCGCGTTGACGACGGTGGCAGGAGTCATCTTTTTCCTCCGTCCGCGGGCGAACAGTTTTTTCCGTTCGATTGCGGAAAGTGCGCTCAGGAGAATCTGTCCGCTTGCGGTCGAATGGAGTTCTTCCGTCCAGTTCTGAGCGATCCGGTCGGGGGTCAGGTCGTTCATCGCAACGCAGAAGAGACGGTCGTTTTCAAGGACTCCGACGAACACGGTCAGTCCTGTCTCCTTCCGCAGAGCCGGGAGGATTTTCCCTGTCTGCTTCCGCAGCTCCTGCCACCGGTCGGCGCACGCCCCCAGATAGAAGCACTGGCCGCCAAGACGGTATTCCCGGCGTTCATTCTGGGAAAGATATCCCCGTTCATACAGCGTTCGGAGAAGGTTGTTCACCGTCTGCTGGCTGAGATTCAGTTCCGCCGCGATCTCCGACGAACGGAACGTTTTCCCGTTCCGGGCCAGCATCTCCAGAATGTTGAATGCCCGCTCCAGAACCTGAATGAGTGGTTTCTTTGTCTGCATTTTTACTGTCCAATATTATTGTAATATTAACGTATCTTTCTTTGCGGGAAAATCAAGAGGGGAAAAAGGATTTTTCCGGAAAATCCACCTCGTTTCATGCGAAGACGAACTGCACCAGAATCATATAGAACACGGTCCCGGTGACAATGGACAGCAGCGGATTTCGGAGCTTCAGATGGAGTCCGACCACCAGAGCGGATGCGAGCAGTTCGGGAATCGCGAACGGATACGCCCCGGGCGTGACTGCGTTGAAGCAGTAGACCACCAGCATCGCGATTGCTCCCGGTGAGACGACCCGTCCGAAATAGAGGACGATCTCCGGCGGTTTCCGTCCGCCGAACAGCAGGAACGGAAACGCCCGCAGAAGCAGCGTGACCGCGGCCATCACCATCACAGCACCAAACAGATAGGAGAAGCTCATCGCACTTCCTCCGGTTCGATGTCCAGACGGCGCCGCAGAAGGAGAAAGCCGGTCAGCATCAGCAGCATGGCGGGGATCAGCATCCGGTCCGGACCGAACACAATCCGGCAGAGCAGCGTTGCCGCTCCTCCGATCAGGCTCGGCAGCCGGTTCTGTTTTTCCCTGCACTGGTCGGTCAGAATCACAAGAAAGAGGGCGGTCATTGCAAAATCAATCCCTTTCTTGTTGAAGTCCATCCACTTTCCCGCGACGCTTCCGAGCAGACAGCCGAAAATCCAGTAACACTGGTTCAGCAGCGCGACCGCGAAGCAGTAATCGGTGGAGTCTTTCGGATCGGGGGCTTTGTTTTCCACCTGGAGCGCATAGGTCTCATCGGTGAGCGCAAAGATCATGTAGAGCTTTTTCCATCCTTTTCCCCGGAATCGTTCAATCAGGGCGAATCCGTACATTGCGTAGCGGATGTTGATGAAGAAGGTCAGGAGCGCCACTTTGTAGAACGGAAATCCCGCGTTGAGAATCTCCACTGCGGCGAACTGCAGACTCCCGGAAAGGATTGTCAGACTCATCAGGAAACTCCACCCTGCGCCGAGTCCGGCGTTGGCGTCGAGAAGGATTCCGAACGCGCATCCCATTGCGGAATAGCCTGCCAGCACAGGCAGCGTGGCAACAAAAGCGGCCTTGAACACGGTTCCCGTCATGATACACTCTTGCGCAGGGCCGGCGGCTATTTCAGCACTCCGCCGCTGATCGGAATGTAGACCGACGGCGTGAACTGACTTGCCGAGGTCAGATGCGGATCCACCTGATCGTCGAAGAAAATATGCGGTTTGAGGATTGCGAGGATCCGTCCCTTGTCCATTCCTCCGAGGAAGAAGGTCTGATCCACGTTGATGTTCCAGGCGCGCAGCGTGGTTACGACCCGTTCATGGGCCGGTGCGCTCCGGGCGGTCACGATCGCGGTTTTGATATGGCGGCGGTATCCCGGTTCGTTTTTGACCCGCTCATCCTCAAGGTCGCGGAGCTTTGCCAGCTTGGCGAACAGGTCGGCGAGGGGACCGGGGGTATGCGGAATGGCGGCTTTGGCTTTTTCGGTTTCGTAAAAGCGGTCGATTCCGGCTTTCTGGTAGACGTATTCGGCGCTGTCGTCGGCGATGACCCCGTCGAAGTCGAAGGCGATGCGCAGTTCCTCATCGTTTTCGTCGTCTTCGGCGGTGCTGGCGAGGACCTGTCCGGCGGCGTATCCCTCCGTGTTGGCCTTTTCCACGTCGGCGGCGTTGGCCGAGAGAAACAGCGAGACATTGTAGGCGGGAATGTATTTGAACGGAGAATCTCCCGTCGTGAAAGCCGCGCGGATGATGTTGAGCTTGTAATGCTGGATCGAATTGAACACGCGCAGTCCGGTGTCGGGATCGTTGTGGCTGAGAAGGACCACTTCGACCGGCTGGCTGTCGGGATGGTAGCGGTTCATCGCCAGCAGACGCTTGACAAAGGGAAATGCCACGCCTTTCTTCAAAATATCGTGCTGGTGTTCGTGCTGATAGGCCCGGTAGGCGGAAAGTCCTTCCCGGCGGAAGACCGCGTCCGCTTCATCCAGTTCGAACAGAGCGCTGGAGGCGACGCCGATCACCAGTTTGTCTTCAATTTGGAACGCCATTTCAGATCCTGTTGTGTTGGTATGTGTTTCCGGGAGTGTACTATATCATGTCAAACCGGAAAAACAAGGGCCGGGCGGAAGAATGGGGAAAGAGTCGTTCTCTTCTGAGAATTTTCGCCCGGATGCCCGGAAAGAAGCCGTCTTCCGGGGATCTGTCCGGAAGACGGAAAAAAGACAAATTCGCGCTATTTTGCGCGGATCGTCGCTCCGGCGTGAATCAGAACGGCGTCGCCGGATGCTTCAATTTCGACAGCCGCGGCATCCTGTGTCCGGACGGGATTGTCCAGTTTCACAAGAAAAAGGCCGTATTCCAGCATCCGCGGCGTGACAAAGCGGAAAGCGGGCGGAATGCCGCGGCTGTCCGAGGCGAGGAACCAGTCGCGAAGATCCCGTTTGTTCCGCAGTTCGAGCGGCGCGGACCGCTTCCCGTCGCGCAGGATAAACGTGACTCGCCCCAGAAGATCCGCCTTCCCGGGGACATAGGCGGCGCTTGCAAGCAGATAGAGCGTTTCCACCCGGGGGGTCGGAAGAGAGAGAGTCAGACTCTTCCCGTGCACGCCTTTCCACGCTCCGGAAGAGAGGAGTACGGGTGATCCGGAAAAGCGGAAGGGAATCCGCTGGATGGTCCGGTCGCCGTGCAGAGCCTTGCCCAGTTCCCGCGTGTCGATGTGCTCTTTTCCGCGGGTGGCTCCGCGGTTTTCCGCAGGAGAGGGGAGGGCAAGCGGGGTGCACGAGGAGAGGGGGGTGTCGGAGAGTCTCATCAGCGAGATGTCGTCCGCGATCAGGGTCCCCGCCTGCTCAATGCCGACGCAGAAGACCAGCGTGGAATCGCTTTTCGGAATCGCGATTTCCGCTTCGCGGCGGACAAATCCGCTTCGCGGCGGAACCGGGGAGGTATGATAGCGTTTGAAGTAGCCGCTGTACCGGTCGAACACGTCGAAGAAGGGGGAGACGGGTTTGTCGCCGGTATTTTTGAAGCTGCCGCTCAGGATTCCCCGGTCGGGTCCGGGAATGCGGGCGTCGAAGAAGAGGTAGACGCGTCCGGCGCCGGAGGAGGTCAGGCTCAGAGCATACTTCCCGGTTGCCGCGTCCCGCGTGACGGCAATGCGGCCGTTCGGATCGGCGGTTTTCTCGCGGAGCTGCCATTGGAGCGGGAGCGCATTGCCGAGTCCTCCGGTTGCCACGTCGCCCGAGAGCTCCTCAAACGAGGGATTCGGACAGAAGTTGACCGTTTCCGCAATTTCCCGGATTCCGGTGAGCGGTTTTCCGCTGACGACATACAGAATTTCTGTCGGGTGCTGCGTCCGCCATTTTCCGCCGGAGAGAGTCCTCTTCACGCTGCGTCCATAAAGATCGTAGACGGCGCGGACATCTCCTGTCAGTTCCCAGATCGCGGGTGCCGAGGTCCGTCCGAGAACGGTCAGGACGCTTCCGTCGGTCCGCCGGAAGGTGTGACGCAGATCAAGCGGAAGCGAGGTCGCCGGTCCGGTATAGCGGTCGCACTTGCGCAGCATCGCCTGTGCAAAGGTCAGCGCAGGAAGCGACGGAATCGGCGACAGCGTCTGATGCGAGAAAAAGAAATCCTCTCCGAAATTGAAATATTTCTCAAATCCCTCCTCAATGAACCAGAACTGGATTGCGGCGGTCAGTTTTGCCTGCATGGCCGGATCGGAGATGGTGTGCCACATCTGTTCGGACTGCCAGAGCTTCATCCCCGGACGCGCCTCTGCCACCGCGCGTTTCAGTTCCCCGATTCCCTTGAGTCCCTGATAGGAGTGGACATTGTAGAAGTCGCAGTACTGTGCGGCGCCCATTTTCAGCAGATCGAACGGCATTTTATTGTCGCAGGCAGTTCCGTATCCGAATCCGCTGACCAGGATTTTCGCATCGGGGTCGGCGGAGCGGATTGCCCGGTGCGCCCGTTTCAGAAGCTCCAGATAGTCGGCGGTGGTGCCGGAGAAACTGGCCGCGGGAACGGGCGGATGCCAGTCAACTTCGTTCCAGATTTCCCATGCCGCGACCTTGCCGCGATACCGTGCGGCGACCGCGTGGACATAGCGTTCCCAGTCATCCGGACTGGCGGGTTTCCGCCGCGCGGACATGTAGGCGTTCTTGTGCGTCGGAACAACGGTCGGATCGGCCGCCCAGACCGGAGGAGAGCCCAGAATGCCGAGCATCCGGATGCCTGCTTTCCGGTTGCGTTCCACGATCGCATCGCTCCATCTCCAGTCGAATTTCCCTTTTTCCGGTTCGACAAGAAACCAGTGAAAAGCGTCGCTGCGGCTGTTGCGGATTCCGAGTTTTGCAAGGAGTTCCGGAAGATCGAACAGATGGTGTCCGATATAGTCGGCGAAGCGTCCGTCCGGCAGCTGTGCATCGGGCATGTTCAGCCGGGCGCGGGCGAAGTCGTACCGTTCGCCTCCGATGTCCGCCGAGAGGGCGTAGTGACCCGGATTTTTCAGCGGGAGTTCAATCCGGAACTCCTTCTGACGGGTCCGGGCGGGAAGACGGATGATGTGTTCTGTTTCCGCGAGAGCTTCTCCACCGGTTTCCTTTCCGGAGATCCGCACGCGGACTTCCCGGTCCTCCCCGGAGAAGTTGGCTCCGGAAAGGCGCAGAATCGACGGTTCGTTCCCGCAGGAGACGGCGTCATCGAACGTCCAGACCGGAAGAAGAGTGATTCCCTTCTGATCCGGCGAAGTCAGAAGCTGCTCTTTTCCCGAACGGAAATCCGCCAGGAGCGTTGTGGATTTTCCCGCGGAGAACGGCGTGTCGGGCGTTGCGTCCAGTTCCGCGTTCCGCAGCTGGGCGGCGGAGATCCGCAGCGCGCTGACAAAGAACGGCGGTCCCGCCGAGACGATGAATCCTCCCGGCAGCGGCGAAAGTTTCCCGGAGAATTTCGCGCGGGAGAGTTCCTTTCCGTTGACGCTGAGAATCAGTCCGGCCTTTCCCCAGCTCAGCGCCACATTCACCGCCTTTCCTTTTTCGAACACCTGTTCATTCGGAATGTGGACGCGGGCGGTCTGCTGTTCATTTCGCGCGACACCGAGCAGTCCGCGCAGTCCGTGTTCTCCGCTGGAGATGCACAGCCCGAGCAGATTGCGTTCGGATGCGTTCCCCTCCCGCGCCGGCACCACGGAAAATGCAAATGCCCACTCATTCAGGAATTCCGAGGCTGGCTTGGCGGGATTCAGAGTCAGTTCAACGGTTCCTGCTTCGGCTTCGATGGTTCCCGGAAGCTGGAACTGACGGAATTTTTCTTTGTAGAGCGGTTTGCCGGCCGCCATGCAAAGCGCCGGAATCAGCAGAAAGAGGGAGAGAAAAAATCTTTTTTTCATTTCAGAACACTCCATCATGACGGACCCATTTGCTTGCATCGTTGCGGTAGGTGGAATCGACCCACGGTCCGTAGAGCGGCGATCCCGGATTGGCGAGGAGCTGTTTCGCCCCCTCTTCGCCGATGCGCATGGAGCGCGCTCCGAGAACATGGCCGTCCACATAGACGACATTGCATTCGGTCAGTCCGTTGTGTGCGGGCCAGACCGTTTCGCCGGATCCGGGTGCGGAGTAGGAGTTGTTCACCGTGTAGTATCCGAGCGGCGCGGGATCGGCAAGTTCGCGGCTTTTCCGGGCTGACTCGACCACCATGACCGTGTCGGTGCTCCGCCGGAACATCGAGAGACGGATTCCGTCGGCGGCCGGCGCAACATATTTGTAATTGATTCCGTAATCACAGATGGTCCAGTCGCTGTCGGCGAGGGAGTCGAGTTTCATTTTCGGGTTGTCCCAGAAGTCCCGGTACCAGGTGGAGCTTGGCAGAATCCGGGAGCGCTCCGGGCATTTCAGCTGATTTTTGGTCAGATATTTGTCCGCAACCATCCGCGCGGTCCAGTGCGCGTCCGGCTGAACATACGGAAAAAAGAAATCGTTGTTGTTCCCGACATACAGATGAATGGTGATTCCGACCTGTTTCAGATTGTTTTTGCAGCTGATTCCCCGCGCCACATTGCGCGCCCGGTAGAGCGCCGGAAGCAGCAGCGCCACCAGGATGGCGATGATGGCAACAACGATGATCAGCTCTATCAGAGTGAATCTGAGTTTCCGCCTTGTTTGCATGATGCGTGTTCTCCTTGTTTTTATGAAACGCTGTTCTGCGTCAATTCTCATTCAGTGAGCCTGACGGACGACGATGGAACGCCGGAAGTCCGGCAGTTCGCACCAAAAGTCCTTCACGGGAACGGCGACGGACCTGTTCTCCCAGGGAAGAAAACAGACGCACTCGCCGGAATGTGCGACCGGAATCCGCTCTCCGTGCAGCAGTTCCGGCGGGATGCGGCGGACCAGTTCGCTTTCCCAGTCATTCCTCTTGTCGCGGCACCAGAGCAGATTCATCGTGTTTCCCCGGAGACCGTAGATGCGCAGCCGCCGGGTTTCCGTGCGGAACGGGACGAACTGTTCCGCTGCCGGATCAATTCCCTCCACCGCTCCGGCAAAACGGGCGAAGTGGTGCCAGAGATGGTGCTTTGCCAGATAGATGTGGTCCCAGTGCCAGGGCTGGCCGCAGCCGGCGCTCCCTGCAAAGAAGGGCGCAAAGAGCATATCGTGCAGCAGAGTTCCCTCCCGGTCGGATTCGTAAAGATCGGAATAGCGCGCATGGTTGGCTTCGACCGCGCCGCATTCGGCCAGGACCGCGGGAATCCGGTTGTTCCGGTCCCGGAGTTCCCGGATGGCGTCGGCACAGAGCAGATCCATCGGTCCGCGGCAGACATCCAGTTCCGCTCCCGGATCCAGATACCGGTGCACCTGGAGGAATGCGTTGTTGCCGAGCCTTCCGAGGTAGTCGTAGCTCCGGCAGGAGGTACAGCCGGAAAAACTGCCGAGATTCTGCACGATCATCTGGCGCGGAAAGAGTTTCGGAAGCTCTGCCAGCAGAAAATCGCTGAACGGCCTGATCTCCTCCAGTGAACCGATGGAGTTGATTTCGTTCCAGAGTTCCCAGGCGATCACGGCTTTGGATTCTCCGAGTCCGCTTTCCGCCAGATAGCGCGCTTTCCCCAGATAGATGCTCCGGCATTCCGGCGACCGCAGGTACTCCCGCATGGTGGAAACCACTCCCGCATACAGCGGTTTTCTGAAATCGACAACGCCGGGAAAGGATTCGGCTTCTTTCTTTCCTTCGATGCTGCGGAAATGCTCCATTGTGAACTTGATCCGCAGTCCGAGCTTTTCCGCCAGGTCGACGATGAACCGGATATGGGAAAGCGCAGTTTCGTCGTAACAGCCGATCCGTTCGGGCATTACATCGAAAAACGGAACACCGAGCCAGATCCGGATGAAGTTTCCGCCGTTTGCGGCAAATTCCGTCATCCATGTGCGGTAGGTTTCCAGAACGGTCTCTTCCGGGAGGTTTTCCGCTCCCCGCAGAAAGCTGAGATTGCAGCCGACCGGAAGAAAGGTCGTTCCGTTTTCATTCTCAAAATAATGCGGGTCCCGCCCGCTGACATCCACTCGTTTCTTCATTGCATTCCGTCCTCGTTTTTTTTAATTATACTCGAAAGACCCCGAAAAAACAATGGAGGAAGCCGAGAGATTTGTGCATATTTTTGCATCAAAATTTGCAAATGAGTTCAATCGGCGCTATATTCCGCGGGAAGGGTGGAGGATGAGAAGATGAAACGAGTCAACGGGCGCGATGTGGCACGGGCGGCGGGTGTGTCGCAGTCGACGGTTTCCCGGGTGATGACGTCGGATCCCCGGATCGGCGACGACACCCGGCGGAAAGTCCTTGCGGCGGCGCGTTCACTCTCGTATGACATGCGTCCGGCTTCCGGACGCTGGTCGGTCGGCGTTCTGATCGGATTCCCGCCCGGCGATGCGAACGGCTATTATGCCGGGATTTTCTCCGCGGTCTTTGAAGAGCTGGAACGGCACGGACTCCAGATGGTGCCGATCTGGAAACAGCTGGAGCAGAGAGCGGAACTGCGTCCGCTGCGGGGAGTTCTCGTTCTCAGTCATCCGTATCTGGAGGAGCTTGCGTCCGCGTATCCTCTTCCGATGGTGTGGGTCAACGGACCGTCGAATCATCTCCAGAACATCTGTTCCGTGAATCAGGACAGCGCGGCCGGCGCGGCCATGGCGGTGCGGCATCTCTGGGATCTCGGACACCGGGATATCCGCTATGTTTCTCTGGAAGGCCGGGCGTCGGAAAGCCGCAAGGCGACTCTCCGCTGGCAGGGATTTCTGAACGCCATGCGCGGATTCGGCTGTGCAGAACCGGAGAAACAGTGCATTTTCTTTTCCGGATTTGCCCATACCGATCAGCGGCTGCTGATCCGGGCGTTTGATGAAGTGTTTCATCAGGGATGCACGGCGCTGATCTGTGTCAATTCCCAGCATACGCTCAAGGTGAACGCCGCGCTGCACGCCATGCGGGTGCGCGTCCCGGAGGAGATCTCTCTGATCGACTGGGAATTCGAAGGCGTTTCGGAATATCTGGATCCGCCGAGGACCACAGTCGCTTCCGATTTCCCGAAGCTCGCGGAGGAGTCTCTGAATCTGCTCTGCGAGATGGTGGAGACGCACCAGACTCCGCCGGACCGTCTTGTTCAGCCGAAGCTGATTCTCCGGCAGAGCACCGCCGCCGTGCGTTCCGGAATCATCCGCTGATCTGTCGCGGGCCGGAGGATTTCCCGCCGTTTCCCCGGATTGGAGTTCCGCCCGGGGAGAAGGTGTTTCCGCATCCGGTTTTTCTCCCTTTCCTTACTTCTTTTGCGGAGAGAGCAGGACCATGGAGGGGAAACGGTGTTCGTTTCCATACGGTTCGGTACCCGGAGCGGTTGTTGTGATTCCCTGTTTCCGTCCGTCACCGTCATTGTCGTTGACCAGGAGGGCGAATCCAAAGACGGAACCGGGAACGAAGTTGACCTGATAGAGAACCTCTTTCGGCAGAAAGATTTCATATTCCACGCAGCCACCGTTTCCGCGCCGGGCATCCACTTTGACGGCATCATCCAGACCGACCGTGGCATTGGCGGCTCCGATGAAACGGTTTCCCCCGGAAAATTCCATCCATGCAAAGGGCGTTTTCCCGTCCAGAAGGCCGATGCTGTACTGAAGATGACCGGAGCGGTCCGCTTTTTGCTTTTTTTCTCCGTTGTTCATGGCAAAGTAGAGCTGCAGAGAATCGTAGTGATAGGCATTGGCATATTCCTTCTGCGGCGGGAGATACCGGTCGTCCGTGACTTTGACGGAGAGTTTCAATCCGCGTTCGTTCCAGAGTGCCGCGACTTCGGCGGAACAGTCCTTTTCATCCCGGTTCGGGCGTTTTCCGAATTCCCTGCTCCGGTGATTTGCACCGAAGTGCGCATAGTCGGAGGGGCGGAAGTCAAACGTTTTCGAGCGGCGGACCGGGATCAGGTTCAGGTCGTACACTCTTTCATTCCGCCATGAGCCGGATTCCAGAGAGAGGACGATCTGATTTTTTTCTCCCCGGAAGGAGAGTGCCTTCATCGGGAAGCGAAGGAATCCTTCCGCGAACGGGGCAAGACGGATCTCCTGTTTCCGCATGCTGACGGCCTTCCAGTCCGCAGGAAAACGGATTGGCGTGACGGAGATGGTGCAGGCACGGGCCGTGCGGTTGCGGAGCCGGAGAACAGGAGTGGTTTCATTCAGCATGGTCATGCGGGTGTCGAACGGCGCGCCCAGCCCCTCGAATTCGATCGAGGAAAGAAGGTTTTCCGCATCGGCTCCTTTCGGAAAGCGCAGATAGAGAAGCGCGGTATCCAGAGGTTGTTTTCCCCCTTCCAGCGGATTCCCGTAAAGGTCGAACGCCCGGACTCCGTCGGGAAGGAGAATGTGTGCTTCGGAGGAGGTCAGATTGCGGAGCGTGGCGACCGGTCCGCCTTCCGCCTGCGGGAACAGAAAACAGCGGATGGAGTCGTCCAGACGCAGAATCTTCCGCTCCTTCCCGACATTGCCGAGCAGTTCGATTCCCGCATTCAGGGCGCACGCCGAGGCCAGCGGATACTGTTCCGGTGTGCCCGGTACGCCGCCGATGCAGTATTCCGGCGCAAACAGGGAGAAGGGGGTGGAGGAGACGATCGAATTGGCATGGAATGCGGCATAGGCGGATGCAAGTTCGCGTTCGGAATCCTTGCAGTAGGATTTACGGGATTCCATGTCGTCGAAGAAGCGTTTGTGTCTCCGGACGCCGTAGTAGACCTCCGTGTTGCAGATGGGCAGTCCCGGTTTTGCCGCATTCGCCATCTTCCGGATGGCCTCGTTCTGTTCGGCGACTTTTTCGAGGTCCGGATCTCCGTTGTAGGAGTGGAAGGAGAAGATGTCGATCCCCTCCGCGCCGCCCGCTTTCAGAAAGCGCTCGTTGTATTCCCGCACCGAATCGGTATTCGAGGTGCAGGGACCGTAGACGGTCAGGAACGGCGCGTGTTTTTTCAGTACCGGATACGCCAGCTTGTAAAGATGCGCCACAAGTTCGGGCGGCATCGTGGGTTTGCCTCGGTCCGGTCCCTTCTTCACGCGCCAGAGAAAGGGTTCGTTGAAGAGTTCGACTCCATGAAATCCGCATTTTCCGGCCAGTTTGGCGAACCATTCGACTTCCCGGAGGAAACGCTGTTCCAGTTCCGGGGGGAGTTTCTCCGGAAGCCGGGTGCCCAGACCCGCTTCCTGAACCCGTTTCAGTGGGAAGATGATGATGTTGTGCCGGATCGGGAATTCCCGGAAGCAGGCCTGAACGTTTTCCTTCTCCAGAAGTTCGGGTGCGGGCGGGAAGAAGCGGTTGCAGACCTGCATCGGAAGATACGGCTGAAACAGCTTCAGGTCGGGTTTGAAGAGCGGATGGAAATGTCCGCCGAGAAGATTGTCGGGAAGAGATTTTCCGCGCAGATCCTTCAGGACGGCATAGCGCCATTCGTTGACGGCGGAACCGCATTGCAGATCAAGAAGGAAGACGCCGCGTTTTCCGGTGTCGACGGGGATGCGGAGTTCCTGATCGCGTCCGGCTGGAACGGGAAATTCCCTGCGGGAGAGCTCCCGGCCGCTGTCGTCGCGGATGCGGACGCGGAGGGGAGGAGTCGGGGCGTTTCCGTTGTTCCGGATTCGGACGGTGACGGCGGCATCCGCTTCCTCCAGACGGAAGGTCGCGCCGCCCTTTCCGCCGATTTCGAGTTCCGGACGGTCGAGAAAGGTTTTCCGCGTTCCTTCGACAAACTGGATTCTTGCGATTTCGACGGCCCCCGCCCGGGCGTCGATCCGGAACGAGAGAAGATTGAAGAACGAGGCGGTGAATTTTCCGGTCAGAGGATAATCTTTGAATTCATCGGTCAGCGGAATCTTGTATCCGTAGACTTTCTGCCAGTCGGTCGGCGTCATGATGACCAGCGCTGTTGCCGGTTCGCCGCGTTTTGCCCGCCGCATCCGGACGAGTGCCGTATACTCTTTGCCCGGCTCATACGGGATCATGTCGGTCAGGAGGAAATAGGGTGCGTGGAGAAT
Organism: uncultured bacterium; assembly: GCA_949297765.1. Classification (GTDB taxonomy): domain Bacteria; phylum Verrucomicrobiota; class Lentisphaeria; order Victivallales; family UBA1829; genus UBA1829. Next base: position 6,223 of record CASFTV010000004.1, on the reverse strand, counting down.
GCAGCTGCCGTCGCGGAAGCGCGCATAGGGGTTCTGAAACAGCGGATCGCGTCCGTATTTCAGGGCATCGTAGCCGGCGGAACCGAACAGGAATTCGCCGTTTTTCAGGAGATTTCCGGTCCGGACCGTGCGGCGGGGGGCTTTCCCCCGGGAGATTTTCAGGTCTCCGATCAGCAGATCGCCGCCCGCGGGAACGTCGATCCGGAAGAAGAAGCGGCTTTTTTTCCACTTTTCGGGAATCGGAACTTCAAAACGGAAATCCTGCCATGTCTCATTCAGCATAATTTTTTTGTTCGTGTGGAAGCGATATTTTTCCTCGATCAGAAAAAGGGTCGCGGATCCGGAACTCCCGGCGGAACGGGCGGAAAGAGTAAGAAGCAGTTTTTCCGTATCCGGAAGCGGATTCTGTTTTTCAGAATGCACCGTCAACGTCCGGGAGTCTGCGCGGAGGCGCAGCACTCCTTTGCGGCCGCGGAACTGGAAATCGCGGTTCCAGCCGCATTCGGGCGTCCGGTTTTCGACGGCGAACCAGGCGGACGGCATTGTCCCCGGTTTCGGATCGGCCTTCCGTTTCCTGTTGTCCGCCGTCTCCGGAACGAGGGAGGTTTTCAAGTTCGAGATTTGAAGAACGGCGTCTTTTGCCGCATCAACTCGGAAACGGACGATCCGGGGTTCTCCGATCCGGGAGAGCGGAACGGAAAGAGAAATCTCCTCCCGGACGTCTCCGATCTCCAGTCGCTTGTTCTCCAGAACCTTTCCGCGCGAATCAAGAAGATAAAGAATGGCCTTCCCTTTCCGGTTTTCCGACTGCAGGGAGACGGAGAATCGGAGAATTCTCTCTTTCCCCGCAATCTCACTTCGCGGAGAGAGCAGTGAGGTGCTCTTCCCCCCGGCGGATTCCAGACGGAGGATTGCCGTACCGTCCCCGGCGGTCCGGAAGGAGGCCGCGTCTGCCGGCTGAACCGCCCATTCGGCGGGGAGTGCTCTGCTTCCGGCGGAGTAGTCGAGCGGCGCAAACGGTGCCGCTTCGCCCCCGAACGGAAGCAGAAGAAGGGAAACGAGGAGGAGCAGCAGACCTTTGTCTTTCAAGTTCATGGAAAAGTCCTTTCGTGTGTTGGTATTGGAATGGCAGCTGGTGTCGGAAGAGTTTTATTTCAGGACCCACTGGTTTGTTGCGCCGTTTCCGTTGACGCGGATGTCCTTGACGCTGAAATCGGAGATCAGGAGCGGTTCGTATCCGAAATGAATGTACATGGGGGACTTGCTGGTGACACTTGCGAGCCGGTTTGCCTGAATGAACGAGTCGTGCGTATACCAGATTGTCGCATTGGCAACGACTCCGAAATCCGGCGGGGCCAGACGCAGTTTCTGCGAGTGGATCAGGACCCCTCCGCTCAGAAGACGGGAGAGTTTTGTTCCTTCCATGACGGTGCTGAATTCCCGGTAACCCAGCCAGGCTCCGGTCCGCGGACAGCCTCCTTTTGCGGTGGAATCCACGGTGATGCCATAGGAGGTCAGATACCTTGTCGCCCCTTCCACGCCGTTGTCCGACGGGCAGAAGAGCAGTCCGCGCGGACGCGGCATTTCCAGACTCTTCTCCAGTTCCGCTTTTGTATTGATTTTTCCGTAGTACATCCACAGGAAGGCGGGCAGCGTATAATAGGAATCCTTTCCGAACGCCTCCGCAGTGTTCCACGGGAGTGATTCGTTATGATCCTGTGCATAGAGTACTGCGGTCTGACCGATCTGTTTCAGATTGGTTTTGCATTCCAGACTTCTCGCCTGTTCCATTGCTTTGTTCAGTGCCGGAAGCAGGAGTGCCGCCAGAATCGCCAGAATGGCCACGCAGACCAGACACTCCACCAGAGTAAACAATTTTTTTCTCATTTTTCCGCCTCGTCAGTTTTCCATTTTTTCTTAATTAATTATACTCCGAAACCCGGAAACAGCAATAGTTTTTTGTGCCAATAAAATATAGATTTTGTGCCGTTCCGGAAGATCTTTTTCCCGTGGAATCCTCTCTTTCCTTTTTCCCTGATGCAGATATGGCAGTGTTGATTGAACAGAAAAAATCCTCCTTTCCGCTGGAAGAGAGCTTCTGTTCCGGTGATTGCCGATCCGGTCGGCCTTCCAATGAGATTCCTTGAAAAAATGACAGACCATGATATTTTAAACACCATGGAGCAGAAAAAGATGAGCGGGAATCAGAAACAGCCAAATGCGACGGTCCACTGGCGCTTTGCCACCCTCCAGCATCTTCCGCGCAGATTCCAGTGTGCCTTCCGTCTGCGTCAGGCGGGCTTTATCCGAAATCTGACTTTTCCGCGGGAGACCAACGACCGGAAACTGGAACTGTCCATCCGTCTTGCCTCTTCGGAGGAGATTCTGAAGGAGACTCTCGACGGGAAGGAGTATCGGACCCGGTATCCGGCAGTGATCCTCAAAGTTCCCGGAATCGCGCACACGCAGGAGATCCGCAGTCCGCGGGATTCCGTGTTCTTCAGCTATGATCCGTCTCTGGCGGATGCAATGAGGGCCGCGGGCCTGCTCGAACCACCACTGATCTGGGAGTGCCGTCTGACCCCTTCGCTGCTGGAGCGTCTCCATCTGGTTGACCGGCTGCTCGACCGCCATCTGGAGGACGGCGTGGCGGATGAACTGGATCTTCTCGCTCTTCAGATCTGGGAGGAGCTGATGATCGACCGTGATTCCGCAAGGAACGCCGATCCGGTTTCCGCACAGATCAAACGGGTCTGTTCCTGGCTCCAGCTCCATTTCACGGAAACGATCGACTACGACGATCTGGCCCGCGAAAACGGGTTTTCCCGCCGGGCCTTCTTCCGGAACTGGAAGAAGTATATGCCGCTGACACCGGCTCGGTATGTCCTCGGACTCAGACTGGAGGAGTCCTGCCGTCTTCTGAAGGAGAGCCGTTTGAGTATCTGGGAAATTGCGGATCGGCTCCGGTTCAGCCATGCGGAATATTTCTGCTTTGTGTTCCGGAAGGCATTCGGCATGACGCCCCTGCAGTATCGGAAGATTTCCTGCGGTCCGGAAGGGGAGGGGGCCGCCGCTCCCTCCGCCGGAAAACGATGAAGGGGACAATCAACAGAATTTGTCCGTTTTCGGAAGATCCTGCCGCGGGAAAACTGGAATAATCGGCCCGGCGACTGTATATTACCGCCTGAATGCGTCGGAAACGGAAGGAGCGCGTATGGCGGACAGAGTCCTTTGGAATGTGGAAAATTTGTGCATGGAAATCGGTCGTCAGGTGTTGTTCGACCATGCGGCGATGTCCGTTCACGACCGGGAACGGGTGGCGCTGGTCGGCCGGAACGGATGTGGAAAATCCACGCTTCTGAAAATCATTGCCGGTCAGGAACAGCCGTCTGCGGGAGAGATCAGCATTGCCCGGAATATCTGCATATCCTGCATGCCGCAGAATTTTGAACCGGATCCGGAGCTTTCCGCCCGGGAGGTCGTCCGGGAGGGAATCGCCCGTTTCGAGTCTCTTCTGCAGCGCTATGAAACGCTTCCGGCGGATTCCCCGGAACACGAGAAACTGGAACATTTTCTGACTTCGCACGATGCGTGGCATCCGCAGAATAAACTGGAAACGGCCCTTCATAAACTGTCGCTGTCCGGTCTGGACCGGAAATGCCGGGAGCTGTCCGGCGGAGAGCTTCGGCGGGTGGTTCTGGCACGGGCGATCCTCGCGGAGCCGGATCTTCTGCTGCTCGACGAGCCGACCAACCATCTGGATGTGGAGACGGTGGCGGAAATCGAGGAGTTCCTCGCCGGCTATCGGGGGGCCTGTCTGTTCGTGACTCACGACCGCTATTTCCTGGACCGTATTGCAACACGGATCCTTGAATTGGACAATGGAAAATTCTTTTCCTGTGAGGGGGCGTATGCCGATTTTCTGATTGCAAAGGAGGAACGGGAGTACGCGGAGGATCAGGCGGAAAACCGGCGCAGAAGTTTTCTCCGGCGGGAGATCGAGTGGGTGCGCCGGTCGCCGAAAGCCCGCCTGCGCCGGAATCTGGGGCGGCTGAAGCGGTATGACGAGATCGCATCGCAGAGTGCGCCGGTGCGGACCGGACGGATGGAACTGGTGATTCCGCGGGCGTCGCATCTGGGCAACAAGGTGGTGGATCTGAAGAATGTTTCGTTTTCCCGCGGGGGGAAAATGCTGATCCGGGAATTTTCCTTTGAGTTTGCGGCAGGACAGAAGATCGGGATTGTCGGAGTGAACGGCTGCGGAAAGACAACGCTTCTGAAGTTGATGACAGGACAGCTCCGGCCGGACGCGGGAGAGATTTTTGTTGCGCCGACCGTGGAATTCAACTATGTGGATCAGGCACGGGTTGCTTTGAATCCGGAGCATACGGTCTGGGAGGAGATCGGGGAGGGACGGGAATCTGTCAATCTGGGGGAGGAGCGGATCTCCATCCGGGGATATCTCAAACGCTTCATGTTCGAGGACGAGCGGATCAATTCACAGATTCAATATCTTTCCGGCGGAGAGAAAGCGCGTCTGATGCTGGCGAAGATTCTTCGCGGAGGAGGAAATTTCCTGATTCTGGACGAGCCGACCAATGATCTGGATCTGATTTCCCTCCGGATTCTGGAGGAGGCTCTGGCGGACTATGGCGGATGTCTGGTTGTGGTCAGTCATGACCGCTATTTTCTGAACCGGGTCTGCAACCATATCATCTCCTTTGAAGGGGAGGGACGTCTTTTTGACACGGCAGGAGATTTCGATTACTATCAGCTCAAAAAGAAGGAGCGGTCGGAGGCGGCGCGGGAAAATTCCCGGAAAACGGAGACGAAGGTTTCTTCCTCTCCGCCAGAGAAGAAGAATCTTCCGAAGAAATTGAGTTTCAAGGAGGAACGGGAACTGGAATCGCTGGAGAAGTCGATTGCGGAATACGAGACGCGGATTGCGGAAATCGAACAGATGTTTTCCGATCCGGAGTTTTTTGCGAAACATGGACAGGACTCTGCCGTTCTCAGCCGGGAACGCGAAGAAACGGCGGCACTTCTTGAGAAGGCATACAGCCGCTGGGAGGAGCTGGAGTCGAAAAAGGAATCGTTTCAGGAACGGGGATGAAAAATGAGTGATTCGACAACGGGAGAGAAGATGCGGAAACTGGAGGAGATCATGAAAAAACTGCGGTCTCCGGAAGGTTGTCCGTGGGATCGGGAACAGACGCACAAGTCGCTGAAGAAGTGTCTGATGGAGGAGTGCGCCGAGCTGATGGACTCCATCGACGCGGAAGATGACCATGAGATGTGCGAAGAACTGGGAGATGTCCTGATGAACGTGGTTCTCCATTCCGTGATGGCAGAGGAGCGCGGTGCGTTTACATTCGGGGATGTAGTGGACGGCATTTCGGAAAAGATGATTCGCCGTCATCCGCATGTGTTCGGGGAGGAGTCGGTCCGGAATTCCACGGAAGTTCTGGGACTCTGGGAACGGGTGAAGAAACAGGAGAAGGCGGATCGGAAATCAATTCTGGACGGGATTGCGTATCACTGTCCGGCGCTGCTTCAGGCGGAGAAGATTCAGAAGAGGGTTTCCAAATACGGATTTGACTGGAGCTGCGAGGCGCAGATTGTTGAGAAGATTCAGGAGGAACTGGATGAATTGAAGGCTGCGCTTGCATCCGGGGATCCGGAACATGCGGATGAGGAGTTGGGGGATTTACTGTTTGCCGTGGCGAATCTTTCCCGTTTCCGGAAGCGTTCGAGCGGAGAGGAACTTCTTGCCGCAGCGAACCGGAAGTTCGCGACGCGTTTCCGGTATATAGAGACAGCGCTTGCGAAGCGGGGAAAAACGCTGAGTGATTCCTCTTTGCCGGAGATGGAAGCGCTTTGGGAAGAAGCGAAAACCTCAGAAAAGCGGAGAAAGTAATAAAAAATAAGGAATTTGATTTGCAATTTTCTTTTGATGCGATATAGTAAAAGGCAGTCGGAATTTTCCGGCATTTTTGGTGGTTGTAGCTCAGTTGGTTAGAGCGCCTGGTTGTGGCCCAGGAGGTCGCGGGTTCGAGCCCCGTTTACCACCCCATTACGATTTCTCTGTCCGAGTCAGCCCTTTGATTCGGGCTTTTTTATTTCTTGCGTAAAACCCCTTGTGTCAAAGGGATTTGCAACATTTTACCTTTGATACATAATTCTCTGCAGAGAATGGAGAGAGGGCTGTTTGCCGACAAAATCC
>CASFTV010000003.1 GCA_949297765.1 uncultured bacterium | reverse complement strand
CGATATATCATGTCGTTCGTATGCATTCGCCATTTTCCCGATATCCTTTTTTTGACGTTTGCATAATATAGCACAAATCTATTGACGACACAACCTAAGATTCCTGCTTTCATCAGCAGAAAGAGTAAGTGAACTCCTTCCTTTGAGATTCATTGTATGCCAAGTTCTGCGTTCATCAACGTCAAACAGCAATTTAGCAATCTCGATAGGCATACTGGTCGTCCCCGCAGCAACATTTGGCAAATATTTTGCAGGCCGATTGGCGCATGGTCCCAATGAAACAAACGAATCATCAGCATTAGCTCCTGTGGATAGGATTAATGCTCGGCCGTAGTCGAATACGATTCTAAACCCCTCAAATGCGTCTTCACCGAGGGACAATTTGTTATCATAAACTGTATTCGTGAACACCATGCACAGGATTAGCATTTGCCGGAGAGTATTTTTTGTCAATTCTTTTTCAAAGAAAAGATGAAGACGTTCTCCCTGCACTTCCAAAATTCGTCCTGTAAATTGTCTGCTACAAGCTTCAGCAATATCTGTATAACGCTGAATAATTTCAAAAGATTTTGTGGCATCTGCAACGTTTTCTGGTGCTGTATATTTTAGCTGGAGAGATAGTTGCGCATACAAATGGAAGCCACTTCCGTCATAATATGACATTGTGCCTTCTGATGCCTGCGATTCTTCAGAAAAAGACCGGGAATTACTCTCCCTACTTCGGATGTTGTATATATCAGCAAAACTTGAGCGAATAAATTTCATTTTTTCTTCATCCCGACAACTTTAGTTTTTAATGTCACAATATAGCAATAGCAAGCAATTTATATGCCAATCTGTATGGGTAATTTCTTCTTGTTCTAAAAACCGTTCTTATCAACTATATACAGTGTCAATTATGTCAAACTGACACAACATATAGTGTTATATGTGTCAGTTTGGCGCAATTAAAAATTGTAATAGTTGACATTCCCACCTCACAATTGAGCCAATTTCAAAAAGATTGGCTTTTTTCTTTTAATAACTCTTCTTCTCATGTGCCAGCCCCATCTTGACGTATTTTGTACAACTGATGAAAAAAACAATATTCCTGTGGAGGCATGTGCCAGCCCCATCTTGACGTATTTTGTACAACTTTTTTCAAAAAACTGGCTCAAAACGGAGAAGAGACAAAGACTTTTGTTATGAATTGCGCGAATCAGGTAACCGACCTTTTGATTTTTCGAACAGATGTCCTTTGCAAGCACCTTTTGTTTTATTCGTTGATTTCCAGCATGTTATTTTAATAAAAGATCACAAAAGGAATGTATGACAGAGAAAAATTGACAATCAAAGGTCAGTTTCCCAACGTGTGTTTCCATCAAAAAATGCTCTCCAATCAAAAAGCCTAGACCTTTACTCCCCCGGAGAATTTAGCGACAGATGGTCTGAAACACACCTCCATAAGAGAAAAAAGGGGATTCTCCGCTTTCGGGCAAAACGCGAGTTAAAACGAAAAAACCGACCAGAAGACCGGTCGGCGGAGAATTCTCAAAATGGTGCACTCGGCGAGGTTCGAACTCACGACCTATTGCTCCGGAGGCAATCGCTCTATCCAACTGAGCTACGAGTGCGCGCAATGCCGTACTATACTACCCATTCCACAATTTCGCAATCCCAAATCCGGCTTTTTTTCGTTTTTTTTTGTCTCCCCCCAAAATCCGGTGACATCTCAAATTCCCTCAAAGAAAAATTTTCCCCTTTCCTCAGTCACTTCTATTGAAAAAAGAAAAAAACAGAGTATAGTAAAACATTCCATGAGGGAGTAGTTTCACGGTTCGCCGCGCAGCAAGTCAACATACCGGTTGTCCCCGAAAACAATCTGGCTTGCTTTTAAAAATGAGACTCATGTATGACACGTCCATGCGGGTCGTACAGGGTCTTGCCGCCAATTCCACCCTGCCGATCCCGACAAAAATAAAAGACGGCGGCTGGAGGATGTACTGTATGTCCCTGATCGAACCGATCCTGCTGGGGATCAGTCTGGCAATGGACGCTCTCGCCGTTTCCATGGCCCTGGGGGCCGCGGAACGGAAAAACTTCAACTGGTCCAAAATCCTGATGACCGCCTTTGCCTTCGGCGCTTTTCAGGCCGGAATGCCGCTGATCGGATGGGGAGGCGGCGCTCTCCTCGGATCCCTCGTTCAGACTTTCGGACGATGTCTCGCCGCCGGCCTCCTGATGATGATCGGCGGAAAAATGATCTATGAAGCCCGACGCCCTGAGCGCGAGGAGCCCGTCGCCGCATTCTCCTTCCGGAGACTGATCGGGCTCTCGTTCGCCACCAGTATTGACGCTCTGCTGGTCGGCGTCGGTTACGCATGTCTGAACCGTTCCGGAATCCTGCTCGATGTTTCGCTGATCGGAGCGGTGACCTTTCTCATCGCCGGCGCCGGGTGTCTCGCCGGACGCTGCTGCGGACGCCGATATGGACGCGGAAGCGAAGTCTTCGGCGGAATCGTCCTGATCGGAATCGGCGTCAAAGTCCTGTTCTTCGGATGAACGCTTTCCGGCTGCTTCAATAGAAAAAGCGTGTTTTTCCGTTTGACTCCCGGGGAAGTCCGGCTATATTTGTCAAAACGACTGACACAGGAGTGCGCATATGCCCGATCCCCAGCTGTATGACAAAGTGACCGAACTCAAACGGCAGCTCAATACCGTGATCCGCGGAAAAGAATCCATCCTCAACCTCTTCCTGACCGCCCTGTTTGCCGACGGACATATCCTGATGGAGGATGTGCCGGGGACCGGGAAAACCACGCTCGCAAAAGCGCTTGCCCTCTCCATTTCCGCAGAGTTCCGCCGCATTCAATTTACGCCCGATCTTCTTCCCGCCGATATTCTCGGGTCGTCCATCTACTCCCCCAAGGAAGGCTCCTTTTCCTTCCGCCGGGGACCGGTCTTCACCAATCTCCTGCTCGCCGACGAGATCAACCGTGCGTCGCCGAGAACCCAGTCCGCTCTGCTGGAGGCCATGAACGAACGCCAGGTCTCTGTGGAGGGGCGGGAGCTTCCGCTTGTCCATCCCTTCCTCGTGATCGCAACCCAGAACCCGATCGAATATTACGGAACCTATCCGCTTCCCGAAGCGCAGCTCGACCGCTTTGCCGTCCGTCTCTCGCTCGGATACCCCGATGAAAACGCGGAACTGCGCATCCTCAAAGACCGTCGGACCGCCGATCCGATCAATTCCCTCCGGCCCGTCCTCTCCTGCGACGAAATCCTCCGGATTCAGGAGGAGGTGCGCGAAATCGGAATAGAAGAATCGCTCGCGGACTACATGACCCGTCTGATCCGGGCAACTCGGGAGGCTCCCGAAATCCGTCTCGGCGCAAGTCCGCGTGCTCTGCTGACCCTCTCCCGCTGCGCCCAGTCGGCCGCGTGGCTCGACAACCGCTCCTTTATCAAGCCCGATGACATCCTCAATCTCGTCCATCCGCTTCTCGCTCACCGGATCGTCATGACTCTGGAGAGCAAACATGCGGGAATCGCACCGGAATCCGTGCTGGATGGCATCGTCCGGAAACTCCGCATCCCGGTGTGACATGCTGCGCCGTCTCTCCGCAATGTTCCGGCGTCTGGACGCGGCCTACCGCGCCGGTCCCTCCTGGCTCGCCGTACGGAAAAACTCCGCCGCGTCCGTCCCCGGCATCACACCGTTCCTCTGGATCTACGGCTGGATGGATCGCGTACTCACGCCTCAGGGACGTATTTTCTGCGCCGTCTACCTCGGAGTCGCCTTCTATTCGACGATTCTCACCCGGAGTCCGGCCGTGATTCTGTTTTTTGTCCTCTCCGCGGTCCTGCTGCTGGATCTTGCGGGCGGCCTGCTGTTCTTTCCGTTCCTGCGGATCGTCCGCACCGTGCCTGAACGGGTCGCCTGCAACGCGGAGTTCCGGATTCATTACCGGATCGTCAACCGCTCCATCCTTCCGTGTTTCGATCTGACCGCAGATGCGTCGATGCTGTTCCGTCCGCTTCTTTCCGTTGATCCGGAAACGGTCCGTCTGACCCTGCCGCCGAAAGGGGAGGGGAGCCTGTCCCGATGTTTCCGGATCTCCCGGCGCGGAATCTACCGTCTGCCCGCCGCAACCGTCGAATCCGCGTTTCCGTTCCAGATCCTGAAATGTTCCCGTCTCGTCCCCGGGACCGACCGGATCATCTGCCATCCGGCATGGACGGAGCTCCGTTCCCTGCGTCTGCCGGACGGCTCCTCCTCCCGGTCCGAAAGCGTGAAAACCGTCTCCGCCGAAGGCCAGAGCATGGACTTCTTCGGATGCCGGGAATACCGGACCGGCGACGACCCGCGCAAAATCCACTGGGCCGCCAGCGCAAGCCGGCCCCAGTTCGTCGTCAAGGAGTTCCAGGAGGAAAAACTCTCCCGCGCCGCTCTGATTCTCGACAACGCCCCGCTCTCGGAACCGGGCGATCCCCTCCGGAATCTCCGCGATTTCCTGCGGCTCCGTCCGCTCCGGAAAAACGATGGATCGGAGGCTTTTGAAGCCGCTGTCTCCCTGACCGCCTCCGTGGTTGCCGCGCTCTCCCGCCGGAATTTCTCCGTGGAGATCTTTGCGGCCGGTTCGGAACTCCATCGTTTCCGCGCCGGACGCGGCGGAATGACTCAGGATTCCTTTTTCGATCTCCTCGCCGCTCTGGAGCCGGTGAGAGACCGCGGACGTTTCCGGAAGATCACCGGCGAGGATGTTTCCCTCATCGCATCGACCGGTGCGGTGTTCCTGATTCTGCTCTCCGCAGACGAAGCGTCGGAAAAACTCTATCGCTCGATTGCCGATACGGGCGCGGCAGTCCGGGTGTTCCTGATCTCGGATTCGCCCGGACCCGCATGGACCGAGCCTCTCCGCCCGCGCGACGTCCTCGACGGAAGGACCGGTGATCTGTGAAAATCGCATCCGCTCTTTCCGACGCATTCCGAACCTTTCTCCGGAACGGTTTCCTGATCCTGCCCCCGGCGTTTCTCTATTCCATGAAGTCGGATCTGCCGCATATCTTTCTGCTGACACTTCTGATTCTGGTCGTCCGCATGTTCCGGAAGAAGGATCTGCCGTACCGGGACCGCCCGGTGATCTACTGCCTCACCGCAGCGCTTGTCCTGACGGTCATTCCCGATCTGCTCACTCCCGCGGATGAAACCCGCTTCGGGCTGTTCGATGTGATGCTCCGTTCCAGTCTGGCTGTGCCGTTCCTGCTCTATTCCGCCGCGCTGGGCTGTCTTTTCCCGCGCGATCCCTTCCGTCTGGCGCTCACCGCCGCTCCGGCGCTCGGCGCCACGCTGATCTGCGGGGATCTTTTCAATTCCACCAATCTCTCCAATACGCTGCTGCCGTTTCTGGATGTCCCGCTCCGGAACTACAGAATCACCTATGCCGTCGCGGCAGCCGTTCAGGCGGCGGCTCTGCCGTTTTTCTTTTACTCCGCCAGCCGTTTCACCGGCGGGGAGGGCGCTTCCCGTCGTGTCGCGGCCGCCCGCGTCCTTCTGCGCCTGCTCTGCATTCTGCTGATCCCGTGTCTCGCATTTTCCCTGGGAAAGTTTTATTATGCCAATGTGAGCGCCTTCCGCAATCTGGAGCTGTATTTCCTGCGGGCCGGAATGAAGCGCCATCTGCAGAGACGGGGAATGATGCTGCTTTCCAACTCGGTCGATCTGAAGGCGACACTGCAGGACTCCCTGCGCCGGGATCCCGACCGCGTCCTGCTCCGGGCCCGGACCGATGCGCCGCCCGGCTATCTGCGAGGAGGAGTCTACACCGCCTATCACGACGGTCGATGGATCGCCGAACGCGATAAAACCGCCCTGACCGCCATCCGGCGTGCAACACTGCTTTCGGACAACACCTTTCTCGTGCCGGACTATCCCGGCGTTCCGACCGCCGCTCCCGACGATCCGCGGACGCCGGTCCCCCCTCCGCTGAAACGGGTCGAACTCTATTTCGACGGTCTGGAGACCCGCGGCGTCATCCCCGTTCCCGGCAACACCTACCGTCTGGACGCCGTCGCCGACAACGGTGAAATTTCCGGCGGCGGAATCTTTTCCCTCAGCGCATGGCGGCGCGACGGCGGATGCACGTTCTTTGTCTCCCGCTACGAGCCCGAAGCCGGATGGTTCCGCCCGGAAAATCCTGCGGAATATGCCGCCCTCACCGTCCTCCCGCGCGAACTCCGGAGCGGGATGACCGCGCTCGCTTCCCGAATCCTGAACGGAAAACATCTCCGCGATTCCGAAAAAGCCGCGGCGGTGATCGGCTATCTCCGGAAGAACTGCCGCTACTCCCTCGATTTTCACCCCTCCGGAAAACGCGATCCGGTTCTGGAATTCCTGCTGGACGCCCGGAGCGGACACTGCGAACTCTTCGCTTCCTCGGCGGTCCTCCTGCTGCGTGCAATGGGACTGCCCGCCCGCTATGTCACCGGATTCCTCTGCGAAGAACGCAATCCGTTCACCTCCTCCTATGTGGCGCGCGCCCGCAATGCGCATGCATGGGGCGAGGTTTATCTGACCGACGAAAAACGGTGGATGCTCCTGGAGGCGACCCCTCCTTCCGCCGATTCCCTTTCCGCCCGCTCATTTGCCGCTCCTCCGCCGGCAAAAGCGTTTTTCGAGATGCTGAAAGAATTCCTTCAGCTCCTTTTCGCCGCCCTTCGTCGCGGCTATTTCGCAGACGCCGTCCTGAGCGGAATCAAAGCGCTCTTCTTTTTCCTTTTTGCAGCGCTGCGTCAGCCACTGGTCGGCATTCCCGCCGCATTTCTGCTGATCCTTCTGATCCGCCGTCTTTTCGCCGGAGCAGGGAAAACGGAGATCGCCATCCGGGATACGAACCGGAAGACTCTCCGTTCCGCATATACGGAGTTTGAACGTTTCTACTGCCGGAAAACCCGGAAACAACGCGCTCCCGGCGAAACCCTGTCGGCATTCTACGCACATGCCCCGGAGGCGGTCCGCTCCCTGATCCGCGAATACGAAGCGCTCCGCTACGCCGAAGCCCCGCCGGATCCGGAATCGGTCCGCGCATTCCGCCAACGCTTCCGGACAATGCGAAAACAGCATTTCCTCTCCGGAAATCACCCCTGAAATCCGCGGAAACCGCGCCGGAGAAAGAGGCTTTTTTCTGTTTTTTCCGGAAAAGAACTTGTTTTTTCCCGGGGATGGTCCTATTGTACCCGTATTAGTATGACTAATTTTTACAAAAGCAGCAAAGGTCCCGATTTATGAAGAAGGTGAAAGTCCCTTACGGGCGCGGTATGCTTTGTGCGGAGGTGGCCGATTCCAATCTTGTCGGAGTGTTTGAATCGGCTCTTCCGGAGGCGGCGCCCGACGAACGGGCGGAGGTCGAACGCGCACTGGACAATCCGATCGGTTCTCCGCGTCTCGAAGATCTCGCGCGCGGCAGGCGCTCCGCCGTGGTCATCGCAAGCGATCATACCCGTCCGGTCCCGAGCCGGATTCTGATGCCGTGCATTCTGGAACGGCTCCGGAAAGGCTCCCCCGGAATCCGGATCACAATCCTGATTGCGACCGGCTTCCACCGGAAAACAACCCGGGAGGAGCTGATTGCCAAATTCGGAGAGAAGATCGTCGAACAGGAGACGATCGTGGTGCACGACTCCGCCGACGCATCCATGCTGACCCGTCTCGGGACACTCCCCTCCGGCGGAGAACTGATCGTCAACAAACTGGCCGTGGAGACCGAGCTGCTCGTGGCGGAGGGGTTCATCGAACCGCATTTCTTCGCGGGATTCTCCGGTGGACGCAAAAGCATCCTGCCCGGAATCGCCTCCCGGGAGACGGTCCTTGCCAACCACTGCTCGGAATTCATTCAGAGCCCCTTCGCCCGGACCGGAAACCTCGATGGAAACCCGATCCATCGCGATATGCTCTATGCCGCGGAACAGGCGAAGCTGGCCTTCATCGTGAACGTGGTGATCAATCCGGAGAAGAGAATCGTCCGGGCGTTTGCCGGCGATTCCGTCCGCGCCCATGCGGCGGGCTGCGAATTCCTGCGGACTCTCTGCGAGGTCCGCGTGCCGGAATCCGATATTGTGATAACAAGCAACGGCGGATACCCGCTCGATCAGAATGTCTATCAGGCGGTGAAGGGAATGACCGCGGGGGAGGCGGTCTGCCGGAAAGGCGGCGTCATCCTCCTCGCGGCAAGCTGTTCCGACGGACATGGCGGAGAGTCGTTCTACCGCCATCTCGCGGAAGCCGCAACCCCCGGCGAACTGCTGGAAAAAACCGCGACCGTGCCGCGCAGCCGCACGGAGCCGGATCAGTGGGAATATCAGATTCTCGCCCGGATTCTCAACGAACATACGGTCTTTGTGGTGACGACCGATTGCGATCATTCGATGCTCCGGAAGATGCATCTGCGGACCGCCTCTTCTCTCGACGAGGCCCTGAAGCAGGCGTACGCTCTTGTCGGCGCGGACGCACGGGTAGCCGTGATTCCGGACGGCGTTTCGGTGATCGCGAAAAAACTCTGAACCGCACAGCAACAATCAGGAGGAAGAATGAAAATTGCAGTCTGCATTAAGCAGGTTCCGGGAACCGCCCAGGTGGAGATCGACCCGCTGACAGGGGTTCTCAAACGCGACGGTGTGGAATCCAAAATGAATCCGTACGACCTGTACGCGCTGGAGACCGCCCTGCGGTTCAAACAGCAGTACGGCGCGGAGATCACCGTTATCACAATGGGTCCGCCTCAGGCGCAGTCCGTGATCCGGGAGGCGTTCATGATGGGCGTCGACCACGGCGTGCTGCTCTCCGACCGCCGGTTCGGCGGATCGGACGTGCTGGCAACCTCGTATACCCTCGCGCAGGGAATCAAGGCGGCCGGAGGATGCGATCTGATCGTCTGCGGAAAACAGACCACTGACGGCGATACCGCACAGGTCGGCGCCGAACTCGCGGAGTTCCTCGGCATTTCCCATGTGACCAATGTCTGCCGGATTCACGAGGTCACAGAGTCGTCGATCACGGTGGATCTGGATCTTCCGCTGCATCTGGAGACCGCAAAGGTCGCCTTCCCCTGCCTGATGACGGTGGAAAAAGGCATTTTTGAACCGCGTCTCCCCTCCTACAAGCTCAAACTTGCCACGGAGGACCGGCCGATCAAGGTCCTCAAACTCGACGATATGGAGGATCGCGATCCCGGCCACTACGGCCTCAACGGTTCGCCCACGCAGGTCAAACGGATCTTCCCGCCGGAAAACACCAACACCCATGAGATGTGGAACGGAGAACCCGGTGAACTCGCCGGAAAACTCTTCCACTTCCTCGACGATAAAAAATTCCTTCAGCAGCTGAGGTGACCGCCATGCCGCATATCGAAATCCATCACGACAAGGTGACGGACAAGGAGGCGCTCGCTGCGCTCTGTCCGTTCAAATCCATTGAAATCATCGACGGCCGCCTCGCGATCAACGCCGGCTGCCGCATGTGCCGGATCTGCATCAAAAAGGGAAACGGTGTCTTCGAATATGTGGAGGACGATCTTCCTCCCTCCGTCGATAAGAATCTCTGGCGCGGAATCGCCGTGGTCGCGGAAATCGAGGAGGGAAATCTTCATCCGGTCACGTTCGAACTGATCGGCAAGGCGCGTGAACTCGCCGCCAAGGTGAAGTATCCGGTCTACTGCCTCATGATCGGCTCCGAGATCGCCGACAAGGCGCGGCAGGTGCTCGAATACGGCGTGGACGAGGTGTTCGTGTACGATCAGCCTGAACTGAAATATTTCCGGATTGAGCCGTACACGGCGGTGCTGGAGGATTTCATCCGGAACGTTCAGCCGTCGTCGGTCCTGGTCGGCGGAACTTCGACGGGACGCTCCCTTGCGCCCCGGGCCGCCGCCCGCTTTCGGACCGGACTCACCGCCGACTGCACCCGTCTTGATATTTCCCCCTCCACCGATCTGGATCAGATCCGTCCCGCATACGGCGGCAACATCATGGCGCACATCAATACGCCGCGCCACCGCCCGCAGTTCGCCACGGTCCGCTACAAAATCTTCTCCATTCCGCCGAAAGAGGAGCCGAAAGGGAAGATCCGCCGCTGCTCCGTGGCGCCGGAAAAACTGCGTTCCGCAATCGAGATCCTCAATATGAAGGAGAAAGAACAGGAAAAGGGGATTGAAGAGGCGGAAGTCCTCGTGGTTGCCGGACGCGGAGTCAAAAAACAGGAGGATCTGGCGATGCTTCAGGAACTCGCGGAGCTGCTGAACGGCAAGCTTGCGTCGACCCGCGCCGTTGTGGAGGCCGGATGGATCAATCCGCGCAACCAGATCGGCCTGAGCGGACGGACCGTCAAGCCGAAGCTCATCATCACCTGCGGCGTTTCGGGCGCGATCCAGTTTGTCGCCGGAATGGACAGCTCCGAAAAGATCATCGCAATCAACACGGATGAAAACGCGCCGATCTTCAAGGTGGCGCACATCGGAATCAAAGGCGATCTCTACAAGATTGTTCCGAACCTGATCGAACAAATCAAACAACAGAAAGCGAAGGTGTGAATCATGTCCGCTCCCTATAAAACCTTTACCGACGGGGATCTGGAAGCCCTGCGCGCGATCTGCGGTGCGGAACGGGTGATCCCCGCGTCCGAAATCGGCGAGGACTACTGCCACGACGAACTCTCCGGCGTCCATCGGCGCCCCGATGTGCTGATCAAACCTCAGACGGCGGAAGAGGTCTCCGCGGTGATGAAATATGCCGCAGCCAACAACATCCCCGTCACGCCGCGCGGTCAGGGGACGGGACTGGTCGGCGGATCGGTCGCCCTGTTCGGAGGAATCATGATCGACCTCAGCGGGATGAACCGTTTTCTCGAACTCGATCAGGAGAACATGACGCTGACGCTCGAACCGGGAGTCCTGCTGATGGAGGTCTCCAAATATGTGGAAGACCACGGACTGTTCTATCCGCCGGATCCGGGTGAAAAAACCGCGACCATCGGCGGAAACATCAGCACGAACGCCGGTGGAATGCGCGCGGTCAAATACGGCGTAACCCGCGATTATGTCCGCGGACTCCAGGTGGTGCTGGCAAACGGCGAAATCGTGGAACTCGGCGGAAAAGTCGTGAAAAACAGCTCCGGATACAGCCTCAAGGATCTGATCGTCGGATCGGAAGGAACGCTCGGGATCGTGACGAAGGCGGTGCTGCGTCTGCTGCCGCTGCCGAAGCACAAGATCAGTCTTCTGGTGCCGTTCCCGGATCTTCCCTCGGCAATCCGGACGGTGCCTTCCGTGATCCGGGCAAGCGCCATTCCGACCGCGGTCGAATTCATGGAACGGGAGGTGATCCTCGCGGCGGAGCAGTTCCTCGCCCGGAAGTTCCCCGACAACTCCTCCGACGCCTATCTGCTCCTGACCTTCGACGGCGCCAGCAAAGAGGAGATCGAACTGGCTTACAAGGAGGCCGCGGAAATCTGTCTCGAATGCGGCGCGCTCGACGTCTTTATTTCGAACACCCAGGAGCGGAACGAGTCCATCTGGTCCGCGCGCGGCGCCTTCCTGGAGGCCATCAAGGCGTCCACCACGGAAATGGACGAGTGCGATGTCGTCGTCCCGCGGAAACATGTGGCGGAGTTCGTCCTGTTCTCCCATGAACTTCAGAAGAAGTACAAGGTCCGCATCCGCTCGTTCGGCCATGCCGGCGACGGAAATCTTCATATCTACGTCCTGCGCGACGATCTGCCGGAAGATGTCTGGAAGAAAACCCTCCTCGACGTTTTCGAGGAACTCTACTCCAAGGCGAAAACTCTCGGCGGAAAGGTCAGCGGAGAACACGGCATCGGATATGCGAAGCGCCCGTATCTCGGCGAATCTCTGAGTCCGGAGGAACTCCGTCTCATGAAAGGAATCAAGGAGCTGTTCGATCCGCAGAACATTCTCAATCCCTCGAAAGTGGTGGTCCGCTGAACCGGCCGGAAATGTTTTTGAAAACGCCGTTTGACTTTCCCTGCATCCGTCCGTATATTATGCGGTCATGAGGTGGAGAAACGATGAACGCTGCTTTTGCGATTTTCAAATATTTCCCGTTCGGCGGACTTCAGCGCGATATGCTCAGAATCGCGGCGTGCGCGGCCGGACGCGGTCACCGCGTGACGGTGTTCACCACCTCCTGGAAGGGCGATCCGCCGCCGGAAGGCGTCACGGTCCGTCTGCTTCCGGTTTCCGCGTGGAGCAATCATGGACGCGCCCGGCAGTTTGAACGTCTTTTTTCATCGGAGGCTGTCGGGTTCGATGTCTGTCTCCTCTTCAACCGCATGAGGGGAGGGGATTTCTATTTCGCGGCGGACAACTGTCTCGCGGTCGAATATCCGCGCAAGCACTCTGCGCTCATGCTGCGTCTGAATCCGCGCTACCGCACGTTTCTGGAGCAGGAGCGCTCCGTCTTCGATCCTGCCGCGGATACCCGGATCTTTTATATTGCGCCCCGTCAGAAGCGCGATTTCATGAAGATGTATCATACGCCGGAGTCCCGCTTTCTTTATCTGCCGCCCGGAATGAATGAAAAATGCCGCCGTCCGGCGGATGCGGACCGGATCCGGGCGGAGACCCGTGCCGCGCTTGGGCTGACCGCAGAGCAGAGAATGCTGGTGCTGATCGGATCGAATTACCGGCTGAAAGGGGCATTCCGGGCGATTGAAGCGTTGGCCGCGCTCCCGGAAGAGGTGCGGTCGCGGTGTGTGCTGTATCTGATCGGGCAGTCTCCGGACGGGGGGTGTACCGCGCATGCGGAGAAGCTCGGGGTCGCGGGACGCGTGGTGCTTGCCGGTCCCCGGACGGATGTGCCGGATCTGCTGCTGGCCGCGGATCTGATGATCCATCCGTCGCGGAACGAGGCGGCCGGGGCCGTTCTGGCCGAGGGGATCGCCGCAGGACTTCCCGTTCTCTGTACGGAGGAGTGCGGATTCAGCAATTTCGTTCGCGAGGCCTCCGGACTGGTGGTCCCGGAAGGGGCGCCGCAGACGGTGCTCAATGCCATGACGGCGGATGCGCTTTCAAGACTTGATGAACTCCGGGAACAGACCATCCGCTATGCGGCGGGCGCAGATTTTTACCGCCGGGCCGAGGTGGCTGTGGAGGCTCTGGAAGCGTTCGTCCGCGAACGGTGACCGCCGGAAAGGAATCTTCCGGCTTTTTTTGCTCGCCGGGTTGAAAATTCCCGGTTTGCGGTTTATTTTTGAAACATCGACACAAAGGAAGGATGACGCACCATGAATGAATGGATAACTGATTTGCTCGCACTTCAGGATCTCGATATGAAAATCCGGAATCTCAAGCTGCGGATCGCCACGATCCCTTCGGAAAAGAAGCGTCTGGATTCCCTTGTGAAAGAGGCCGCCGCAAAGGTCGATGCCGCAAAGGATGCTCTCCGGAAAATCGAACGGGCGATCAAGGAGAACGAAGGGGAAATCGAAAAACTCAATGAGGCCTCACGCAAACTGCTGACCCAGTCGGCCATGGTGAAGAAGAATAATGAATATCAGGCGATGATGGCCGATATCGAGGCAAAAAAGAATGCCGTTTCCGATCTCGAAACCGCGATCCTCGAACGAATGGATCAGGCGGAGGCGGCTCAGAAAGAGGTCGGAGCGGCGGAAAAAGAACTCGCGGTCACGCAGAAGAGCGTCAAATCGGAGCTGGCCGATCTCGTGGAACTCAAAGAGGAGCTGGATGGAGAGATCGCTGAAAAGCTCAAACTCCGGAAAGCGTATGAAGCCAAGGTCGATACGCAGACCTTGACGGTTTATCACCGCCTCCTCGAAGGAGGAAAAGGGGAGCCGGTTGCGATGATCAATCAGGGAGTCTGCGGATACTGCCGTCTCCGCGTGCCGCCCCAGACGGTCAACAATGCGAAAAAAGGTCTTCTCACTCTCTGCGACAATTGTTCGCATATCCTTTATCTGCACGGCTGACGGTTTTTCAAGCCGGAAAACAGGAACGGGATTTTTCCCTCCTGAAGTCGCTCCGGCAACGGAAAGGAAACCCCTTTTGAGAAAAGGCTTTTCCCTTCCCGTTTTCTTCTTTTTCCAGATTTTTCCGGATGGAACGGAGTTATTGGCTCCGGAGCCGGTTGCGTTCCTCCCGATAGGCGGAAAGCGCTTCCGGGAAGGGAGAAAGAACACGCTCAAGAACGCCCTGAAGAGAGGAGATGCACATGCCGTAGTTCGTGACGGGGACTCCTGCTTTTGCCGCGGTCTGAAGGCGGGAGAGGACTTCCCGGCGGTTCAGCATGCAGCCGCCGCAGTGAATGGCCAGTTTGTACTCGGAGAAGTGCTCGGGGTAGTCGCGTCCGGCGCAGACGTCGATGCGGACGCCGTCACCGATGCGGTTCCGGAGCCAGCGGGGAATTTTGACGCGGCCGATGTCGTCGTTCGTGGCGTGGTGGGAACAGGCTTCGGCGATCAGGACTTTATCGCCTTCCCGGAGAGCGTCAATCGCGGCGGTTCCTTGTGCCATCAGGCGCATATCGCCCTTCAGACGCGAAAACAGAATGGAGAAGGTGGTGCAGGGGATTTCCGGCGGTGTTTCGTCGACCATTCTCCGCACCACCTGCGAGTCGCAGACGACGAGTGCGGGCGGGGTTTTCAGACGGTCCAGAACGCGGGCATAGTCGTTTTCCTTGACCGTGAGGACGGCGGTGTTGTGATCCAGCGCGTCGCGGATGGTCTGCACCTGCGGGAGAATGAGGCGGCCCTTCGGCGCCTGGAGATCAATGGGGACGATCAGAACGGTCAGGTCGCCCGGCCGGACCAGATCCCCGATCAGCGGAGGCGCCGCGAGAAAGTCCTCGGGACAATTTTCGATGAGAGCACGCTTGAAATCGGCAAGGACGGTTTCCCGCCGCTCCTTCCGGATGCTGCTGACGGTGACGATGGAACGGATTCCCGCATGTTTCAGGCGTTCGAGAAACTCGCTGTCCGGCGAACAGAGGTCGCTTTTGTTGATGACGGCGACGACCGGGATGTTTTTCTCTTTTGCTTCGGCAAGAAGGTTCTCTTCCGGAGTTCCCCAGATTCCGGCTTCGCAGAGAATTACCGCAATGTCGGCGCGGTTGAAGACCTTCCGGCTTTTCCGGATGCGCAGGTCTCCGAGCTCAGTCTGATCGTCGATGCCCGCCGTGTCGAGAAAAACGACGGGGCCGAGCGGAAGCAGTTCCATGGTTTTTTCGACGACATCGGTCGTTGTCCCCGGACGGGCGGAGGTGATCGCAACATCCTGTCCGGAAATCAGATTCAGGAAACTTGATTTCCCGACATTGGTCCGGCCGAAAAGCGCAATCTGAAGGCGCAGAGATTTGGGCGTGCTATCCATTTCAAGGACTCCTTGTTTCATTCCTTTTTTCTGGTAATATGACTTGAAAACGAAAGATTTCAAGCCCGCTCCGGGTTCCTATCCGACAAAAAGCGCGGATCCCTGAAAAACGGTTATTCCGACAGGAAAAATCTTTTTATTTGATAAAATGAAAAAAATTACAAAAATGTAGTATGAATCTGAAAAATAAAAAAGATGCGGATTGAAACCTTATTCTAATATGAAAATGGAGATGAAACAACAGAATAGTCCGATGGAATGGAGCTTGTTGCAAAAAAGTATAATATGAATGAAAATCGCAGAAAAAGAAGGAAAAATCTCTGTTTTATCCTGAATTGGAAAAATAGAACAAAATTGTATTACAAAAATGTAAGTTTTGAAATTCGTTTTTTTTCGGGATTTCCTTTGAATTTTTTCCGAGAATACGGTAAATTATCCTCCATACAAAAACTTCAATCAGAAAGGAAAACCATGAACAGCTATGCACAGAGAGTGCTTGAGAACATCAAGCAGACCGCCGGTTGGGAAAAGGAGTTCATTCAGAGCGTGACCGAAGTTTTTGAATCGCTCGGAAAACTTCTGGACCGCGACAGCAAGTATGAAAAGAACAAAATCCTCGAACGCATCGTCGTTCCGGAGCGCGTGATCCTGTTCCAGGTTCCCTGGGTTGACGACAAAGGCGAGATCCAGGTCAATCAGGGCTATCGCGTTCAGTTCAACAGCGCAATCGGACCCTATAAAGGCGGTCTCCGTTTCCATCCGTCCGTGAACCTCAGCATCCTGAAGTTCCTCGGATTCGAGCAGATCTTCAAGAACTCCCTGACCACGCTCCCGATGGGCGGCGGAAAAGGCGGTTCCAACTTTGATCCCAAAGGCAAATCCGACCGCGAAGTGATGGCCTTCTGCCAGTCCTTCATGCGTGAACTCTATCGTCACATCGGTCCGAGCACCGACGTTCCCGCTGGAGATATCGGGGTCGGCGGCCGCGAAATCGGTTATCTCTTCGGCCAGTACAAACGCATCGTCAACAGCTATGACAGCGTCCTTACCGGAAAAGGTCTCAACTGGGGCGGCAGCCTTGTCCGTCCGGAAGCCACCGGATACGGCAACGCCTATTTCGCAACCGAAATGCTCAAGACCCGCGGAACCTCCTTCGAGGGCAAGCGCGTTCTGATCTCCGGTTCCGGAAACGTTGCCCAGTACTGCGCGGAAAAGGTCACTCAGCTCGGCGGAAAGGTGATTTCGCTCTCCGACTCCAACGGAACGATCATTGATGAAGACGGGATCGACGCGGAAAAGCTCGCCTTCGTGATGGATCTCAAGAATGTCCGCCGCGGACGCATCAAAGAGTATGCCGCTCAGTTCAAGGGCGCTCAGTACGCGGAAGGCAAACGTCCGTGGCAGCTCGTCGCCGCCGACATCGCGATGCCCTGCGCAACCCAGAACGAACTCGACGTCGAAGATGCCAAGACTCTCGTGAAGAACGGCTGCATCTGCGTTGCCGAAGGCGCCAACATGCCGACCACCCTTGAAGCCACTCAGGTGATTCAGGGCGCCGGACTGCTCTTCTCGCCCGGCAAGGCCTCCAACGCCGGCGGCGTCGCCACCAGCGGATTGGAAATGAGCCAGAATGCAATGCGCCTCAGCTGGACCCGCGAGGAAGTCGACCAGAAGCTCCACGGCATCATGGTCAGCATCCACAACGCCGCACGCGAAGCCGCAACCGAATTCGGCGAGCCGGACAACTATGTCCTCGGCGCCAACATCGCCGGCTTCCGCAAGGTCGCCAATGCGATGATCGATCAGGGAATCTGATCTCCGGCTCTCAGCCGGTTTATCCTGCGGGAATATCCATTCAACGGATATTCCCGTTTTTTATCATCCTGTTTTTTTATCATTTTTTTATAAAACCCGATTGCACGAAACAACTTCCGGCGATATATTCCGGAAATAGAGAAATCGTTGACTGCTGGAAAGAAAAATGACAAGAAGACTCTGCCTGATGATTCTGTTCACCGGACTTTTGACCGGTTTTTTTATGAATTCCGCTCCGGAGGCTCGGGCGATTGATCCCGTGACCATCGCCATTCTGACGCCGATCGCAATCAAGGCGGCGCAGGTGGCCGCTCCGTATGTGTATCGCGCACTGGCCAATATGGGAAAGGCTTCGCTGAGGATTTTTCCGGATCTTATTGGCATATTCAAGCTCCCGATTGGAATCGGAATGGTGGTTCTTGGATGGCCGTTCAGCGGAGTTGCGGCCAAAGGGGCTGTTTATTCGCTTCAGGGGATCTGTGCACCCTTCCAGCTGGTCTGGCATACCCTGATGATTCCCGTGGCGGCCTTCGGCATCAATGTGAATTAGCGGTTTACAGGAGCATTGTGCAAAGACGGGATGACACTCTGGACTGGCTTCGCCGGGATTGGTATGGAATGGAGCGTGCCCGTTATGAAATCGCGGCGCGTCAGCCCCGGCCGGTTCCGATTGGCGAGGCTCTGGACCGTGCACTTCCATCCATCCTTCCGAAAACCATGCTTCTTTTCGGGAAAATCCGATCCGCATGGCCGGAAATTGCCGGGCCGGAAAATGCCCGGCGGACGGAGCCGGCATTCCTGAAGGACGGCATCCTGTTTGTGGAGATTTCCCATCCCGCCTACCGCATGGCGCTGGACACCCCCCGCGTGAAGCAGCTTCTGTTGCGGAAATTGCAGGAACGGTTTGGGAAAACGGCCTGCTCCGACTTGAAATTTGTTCCGGGCGGGCGTCGTGTTTCCGGCCGCTGACCGGAGAGGATGCTCCTGCTGTCGGAAGATCTTTTTCTGTTGCCCTGTTCTATTCCGCAGGAGAGGTGTGCCGTATGCAGCTCCCTCTTGAAGAAAATCCCAATCCAGCGTAGGCTTGATTTATTCCATTCTTGAAAACGTTTGCCCCGGCGAATATTGTGCCGGGATTTCCGGGAGAGATTTCTTTTACAGAGGGCGTTTCTGATGGCATAAAAAAAGCGGAACCGTTTCCGGTTCCGCTTGAAGAATTCCAGGGAATTCTGTCGGATCAGAGTCCGCCGAGCGCCTTGAGGAGCACGCCCGCCGCAACTGCCGATCCAATCACGCCTGCGACGTTCGGTCCCATCGCGTGCATCAGCAGGAAGTTCTGCGGATCGTATTCGAGACCGACCTTGTTCACCACGCGCGCCGCCATCGGCACCGCGGAAACACCCGCCGCTCCGATCAGCGGATTCATCTTCTCCTTCGAGAATAGATTCAGAATCTTCGCAAGAAGAATGCCGCCTGCCGTTCCAACACAGAACGCAACGCAGCCGAGAACCAGAATACCCAGCGTCTGAACGCTCAGGAACTGATCCGCCGAAAGTTTCGATCCGACCGAAAGTCCAAGGAAGATCGTCACGATGTTGATCAGCGCATTCTGCGCCGTGTCGCTCAGACGATCCACCACGCCGACTTCCTTCATGAAGTTGCCGAGCATCAGCATGCCGATCAGCGGCGCCGCATCCGGCAGCAGGAATGTGCAGAGGAACGTGATCAGAAGCGGGAAGCAGATCTTCTCCAGCTTGGAGACGTTCCGCAGCTGTTTCATCCGGATCAGACGCTCGGATTTCGTTGTCATTGCCCGCATGATCGGCGGCTGAATGATCGGCACCAGCGCCATGTACGAATACGCCGCCACTGCAACCGCACCGAGCAGTTTCGGGGAAAGACGCGTCGTCAGGAAGATCGAGGTCGGGCCGTCGGCTCCGCCGATGATTCCGATCGATGCGGCATCTTTGATGTCAAAGTCGATTCCGCACTTCGCAAGAACCAGTGCGCCGATCAGTGCAAAGAAGATGCCCAGCTGAGCTCCTCCGCCCAGAAGGGCCGTCCGCGGATTGGCAATCAGCGGTCCGAAGTCGGTCATCGCGCCGACTCCCATGAAGATCAGCAGCGGGAACACGCCGGATTCAATTCCGACGTTGTAGACCATTCCCAGCAGTCCGTCCGGACCCGAAATGCCCGCAAGCGGAATGTTGGAAAGAATCGCACCGAACCCGATCGGCAGCAGAAGCAGCGGCTCAAATTCCTTGAACACCGCAAGATAGAGCAGAACAAGCGCCACCAGCATCATCAGCACGCGGCCAAGTCCGAGAATCCAGGTCTGACTGAAATTCGCAGTCGTCTGCTGGATGATGTCATAGATGCCCGTGCTGGTCCACAGGTCGTAGAACATCTGTCCGATCGACGGAAGAGGCTTGAGCTTTTTCCCGTCCTGCGAAACCGAATCGTGCACCAGAAGCTCCGGCGCCATGTAGGCAAGAATCTCTCCCGGTTCGATCGTCCCCGACGCCATCAGCGCAGGACTGAATTCGAGCGGAAGGAAATTGCCCATGTTTTTCACTTTCGCCTTGCTCCGGCCCGGAATGCTCAGGACCATGATCTCGCGTCCCGGAGTGATTTTCTGACGTTCCTGCATCGAGACGGAGTAGATGGTCGCCGGCTTGTTGGTCTCTTTGTAGACCATTGCGCAGCGGCCGTCGGGCAGCCGGTACCATTCGAAGACTTCGTCCTCATATTCCGGCAGGAAGTGCCACTTCGTCATGTCGATCTCGCCTTTCTTGTATTTCCCGATTCTCGGGAGGCTGGCGAGCGGAATGCCGATTCCATAGTCCGCGTCCTTGGCAAGGACCGCTTTCGGATCATACGAAAGTTTTTTCGTTTTATCGGTTTTGTCGGAGACGGCGGCTTTCGCCTCCGTCTTTTCCGAAACCTGGACCTTCACGGTGTTCGACTTGGTGTCGGTCGTCAGCGTGACCGTCTTGCCCGTCTGCGCGACGGCCGACACGGTCAGCGCCAGAACCGCAAAGGCAACTGCATAGGTTTTCATTCTTGAGAGCATGGATTACTTCTCCTCAATGACGACAATCGCCTGACCGGCTGTAATCACTTCTTTCGGCGAAACGAGGAATTCCACAACCGTTCCGGCCTTTTCCGCCTTGACAGGGGTTTCCATCTTCATCGCTTCGATGATGAGCAGCTCTTCGCCGGCTTCCACTTGATCGCCCGGCTCCACACAGGTGCGGATCACCGTGCCTGGAAGCGGAGAGGTGACTTCATAGGTCTTTCCGGAGGCCGCTCCGGCCTGTTTCGGCGCCGCCGCCGCCGTTCCCGCGGCGACGTTGACCTTGAAGGTCTTGCCGTCGACGGTGACCGTATCTTCGGAAACAACCTGAACGTTGAAGGATTTGCCTTCGACGGTCGCTGTGTAGGCGGCGGGGAGTTTGCCGGCGGGAGCAGCTTTCTTCTCCTCGTTGTAGCGGATGCCCAGCGGACGGTCGCCCTTGAGGTAGGCAAGACCTTTGTCGCCGCAGGCCGCGATGATGAAGATATTCTCGTCGGTGACAGGCAGATTGTTCTTCTGCAGGGTTTCGGTCGCGGGCTTGATGCCGAGCGCCGGATTGGCGTCGTTCAGCTCCACAACGGATTTTGTCGTCGGCTCAAGGCCGAGCTGCTCGGTCGCCCACTTGACAACCTGCGGATCCGGCGCGACCGGGGTCTTGCCGAAGTAGCCAAGGACCATTTTGCCATATCCTTTCGGATCAAGCTTCCAGGAGCCGTCGGCATTCTTTCCCATGACGGCGTTACGGAACGCCTGCTGGAAGTAGAACTGCGACACCGGCGTGACGGAGGTGCCGAATCCGCCTTTGGCGACGACTTCGCGCATCTCGGCGATGCAGGCGTCGTATTTGTCGAGGCAGTTGTTGTCGCGCATCATCTGCGTGTTGGCCGTGAGGGCTCCGCCCGGCATCGGGCTGAAGATGATCTCCGGGGAAACCTGCATGGATTCCGGCGGCATGAAGTAGTTCTTCAGGCACTCCTTGAAGATTTTTTCCACGCCGAGGATCTTTTCCGGATCAATGTCGAGCGTGTAGTCCGTGCCGCGGAGGCGCTGATACATCGTCAGGATATCCGCTTCGCAGGTGCCGCCCGAGAGAGGCGCCATTGCAAGGTCGATCACGTCGGCTCCCGCTTCGATTGCCGCCATGTTGCAGGAGACGGCCATTCCGGCGGTGTCGTGCGTGTGGAACTGGATTTCCTTGTCGCTGCCGATGAGCGCACGCGCCATCTTGATGGTTTCGTAAACGGTTGCCGGCGTGGAGGTGCCGGAAGCATCCTTGAAGGCAAGACTGTCGAACGGAATGTCGCTTGCCAGAATCTCTTTCAGACGGTCGATGTAGAACTGCGGCGTATGCGCATACGGCTCATGCAGGTTCGGCGCAAGTCCCATCATCGTGACGGTCACCTGATGCTTGAGTCCGTGACGGGCAATGGCTTTCCCGGAAACATCAAGGTTCCGGACGTCGTTCAGTGCGTCGAAGTTGCGGATCGTGGTCATGCCGTGCTTCTTGAACAGTTTGGCATGCAGGTCAATGATGTCGCTCGGCTGGGAGGAGAGTCCGACCACATTCACGCCGCGGGAGAGGGTCTGCAGATTGACGTCCGGTCCGACCGTCGCGCGCCACTTGTCCATCATCTCGAACGCGTCTTCCTGGCAGTAGAAGTAGAGGCTCTGGAAGCGGGCTCCGCCCCCGATTTCAATGTGGTTGATGCCGGCTTTCACCGCAGCTTCCAGCGCAGGAAGGAAGTCGTCGGTTTTCACGCGGGCGCCGAGGCAAGACTGGAATCCGTCACGGAAAGAGCAGTCCATGAATTTGATTTTTTTGGCCATTCTGTCGTCCTTTCAACTATTGTATTGTCTGTTATTTGCCTGATTGATATGCCTGAAGCGCGGCCGCCGCGGCTGCGGCTTTCAGCTGGTCGTCTCCTGTTTTGGCTGCGGCTTTCTTCTTCGGGGCGGGGGCCGCCTTCTCAAGAACGCCCGCAAACGGAGCCAGTACCTTCGCGAGGAGATTCATGAAGAAGATCATCACGACCAGGAACACCAGCACGGTACCCATGCCGAGCACCATCAGTTTGATTCCATCCAAGATCATAACTTTTCTTTCCTTTGGTTGGTTTTTTGGGTTGTTTGTTATTTTGGGTGTATTCCGTCAACTGGCCGCCGCTTCGTGCCGTGAACAGTTGACGTCATGCACCTCTCTGCTCCGGGAGAATTTTCACATCCCCGCACGCGAATTCCTTCTGATTTCCGTTATCCTCCTCGATTTGCAGTTTCCCGTCCTCCGAGATGTCCCGGATGCGCGCTTCGTATGCCGTCCCGTTCGGCGGAAGAAGCATCACACGCGTTCCGATGAGCCGGTTTTCCGCCCTCCACAGGGAAAACAGCCGTTTCCGGTCGTTAATCCCGATAATATAATACCAATTCAGGTAAACAGCTAGTTTTTCCGCAAAAATTTTTAAATTAATTTTGCATTTTGTCAGTGTCAGAAGGGAGGTCGCGGGTTGTCCGATTTTGCTCAGCTCCTCTTCCGGAAGGTTCACATTGACTCCGATTCCGCAGATGATCCCCGCAAGACTTCCTCCGCGGATCACTCCTTCGCAGAGAACTCCGCTCAGTTTCCTCTCTCCGATGAAAATGTCGTTCGGCCACTTGATGTAGGCTCCGTGTTCCGGAACCAGATCGTTCAGAACGGACAGTACCGCGAGGGAGGAGACCATCGTCGCATGAAACGGTTCCCCGAACAGATCCTTCATCACAAACGAAGCGTAAATGTTCCCGCGCGGAGAATGCCATTTCCGACCGAGTCGTCCATGACCGGAACTCTGCGTTTCCGCAACCACCAGTGCTCCGTCGTTCAGCGAATCAAAATGATCCGCCGCATAGGTGTTGGTGGAATCGACGCTTTTCAGATATTGAATGTTTGTTCCCCGTTCCATCTGCCGCTTCTTTGCAATATCGTTCCTTCGGATCTCCCGGTCTTCTTCCGGGGAGATCCCCTGCCGGAATCTTGGTGGAAAAATCCTTTCCGGGTGTCGGATTTCATGAAATCCGCCCGGTTCAGGCAGAAAAAAGCGGGATGCCGGTTTGACCCGGCACTCCCGCTGTTGCCGCTAGGCGGAATTACTTGTCAAGACGGGCTTCCAGAGCCTTGAGCTGTTCTGCAAGCTCCGCAGGAAGTCTGTCAAACTTCTTGTAGTGCTCTTTGATCATCTCAAGTTCCTTCTTCCATCCTTCCTTGTCGAAGTAGAGAAGCTCTTTCATATCGGCTTCCGTGACTTCGTTTTCGATACCGGTACGGTCGATGGCGTCCACGGTCGGCATGTATCCGATCGGGGTTTCCACCGCCTTGCCTTCACCGTCGCAGCGCTCGAAGACCCATTTGAGAACGCGGCTGTTGTCGCCGAATCCGGGCCAGAGCCACTTGCCGTCGGCGGTCTTCCGGAACCAGTTGACGCAGAAGATCTTCGGCAGCTGGGCGCCCGGATGTTTCCCGATGTCGAGCCAGTGCTGGAAGTAGTCGCCCATGTTGTAGCCGCAGAACGGAAGCATCGCGAACGGGTCGCGGCGGACCGTGCCGGCCTTGACGTCAAGTGCGGCGGCCGTTACCTCGGAACCGACCGAGGAGCCGATCATCACACCGTGTTCCCAGGAGAGCGCCTGGTAAACCAGCGGAAGTGTGGACGGACGGCGTCCGCCGAACAGAAACGCGTCGATCGGAACTCCGGCAGGGTCTTCCCAGTTGGAGGCGATCGCCGGGCAGTTCTTTGCGCGGGCCGAGAAGCGGGCGTTCGGATGAGCGGCCTTCACCGGTTTGCCGTCGGCGTCGGTCTGACCCATCTCCCAGACATTGCCTTTCCAGTCGATGAGCTTTTCGCCCGGCTCCAGCGGAACTTCAATGCCTTCCCACCAGATGTCGCCGTTGGAACGCAGTGCGCAGTTCGTGAAGATCGTTTCCTTCCGGCAGGAGAGCATCGCGTTCTTGTTCGAGTGCATCGAGGTTCCCGGCGCAACGCCGAAGAAGCCGTTCTCCGGATTGATGGCATACAGCTTGCCGTCTTTGCCGAATTTCATCCATGCGATGTCGTCGCCGATCGTTTCGACCTTCCAGCCCGGGATCGTCGGAATGAGCATCGCAAGATTGGTCTTGCCGCAGGCGGACGGGAATGCGCCGGTCACATATTTGACCTTGCCTTCCGGATTCGTGAGTTTCAGAATCAGCATGTGCTCGGCCATCCAGCCCTCTTCGCGGGCCTGGACCGATGCAATGCGCAGCGCAAGGCACTTCTTGCCGAGGATCGCGTTGCCGCCGTATCCGGAACCGAACGACCAGATTTCCTTGGTTTCGGGGAACTGGGCGATGTATTTCTTGTCCATCGGAGCGCACGGCCAGATGCCGTTGTCCTTTGCGCCGTTTTCCAGCGGCTTGCCGACCGAGTGGATGCAGGGAACAAATTCGCCGTCGGTTCCGAGAACCTCGAGAACCGCGTCGCCGACGCGCGTCATCACATGCATGTTGATCACAACGTAGGCGGAGTCGGTGATTTCAACTCCGATCTTGGCAATGTTGGAACCCACGGGACCCATCGAGAACGGGATCACATACATCGTTCTGCCGTGCATGCAGCCCTTGTAGAGAGCGCGCATCTCTTTTTTCAGCTGGACAGGATCAATCCAGTTGTTGGTCGGGCCGGCGTCTTCCTTCTTCTCGGACGCGATGAAGGTACGTGCCTCGACTCGGGCAACGTCGGACGGATCGCTGCGGAACAGCACGCAGTCCGGACGGAGCTTGCTGTTCAGACGGGTCGCAAGGCCGGACTTGACCATTTCGTCACAAAGTCCGTAATACTCGGTGTTGGTGCCGTCGCACCAGTAGATGGCATCCGGCTCGCAGAGCTCGGCCCACTCCTTCACCCAGGCCACGAGCTTCGCGTGGTTCGGGGCGGCGTTCAGTTCTTTTGTCATGCTTACCTCCGGTTAGAGTTGTTTGTTCAAGAACCTGTATTATACAGCCTTTTCCCCCTTTTTTCAAGTTTTTTCGCACTCCTTTTTTCAGAAAAATTTTATTTGTGAAATAATTCACGTTTATAAAGGGTTTTCCCGTTCCCTCCATCGGTGTCGGACGGAGTGGAACGGGCAGTTCTGCCGGAGAAAAGCGCAGACCCGGAACGCTCGCGGTCAGCGGGCGGGGGAATCGTAGAGCCGGAGCGGAGGAATTTCCGGAAGATATTTCCGGATCAGGCTGCCGTCGAATCCGTTCTGTTCAATAATTTCCCGGTAGAACGAGGCGCTCGGTTTCGGCGTGCGGCGGAAAGTTTGGAAATCAACATGGACAAGGCCGAAGCGGGGCTTGAAGGTGTACCATTCGTAATTGTCCATGGTGGACCAGTGAAGATAGCCGCGGACGTCGACGCCCTGCTTCACCGCATCGGAGAGCGCGGCGAGGTCCTGGGCAAGTTTGACGATCCGCCACCGGTCGTCGTCGCAAGCAACGCCGTTTTCGGTGATGTAGACCGGTTTGTCCTTCAGACGCAGAAGGCCGCAGAGAAGTCCTTCGGGGAAGAACTCCTCCAGATAGAAATTCATATCCACCATTTTCTGATGCGTGGCGGTGTACCAGATGCTGTCGGCGGTCTTTTTCCGTGCGGAAATCAGATTCCGGCAGTAGTAGTTGACTGCCCAATAGTCCACGGAATCTTTCATTTCCGGAACGGTTTCGGCGTCCATGTACGGCAGAACGATCTCCCCGGTGCGGATCGCATGAAAGAAGAACTCGTTGACCTTCCAGTCGTCAAGATCCGAGAAAATCCGGTCGAATTTGTCGAACGGATTTGCCGGCTGGCAGTGCCGGAGCGCATGCGCCGAACTGACCGGCGCCTTGCTCAGTCCTTTGATGATATGATAGCCCCGTGCATGAGCGATCAGGTTGTTCGTGCGGATGATCCGGTAATCCTCGTCGAGGCGTCCGCCCGCAATGTTGAACTCGTTGATGACCAGCCAGAAATCCACATACTCCCGGAGTATGCGGACAATGTGATCCACATAGCGTTCAAAAAAACGGAGATTTTCCCGGTTCAGAAATCCTCCGCGCTGCGCGAACCACTCCGGAGAGCTGCCGTGAAGAAGCGTGACAAAGGTCTGAATCCCCGACTCCTTCAGGAGACGGAGAAGATCCGCATAATGTTCGGCCGCTTCCCGGTTGAACTCCCCTTCCGCCGGCTCGATCCGGCTCCACGGAATCGAAAGACGGTAGGCTTTGTGACCCAGTTCCCGGAGAAGGTTCACGTCTTCCCGGTAAAGACGGTAACTGTCGCAGGCTTTGCCTGATTTCTCCATGTTCGGCCGTTTCATCTGCTGATGCCATTCATGGGAGTTGACATCGTCGCCTTCGATCTGATGCGCGGCGGTTGCCGAGCCCCAGAGAAAATGTTCCGGAAACTGGATCCTGGGAAACGAGAGCGTGTTGAGCATGAGGGGTCTCCTTCTGTTTTTAATTTTCCCGTTCCGCCGTGATCGCAACGACCGCAGGAACGGCGCCGCTCTTCAGGGAAACGAGGTCAACGCTTTGTATACTCTTTTCCGGATGCGGATTGGTCCACGGGAAACATTGGAGATGTTTCCGGACGGGGGTGCTCCGCTCCAGAGCGATTTTCGCATTCGGAAGAGCTTCTATTTCTCCCCAGGAGTTGATCTCCTGTTTCATCCGGACCGGAATGTCGAGCCGGCTTCCGTCCGCGTAGTGAATCCGGTAGATCAGAACGGGGGTGCCGGGTTTGTCGCCCCAGCCCGCCGTATGCAGAAAATAGAGCCTGCGGACTGGAAATCCAATCCGGATTCCCGTCACGGCGTCCGGAAAATACGGACGGTAGATCCCGTGAAGAAGAACCGCCGATTTCCCATTGTTTTTCGCGGGATCCAGAATGCGGAACGGAACCCCTGCAAGAATCTGATCGCCGAGCGGCATGTCGGCAAAATCCTGATTGCCCTGATCGAACCAGCCGCCTTTCCGGTCTCCGGCAACTTCATCGGCGAATGCCATGTTCGCCGCGGACAAAAGATCCAGCGGAACGCACTGTGCTTTCCGGACATCCCGCACAATCCGGGCCTCTTCCCGCTGTTTCCGGATTCGCTCCCGGTGCGCGTTCTGATCTGCAAGGAAGCGGGCGTCGCGCTTTTTCTCTTCTTCTGCGCGGCGGCGGAGCTCCGTTTCCGTGACCGGGCGGAAGGCGGCGGGTTTCTGCGTTTCCAGCGTCAGAAGCACGCGCTCCTGAGGCGGAAGAGGAAGAAAGACGCCCTTCGCAAGAGCTGTCCGGTCCCAGGTCTCGCCGCGATTCGGTAGAAGAATCTCCTTCCGGACGGGGTCGCAGAGATAAAACGCCTTCTCCTCTTTCGGGAAAAGCCGCAGAATCGGAAACCGGTGGACGGTGGAGGAGAGGTTGAGCAGGAAAATCATTTTGAACTCTCCCCGGTCGATCATCTGAAGATCGGGTCCGCGTAGAGGCTTTCCGTTTTCTTCCAGAACGCCATGGCGGCGGATTCCCGCGTTTTCCAGCGTCCGGACCAGAGTTTCCGCCGAACGGGAATCGGCCGCGTTCAGACGGTGAATCCGGCCGGCGGGCGATTTCGCGCTCCGTCCGTGCAGATCGCGGGTAAACGCATTCGTGTCCGCGACAACCTGACCGCCTCTCCGGAGGAATCGCTCCACAGCGCGGACCGTCTCCGGTGCGGCAAAGGTCGCTTCCGGAACCACCAGAGCACCGATTTCCTCCGGCAGTCCTTTTTCCAGATCCTCCTCGAAGACGATCCGGAGCGGGAACTGCGCTCCGAGCAGAGCCTCGTGCCAGTTGAACATCTTCTGCTGGAAGGAGTACTTCCCGAACGGCTCCATCCGCAGCGAGGGGTAGCTGTGAAACAGCGCCACCGATGCACCGCTCTTCCGCGGATTCGGAAGAAGGCGTTCCCGGTAGGGTTCCAGCTCTTCAAAAAACTGACGGCCGAAGTCGAGCTGATCGGGCGGCCAGTTCCACGGATTCAGATAGCTGTACGCTTTGTAGCCGCCGTTGAGGACGTTCCGCTTGGCTCCTTCCAGATCTTTGTACTCCCAGAACCGTTTGTCCCAGGAGTAGAGAAGGGCGCCGGAAGAGCCGTGAAAGAGTTCGCTCCACATCGCGGAAACCATGTCGATCCGCCGGCTCGGGACCCGTTTGCCGAAATCGAAACGCGCGCAGTAGTACTCGTTGTTCATGACCGCTTTCCCGCGCGGGACGGCGAGCGCGTCAAACAGATCGCTCACATACAGATACGCCCGGTTCTCCGCGCAGGCGGCGTCTTCCATGACATTGCCGGTCTGCCGGGCGGCGGAGTTGCCGAACCGGAGTCCCCCCTCGTGCGTGAGCACATCCAGCGTATCGGCGATGCGTCGGTAGTCCATGCCCGCTCCGCGTGAACTGTACGCATTCTGAAGTGCAAGCTGTTCGGTGAAAAGAACCTGTTTCCGGCGGTCCACATGACGGATTTCCCGTTTCATCATGTTCAGAAAGTCGATGTACCGTTCCGCGGCAAACTCGCACCACTCGTTCCGCGTTTCGAGCATGTCGCGGACCGGAAGATCGGCGATTGATTCAAAGATTTTCAGATCGGTTCCCCAGGCGCGGTTGAGCTTGTCGATGGAGCCGTATTTCTTCTTCATCGCTTCGGCGAAGGCCCGGCGGTTGAAGGTGCAGAAACAGTTGTAGTTCGACTCGTTCACCAACTCATAGGAAAACACGTTGTATCCGGCTGCGAGCGCCTCTTCCGCCTCGGTCCGGCAGCGCCGGGAGTAGTAGCGTTTGACGTCCGGGTGTTCCGGACAGAACGGAATATAGGCGTGCCAGTCGGGATTCTGCTGCTGGAGACGCTGCTCCTTCTCCGGATCCTGCATCGGATTGCGGCCGATGCTCATGTCCATCACGCAGGGAACGCCCGGAAGACCGGCGTTGAAGGAGCGGGAAAATGCCCGTTCCTTCCGGAAATCGCAGGTGAAAAATTTGTCGTGGGGAATGTCGCACAGGTGGTAGGTGTTGAAGCCGAGCAGCCGGAAAAGTTCCGCATCCGGCGGTTTCCGGTACGCCGGATGCGCGATGCCCAGCGGATTGGCTTTCTCTGAAAAATCGCGGGTCAGACAGTGGGAGGCAGCAAGCGGCCCCAGATAGAACATCGCCTTCCCCTTCCAGTAGAAGGTGCCGTTCCGGAGTTCCGGACGGGTCCACGGATCGCTGGTATAGACCGCTTTGCCGGAGCCGGTCTCCGCGAGAAATCTCCTGTAGTCGGCGGACTCCCCGACCCGCGCTCCGGGGTGCGGAAGAACCAGCGCACACTCCCGGAGTTCCAGAACGCCCGGTTTCTGCGATTCCGGAAACTGGAGAAAAATCTGCGAAAGATCCGTCGGGAGTTTCGAAAGGTTGAAGTCGGAAAGCGGGCATTCGTAGCGGTAGAGGCCATTCTTTTCCTTTCTGCCGTTCCGGAAGGAGCGGGAACCGATTTTTCCGCTGTCGCAGGAGTAGAGATTGGCAAAGAAGTGCATCTGCCGGTTGGCCAGAAGCGTGAACTTCACCTGTTCGGGACGGAAGGCGGAGAGGTCGATCAGACGGTCCGGACGGTTTGCCCGGAAACGGATCCCCGACTGCGGAACGGTCGGCTGTTTCAGAACGTAGCGCCTTACATCTTTTGCATCCCGGTCGAACCCGCCCCAGTATTCGTGAACCCAGGGGAAGGGGGTGTCCTGCGGAAAGCGGATGGTTCTGCCGAATGTGTGCCGTGTCGGGGGAACTGAGGAGGGAACTGGAACTTTCATCGCAGACTCCGGATTGCGAAACGTGAGAACGGCATCGTCGAAATACGCTTCCGCCGTCGTCTTGAAGTGGTTGGAGCACATCAGGTAGAGAGAGAGTCCCTGCAGATCGGAGGGGAGGGCGAGACGCAGATTCAGCGTCTCCCATCCGGTCGGTTTCTCCGTCGGTACAAAGGCTTCGGCATGAATGGCTTTCCCTTTGGTCAAAGCGACCGCAAGCACGCCGACGGTGTTCGGGCGTCCCGCCCGGACCTGTTTCACCCGGATTGAAAAATCGAGAATCTTTCCGGCATGGCGCTCCGACTGCGGAACCCGCCAGCCGAATCCGCTGACTGTGCGGTCGCTGTTTTCATCCTTCAGATGCAGCGAGTATTTTCCTTCTGCGGCCTCGGCGGAGGAGCGTTCCAGAACGGAAAAGCTCTTCCGTCCCAGAGTCTGATCGCGGAAGGTCCACTGCCACTGCACGTCGCCCGGAAGATCCAGCGCGGTGTTCCACGTTTCAAATCCCGGATTCGGAAAGAGATTCTCCTCCGCAGCACTCCCGATCCCCGGAAGCAGCAGAAGAAGAGCGGGAAAACAAAGATGTTTCAGACGGGACAGAGTCATGTGTCATTCCTCCTCGGTTGTGATTGCGGCAATCGCGGGAACCCCTCCGGCGCAGCTGGAAACAATATCCAGAGAGCGGATGGGCTTTTCCGGATGCGGATTGGTCCACCGGTAGTTCTGAAGATGGATGACGCCTTCCGGATTGCTGGATTCCAGACCGACTTTCGCATGCGGAACCAGAATCACGCGCCCATCCATCCACGGCGCGATTTCCAGACGGGAGCGAATCGGAATTTCACAGGCGGAGCCGTCGTTATATGTGATGCGGTAGGTCAGGATCCGTTCCCCCTTCGGACCGCCCCAGCCCATCGTGTGCAGAAAGTAGAGATGCTTCGCTTTGCGGCCGACGGGAATGTTGCGGACTTCCAGAGGAAAGTAATTCCGGTCGCGTCCGGCAAGAATGATGAGGCCTTTGCCGTTGTTGCGGTCGGAGTCGATGAGATCGAACGGAACGCCCGCCGCAAGAATGCGGCCCGGACGGATCGCGGAGAAGTCTTTCGGTCCCTGATCGAAGGCACCGCCTTTGCGGTCGCCCGCCTTTTCGTCGCGATAGTGCATGTTGACGAATTTGCGGAGGTCCAGCGGACGGCATTTCGAGACGTTCACGTCCCGGTAGATGCGCGCTTCGGCTTCCACGGCGTTTTTGCGTTCGGTCCGTTCACGGAACTCGCGCAGAATCTTTTCCGATTCCGCCTGCGTGCCGCGGAACTCCTTCTGGACGTCGGCCTGCGTGTGCCGGGTGACATTCTGCGGACGTTTCCGCTCCAGTACGAAAACAACGCGTTCCTGCGGCGGAAGAATGAGTTCAAAACCGTCGCGGAGCTGCCGGGCGCTCCAGCGTTCCCCGTTTTCGGGGACGTAGAGGTGTTTGCGGACGATGTCGGTCAGATAGAACGAGCCGCTGTCATTCAGATGGAGCTTGAGTTTCACTTTCCGCGGGACAAGATCGAGCATTCCGGCGACAAACACGAGCTTGAAATCGCCGCGGTCGATGATCTGCAGATCGGTGCCGGGAAGAGCCTGTGTCGAATCGGCGGATTCCAGTGCGCCGTACCGCGGGATGTCCCGCGCCTTCAGATGGGCAAGCAGACGGGCGGACGAGGCGTTCTCCCGGGAGCTGAGGCGCACCACGCCGGAAAGATGGTCCTGCGGCCGTTTCCGCGCATGATCGTCGAACCGGAAGGCCTCGGTATCGGCGATCACAATGCCGCCGCGCCGGAGAAAGTTCCGGATGCCGTCGAGAGCTTCCTCTGTCTCATATTCCGCACAGGGGACGAGCAGGGCGCGGATGTTCGGCGGAAGTCCCTTTTTCAGATCATTGTCAAATACAAAAGTCAGCGGATAATGACTGTGCAGAAGCGCGGAGTGCCAGCGCTGCATCCGGGGACGGAAATCCAGTCCGCGCACCAGCTGATTCATCGCATGGGTCGTGTAGGAGTGGTAGATCGCGACGCTCGGCGCGCCGGTCCGGGGAAACGGAAGAATCTGTTCCCGGTACGGTTCCAGCTCCTCCGTGAACATCCGGAACCCGACAAGTTCCTCCGGCGGCCAGTTGTACGGATTCAGAAGCGAAGAGGATTTGTAGCTCGGCTGAATCACATTCTGTTTCGCCTGTTCCGGTGTCTTGTAGTCGTAGGAGCGCTTGTCGAGAACGTAGGTGAAGTTGCCCGAACTTCCGTGCATCAGCTCCATCCAGAGCGAGGTGACCATGTCGGTGCGTCTGCTCGGCGCGCGCAGTCCGTATTCGGCGCGCCAGCAGTAGTGCTCGTTGTTGATGACCGGTTTCTTCCCGCCGGAGAGCGCGGCGAAAAAGTCGCAGACGTACCAGTGTGTCCCGGTTTCAAAAACCACCGCCTCCATGCCGTTTTTCCCCCGGAGATCCATGGAGGGATGGCCGTAGCGCCATCCGCCTTCGATCGCCAGAACATCCATCGCATCGGCGATGATCCGGTAGTCCATGAAGCTGTTCCAGATCTGCGACACGGCCAGCATTTCGCAGAAATAAACGTTCGGACGGCGGTCAATGCTCCGCACAAGATCCCGGTAGCGCTTCAGCACTTCGCCGTAGCGTCCCGCAAGGAAGTTCCACCATTCGACCCAGAGCCCGGGATACGGATCCAGAGCGGTCGCTTCCGCAAGATCGTCGAATCCGGTGAAAATCGTGTTCCAGCTCCTGTTCGCCTGTTCGATCGAACCGTATTTCTTTTTCATCCGGTCGGCAAACGCCCGGATGTTGAACCGGCACAGACAGGCGTAGACCGATTCGTTGAAGAGCTCGTAGACTCCGACATTCATCCGGTTTTTCATCAGCATTTTTGTTCCGCCGGTCATCAGATCGCGGTAGTAGCGGTCTCCGTCCGGATGCTCCGGACAGGCCGGGTTGAAGGCGTGCCAGGTGCCGCAGCGCTGATCGACCTCCCGCCGCCGGACCGGATCTTCAAATTCCAGTTCGCGATCGAAGCTGAACGCAAAGTCCACGACGAGACTCATTCCTTTGAAGCCGCGCACGAATTTTGCAAACTCCGTCTCCTGCCATTGTGCGTTTTCGGGGATGCCGAGTCCGTAGAGCGCCTGTCCCGGAAGTTTCGGCGCGGCGGACATCTGCGCGGAGTTGAAGCCCAGCGCGTCGAACTGCTCCTTCCCCGGACCGATCCGGTAGGCAATGTGGTCGATCTTCAGCGGATTGTTCCGCACCGGATCCCGCCAGTCGCCGTTGCTGTTGTAGATCCACGGGCCGAGAAGGTATTTGTATTTTCCGTTTTCAAACCAGGTTCCCCGGCGGATTTCCGGACGTTTCTGTCCGTCGTCCGTGACCACGAGTTCTTTCCGGTATTCCCGGATGTATTTCTCCGCTTCGGGGGAGGGGGCGAAGACGGGGCCGGGCGTCCCTGCAGGCGCTGTCAGCCCCATGCCCGAAATCCGCAGCTCCGATTTTCCCGCAAGCGCATCCGCCGGAATGTGGATGGAGATCATTTTGAGCTCGGAGGGATGACTCGGAAACGTGCCGGAATAGGTGTAGAACCCGTTTTCCCCCGGGGACCCCTGCTTCAGAGAAAGGGTGGTTTTCTTCCCGTCTCCGGCAATCAGATTCACCCAGAGCGGAAGATCCGCGGAAAGTTTTGCATCAAACCCGAGTTTTCCCTGTGGAACGTTCGAAAGATCGTAACGGCGGTTCAGAAGATCGGTCCGGCACTCCAGAACAACAAGTTTGCCGGTCTGCTTCGGATTGCGGTGCAGCGTGAAGTCCGCATTCCGAACGGCCGCTTTCGGCTGATAGCCGGAAAAACGCAGCTTCCACGCCCGCGGAGCCGGCGTAAACGGAAGATAAAACGGAGAGGAGACGGAGGCTGTCATGGATTTTTTCAATGGTTCGGGTTTGTGTTTGACCACCGGGCCGGTGGTGAGAAGAATGTCGTCGAAACAGGCTTCCGCGGTGTTGTTGAAGTTGTTGGCGCAGTAGAGGACGG
Organism: uncultured bacterium; assembly: GCA_949297765.1. Lineage (GTDB taxonomy): Bacteria > Verrucomicrobiota > Lentisphaeria > Victivallales > UBA1829 > UBA1829. The sequence goes on along the minus strand of CASFTV010000003.1, from coordinate 146,547 downwards.
CGCGGAGGTCTTTTGCGTCGGCGGGAATTTTCAGGCGGACGGCAAGATGGGTCCAGCCGGTTTCCTCCGTGGTGTCGATCCAGTCGTATGCATTGACATGTTTTCCGGCGGCGGTGTAGCAGTTGATGCCGATTCCGACCTTCCGCGGTTCATCGGCCCGGATCTGCCGGACCCAGGCGGAGAAACCCAGGATCTTCCCGCCGAGTTTCCGGATTTCCGACGGGGCAAAATGGTACTGGAGCACATTGTTCACCGGACCCGGATTGGTGTCCTTCATGCGCAGAGAGTAGTTCCCGGAATGCTTCTCTTCAGAGGTGCGGCCGAGAAATGCAAACTCGTTGCCGCCCTTCATTTTCTGAATGCTCCAGCGCCAGGCGGGAGAGGCGGGTTTGTTGTCGGTCTCGTTCCAGCTTTCGAAGCCGGGATTCGGCCAGAGATTGGGTTCCGTGGCTGTCATCACTGTCCCGGCAAGGAAAAGAATTCCGGAAAGCAGTCGGTTTTTCATCGGCGGACTCCTTTCTCCGATTCACACGGATCAGGGGGATTGAGTTTCAAAATGGAGCCCGGCGGCATCCGCAGACGGGAAAGTCCGCCGGACGGCAGTTCAAACGGAAGAATCTTTCCGCAGCAGTCCCGCAGGAGAGCCGTTGTTCCGGGTTCGAGCGGCAGATCGGCAACGATGGAATCGCGCGCCGTGGCGTTGACCAGATAGAGCGTGCGTCCCGCCGGATCGGAATCCATTTCCACCGTGCTGGTTCCGCAGTAGACGGTCGCGATCCGTTCCCTTTCCGTTTCCGCATAGACCACAGGATAGTTGTGATCCGGTGCGCAGGGATGAAGCGCGCTCTTCAGAAGAAGTTCCCGGTGCCGGACAAAGAATCCGAGCAGGAACGCCAGCATCTGCCGATGTTCGGGGGGCAGTTCCGCCAGACGAACCGAAATCTGCGGAACGGCAAACATGACGCTCAGAAGCTGGAGCGCGGCATGATGAACATCGTAATCGGATCGCCATTCGAGCATGTCGGAATGGACCGCGGTGCAGCCCGAACTCAGACGCAGATTGAGAATCCGCCGCCGGTTTCCGCCCGGATCCGCCGGACAGTCCGCCGCCCGGAGCAGATTGCCGTACTTCCGGATCGCCGGGCCGATATAGCACTGACGGAATTCGATCAGCGCATCCGGACGGATTGAGCGGATCGCGGTGCTGAGATCGGTCATCAGCCGGTCCACGGCGTCGGTGATAACGGGGATGTCCCGCGTTCCCATGCCGCCGGAAAGTGCGGGATCGTCCGTGCATTCCGTAAACGTGTTGATGAAGTCGAGCTTCAGTCCGTCGATGCCGTACTGCCGCAGAAGGCGCGTGCAGGAGCCGATCAGAAACTCCCGCACGTTCGGAAAACGGGGATCCAGAACGCCCGCGTCGGGCAGCTCGAACAGAAACTTCCCCTGAAACTGCGCGTAACGGACGGAGCGTTTCCCGATGAACGGAACGGCAAACCAGAGCATGTAGCGCAGTCCGAGCGCCTGAATTTCCCGGACATGGGAGGCAAAGTCGGGAAAGCGTTTTTTCGAAGGCGTCCATTCTCCGCAGGCGCCGGGGCCGAGCGTGTTGTCGTCGTTGTCCCATCCGGAGTCGACGATCAGGGTTTTCATGCCGAGCTTCACCGCTTCTCTGCATTCGCGGAGAATGCTTTCCGCATGAACATCGTGGTGATAGCTGTACCAGGTGGAGTAGAGCGGATCAAAGGCGCACTCCGGGACCGGAGAATTTCCGTATTCCGGAAACGATGCGTACCAGCTGGAGATCTCCCGGACCGTGTCCGCAAAAAACTGCTTCCGGAGATCCAGACGCAGAATCCCGCAGTAGTGCCGCAGCGGCGCCTCTTTCCGGGAGAAAAGTTTCAGCGTGAAGCGCAGGGAACAGTCGCTTTCGTGGATTCCTCCCGAGAACTCCGTGATGCGCATTGCGTCGGACCATGCCGCCGCAGCGGTGCAGAGTCCTTCCCGGTTGTGGAACACCAGTTCCGGAATCTCGTCGGCGATGGAGAAGATCCGTTTGCATCCCCAGTCCGGCGGAAGTTCGCTTCCTCCGCCATGACGGGTGGTCCAGCCGTTGACCGTATCCAGCAGCGGAAGGTCCCATGTGAGCGTCAGTTCCGGCGGCGTCCGGTCTTCGGAAGAATCCAGAGAAATTTCCAGAAGGGAAAGACCGTCTTCCATCTCTTTCCACTCATATCGAATTTTCCAGTCGGGGGAATTGTCCGCTCCATTCAGATGAAATACGGTGAGACCGGTACGGATCTCCATTGCGTTCTCCTTTCTTTCCGGATCAGCGGAACAGGTCGAATTTCGGCAGTTCCGGAAGATATTTTGCAATCAGTTCCGGGGTGAAACCGTGATGTTCGATGATTTCCCGGTACATCCATGCGCTCGGTTTCGGCGTGCGTTCAAAGGTCTTGAAATCAACATGCACCATGCCGAAGCGGGGAATGAAACTGACCCATTCGTAGTTGTCCATCAGCGACCAGTGGAGGTAGCCGCGGATGTCCACGCCCGAATCCATCGCGTCGCGGATCGTGGAAAGATCCTGGCACAGTTTGACGATCCTCCAGCGGTCGTCCGCACAGCAGCAGCCGTTTTCGGTGATGCAGACCGGCTTGTCTTTCAGCCGCTGAAGTTCATTGTAAAGTCCTTCCGGGTAGAAGCTGCTCATGTAGAACTCCTTGTCGATGAGCTTGAGCTGTTCGCAGGTCAGAAGGGTGGCTCCGCCGCTTTTCGTCCGGGAGGAGACCTCTTTCCGCGTGTAGTAGTTGATCGCCCAGAAGTCGAAGGAGTCCTTCATTTCGGGGAAGGTTTCCGCCGGGTAGTGCGGGAAGACCAGTTCGCCGGTCCGGAGCGCATGATAAAAAAATCCGTTGAAGATCCAGTCTTCCATCGCGGCGAACGCCTTGTCCGCCTCGAAATGCGGATCCTTCGGGACGATTGCCGCCATCGCATGCGGAGCGCCGACCGGCTTCTTCGAGTATTTCCGGATGATCCGGAACGCTTTCGCATGGCAGATCATGTAGTTCTTGCGCAGTTCAAACGGATCGCAGCCTGGACGTTCCATGATGTTGATCTCGTTGATGGTCATCCAGAAATCGACCTTGTCTTCCAGAATCGGGACGATGAAGTCGATATAGCGTTCAAAATAGGGAAGGGCGTTCCGGTCGGCAAATCCGCCCCTGTCCCAGAACCAGGCCGGATCGCTGCCGTGGGAAAGCGTGACAAAAGTCCGGATTCCCGCCTGCTTCAGAAGACGGAGAAGGTCCACATAGTGATCGACCGCCTCCTGACAGAACTTTCCTTCCTCCGGTTCGATCCGCGACCACGGAATTGAGAAGCGGTAGGCCTGATGGCCGAGGGTTTTCAGAAGTTCGACATCCTCCCGGTAGAGCCGGTAGCTGTCGCACGCCTTTCCGGAGTGGTCGGGAAAGCGTTCCGGGTACATCGTCTGGTCGCGCCAGTTGATGGAGTGAATGTCATCTCCTTCGATCTGATGGGCCGCGGTCGCGCTGCCCCAGAGGAAGGTTTCCGGGAATGTGATGACGGGGTAGTTGTGCAGATTGAGCATGGTACTTCCTTTGGTACGGTTTTTATGGATGATGATTCATCCGGGTTAGAAGAGCTCTTTGGTTGGAATCAGGTTGCTGGTGAAGCGGTTGACGTCATAGCTGTCGTTCGGATAGTAGATGCTGGAGGTGAATAAAAACTCGGGCAGCCGGAGGGACATCGCGCCTCCATCCGCCCGGCAGAGATTTCCCAGCTTCCCATGCATCCGGGCTGTGCGGGCATTGTTGGCCGCGTAACGGTTGTTGAAGTCGCAGATTCCTCCCGACTCCGTGTTCCGGTACAGTCCGTCCTCCGTCAGATAGATCTTCTTCGACGGTATCTTCAGCATTGTCGCTTTCGCGTGGTAATCCGGTGTGTTTGTATAGGCAAAAAACAGACGGGTATTCGCTGTGATGGTTTCCGGATATTCGGCAAACGAGCCGCTGATGGTGTAATGATCCTGAATGAGAAAATTGTACAGATTCTTTTTCGGATAGGCGGGAGAGGTACACAGATAGACCGGTGAGTAAAGACGCTCTTTCGAGGAACTCAGAACTGTTTCGGAAAGCTGCGGCGCAATGTAGTAGATGGTTTCCTTCAGCCAGTAGGCTCCCGGAAGATAGTCGTTGTTGTCGGAAAGGTAGGAGAGCGACGCGGTCCCCAGCTGTTTCATATTTCCCAGACATTTGACCGCCTGCGCCTTCTCCCGGGACGCATTCAATGCCGGAAGAAGAAGCGCGGCAAGAATTGCGATGATCGCAATAACGACAAGGAGTTCTACAAGGGTGAACTTTTCTCTGCACTGACGGAAACGGTTTCCGCTGGTTGTGTTTTTTCGGGGATTCATGGTTTCTCTCCTTCTGTTGAATATTCTGCCGCGGGAAGGTCATCGGACCCGTCCCGCGGCAGATGGAGGCTGGTTACGGTTTGAAAACAGGATCTTTGACCTGGACCGAGTTCCTGGTCCCGGACGTGAGAACTCCATAGTGAAGCGTATGGGCCTGCGGTTTCACGCTGACCGTGCCGGACAGCGTTTTCCAGTCGCTCCCGTCCAGACGGAACTGCTTGCGTTCCATATAGTTTTTCCCTTCGCGCATGGTGAAGAAGAAATCCAGGATGACAATCGTGCCGGGCTCGCCTTTCACGGAGAGGGAGAAGTTATTCGTTCCTTTTTCCACGCCTCCCACATCGGAAATGTGCAGTTTGCCGCCGGCGGGAATGGTGACAATGCCTGTTTTCAGATCGGCGGAAGCTCCTTTGAGCAGTTCATAGCCGTCGGGTTTTCCGTCTTCGTCGATATCCCGGTTCAGCGGCGGAAGAATGCTGGTGTTCGGCTGCGGTTTCTTCGAGTAGAGAATCTCCGCCCACTCCTCCTGCGTCTTCACCGGAATGTTGTGCTTCCTGAGCCACTGGAGAAGATCGTCATATCCTTGGATAAAGGCCTCCCAGCCGCCTTTCACGCGGTGGATTGACATGTGCGAGATGAAGACGATCGTCTGGTTTTTCGCGATGGAATTGGCAATATTGCGTTTCATCGACGGGAAATCCTGACCGTTGTCCGGCCCGGTGAAGTCCGGAGTCATCGTGAAGCGGCCGTGGACGGGATCGGGATCGTTGAACACATTCCGTCTTGTCCGGGAAGAGCCGGGAATCGCGTCTCCGGAGAGATAGCCGAACTCCTTTCCGTAGATTTCCGCAAGCCGGTCCCAGGAGATGAAGCACTCCCATCCGCCCGGCTGGATCCAGGCGCGCGGAGCCGGAAGTCCGACCGCAAGAAAATTCTTCCGGCTCGTCTCCGCCATGAAGCGCAGAAGGTCCTTCGACGGCTGAATCGCCACGCTGAACGGCAGAAGCACAAACTCTCCCTTCCGATCCGGAATGGCGATTTTTTCGCCCCAGAAACTGTACAGCATTTTTTTCCCGTTCTGAATGCGGATTCCGTAGACCTTTCCCGTGGACGGATCCAGAATCTTCCGGGTGAATCCGAGCTGTCCTTTCATGGCCGCCGGATATTCGCAGAGTTCTCCGCTGCGGATCGCTCCCTGAAATGTCCGGTTCCCGGGATGAGCGGTGTTCAACTCGTACTTGAAATAGACTTTCCGGCTTTTCGGATCGGCGTGATCGACAATCGGAAGTTTGGAATATTCCTCGAACTCCTGCGGGTTCCGCGCCTGAATCTGATAGAGCGCATGATTCGGCGTGTGGTCCATCATCGTATGACCTTTTGCCGAGAGGGCCCGGAGGACTTCCTGCGTCTCTTTCCCGTTCAGATTCTGGGAGATCAGGGCCAGAGACATCCGGCAGCCGTGTTTTTCAAACAATTCCCCCATTTCCTTCCATTGTTTCGGCGGTTTGTTGTCGTCGAATCGGAAGGCGACTCCGGCCTGTTTGGGAACTTCTTCCCCTGCCTGAAGCAGAAACGCTCCGGTCAGAAGACCGATTGCAATGCTCTTCAACATTCCTGATATCCTTTCTGTTTTCAGACGATCGTGTAGAAACGAATCTCTTTCCACTCATTTTCCGGGGCGGCTTGTGCGTTCTCCTTTCCGATTGCGCGCAGAAACGTCCCGGAGACTTATTCCCTGTATTTCAATTCCGCCTCAATGACTGTTTGACGCGGAACCTCTTCTCCGGCGAGCCGCTTTTCCAGGAGATCCACTGCTGCCCGTCCCATCTGCTCCAGAGGAAAATCGAAATAAAGTCCCTTGTAATACTGTCCTCCGGCCGGACGTTTGCGCGAGACCAGAAGAATCTTTTTCCCGCTCGCATCCACCTGTTTCTGCAGAAGTTCCGCATGCTGTTCGTAGTGAAGAATAAAGTCCGGAAGCGCGGATCCGGCTTTCAGTGAGACTTTCTCCTGCGGAACGGTTTTGATCCGGATCTCCGGCTCCAGCTCCTCCAGAGTCCGTTTCAGACGCAGGGCATCCTTGTCCTGCTGAAAGGAGTTGATGATATTGAGTCCGTATTTCCGGTTCTCCGCATGGAGCTTCCGTGAAAGCTGACGGACCGCCGATTCCGAACTCTTCAGAACCACGGACGGAAGATCCGGATGCGGATGATTGTCCACCATCACGCAGGGCAGATTCATCCGGGCGGCGGTACGGGCATAGACCGGCGTCGTATGAAGAAGGATGACGCCGTCCAGATAGGATTCCCGGATCTCCTGCTCGATGCTCTCCTCCGTGATGGTCGCATTCATCAGAAAACGGATGTTGTAGTTGCGTTCCGTCAGTTCCGTCGCTATGCAGCTGAGGGAGCGCCAGAAGTTCGAGCCGTAATAGAAGGCGTCCCCTTCGTACAGCTTGATGCCGATCAGCGGGTTCCGGGTCTGCGGCTGGAGAACAAAGTGGCACAGCGGATTGGTCATCGTCGGCGCGCCCTGGCGGCAGATCAGATACCCTTCCTGAAAAAGTTTTTCAAAGGCCAGCTGGATCGTGCTCCGCGCAATGCCGAACTGTTTGGAAAGCTCCCGTGTCGAAGGAACCGGAACGGATTTCCCGCAGCTGCGGTAGATCAGATTCATGATGTAGTAGCGGATCCGCATCTGCTGAGTCAGACTGTTTTTTTTCGCTGTCCCCGGCATTTCAAAAATCCTTCTTTTATTCGGTCCAGTGTCGGTCCAGTTTTATTATACTCTGAATGCGGGATTTTGTCAAGAGGGGGATTGTGCTTTTTTCCGGATTTTTCTGGAGGGAAAGATGGCAATGTTTCAGAAAAATGGAAAAATTTTCCTTTCGACCTCTTGCGCATTTAAAAAAATGTTGTATAATTTAAATAAGCTGGTACCCTCTGGTACCCATCAAAAAGAGAGGCTTCCGATGGCGTCGAACATTCATGAATATATGAAACTGCGTCAGTACTTCATCAATCTGACGATCCGGGCGAATCCGGAGAATCCGCTTCCGTCGGAACGGACGCTGGCGGAACAGTTCGGCGTTGCCCGGAAGACGGTGCGGAGGGCTCTGGAGGATATGGTGCGGGACAATTATCTGATCCGCCGTCCGCGGCGCGGATATTTTGTCAATCCGCTTTCGATGCGGGAGGATGAGCGGCGGATGAAGATCATCGGTCTGCTCCACCGGACCGGGATGCATGCGCTTTACAATCAGGAGGATGCGTGCTTCATGGAGGCGGTTTTCCGCGAGATCCGCAAATACAACGCCTGCGCGCAGCTGATTGTCGCCTCCAGCCCGGAGATGATTTACAACGATATCGTGAACAGCAAGCTCGACGGACTGCTGTGGCTGGGCGTTTCCCATGCGCATGTCTCCGTGTTCGAGCGGATTCACCGGGAAGGGATTCTGCCGATCGCCGGGCAGTTTGATCTGGAAAAGCCGCAGTGCGGAAACTATGTCTATATGGACCATTTCCGGGAGGGATATCAGAAGACGAAATACCTGCTCGACCGCGGATGCCGTTCCATTCTGTTCCTGAAAACCCCCGGCATCGAACGTTCCCATGACGGCTATTCCGCCGCGCTCAGGGAGGCCGGTGTGGAATTCCGTCCGGAACTGCTGGCGGAGGAAACGATCTCTGAACAAGAGCTCGCCGGTCTGCTGAAGCGCTTTCCGGTGGACGGGGGCGCTCTCCGTTTCGATCAGGCCGACCGGGTCCGGAATTTCGCTCTTGCGCACGGAATCCGGATCCCGGAGGATCTCCAGCTGATTACCGGATATTCGTACTACGACTGGAACCCGACTAGAACTGCAAAGCCGTTTCAAACCATCATTTCGCTTCTGCTGGAGCAGTTGTGGAATACGATCGAACACCGGAAGACCTCTCTTCAGGAATGCTCGCTGGACTGGGAAATCATTCCGGGAACATCAACCAAAGAAAGGAAAACAGAATGAAAACCGGAAAAAAGTTTACCTTGATCGAACTTCTGATTGTAATTGCGATCATTGCGATTCTGGCCGGGATGCTTCTTCCGGCTCTGAAGTCGGCGCGGAGCAAGGCGAGGAACATCACCTGCGTATCAAACCTGAAACAGCACGGCATTCTGTTTCAGGAATACGGGCTGGAAAACGAGGATTACTGCTCGCCGTTTGATGCGAACTGCGATTATGTCAGTCAACTTGTCCCTCAGTACGATCAGTATAAGACAAACCGGTTCAAGAAGCCGTCCGGCGTCTATTTCTGTCCGGAGATCCGTCTGTCGTCCGATGCGAACGCAACGTATGCGTCCTCGTATGTTTTGACAATCGGTTCGCAGGGGGGCGCAATCCGCGAGCTGGAGGACTCTTCCCGTGAGCCGCGCAAGCTGAAAGAGATCCGTCCGGGAATGGTAATTATGCTTGAAAAACTTTCTCTCTATCGCTGGGGGAATCTCTGGGCTCCGCACCGGAATGGCTGTTATGCCTTTCAGACGCCGGGCAGCTATGTCCCGGGAATGGCGATGACGGAAACGGATATGCTTTCCTATCCCGGCTATGCCCATCACGGCGGAGCAACGCTGAACATCCTCTTCGCGGACGGCCACGCTGAAACGATCGGGTGGCAGCAGCGCTTCAATGGGAACTGGACCAGAAAATAAATTCAGAATAAGGAGTTGTTGTATGAATCGAATGATCTCTCTGCTGGCTCTCGGAGCCGTGCTTCCGCTGTTTGCGGCGGACTCTCTTCCCGTGGACGATTTCGGAAAATGGAAGGTCCCCGGAACATGGACGAGTGCGGAAGGTGTGCTGGAATACCCGTTCAAAGGATGGTCTTCTGTTTCGACGAATCTGAATCTTCCGGAGAACGGGGTGTACCGGATGCGGTTTTCATACCGCTCTCCGGGGGCGGCGTCGAATCCGCTGAAAATCCGGATCGGCGAACAGGTCGCGGCGGCATATCCCCCGACGGAAACATGGAGCAGCGGGATGATCTGTTTTCACGGATCGAAAGGTCCCTGCCGCTTTGATTTCATTGCGGAGGGAAAAGCTCCTTACACGCTCCAGATCAAATCGCTGAAACTGGAACGTCTGGAGGAGAAGGACTGTAGAGTGTTCCATCTGGATGCGGCGGATGGAACGGCTCCTTTCCGGATGATGAAGGGGGAGAGTTTTCAGACGGTCAAAGCGGCGGATCACATTGATGGCGGCGCGGCGTTTCAGCTCCGGGGGAAGGGAGAGAAGAATCTTCGATCCATTGAGTTTCCTGTCCAGCCGGATCGGAAGTACCGTGTCTCGTTCTGGATCAAAGGGTCGCCGGGGACCTTCCGCGTGTTCGCGGACGGCGGATGGATGCCGAACGTCAAGCACTGGTCGTTCGGACAGACAAAACGGGTTTCGGAAAACTGGACGCGTCAGACTCTGGAATTCGTTTATCCGGGGGAAAGCAAGTATCCGCACCACAGGCGCCGTCTTCTTTCGATCGGTTTCTCCGTCCCGGCGGGACAGGAGGAGCTGTTCCTGAAAGATGTCTCTCTTGAACTTCTGCCCTGAGGAGATCCGGAATGCGAATCTTTGCTCTTCTGTTTCTTTTCTCCGTCGTGGTTCTGCGTGCGGCGGGGGCGGAAAATCTGCTGCGCAATTCCAGTTTTGAACTCGGCTCGGCCGATTACTCGCTGACGACGGCCATCCCCTATTCCGCCGCGGATTTCTCTCCGGAGAAGGCCGTCTGCGACGCCGCGGACAAGATCCACGGGAAATACAGTCTTTTCTTCCCGAATCCGAAGAGGAGGACTCTGCATTTTGCTTCGCATGACATCCGTCTTGTTCCCGGCAGACGCTACACCTTCTCCTGCCGGATGAAATCGGATCATCCCGCGGAGGTCCTTCTTCTCCTCCGTTCCTGCTCCTATGACGGGAAAGGACATCACTGGTGGAATCCCTCCCGCGTGTTCCGTACTTCGCCCGAGTGGAAGGAGTACATATTCACCTTTCCGGCCGTTCCGCAGAGCAATCCGCACGGATTTCTTCTCCTGACCTGGAATACGGAAAATCTGCGTCTGGATGCGCTTCGTTTTGCGGAAGCTCCGGGGCCGTATCTTCCCGCCGCGGAGCTGGAAACCGCCTTCGAGCGCGCTGATCCGGTCCGCCATCCGGGGAAAAACCGTTTCGTGCTGAAGGCGGTGAACCATTCGGCAGAGACGGTGGTCCGCCGGATCACGCCTTCGTTGTATGATCGCTTTTACAAAACATTGCATCCGCTTGCTCCGCTTACCCTCCGTCTGAAACCGGGGGAGAGCGCGGAGTTTCCGTTTACGGCGGATCTTACCCGGTATGGATCGTTCGAACTGCGCACCGATGCGGGAACTCTTCCGCTGCTGTTTGCGGTCCTCGGCGAGCTTCCGGTCCGCCGCTATTCGTTCCGCGACGGATTTTCCGCCGGAGTCAACGGCCATCTGTTCCACATCCCGGGATCCCGGTTTGACAAGGCCGATCCGGACGGACTGCCGAAAGAGGCGCTGTTCGGCGCATGCGGCATGTCGCTGGATGAATTCTTCGCCCGGACCCGCCAGAGTGGCTTCGGATCAATCCGTCTGCATGACGACGGCGTCTTCTACTGGTGGCGCACCGAAAAGAAACGCGGACAGTATGACTGGAGCATCACCGACAACATCATCCGCAGCGCACGGAAAAACGGTATCGACATCCTTCCGCGCCTCGGCAGCTCAGAGTTTCGCGTATCTATGAAAAACGACAAGTTCGCCGGTTCCTGGATCCGGAAGGCCAGCACTCTTACTGATCAGAAAAGTGTCGGCGATAACAGAAAAATCCTCCCTCCGCCCGATGCCTGGGAAGCGTTTATTTTCGCGTTCGTGAACCGTTACAAAGATCAGATCAAATGCTATGAGATCATCAACGAACCGAATTTTCTGCTGAGTCCGGAAGAGTATACCGAATATCTCAAGCGAGCCTATCGCGCGGCAAAGAAGGCCGATCCGGAGAGCGTCGTGGTCGGATTCTGTGCAACCGGCGACATGGGCGCCAATCTCGGAAAGTTCCTGGAAGACTGCGGCAGACTCGGCGCATTCCAGTATGCCGACGCAATCTCCTTTCATCCGTACAGCGCTCAGCTCGACGACTCCCCTGTCTCCGCGGACAAAATGATTCAGAACGTGCGGGAGATCGTCCGCCGGTACCGTCCGGGTCTTCCCGTCTGGAATTCGGAACTTTACTTCATCCAGAATCTGAAGGGACTCGAAAAACCGACTGTGGAGCAGGGGGAGTTCCCTGTCGGCAATCTGGTCCGCCGCTATCTGATCGACCTCAGCGGAGGCGTCTCTCAGAGCATCAATGTCTGGGCACCGCGCATTCTTGGACTCGATCTGCGCCCGGAATACAAATGGCCCAATTACGCTGTTTCCACTTTTATTCCGAATGAATACGCGGCCGCAACCAATGCGTTTGCCCGCTTCCTTGAATGCGGAAGAGGTATCCGGACCCTGAACTGGCTCCGGGGAATCAGCGCCCGTCTTTACGAGGATCGCAACCGCGGTTCCGTTGTCGCCTGCTGGGCCGTGGAGGAGGGCGGGAAATTCACGCTCGCTCTTCCCGAGGGCGTCCGCGCATTCGATCTTTTCGGCAATCCGATTCCCGGTCCGCGCATCTCTGTGGACAACAATCCCGTCTATCTCAAAGGACGCGTTCCTGCTTCCGGATGGGAATCCATTTCCGTGATTCCGGACCGCAGATACCTGGTGACCGGCGCCCGATACGGGATCTTCAACGGAAAATCCTGCGTGAACGTGGAAATCCGGAACAACACCGCGGAACCGCTGACGCTGGAACTCCGTATCCCGGATGCCAAAAAACAGACGCTCGCTCTGAAGAGCGGAGAGAGCGGCGGTGTCCGTTTCCCCGTCTCCGGATTCGATCCGAAGGAGATCCCCGTGATTGTATCCGATGTTGCGGAGATCCGGAGCATTCCGGTTCGGCCGATCACCACGTCCCGCTTCCTCCGTCCCGAAGAGACCGGCCGGATCGGCGAAACCGCCGAGTTCCGCGTCCGGACAACAAAGGAGTTTCTGGAATTCTTTGTCCGCGTTCGCGACGGGAAACGCGGCGGCCGGATCGAAAACGCTCCGTGGACGGGGGATGGAATCGAATTTTTCCTCGACACCTGTCCGGACCGCGATCTCAGCCGGAAGGATTACACGCCGTTCTGCTATCGCCTGTTCCTCGTTCCGAAATCCTCCAACGGACTCCCCGAGGCTCTGTCCGCCAGTCCGAATCTGGAGATGCGGGGAATCCGCTATTCCTTGAAGGATTCCGGAACCGATTACGAGGCAACGGTCCGGATTCCATGGAAGAACATCGGTCTGAGTGCTCCGGAACCGATCGCCTTCGACATCGCCGTCGACCATTCGGATGGAACCCGCCGGCATGCGCAGTCCGTCTGGGCCGGCGGCCCGGACAACTGGCGCAACCGTTTCCTGTTCGGCCGTCTTCTGCTCCCTTGAAAAAACGGGATCCTGTCGAACGGTCGGAAAATTAAAATGCCCGCTCCGGAATCAACGGAGCGGGCGTTCAATTTTTTCGCGGATGCGCGGATCTCAGCGGCCGCAGCAGTGCTTGTACTTCTTTCCGGAACCGCAGGGACAGGGATCGTTGCGTCCGATTTTCGGCGTTTCCCGGCGGAAGGAGATCTGAATATCCGGGACTTCCTGGTTCTGTTCCGGATTTTCCGGATTCGCGGAGACATCCTCCATCGGTGCCGGACCGCCCGCGGTCAGATGCTGCGGGATGTTCGCAAAAAGCTGTTCAAATGCGGCAAGACTGGTCGCGGAACGGAACATGTTCACGAGAATTTCCTGATCAATCGCCTGAATGAGTTCATCGAACATCTTGAAGGCTTCCTGCTTGTATTCGATCAGCGGATCCTTCTGGGCATAGGCGCGGAGTCCGATGCTGGAACGCAGGTGGTCCATTGCGCGCAGATGATCCTGCCACAGACGGTCGATCGCATCCAGAATGATGTGGCGTTCAAGCCATTTCAATCCTTCGGGATCCTCGTAGGTCTCCTTGACCTTGTACATTTCCGTGATGCGGTCGGTGATTGCCTTCTGGATGGCGGCGGTATCGGGCGAGTTGTCCTCTTTGAACGAGAAGATCTCGTCGGTGAAGCCGATCGGGAAGGTCGTGTTGAGCCAGCCGAGCAGATTGTCCCGGTTGATGGTCTCCTTCGAATCGGAATCGCAGAGGCTGACGGCAAGCTGAATCCGCCGTTCAACCTCGGCGTCGACCGTGTCGAAGATGAAGTCGCGCGACGTGTCGTTGAGGAGAATCTCCTTGCGGATGCCGTAGATGACTTCGCGCTGTTTGTTCATCACATCGTCGTATTCAAGCGTGCGTTTGCGGATGGAGAAGTAATGCTGTTCCACGCGGCGCTGCGCCGTCTCAATGGACTTGTTCAGCCACGGATGCTGGAGTTCCTCTCCCTCTTCCAGACCGAACTTCTCCATGATTTTGACAATGCGGTCCGAACCGAAAATGCGCATGAGATTGTCTTCCAGCGAGACATAGAAACGGGAGGCTCCCGGATCTCCCTGACGCGCGCTTCGTCCGCGCAGCTGCCGGTCGATTCGGCGGGAGTCGTGCCGCGAACTGCCGATGACGTAAAGTCCGCCGAGTTCCGCAACGCCCGGCGCCAGTTTGATGTCGGTTCCGCGTCCCGCCATGTTGGTCGCCACCGTGACTGCGTACTTCTCGCCCGCGCGGGCCACAATCTCCGATTCCCGCGCATGGTTCTTCGCGTTCAGGACGTTGTGGGGAATGTTGCGCATCTTCAGCATCCGGCTCAGAAGCTCGGAGTCTTCCACCGAGATCGTGCCGAGCAGGACCGGCTGGCCTTTGTCGTACCGTTCCTTCACATCCCGGAGGATCGCGTTGAATTTTTCCCGTTTCGTCTTGTAGACGCAGTCGTTGTAGTCCACCCGGCGGCAGGGACGGTTGGTCGGAATGACCATCACGTCGAGCTTGTAGATCTGGTGGAACTCATTGGCTTCCGTTTCCGCGGTACCGGTCATGCCGGCGAGCTTCTCATACATTCGGAAGTAGTTCTGGATCGTGATCGTCGCAAAGGTCTGGGTCTCCTCCTCAATGGAGACGTTCTCCTTGGCTTCGAGCGCCTGATGGAGTCCTTCACTGAAGCGGCGTCCGGGAAGAATGCGTCCCGTGTGTTCGTCGACGATGAGCACCTTCCCTTCCTGCACGACGTAATGCACGTCTTTTTCATAGAGGCAGTAGGCGCGCAGAAGCTGGGAAATGTCGTGAAGCTTTTCGCTCTTGAGCGCGAACTGCTCCTGGAAATCCTGTTTCTTCTTGATCTTTTCCGCTTCGGAGAGCGAGGCGTCCGTGTCGATGTCGTGCAGGGACTCCAGAAGATCGGGAAGAACAAACGCGTTCGGGTCGTTCCCGGAAATGAGAACGCGTCCCTTTTCCGTGAGATCGGCTTCGTGGTTGCGCTCCTCCATGGAGAAGAACAGTTCGCTCTGGATCTCCTGGAGAAGTCCGCGGTTCTGTTCGCTGCGTGCCATCAGTTCCGCCTTTTCCACCCGCTTGAGAATTTCAGGATCTTCCAGAACGTGCATCAGCTTCTTGTGCTGCGGCATTCCCATCTTGACCTGAAGAAGTTTTGTGATCGCCTCTTCCTGCTGTTCCTCGGTGGAATTCTCGTTGTCGAGAACGGTTTTCGCCTCCTGGACGAGGCGTGCGCAGAGAAGATTCTGGCGGTTGTAGAGATCCGCAATCGCGGGCTTCAGAACATCAAACTGGTGCGACGAATTCGCAACAGGACCGGAAATAATCAGCGGCGTTCTTGCTTCGTCGATCAGGATCGAGTCGACTTCGTCGATGATTGCAAAGTAGTGGTCGCGCTGGACCAGCTGTTCTTTGCTGGTCGCCATGCCCATGTCGCGCAGATAGTCGAATCCGAATTCGCTGTTGGTTCCGTAGGTGATGTCGCAGGCGTACTGGGCGCGGCGTTCTTCCGGATTCATTTCATTCTGGATGCAGCCGACGGTCAGCCCGAGGTATTTGTAGACGATTCCCATCCACTCCGAGTCGCGCCGCGCAAGATAGTCGTTGACCGTGACCAGCTGGCAGTTCCGGCCGGTCAGCGCGTTGAGATAGAGCGGCATTGTGGCCACGAGGGTTTTTCCTTCGCCGGTGGCCATTTCCGCGATTTTCTTCTTGTGCAGCGCGATCCCGCCGATCAGCTGGACGTCGAAGGGGATCATATCCCATGTCAGTTCGTGATCGCAGACCGTCGCGGTGGTGCCGCAGAGACGGCGGCAGGCATTCTTGACGGTCGCAAAGGCTTCGCAGAGAATATCGTCGAGCGTCTCCCCTTTGGCAAGACGGTCTTTGAATTCCTGCGTTTTGGCCTTGAGCTGTTCCTCCGTCAGGCTCTGGTACGAAACTTCCAGTTCATTGATGCGTTTGACAAGGGGAGCCATCCGTTTGGCGTCGCGCGCCGATTTGCTCCCGAAAATCGCTTTCAGAATATTGGTGAGCATAAACTACAGTCTTTCTTAGGCTTTGGACCCCGCGCCGGAGCCGGGGGTCGTGAGCGGAACATTGTCATGGCAGAGAGGACACTCCTCCGCCGGATAGGTCGGGAGATCAAGCTGGAGCAGACTGAACAGCGGAAGTCCGAAGTCGGCTTTCCCTCCGCTGCGGTCGGTGATGATGGTCACCGCCACCGGGATGCCGCCGAGGCGCCGGACCAGATCAATGGTCTGCCGGACCCGGCCTCCTTCGGTCACGACGTCTTCCGCAACGATCACCCGTTCTCCGGGACGGATCGAAAAGCCGCGTTTCAGAACCAGCTCATCGTTGACCTTGTCCGCAAAAATGGATTTGAGCTTCAGCGCCCGGGCCACTTCCTGCCCGACGAACAGTCCGCCGACCGCCGGGGAGATGACCGTGTCGGCCTGAATCCCCTGTTCCGTGACGCGGCGCGCAAGTTCCGCGCACAGACGTTCCCCGCGGGCCGGGTCCACAAACACCAGCGCACACTGGAAAAAACGGTTGCTGTGTTTGCCGCTGCGGAGTTTGAAATGGCCGGTCAGAAGTGCGCCGGCATCCTGAAGTTCCCTGACGATTTGATCCTGGGTCATAGCCATGGTTGTCCTGAGTCCTTTCATCTGAATGTATCGGAAGACGAGGGTTCGATGCGGAGATGAAAATCAATCTTTTTCTCCCCGACGTTCAATGAGATCATGGTGTTGAGTCTGGTCAGCAGCAGGGCATAAGGAATCTTGACCTCTCCTCCCGGAACGGCGACCGCCACATTGCAGTCTCCCAGAATGGACTCCGCCTGCCGGAGAACCTGAACCAGATTGTGCAGTTTCAGCAGCTTTTCCCGCAGCTCCGCGTCGAACTGATAGGGCTTGTGGCATTTCGGGCAGAGAATCTGAAAGTCCTCCCGTGCAACTTCCATGAGATCGAATTTGATGACGGCGTCGCAATCCGGTTCTCCGCAGACGAAATCAAGCTGGGCTTTGCGTTTTTCTGTCTTCATATTGATGCTTTCTCTCCTGTTGAAAAATGATATTCAGGTGATGAATATAGCATATTTTTTCTTTTAATAAAGCGGAAAAGGAAAAAAAATCATGAATTTCATCTCTGCGGGGAATGTGCGGACAGCTCCATCCCGTGAATCCGTCTGCCGTTCCGGTGCGGATTCACGGGGCGTTTCCCCTTCTGCGGATGGAAAAACGGTTCAGCTTTCGAGCCACCGTTCGGCGTCGATGGCCGCCCGGGCGCCCATGCCGGCCGCGGTGATCGCCTGACGGTAGCGCTTGTCCGCGCAGTCGCCCGCGCCGAACACGCCGTCCACCGATGTGGCGGAGGTGTTCCCGCAGAGCTCAATGTAGCCGGACTCGTCCATCGCCAGCTGTCCGGCGAACGGACGTGTGTTCGGAAGATGCCCGAGCGCGACAAAGACTCCTTTGCAGGGAATTGACTTTTCTTCCCCGGTCTGCACGTCCTTCACTTTGATGCCGTCCACGTCGCTTCCGCCGTAGATCTCCGACACCACTGCGTTCCACACAAATTTGATCTTGGGATTCTTTTCCGCCCGTTCCGCCATGATCTTCGATGCACGGAGCCGATCGCGGCGGTGGATCACTGTGACCTCCGAGGCAAAGCGTGTCAGGAAGCAGGCCTCCTCCATGGCGGAATCGCCTCCTCCGACGACGACAACCGGGAGTCCGCGGTAGAACGCTCCGTCGCAGGTCGCGCATGCGGAGACCCCGCGGTTCTTGAAGCTCTCCTCGGAGCTGAGGCCGAGCCACCGGGGACTCGATCCCGCCGCAACGATCAGCGCTCTGCATTCCAGCGTTTCGCCGGAGCTCAGATGAAGAATCTGCGGTCCTCCCGCCTTCAGCTCGGCCGATTCGATGGTTTCGCTCAGGAACTCCACGTTGAACTTCTGTGCCTGTTCCTGCATTTTCGCCATCAGTTCGTACCCGTTGATCGCGTCCGGGAATCCCGGGAAGTTTTCGATCTCGCTGGTCTGGGTCAGCAGTCCGCCCGGAAGCGGTCCGGAGATGACCAGCGGATTCAGATTTGCCCGTCCCGCATAGAGCGCAGCGGTCAGTCCGGCGGGGCCGGAGCCGACAATAATCAGATTTCTCATAACAATACCTCGTCTTTTCTCTGTTGGATCATCCGTCCGGGTAGTATAGCACGCCGGACGGCAAAAGACAAGTCCCCCGTTCCGGCTTTCTTCCGTTCCTTCTATCTCCGGAGCCGGTCCGCGCGCCAGCCGTAGGTCATCACGACGACAAAGCAGATCAGCGGAAGGAGGAACGAGAGATTCACCGCAGGGAATCCCCCGATCGTTCCAAGATCAATAATCGCCGCCTGGAACGGCGGAAGCACGGATCCTCCGAGGATCGCCATAATCAGTCCGGCCGCGCCGAACTTCGCATCATCCCCCATCCCTTCCAGCGCAATGCCGTAGATGGTCGGGAACATCAGCGACATGCACCCCGAAACCGCTACAAGGCAGTACATCCCCAGGATGTTCTGAAAAACAATCGTTCCGATCGTGAACGCTCCGCCGAAAATCGCAAGCACCATCAGCAGTCTTCCCGGTTTGAAGTAGCGGAGAAGGAACGTGCAGACAAACCGGCTGGCGCAGAACAGGATCATCGCCGCAATGTTGTACTTCTGCGAGAGCACCTCCGCCGCCTTCTCCTCCATGCCCATGGAGACGAACAGCCGGGTCCCGTACTGAATGATGAACGTCCAGCACATGATCTGCGCGCCGATGTAGAAGAACTGCGCAAGCACTCCCTCCCGGTAGACCGGAATGCGGAAGATCCGTTTCAGCGTCGGAAGGAAATTGATCTCGTGCGACTGATCCTGATTCCGCGGCATCTTCGCCGCGAGAATGACGAAAAACAGAATCAGAATCACGATTCCGATCAGAAGATATGGCGCGATCAGCGTGGCAAGTTCCGTCTCCTTCAGCGCCTCGAATTCCGCATCGCTGAGTTTTTCGCGGGCGGCGGTGTCCATCGGATTCAGGCGCGCCTGAATGAAGTTCATCGCCACATACATTCCGCAGAGCGACCCGATGGGGTTGAACGCCTGGGCAAAATTGAGCCGGCGTGTCGCCGTGCTCTCCGGCCCCATCGAAAGAATGAAGGGATTGGCGCTCGTCTCCAGAAAGGAGAGTCCGCAGGTCAGAATGAAGTACGCCAGCAGAAACGCATAGTAGTTCCCGCTCATCTTGGCGGGGAAAAACGCGAACGCCCCGAACGCATAGAGTCCGAGTCCGAGCAGGATTCCCGCCTTGTAGGTGTATTTCCGGATGAACATCGCCGCCGGAAACGCCATTGCGAAATAGCCGCCGTAAAACGCCACCTGAACCAGAGCTCCGTCCGTAACGCTCATCCGGAAAATCTTGGAAAACGCCTTGACCATCGGATTGGTGATGTCGTTGGCGAATCCCCACAGCGCAAAGCAGAGGGTGATCAGCGTGAAGGGAAGAACGAAACTCGTTCCGTTCAAATGCAGCAGCGGCTCTTTTTTCATGAAAATACCTCTCCCGGATGACGGTGTTTTGTTGTCGGAATCCGGCAGCCCGGAGCGGTTGCCGTTTCGTTGTAATCTAGTCTCCTCCTGCGGAAATGTCAAGTCCCGGAATGGGGATCCGGACGTCTCTGCTGAAATCGTCTGTCGGGAACGCGTTTCCGATTTGAATTCAGCAAAAGAGATTCTATATTACACAAGGAATGGAACACCTCGCAGAACAACTGGATGCCATGACGACGGAACACAGGACAATCTATATCGCCGGATGCGGCTGCATTTCCAATGCCGGAGACGGATGCGCGGAAACGCTCCGGGGACTGTATGCTCCTGTCAATCCTCCGTCCATGCCGCCGGAATGGGTCGGAACCACGTTGAAGCTGCCGCTCTTCGCCCTGACGCGTTTCCCGCTTCATGAGCCGTCCAGAACCATCGCTCTGCTGGAACATGCGGTGGCGGAGGCGCTCGCGGAGACCGCTGTGCCGATTGCAAAGCTCCGGAAATACCGGGTCGGACTCACTCTTGGAACCACGGTCGCCTGCCAGCTCAACAATATTCCGTTTTATGCAAAACTGCGCCGGAATGAAATTGATACGCTGGAACCGCTCAAACGGTATCTGCATCTGAATTCGGCGGACCGTCTCCGGGAAAAATACGGATTCCGGGGACCGGTCAGCATCGTTTCCAACGCCTGCGCGTCCGGGGCGGATGCCGTGGCGCTGGCGGCTCTCTGGATCGAGTCGGGACGGTGCGACATCGCCGTCGCATCGGGCGCAGATGAACTCAACCGCGTTCCCGTGGCGGGATTTCATGCCCTCGGCGTGGCGAGCTCCGAACCCTGCCGTCCGTTCGATGCGGACCGCTCCGGACTGAATCTCGGCGAGGGTGCCGGCGCCGTGGTGCTGATGAATGAAAAAACCTTCCGGGAGCTGATGCCCGCGGACCGCTCGCTCCGCATGGTCCTCGCCGGATACGGTCAGGGCGGGGACGCCTATCACATCACCAGTCCGCATTCGGACGGACGCGGATTGGAACGGGCGATCCGCCAGGCTCTCGCCAGAGCGGGACTCCGGCCGGAGGAGATTGCATTCCTCAATGCGCACGGAACGGGAACTCGGACCAATGATTTCTGTGAAAGCTCTCTGTTTGCCCGGATCTTCGGCCCGGAAGTCCGTTTTCTGTCCACCAAGGGAATGACGGGGCATACTCTCGGCGCGGCGGGGGTGCTGGAGCTGATTTTCTCCATGATCATGCTCCGGGAGAAACGGCTTCCGGCGAGTCCGGGATTCCGACGGAAAGAGGAGGAGATGCCGCTTGCGCCGGTTGCGGAGGAGACCGCCTTTTCCGGACATTTCGCAATGTCCACGTCGCTGGGATTCGGGGGATGCAATACGGCGCTGATCGTCGGGGAGGAGGAGTGATGCTGTATATTGCCGGAGCCGCATGTTTGATGGGGGAGGAGATGAATGCGCGGATCGCCGCTGTGAAGAAACAGTGCGGAATCCGCCGGGCGGACCGCTATACGGCAATGATGGTCGCCGCCTCGCTGGAGGCGGTCGCGGATTCCGGCTGCGGGACTCTGCCGGAGGAGACCGGGGTGATCGTTGCGGGATTTCTCGGCCCCCACAACACGACGGGAGCGTTTCTGAACGAGCTGCTCGACTATCCGGAGGATCAGGTGCTTTCGACCGCATTTTCCCATTCGGTCTTCAACGCGGCCGCCTCCTATGTCGCAATGGCGCTCGGCCTTCAGGGACCCGAATACTCCATGACCGGGATAGATGATATTTTTTATGAGGGCTTCGCTTCGGCGGATTCCATGTTCCGGACCGGATACTGCCGGAGAATGCTCTGCGTGACCGCCTTCGATAAAGGTCTGCTGACGGCGACCCTGGAACACATCGGTTTTCCGATGCCGGAGGAGTACGCCATGGCATGTCTGCTTTCCGCGGATCCGGAGGAGAACCGGCACGGGAGAGTGGAGTTTTCGGAGGAGCCGCCCGATCCGCATCAGCCGGTGGATCCCCTCGCTGTCGCGGAAAAAATCCGTTCCATGAACCAACAGGATGAGATCGTTTTAAGAAAGGGTTTTGTACAATGTCAGAAGTAAATGCGGAGGAAATTGCCGGGAAACTGCTGGAGGAGATCGCCGTGATCACCGGGAAAAAAGCGGAGGAGCTGGACCGGAAACGCTCGCTCGCACAGAACGGAATCAATTCGATGGGATTCGTGGAACTGCTGCTGACCGCGATGAAAAACTGGAACGTGAATCTGATCGAATCGGGAATCAGCATGGCGGACGTCGGGTCGGTGGACAGCCTCGCAGAACGGATCGCGAGGGAACGGAATCAATGAACGGAAAGCGGATGTATCTGGACGGATTCGACTGGGTGGCGAATCTGCTGAACTACCAGTCCCGGCTGACTCCCGGGAAGGGAAACCATTTTCTTGTCGTGCTGGAAACCGCTCAGCCGTTCCCGACGGATCTTGCCTCCGCGCTTCTTCAGAGCCGGCTGGAAAAGCATCTTCCGCTGCTGAACGGGAGCATCCGCCGTCATCCGTTTCATCTGGCTCCGTACTGGAAGCCCGGAGCGCCGACTCCCCTGCTGGTCACGGAAGAGGAGCTGCTGTTCACTTCCGACTATTCCAATGCGCTTGACCGATTCGGAAACATGCCGCTTCCCGCGCATCAGTCGCTGGCGCTGCACGTCATCCGCCACAAGACGGGTTCGGCTCTGCTGTTCAAGTTCAGCCATCTGCTGTTCGACGGACGCGGCGCGGAGCTTCTTCTGGAGTCGTTCTGCCCCGGCGGAGGCGGCCTGCTGGAGCAGCAGGAACCGGGACTCCGCTCCCCGATGCTGAACGAGTGGGAAAAACAGTTCTCCGCGGGAAAACAGATCCAGCGCCGCCTGATTGCTCTGCACAATGCGGGACCGACCTTCGCCCGGAGCGCTCCGGAGACCGCCGCTTCCGCCTGCCGGGTCATCCCTCTGACGGAATCGGAAACCGATGTCCTGCGGAGCCGCTCCGATTCCGAAGCCGGACCGTTCATGATAACTCCGTTTCTTCTTTCTCTCACTGCGCGGCACTACAACGCGGTGTTTTCCCCGTATGACCGGAGGGATTCCTCCCTTCTGATTCCGATGTCCATTGACATGCGCGGGCAGGACGGAATTCCAGCCGATGCCATTTTCTTCAATCAATGGAGCATGCTTCCCGTTTCGCTGAAGCGTTCTCTTCTCGACGATCCCCGCCGGACCATTGAGGAGACTCGCCGTCAGATTTTCACGGGAACCGGGGAACGCATTGCTCTTGCCTACCGGGCCGCCAGCCGGCTGACCCGGATCGCTCCGCCTTTCCTGCTGCTGGAGATCGTCCGCCGAATGGGACCGGCCGCCACGGGCAGCTTCATGTTTTCATTCGTTTCGGGAAGCTCGCTTTCCGAAGGTCGTTTCGCCGGACGGAGACTCAGCAATCTGTATCATCTTCCCTCCATGCCGCCGATCACGGGGCTCGGGGTCTTTTTCAATATGTTCGACAACCGTCTGAACGCGGTCGTTTCCTGCCGCAGCGGCGTGTTTCCCGAAGCGGATGTCGAACGGTTTGCCAAAAGTCTGGAAAAGGATCTCCGGGGGAACGGGGAATGAACGTCTTTGAACAGATCGTCCGGGAGATTGGAGAGTATGACGGAATTGCCGTTGTCGACCGCGGACGCTCCATCTCTTATCCGTCGCTTCTGCGAAGTGTCCGGGAGTGCGCCGCCGTTCTTTCCGCCGCCGGTCTGCGCCCGGGGATGCGGGTCGGAATCGTGGCGGAGGACTCGTTCGAATATATTGCCGTCAGTCTGGCGGTGCTTTCTCTGAATGCGGCGATCGTTCCGCTCTCCACCCGTGCCTCGGCGGAAGAACTGCGTTCCATGCCGGAGAAGGTCGGAATCAATGTTCTGCTCTCTGATTCGGCGCACGGAGGGGAGGGGGATGCGCGCCTCCCTTCTCCGGACGGTTTCCGTGACGCATTTCTGTTCCGGATGCG
Source organism: uncultured bacterium (assembly GCA_949297765.1). Taxonomy (GTDB): domain Bacteria; phylum Verrucomicrobiota; class Lentisphaeria; order Victivallales; family UBA1829; genus UBA1829. Next base: position 122,950 of record CASFTV010000003.1, on the reverse strand, counting down.
CGATCCGGAGATCCGTCCGGTGGCGCTGCCGGAGGGCCGCATTCCCGCGTTCATCCGCTTCTCCTCCGGGACGACCGGGGAGAACAAAGGGGTTGTCCTTTCTCACGAGGCGGTCCTGGAACGCACCTCGGCCTGTGCCGCCGGACTCGGCGTGACCCGCGGAGAACATGTGCTGTGGGTGCTGGATATGGCGTTCCATTTTGTCGTGACGATTCTTCTGTTCCTGCGCCGGGGGGCGGCAATCGTGATCTGCGAACGTCCCGTTGAAAGCCGGATGCGGGAGGCGTTCCGCGATTTTCCGCTCTCTCTGCTGTATGCGACTCCTTATCACTACCGGCTGATGACGCACTCCGCCGATTTTCCCGCAGACTGTATGAAAAAGATCCGCCTTGCGGTCTCAACGGCAATGAAGCTGGATCCCGCCGATGCCGAGGCGTTCCGGAGGAAATTCGGCCGTCCGCTTGCTCAGGCCTATGGGATCATCGAGGTCGGACTGCCGTGCGTGGAGACGTCCGGAGATCCCTCGAAAGCCGCATCGGTGGGGAAACTTCAGGAGGCGTTTGAAGTGAAAATCGAACATCCGGATGCCGAAGGGAAGGGGGATATTCTTCTTCGCGGACCCGGGATGTTCGACGCCTATCTGAATCCCTTCCGCCTCCGCGCGGAGGTCTGCCCGGATACCTGGTTCCGTACCGGAGACGTCGGATGCGTTGACTCCGACCGTTTCCTTTTCATCCTCGGCCGTTCCAAAAATGTGATCGTCTTTGCCGGCATGAAGATCTTTCCCTACGAGGTGGAGTCCGTGCTGAATTCTCATCCTCTGGTGCGCGAATCAAGAGTGAGCGGCATGCCCGCCGCAGGGTTCGGAGAACTCCCCGTCGCGGAAATTGTTCCGGAGCGGGAGCTGCCCGGCGGATGGGAAAAGGAACTGCGCCGGTACTGTATTTCCCGTCTGGCGCTTTACAAGGTTCCGAAGTCGTTTTCCGCGGTGGAGTCGCTGCCCCGCACCGCGAGCGGGAAACTTCTGCGCAGAAACGAAAACGGAGCCGGTTCTTCGGCTCCGTCCTCCTCCTGAATTCCGGATCTGCGCGTCAGTCGATTCCGAGGAATTTTTTCGCGTGGTCGAGAAACGAGGCATACTTGGGATACGCTTCGTTCTTCTGCTTCTTTCCGGTAAACGTCTCCGCATAGCGCTGGAGCAGATCTTTCTGTTCCTGCGAAAGGGTCTTCGGCACCTCGACAAACAGCGTGACATACTGATTCCCGCGCTTGCCTCCGCGCAGAGAAGGCATTCCTTTCCCCTGCATGGTGATCGTTGTTCCGGTCTGGGATCCGGCGGGGATCTCCAGTTCCGCTTTTCCCGTGACGGTGGGAACATCCATTTTCCCGCCGAGCGCGGCCGTGACGAAATCAATGGGAATCTCGCAGTGGATGTGATCGCCCTCCCGCTGGAAAAGATCGTGTTCGCGGACCTCGATAACCACAAAGAGATCTCCGTTCCGTCCACCGCGGAGTCCCGGTTCGCCCTCTCCGGCGACGCGCATGCGGGTCCCGGTATCGACGCCCGGCGGAATCCGCAGATGGACTTTTCTCCGGATCCTCGTTGTCCCGGCTCCTCCGCACGCGGAGCATTTCTTCTCCGGCATGGAACCTTCTCCGTTGCAGACCGGGCAGGTGTGCATGACCGTGAAAAATCCCTGAGATACACCGATCTGACCGCTTCCGCCGCACCGTCTGCACGGCTGCTTCCGGTATCCTTCCGCGCAGCCGGAACCTTTGCAGGTCTGGCAGGACTCCTCACGGGTGAATTCGATATCCCGGTCCGCGCCGAGCACCGCATCCTCAAGATCAATTTCCAGATTGTAGCGGAGATCGCTGCCGTCCTGGGGGGCGTTCGGGGAGCGGCGTCTTCCGCCGCCGAAGAAGCTGCTGAACGGATCATCTCCCCCGCCGCCGAAGAAGCTGTTGAAGATGTCGAACGGATTTCCTCCGCCCGGCGCACCGCCGTTCCGGAAGGCGTCTTCCCCGTACCGGTCGTAGAGTTCGCGCTTCTCCGGATCGCCGAGAATCTCGTAGGCGCGGGAAATTTCCTTGAATTTTTCCGCCGCCTCCGGATTGTTCGGGTTCTTGTCCGGATGGTATTTGATCGCCAGCTTCCGGTAGGAACGCTTGATCTCGATTTCCTCCGCGGTCCGTTCCACCCCCAGGATTGCGTAATAGTCGGCCATGTCAGATCTCTTTTTCAACTCCGAGGGTCATCAGGGCGGCCGCGCGCTTCGCAAACAGCGCGGGATCGGCGATCGGACTGCCTTCCGCAAGAAGCGCCTGATCGTAGAGCATCTCCGCAAATTCCCCGAGTTTCGGATTGTCCGGAGATTTCTCCACGAGTTTTGTCAGCGCTTCGATCAGCGGATGGGCGGGATTCAGCTCCAGAATCCGCTTGAAGGTCTGCGCATTTTTGTCGAGCGCTTTCATGATGCGCTGCATGTACGGACTCGGATCGTAGTCGTCGCCGGAAAGACGCGATGCGCTCTCTGTGAGAACTCCGGAGAATTTGACATCCTTGACCTTGTCTTTCAGCAGCTCCTTGAGTTTTCCGATCAGATCCTTTCCGCCTTTTTCCTCGGAGGCCTTTTTCGCGTTCTCCTCCAGCTCCTTCGCCACCTTCGACTCATTGTCGAGCTTGGCTTTCGAGACCGACACCAGTTTCTTGCCATCGAATTCGGGAATGGATTCAAGCACCCATTCGTCGATCGGATCGCTCATGAAGAGAACATCATATCCGGCTTTCCGGAAACTTTCGATGTGCGGCGAATTCTCCAGGAACGCACGGGTCTCGCCGGTGATGTAGTAGATCTCCTTCTGTTCCGACGGCATCGCGGTGACATATTCCTTCAGCGTATGCAGTTCGCCCGGTTTCCCGTTCATCGTCTCGTACATCAGAAGATTCTGGAGTTTTTCCCGGTTGGAATAATCGCCGTGCGCGCCTTCCTTGATCTGGCGGCCGAACTCCTGATAGAAATTCGTGTATTTCTCCCGCTCGTTTTCGAGCATTTTGGAAAGTTCGCCCAGAACCCGTTTGGTCAGCGCCTTGTTGATTTTCGCAATCTGCGGATTGTCCTGCAGGGTCTCCCGGGAGATGTTCAGCGGAAGATCGGAGGAATCCACCACGCCGCTGACAAACCGGAGATATTCAGGAATCAGTCCCTTGCAGTCGTCCGTGATGAACACCCGCCGGATGTAGAGATGCAGATTGTGCGCCTTCGCTCCGGGCATCTCAAATCCCCACGGTTTCCGCTCCGGCAGGAACAGCAGCGCCTTGAATTCGGAAGTTCCCTCCGCACTGAAATTGATCCGGACAAGCGGTTTGCCCATGTTGCCCGACAGATGCTGGTAGAACGCCTCGTACTCTTCCGGTTTGACCTCGGATTCCGGACGCAGCCAGATCGCCTTCTGTGAATTCAGAGTCCGGTCTTCCGTGGTCTCTTTGCCGTCCTTGTCCTTGCGGGTCTCCAGCATCTTGACCGGATGTTCGATGAAGTCGGAGTATTTCTTGACAATGGAAGAGATGCGCCACTGCTCAAGATACTGTTTTTCATCCGCCTTGAGGTGGAGCGTGACCGTGGTTCCCTGCGTTTTCCGGTCGGAGGGTCCGAGCGTGAACTCCTCCTCTCCGCTGGACTCCCAGCGGACCGCTTCCTTCTCGCCGGCCTTGAGCGTGTCGACCACCACCTTGTCCGCGACCATGAACGACGCGTAAAATCCTACGCCGAACTGACCGATCAGCTCCGGATTCGCCTGCGCTTCCCCTTCTTTTTTACTCTTCGCCAGATTCTCCAGAAATGCCTTGGTTCCGGAATGGGCGATGGTGCCGAGATTTTCGATCACCTCTTCCCGGCTCATGCCAATTCCGTTGTCGGAGATGCTGAGTGTTCCCGCCTCGGAATCCGGAGTGATCCGGATCTCCCAGTCCTGGGCAACCTCGGGATTGGTGAGAGAGAGAAAACGCGCCTTGTCAATCGCGTCAGCCGCGTTGGCAATCAGCTCCCGCAGAAAGATTTCCTTGTTGGAATAAACCGAATGAATCATCATGTGCAGAAGTTCTCGGACTTCTGTCTGAAAACGCAGATTTTCCATACGCCGGGTCTCCTTGTCTGTCGTTCAGGATTAATGAGCTTCCGCCTTCGCCTTCGGGGCGTCGTGCGTGGAGGAGTGATAGTCGTTGCAGTAGAATCCGGGGCCTTTGAAGATCACCGCGGCTCCGCGCCCGATCTTGCGTTTCAGCGCATCCTTCCGGCATTTCGGACAGTTTTTCAAATGCTCCTCCGTCATCTTCTGAAATTTCTCGAACTGATATCCGCAGCTTGTGCAGACATAATCATACGTTGGCATTTCGGCTGATCTCCTCTATTAAAAATGTTTTGAAACAAGTTTTATCCCACCAATACAAGCAACATATATGCCAATCGCTTTCCGAACTCGCGGAGCCGGTGCAAACGGCGGGCAGGTGTGACACTTTGGCGCAAAATTGGCTCCCTTGCGTGTCACACGCTTCTGCTCCGGAGAAAAATCCGGAAAGACGGAACGAAGACTTGAAATAAGAAACTGGAATCATTATATTTCCCGGCAAAAGCAATCCATTTCCAACAAACAGAATTTTACCAGGAGGGGAAAATGAACAATCCGGAAAGCAGAACGGAACTCTTTGAAGACAAAATCAACGAATTCATTGAACGGCTGACTCTCGACAATCAGAACGGCCCCGCCTTGCGCCGCACCTACAGCAAAATCTCCAAGATGCTGACCAGCAACGAGAAAATCGAATATATCGCTCTGCAGAAAAAACTCTTTTTCAACATTTTTCCGGATGCACTCGTCCTGACCAACCGGCGGATCATTCTGGTGCATCAGGGAATTTTCGGAACCATTGAACTCTGGGACGTCATCTGGCGGGAACTCTCCGACGCCCAGCTGCGGCTCGGAATCTTCCGTGCAACCATTTCCCTCCAGACCACGAAGGGCGACAAAGTCATGGACTGGCTCCTGAAAGATCCCGCTTCCCGCGCATACGCCATCCTTCAGGAACAGGAGGAACGCACCGCCGAAGAACGGCGTCAGCGCTCAATCGAAGAAACAAGAGCCGCTGCCGGAGGCGTTGTCATCAGCACACCCGCCGCTCCGGAATCCGCTCCGGCGGGCGACGATTGCGTCGCTGTCTTGAAACAGCTCAAGGAAATGCTGGATGCCGGTCTGATCACTCAGGGAGAGTTCGAAGCCAAACGCCAGGCCATCCTTTCCCGCCTCTGAAACCGGAATTTTCCCATTTTTTTGAGATTCCCTCTTGAAATTCAGAAAACCTCCGCTATATTACCTTTATCCCGCTTGGGTGCTGAACTCAAGCAAAAAGAAAACGACCCTTTTTTTCTGCCGGTTTTGAATTTTCGGATTCGAGCCGGCAGTTTTTTATTCCGGAGCGGAAAACTGCGGATGCGGTTTTCCGGGTCAAGGGCCGCTGCCCTTGTCGCGGTCCAGCGGCGAAACGCTGGTCGTGCGGAGCACGAAACCTCCCAGCAGCCGCAGAGAAAAACAAACCCGGAGGAGTCTGTGGAGAAGTCGGTGAGCAACGGACTAGCAAACTCCTCCGGGTCCATCCATCTTCATCCCATCTTCATCCCATTATAGAGATATGAATCCATCCTCATCCCATCATCTTCATCAGATAGGCATGGACAGCCTCGGCGGTCTGCCGTCCGGAGGCGATTGCGCGGACGACCAGAGAGGGACCCGACAGAACATCTCCCGCGGCGAAAACGCCTTTTTCGGATGTGATTCCTCCGGGCGATGCTTTTATCCGTCCCCGTTCCCGCTCAAGGCCGAACTGCTCCGGATACGTTTCCGACTCCGGAATTCCGGTGAATCCCATTGCCAGGAGGACCAGATCGGCTTCCAGTTCAAACACTTCTCCTTTTTCAGAGAATTTGAGCGGACGGCCTTCGGGAGAAAACTCCCATTCCGTCCGGACGCAGCGGACGCCGGCAACCTTTCCATCCTTTCCCAGAAAGGCCTTTGTTGCGATATTCCACTTCCGTTCACACCCCTCCATGTGGCTGGACGAGGTGCGGAGCAGATATGGCCAGAGAGGCCACGGAGTGGACGGAGAACGCTTTTCCGGAGGAGAGGGCATGATCTCAATCTGAACGACCGACGCCGCTCCCTGACGGATGGAGGTCCCGACGCAGTCGGAGCCGGTATCTCCTCCGCCGATTACGAGAACGCGTTTCCCTCTTGCGGAATACGGATGATCTCCCGTATGCTCTCCGGAGACCAGACGGTTCTGTTCCGAGAGAAAGACGGTCGCGGGCAGAATTCCGTCGAGTTCGCGTCCCGGAATCCGGAGATCGCGCGGCTGACGGGTGCCGGTCGCCAGAATGACCGCATCAAATTTCCGTTTGAGAAACGCTCCCGAAATATCGACTCCGATGTTTACGCCGGTTTCAAATTTCACTCCTTCGGCCTCCAGCAGAGCGATCCGCCGGTCGATGATGGACTTGTCAAGTTTGAAATCCGGAATTCCGTAGCGGAGCAGTCCGCCCGGACGGAGATCCCGTTCATACACCGTGACGAGATGGCCTGCCTGATTCAGCAGAGCTGCCGCGGCCAGTCCCGCCGGACCCGCTCCGACCACCGCGACCGTTTTCCCTGTCCGCCGTGTTACCGGGCGGGGCTTCACAAGACCGTCGGCAAATGCCCGGTCCACAATATAGCGTTCAATCTGCCGGACGGTCACCGGCTCGAAGTCGAGTCCGCAGGTGCAGGAGCCTTCGCAGAGAGCCGGACAGATCCGCGACGTGAACTCCGGAAAACAGCTGGTCGAAGACAGCAGGTTCCACGCCTCCTCCATCCGTCCGTTCGCAACCGCTTCGTTGAACTCCGGAATCTGGTTGCCGAGCGGACAGCCCGTTCCATGACAGAACGGAATGCCGCAGTCCATACACCGTTCTGCCTGCTGCCGGAGAATCTCCGGCGAAGGCGGAACCTCCACTTCCTTGAAGTCATGAATCCGTTCTTCGAGCGGGCGGTAGCTGTGCTCCCGGCGTTCCAGATCCAGAAATGCGCGTTTCAGATTTTTTCCCATCGTCAATCGCCTCCTTCCCTCATCAATTGCTGTGTGCGATCCGGGTGATTTCCGCATCGTCCCTGCGCATTTTGCCGAGCGCGCGGCGGTATTCGACAGGGAAGACTTTCACGAATTTCGGCAGCATGTCCTCCCAGTTTTTCAGAATGCGTCCCGCTTTCGGACTTCCGGTGGCGGCCTCGTGCTCTTTTATCAGCGAGAGCAGAAGATCCTCGTCCTCGGAACCTTTCGGGACGGATTCCAGATCCACGGTGTCAAGATTGCAGCGGAGATCGAAATCGCCGCTTTCGTCGAGGACATAGGCGATCCCTCCGGTCATCCCCGCGCCGAAGTTCATTCCGGTTCTGCCGAGGATCACCGCCACGCCGCCGGTCATATATTCGCAGGTGTGGTCGCCGGTCCCCTCCGCCACGGCGGTCATCCCGCTGTTGCGGATCGCGAACCGCTCTCCCGCAAGCCCGTTGACGAACAGTTTGCCCGACGTGGCGCCATAGCCGACCACGTTGCCGACAATGATGCTCTCCTCCGGCGCAAAATGACTGTCGGACGGCGGCCGGACAACGATCTTTCCGCCGGAAAGCCCCTTGCCCACATAATCGTTCGCCTCTCCGTTCAGGATCAGCGTGACTCCCGCGGCGAGGAATGCGCCGAAACTCTGTCCGGCACAGCCGCTGAACTCAATCCGGATCGTATCTTCCGGAAGTCCCTTGTGTCCGTAGCGGGAGGCAAGGTAATAACTCAGACGGGTCCCGACGCTCCGGTCGCGGTTGCTGAGCCGATGCTGAAGAGAACTCTTTTCCCCCTTCTCCAGAGAATTTTTCACGAAGGGAATGATGTTCTCTTCATCAAACGCGACCGGCTTTTCCTGTCTGCGGGAGGATTTGCGCGGCAGGTCCTCCGGCGCCACCGAAGCAAAGATCCGGCTGAAATCCAGATTCCGGGTCTTCCAGAATTTGAGCGCCTCCTCCGTGTCGAGAAGATCGGAGCGTCCGACCGCCTCGTCAATGGAGCGCAGACCGAGTTTCGCAAGCACTTCGCGCGCCTCTTCCGCAATGAACAGAAGAAAATTTTTGACGTGTTCCGGTTTTCCGCGGAAGAGCTTGCGCAGTTCCGGGTCCTGCGTCGCAATGCCGACCGGACAGGTGTTGTCGTGGCATTTGCGCATCATCAGGCAGCCCATCGAGACAAGAACGGTGGTCGCAAAACCGAACTCCTCCGCGCCGAGGAGAGCGCCGATGACAACATCCCGTCCGGTTTTGAGCTGGCCGTCCACCTGAACGCGGATTCCGTCGCGGAGCTTGTTGAGGCGCAGCGTCTGCTGCGTTTCCGCCAGTCCGATCTCCCACGGAAGGCCCGCATGCTTGATGCTCGAAAGAGGACTTGCCCCGGTTCCGCCGTCGTGACCGCTGATGAGAACGACGTCGGCATGGCCCTTCGCGACACCCGCCGCAACCGTCCCGACCCCGAGCTCCGAAACCAGTTTCACCGAAACTCGCGCATTCGGATTCGAATTGCGGAGATCGAAGATCAGCTGAGGAAGATCCTCAATCGAATAGATGTCGTGATGCGGCGGCGGAGAGATCAGCGTCACGCCGGGAGTGGAATGCCGGACCCGGGCGACCAGCTCGTTGACCTTGTGTCCCGGAAGCTGTCCGCCCTCTCCGGGTTTCGCTCCCTGCGCAATTTTGATCTGGAGCTCTTTCGCGTTCGCCAGATACTCCGCCGTGACACCGAATCGTCCGGAGGCCACCTGCTTGATCGCACTGCAGAGACTCACTTCTCCGGGTTTTGTCCCATAGCGCGCGGGATCCTCCCCGCCTTCGCCGGAATTGCTCATGCCGCCGAGTTCGTTCATCGCGCGGGCAATCGTGGTGTGCGCCTCCGGACTGATCGAGCCGTAGGACATCGCACCGGTCACAAAGCGCTTGACGATCTCCGACGCGCTCTCGACCTCCTCCAGCGGAATCGGTGTGCGCTCCTTGAAGCGGAAAAGTCCGCGCAGCGTGCAGATCCCGTGTTCGCGTTCGTTGATGAGCTTCGTATACTCTTTGAATTTTCCGTAATCGCCGTTCCGGACGGCCTGCTGGAGAAGAGAGATGGTCTCGGGCGTCCAGAGATGGCTCTCTCCATCCTTCCGGTAGCGGTACTGCCCGCCGGAGGGAAGAACCGCCGAAGCAGAACGGGCCGCTTCGATTCGAAGAGCAACCTCCCGTTCGATTTCCGCAAGTCCGATTCCTCCGATCCGCGAGGCGGTCCCGGAAAAAAAGGCCGCAACCAGTTCCCTGCTGAGTCCGACCGCCTCGAACAGCTGCGCGCTCCGGAAGCTGCGCAGGGTCGAAATGCCCTGCTTGGACATGATCTTGCGAAGTCCTTTGCAGACCGCATGAATGTAATTTCCCGCGGCGGTCGCGGGATCGGTCCGGACCTTGCCTTCGCGGACAAGATCGGAGACGCTTTCCAGCGCCAGATAGGGATTGATCGCCGTCGCCCCGTATCCGAGGAGGAGCGCGAAGTGCATGACCTCCCGCGCTTCCCCGGTCTCCAGGATGATGCCCGCGCCGCTCCGGATGCCCGCCGCAAGCAGACGCGCATTCACCGCGGCAGTCGCCAGAAGCGACGGAACGGGACTCTCCCCGTCCGCCGGACCGCGGTCGCTGAGAATGACAACGTTGCGTCCCTCCCGGACCGCCGTCTCCGCCGCGGAACAGATGCGTTCCAGTGCGGCGGCAAGTCCCTCCTCCTGCGAGTAGATGATCCGGATCGTCTCCGTCCGGAAATCCGGAAGATTCAGCGCGCGGAGACGGGAAAGATCCTCGCCGGTGAGAATCGGCTGCTGCATCTTCACCAGATGCGCGTGCTTCGGCGATTCGGAAAGAATGTTGGCGTGGTTGCCGATATAGGTCATCAGAGTCATCACGGAGGCTTCGCGGATCGGGTCGATCGGCGGATTCGTGACCTGCGCAAACAGCTGCTTGAAGTAGTTGAACAGGGACTGGGGCTTCTCCGACAGAACCGCCAGCGCGGCGTCGTTCCCCATGGATCCGACCGGTTCCTGACCGTCGCGCGCCATTGCGGTGATCAGGATGTCCAGATCCTCCCGCGTGTAGCCGAAGAGTTTCTGGCGGAAGGAGAGATCGGCGCCGATCTCCGCCGGCGTCGCCTGATCGAGAAATCCGTTGATCGTGATCCGGTTCTCCTGAACCCAGCGGCGGTAGGGCTGAAGACGCGCCACCTGAGCTTTGATCTCCGCATCGTAGCGGACGCGTCTGTTCTCCAGATCCAGATAGATCATCTGGCCCGGTCCGAGCCGGCCGTGTTCGAGAACCGCGCCCGGAGCAATGTCGAGCACTCCGGTCTCCGAAGCGAGGACAAAGGTCCGGTCCGCGGAGATCGTGTAGCGCGCAGGGCGCAGGCCGGAACGGTCGAGCATCGCGCCCGCATTGACGCCGTCGGAAAAGGCGATCGCGGCGGGGCCGTCCCACGGTTCCATGATCGCGGAATGGTATTCAAAGAATCCGCGGACGTCCCGGCCGATGTGGTAGTCCCGTCCCCATGCCTGCGGAACGAGCATCAGCATCGCGTGCGGAAGGGAGCGCCCGCCCTCGACCAGAAGCTCCAGCGCGTTGTCGAGCGAGGCGGAATCGCTCTGTCCCGCGGGAATTACCGGAATAAGATGTTTGATTTTGTCGCCGAACAGCGGAGATTCCAGCATCGGTTCCCGCGCTTTCATGTGGTTGAGGTTGCCCCGGATCGTGTTGATCTCGCCGTTGTGCGCCAGATAGCGGAAGGGGTGCGCCAGCGGCCACGTCGGGAATGTGTTGGTGCTGTAACGCTGGTGGACGACCGCCAGTGCGCTCCGGCACCGTTCATCCGCCAGATCCGGATAAAAGCCGGAGATCTGGTGGGCAAGAAGAAGTCCCTTGTAAACCACCGAACGGGAGGAGAAGCTGACCACATAAGGCCGTCCGCCGTTGAATTCCAGCTCCGCGCATTTTTTTTCAAAGATTTTCCGCGCGATATAAAGGGATCGTTCGAATTCCGCCCGTTCCGTTTTTCCGCCGTTTCCGACAAAGGCCTGCCGGATGAGGGGCATGGTCGCGGCGGCGGCTTTTCCGATTTTCTCCGGATCGACCGGCACGTCACGCCATGCGAGAAGCGGAAGTTTCTCCTCCCGGCAGGAGTCCTCGAAGAGCCGGATCGCGGTCTTCAGCTCCTCCGCGTCCGCAGGAAGAAAGAGCATTGCAAGCGCATACGCTCCGGGCGGCGGGAGAAGCGCCTTGAGATGCGGTTCGCTCCGATAGAGTTCGTCGGGGATCTGGAGAAGGATTCCCGCGCCGTCTCCGGTTTCCGGATCGTATCCGGTCGCGCCGCGGTGCGTGAGGCGGCGGAGCGCCTCCATTCCCATTTCCACAATCCGGTGGGATCTGCGGTTGTCGAGATCGGCGATGAGTCCGACTCCGCAGGCGTCGTGTTCCTGGCCGGGATCGTAGAGTCCCGGATTCCGGGACAGGTCCGGGCGGCCGTGAAAGTTCTGCTGTACCATAGTTGTTGACCTCTCTTGTTGATTGTCCGTTGCTGCGGACCATTCTAACATCTTTCATGCCAGATGCGGAAAAGAAAAAGTACCGGAATGCAAAAAATGTCATTTTTCCGGAAAAAGGGGGTGAAACGGGAGATCCGGAGCGATTCCGGAGGTGGACGACGAAATGCAGATGACGTTTTTGTCATACTTTTGAGGCAAATGTTACAAAAATGTAAGATTTAAAAAATTCGCGTGAGGATTTGTATTTTTCATGGAATACGGATATAGTATATTCTGAAAAGTTGGCATCCCATCTGCTATTGTTCCGGTCATCGTTCGGAACAGTGCAATTCTAAAGAGGAGACTGGCACATGAACAAGACAAGAATTCATGCAATTGAAAAAGTCGCATCCATCCGTCCGCCGGAGACGATGTCGGTCAGTTTTGACATCAACGATTACGGAACGGATGTCTTCGGAATCGAATGCATGCGCGAACGGCTTCCGAAGGCGGTTTTCAAAACGCTCTATAAAACGATTGCGGAAAGTTCTCCGCTGGACGCCTCCGTGGCCGACGACGTCGCCAATGCGATGAAACGCTGGGCCATCGACAAGGGCGCAACCCACTACACACACTGGTTCCAGCCCCTGACCGGAACGACCGCGGAAAAACACGACGCCTTCCTCGAACCCGACAGCAACGGAAGAGCGATCAACTCCTTTTCCGGCAAGAATCTGATTGTCGGCGAACCGGACGCTTCCAGTTTTCCGTCGGGCGGTCTGCGCGCCACCTTTGAAGCGCGCGGATACACCGCGTGGGATCCCTCCAGTCCGGCGTTCATCAAGCGCCATCCGAACGGCGCCACACTCTGCATCCCGACCGCCTTCTGCTCCTACACCGGCGAGGCGCTCGATAAAAAGACTCCGCTCCTGAAATCCACGCAGGCGCTTGCAAAGGCGGTCAAACGGTTTGTCAAATGCTTCGGCGAAACCGGCGAACACATGCCGAAAGTGACGCTCGGACCCGAACAGGAGTATTTCCTGATCGACAAGAACTTCTACTTTGCCCGTCCCGACCTTGTCCAGACCGGCCGGACTCTCTTCGGCGCGCCTCCGCCGAAACATCAGCAGCTGGAGGATCATTATTTCGGCGCGATCAAACACCGCGTCCTGACCTTCATGACCGATGTGGAGCGGGAACTCTGGAGACTCGGAATTCCCGCGAAGACCCGTCACAATGAGGTTGCTCCCGCTCAGTACGAGATCGCACCCCTCTTCGAAGAGCTGAATCTCGCCTGCGACCACAATATGATGGTCATGGAAGTTCTCCGTCAGAAAGCGGATGAACATGGATTCGTCTGCCTGCTGCACGAAAAACCGTTTGCCGGAATCAACGGCTCCGGAAAGCACAACAACTGGTCGGTCAGCTACAACGGATACAATCTGCTGGAGCCGGGGAACGATCCGCATCAGAACGCCATCTTCCTGACGATGCTCTGCGCCGTGATTCAGGCGGTTGACGACAATGCGGATATCCTCCGCGTCGCCACGGCTTCCGCCGGAAACGATCACCGTCTCGGTGCAAACGAGGCTCCGCCCGCAATCATTTCGATCTTCCTCGGCGAACAGCTCACCGATGTGATCGAACAGATTGAAAAGGGATGCCTGAAATCCTCCAAGCACGGCGGCATCATGAAGATCGGCGTGGACACCCTCCCGCCGCTGCCCCGCGACGCGACCGACCGCAACCGGACAAGTCCCTTCGCCTTCACCGGAAACAAATTCGAGTTCCGTGCTCCCGGCTCCAGTCATTCCTGCGCCGGAGCGAACGTCGTGATCAACACGATCGTCGCCGACGCGCTCGACAAGATCTCCACGGAACTGGAGAAGTTCCCGAAGAAAAACTTCAATGAAAAGCTCCAGGTCCTGCTCCAGAAGATCATCAAGGCGCATAAGCGGATCATCTTCAACGGCGACGGCTATACCGCCGCATGGAAGAAAGAAGCCGCAAAACGCGGTCTCCCGAACGCCGCCACCACTCCGGAAGCGCTCGGCGCATTCGTTTCCGAGAAGAGCAAAGCGCTTTTCACAAAGTACAATGTCTTTACCGAGGCTGAACTGGAGTCCCGCTACGAGATCTTCATGGAGGAGTATGCAAAGAAGGTCAAGATCGAAGGAGAGCTCTCCCTCAGCATGGCGCGCACGATCATTCAGCCCGCCGCGGGAAAACAGGTGGCCGAACTTGCGGAAGGCCTCGTGAGCATGCAGGCCGCCGGACTCACGGACGGTTTCACCGCAAAACGGGAGATGGCAACGATCCTCGGCCGCTATCTGGACAGCGTCACCGCCAAATGTAACGATCTGGAGGCCGCGCTGAAAACCGGAAATCAGGCTCCGGTCCTGAAGGCGATGGCCGCTCTCCGCGCTGATGTCGATGCGCTCGAACTGCTGATCGACGACGAGATCTGGCCTCTTCCGAAATACCGGGAAATGCTGTTCATTTCCTGACGGAAACCGCATCGCAGGTCTCCGCGGAACAATCCGGACCGTCCGGCGTGCGGCTGAACCGGCCGCTGCTCCGGACGGTTTTTTCTCTCCGCCGGAAATTGCCTCTTTCCGGAAAATCCTGTTTGCAACATGCCGTTTTCCGATATAAAGTACCGGAGGTATGGAAGAACGGGACCGGCCGGACCGGTCCGGGAGTGGTGCGGAAAAATGGAAAATCTGGCGGGAAAAGTGGTCAACATCCGTTTCCGGATGAAAGGTCCGCGGGCGCTGTATGGTCAGAATGTGGGGGATTTCCCGAAACACCATTTCACCTATCTGGTTTCGGAGGTCCTTCCGGAAAATCAGGCTCTCCAGGTAAGATTTTCCGGGCTGGATGAATCCGTCCGCGGAGTCTGGCGCAGACGGGAAAATTCGGATCTGTTCTCCCTGGAATTCGTGCAGAAGGGACAGTACGAGTTCCGGCAGAACGGAGTGTGCTACAACTGCGGGCCGGGAGATCTCTTCCTGGTGCAGATCGGCGGAGACTCCTGCATGAGGACAATCAGCGAATATTCCCTGAAAAAGACCATTTCCATCGCGGGAACTTCGCTGGTTTCCATTCTGAACTCCCTGAATCTGGCTCAGGTGGATGTGATCCGGAACGTGCCGGAGCATGTCAACGGGATTTTCGACAGGATTTTCCTCTTGATGGAGGAGCGTCCGGAGAATTATCTGCACGAACTTTCGATACAGTCTTTCCGTCTTCTTCTGGAGTTGTCCGAGCGGAGCGACACGCGGGGCTGTCCGGAGCTTCTCAACCGGATGATCCGTTACATCGGGGAACAGTTCGACCGGGGGATGACGATCGATCAGCTCAGCCGGAAATTCGGCGTGAGTTCGGGGACGGTGTTCCGTCTTTTCCGGGAGTATCTCGGGACGTCGCCGATGGATTATGTGATCCATCTCCGGATGAAGCATGCGCGCTGTCTGCTGCTGGAACAGCAGTCGTCGATCAAGAGCATTGCGGACCGCGTCGGATACCGGAACCAGCTGTATTTCTCCAGCGAATTCCGCCGCATTTACGGAATGTCGCCGCGCGATTTCCGGAAGAAGAACACAAGCTACTGAACGGATCTCCGATTCATTTTCCGGGGAAACTTGAAAAGTCTTCATTGCGCTGTATATTAAGCTCGAATACTCATCTGGACATTGGAACGGAATGCTTTTTTCAGAAATAATGGGGAAGGATCTCTCATGGCGGATCGAATCGTTGTTTCCGGACGCGGCCTCGTCACTCCGATCGGAGTCGGGCTTGAAGAAAATACGGAATCGCTGAGACAGGGAAAGACGGGAACGGTGTTTCTTCCGGAATGGAGGGACCTCGGGCTGGATGCCCAGGTGGCCGGAGTCGCGAATCATGATGTGGAATGTCCCGTCCTGAACCAGAAGAACAGGCGTTTCATGTCGGTGAACTCCCGGATGGCGGTGGCCGCCGCGTATGAGGCGCTCATCGAAGCGGGATTCACAATGGAGACGCTGCCGCATGACATGGCCGTCATCAACGGCTGCGGCGGAAGCGCGTATTCCGAAGTTTACAGCAACGCCGCCGGGTATATGGAGACAAAACGGATCCGGCGGGTTTCTCCGTTTGCCGTTCCCCGGATCATGCCGTCCTCGGCCGTGGCCAATCTCTCGCTGGTGTTCGGGCTGACCGGAGAGTCGTACGACATCAGCGCGGCATGCACCAGCAGCGCTCAGGCGATCATTGCGGGCGCCCGCCTGATCGCGAGCGGAGAGTATGACATCGTGATGGTCGGCGGATCGGAAGAGGTCAGCTGGCAGCAGGCGCTCGGATTCAATGCGATGCGGGCGCTCTCGCATTCCTACAATGACACCCCGCACCGCGCAAGCCGTCCGTTCGACAAGAACCGCGACGGATTCGTGCTGGGGGAGGGGGCCGGCATCCTGATCCTGGAACGGGAATCGCACGCTCTCGCCCGCGGACACCAGCCGAAAGCCGTCGTCTCCGGATTCGCGGCAAACAGCAATGCAACCGATATGGTGATCCCCAATGCGGAGTCCAGCGCCGAACTGATGCGCAAAGCCATCCGCATGGCCGGACTTGCACCGGAAGAGATTCAGTATATCAACACCCACGGAACAGCGACTCCGGTCGGCGATCCCGTGGAGATGGAATCCATCCGCCGGGTGTTCGATTCGTCGCGGAATGTGGTGATCAACAGCACAAAATCCATGACCGGACACATGATCGGCGCGGCAGGAGCGGTGGAGGCGATTTTCACAACGCTGATGCTGGAACACTCCTTCCTCTGTCCGACCGCGAATCTGGAAGAGCCGGCGGAGGAGTTCGCGTGGGCGGATCTGATTCGCGAAACCCGGGAAAATGTCGAACTGAACCATGCGCTGAGCAACAGTTTCGGATTCGGCGGATCCAACGCCTGCATCGTGATCTCCCGCTGGAAATGAGTCCGGATCCCGTTTTGCTCCGATGACGATCTATCCGGAAAACGCGCTGGTGCAGGCTCCGCTCGCGGGGCATACCGATTTGCCGATGCGCCTTTCCCTGCGGCGTCACGGCTGCCGCTACGCATTCACAGAGATGATCGACGCGGGATCTCTCGTATTCGGAAACCGGAAAACTCTGACCCTCGCCCGCCGCTCTCCCGAAGAGGAGTTTCTCGGCATTCAGCTGGTGGGGTCCGATCCGGACCATCTGCGGAAAGCGGTTGAGATCGTCAACGGATGGCGGTTCGATGTGCTGGATTTCAACCTGGGATGCCCTGCTCCGAAGGTCGCACGCAAATGCGAAGGAATTTCGTTTGTCCTGAAGCGGCCGGAGGAGGCGCTGAAAATGACGGAGCTGATCGTGCGGAACTCCCGGATTCCGGTGACGGTCAAAACCCGGATTCTGGATGCGTCGGACCCGGAACCGACGGTGCGTTTCGCCCGCCGCCTGGAGGAGACCGGGATTCAGTGCCTTACACTCCATGGGAGGGTGATGAACGCGTTTTATTCGGGACCTGTCGCGTTCGAGGTGATCCGTGCGGTCCGCGAATCGCTGAATATTCCGGTGATTGCCAACGGCGGCGTGATGGGAGAGGAAAGCTGCCGGGAACTCCGGGAGAAGACCGGATGTTCTCGCGTGATGGTCGCCCGGGGCGCACTGGGAAATCCGTGGATCTACGAGGAACTCGGGAACCCCGCCTGTCAGGTGCCGACGGTCGCCGAATTCGCGGATGAGCTGGAGCGCCATCTGCATGACATGACCGCGTTTTACGGAGAGGAACTCGGATTCCGGCTTGGACGCAAATGTATTCTTGAGTATCTGCGCGGACGCGGATACCACGGTGCGCTGCGGGCGTCGGCCTCGTATATTTCGACGGAGGCCGATTTCCGGAATCTGATGGAGGAGGTCCGGAAAGGCCCCGCTTCCACACCGGATTCTCCGCGCCGTCTTCGTCCATAGGGCGTTTTCCCCGGACTTCCGGTGTTGACAAGGTCCGTCTGCCGTGCTACATTACGCCATGGATATTGAGAACGGAACTTATTGACAGACAAGCCCCCATTATGATCAAAGCAGAACATTTGTCCAGACGCTACGGCGCAAAACTCGCTCTTGACAATCTCTCCTTCACGGCGGAAAACGGCAGCGTACTCGGCTTCATCGGCCCGAACGGCGCAGGAAAATCCACTGCGATGCGGATGATCTGCGGAATTCTCCCGCCCGGCTCCGGAACGGTGGAAATTTCCGGGATCTCCATGACCGCCCATCCGCGGGAAGCCAAAGAGAAACTCGGATATCTTCCGGAAAACGCCCCTCTTTACGCGGGAATGAACGTGCTGGCCTTTCTGCGCTACTGCGGAACAATGCACGGCCTTTCCGGTGCAGCTCTCCGGAAAGCCGTGGATGAATCGGTGGCGCGATGCCGGCTGCAGGGCGTGCTGCGGGAGGAGCTGGAGACTCTCTCAAAAGGTTTCCGGCGACGGGTCTGCCTGGCTCAGGCAATCCTGCACCGCCCGGAAAATCTGGTGCTGGATGAGCCGACCGACGGACTCGATCCCGATCAGAAACGGGAGATCCGGACTCTGATCGGAGAAATCCGGAAGGAATCCGCCATCATTGTCTCCACGCATATTCTGGAGGAGATCGACGCGGTCTGCGACAACGTGCTCGTGATCCGCGAAGGCCGGAAAGTGTTCTTCGGAACGACACGGGAATTCCGGGCGCTGGACCCCGATGACGGAGCGCTGGAACTGGTGTTCGACCGTCTTCCGGAAGGACTGCCGGAGAGATTCCCCTTCGTCCGATTTTCTCCGCCGGTTCCCGCGGTGGAGGGAACACAGGTGCGGATCCGGCCGGAGAAGGAGACGAACCGGGCGGAGCTGATCGGCCGTCTGACCGCCGCCGCGTCGGAGAACGGGGCTAGGATTCTCCGCTGCGAGTTTCTGTCGGGGCGGCTGGAAAAGGTGTTCGCGGAACTCGCGGACGGGGAGGTGAGAAAATGAGATGCCGTCGGATCGGAGCGGTTGCTCTGAGAGAATTGTTCGCTTCGGCCGCCTCGCCCGCGGCGTGGGTGTTTCTGATTATTTTTCTGGTGCTGGCCGGGTTCTGCGCCTTCGTGGCGGGAAATGTTTTCGCATCGGGACAGGCCGATATTTCGCCGTTTTTCGACTGGCTGCCGTATCTGTTCCTGCTGATTGTGCCGGCGCTGGCGATGCCGATGTGGTCGGAGGAGCGCCGGGTCGGTGTGTTTGAACTGACACTTTCATTCCCGGCGTCGTTGTGGGAGCTGGTGGTCGGGAAATATCTGGCAGGGATGGTCCTGCTGGCACTGGCGCTGCTGCTGACATTCTCCATTCCGCTGACTGCATGGATTCTCGGAGAGCCGGACATGGGGGCGATTCTCTGCGGCTATCTGGGAGCGCTGCTGCTGGGGTCGGTCTATCTGGCGATGTCGACGTTCTGTTCGGCGCTGTCGCGCAGTCAGACGGCGAGTTTTCTGCTGTCTGTGTTTCTGTGCGGGGTGTTTCTGTTTGCCGGACTGCCGTCGCTGCTGTCGATGGCGTCCTCCTGGCTGCCGGAGTGGCTGATCGCGTCGATTGCCGCGTGTTCCTTCCTGCCGAATTTTCAAGGGTGTCAGAAAGGGCTGATCGACAGTGCCGAGGCGGTTTATGCCGTGTCGCTGACCGGGCTGTTTCTGGCTCTGACCTGTTTTGTGCTGGAGTTCGCGTCGTCGGGATTCGTGACGCTGACCGCGCCGGGGGCGTTTGCCGACCGGGCGCTGCGGAGAGCTCTGCGAAGACTTGCAGGAAAAAGTCTCTATGCCCTGATTCTGGTCATTGCGTTGAATGTGATCGCGGGAACCTGGAAGACCCGTGTGGATGTGAGTTCCGACCGCGCGTATTCGATTTCGCCTGCGGCGGCCCGGATTGCGGCCGATCCGGGCAAGCCGGTGACGCTTCGGCTCTATGCGTCGATCTCGAATCCCGCGATGCCGGAGTCTCTGCGGAAATACGCGGAACGCGTCCGCTGGCTGCTGGAGGAGTTCGCCGCCGCATCCAATGGGAAAATTTCGCTGGTGGTGATTGATCCGGAACAGGACTCGATCGACGAGGAAGCCGCAATGATGGATTCGGTGCCGCCCCGCCAGACCGCGGCGGGCGACCGGCTCTTCCTCGGCGTTTCCGCAACAAGAGCGGACTCCGTCGCGGCGATTCCGTTCCTTGCGCCGGAGCAGGAGATGCAGCTGGAATACGACATCGCGCGGATTGTCCTCAGCGCCGCGTCGGATGAGCGGCCGGTGATCGGAGTGATTTCCCCGTTCAAACTTCTCGGGATCCGGCCGGATCTTTCCAAGCTCCGCCAGACCGCGGCGGACGGTCCGGTCCGGATGGAACCGCCGTGGTACTCCATGTCGGAACTCGCCCGCAACTACGAACTGCGGGAACTGCCTTCCGATGTTCCGTCCATTCCGCCGGAGGTGAAGGCGCTTCTGCTGGTGAATCCGGTGGAGCTGAGTCCTCGGGCGCTGTATGCGATAGATCAGTATCTTCTCCGCGGCGGGCGAGCGGCGGTTTTTCTGGATTCCCGGTCGTTTTACGCCGTTCTGAAATCCCGTTCGGACTACTCTCTTCTGGAGAAGACCGAATCGAATCTTCAGCCGCTTCTGCCGGCCTGGGGAGTCGGCTGGAATCCGTCAATGATGGTGGCGGACATGGTCTCCGCGTACCGCAAGACGCTGCCGGACCGGATGGTGACCAATCCCGCCGCGCTGAATCTTGCGCCCGCACGGATCTCGCGGACCAATCCGCTGTTTGCAAATTTGAATGCGATTTCCATGTATTTCTGCGGATTTTTCCATCTCATGCCGCGGGAAGGAATGGAATATGAGATTCTTCTGAGTTCGTCGAAGGAGTCGCAGATCGTCAGTTCTCTGCTCGGGAACCGTCCGGAGCTGATCATCAAGAATTTCAAAGCCTCCGGGACGGAGTATCCGCTGGCGCTCCGCATCACCGGGAAACTGCCGACCGCCTTTCCCTCCGGCGCACCGGACCGCTCCGCAGTCCCGGCCGGACAGATTCACCTGGCGAAAGGAACACGCGATGCGGAAGTCTACCTGTTTTCCGATTCCGACATGCTTTTCAACGATGTCTGCGTGACCGCGTACAGCGATTCGTTCGGCCAGCGCGCCTACCGCCGCTCCAACGACAACGTGGCGATGCTCCAGAACGTCATGGAAAGCCTGACCGGATCCCGGATGCTTGCGTCGATCCGCAACCGCGTCCCGATGAGCCGTCCTCTGACAAAAATCAACACCTTGAAGGCGGAAGCCGAACTGCGTTATAAAAACCGGATTCTTGAACTGGAACGGGAGTTCACCCGGGCGCAGGCGCGCCTGAATACCCTGAAACGCGCCGCCGAGGCGGATCCGGGCGGACCGGGCGCGGCGGAACGCCGCAACGAGATGCGCTCCTTCCAGCTCAAGGTGGCCGCTGCCCGGCGCGAACTCAAGGAGATGCGCTCGAACCTGAAAACCGATCTGGACCGTCTCGATACCCGGATCAAAACAGTGAACATCGTCGTGGTTCCGGCGATTCTGGCTCTGATCGGAATCGCATGGTCCGTGATTCGACTTTCAACAGGACGTCGTAAAAAATGAAGCGAAAAACAGTGATTCCGATTCTGTTCCTGGCCGCGGTCTGCGCGCTGGCGGCCGTTGCGGTGATTCATCGGCTTCAGACGCGCCGGCTGGCGAGTGTGAGGGTGGAGACCGCGAATCTTCTCCCGAAACTTAAAATCGAAGAGGCGGCACAATTCCGCCTTTCCTGGCGCAACGTTTCCGCAACACTGAAAAAACAGGACGGGAACTGGGTGGTCGTGGAGCGCGGCCTGCCGGCGGAACCGGCGAAGGTCGCTTCGTTTCTGGAGGCTCTTGCAACGATCCGTCCGCTGAAGAGAATCTCGCCGGTCGACGAGAAGACCATGCTGCGTCTCCGCACGTTTTCCGAAGGGTTTGGAACGGCGGTGCCCGGAGTCCGGGTCGAACTGAAAAACAGGGACGGAGCTGTGCTGCTGGATCTGGTGATGGGGCGCGGTCATTTCCTCCCCGACGATACCACGCCGCCCGATCAGAGAGTCCCGAGCGGACGCTATCTCGCGGTTCGCGGAGCCGACGGAGAACCGGTCGTTTTCCTGACTCCGAGCGTTTTTGAAGATTACCATCCGGTTCCCGGCTCCTGGCTGAAGGCGCCGGTGTTTGAACAGATCGCCGGAGCGCTTTCCATTCTCTGGAGAGAACTTCCGGACCGGACGGTCTGGTCCATCTCCCGGAACGATCCGCGTCAGCCGTTTCAGGATGCGGCCGGAACGCGGAAGATCTCGGGGCAGGGGGTCTCGTCGCTGCTTTCCGCCCTCTCATACCGTTACTCGCAGGATGCGTTCCCCCGTTCGCACTACAAGGAGATGGAACCGCCCTTCGGAGAACTGGTCGTGACCGACTGCTTCGGCGTCCGGAGAAGTCTGGTTTTTCACCGCTTGAAAAACGATGCTTCGACCGTGGTTTTTCAGCTGAATGCTGCCGTTGTCGGGCGTCCGTCCGTGCAGGGTGGGGATCCCGCCGGAATCGTCCGCCGCTTCCTCTCCGCCGGAAAGGATGTCTGCTATGAGATGCCGGTTCAGGTCTTCGAAATCCTGACCGCCGCACCGTTTGAACCTGCCCGGAAATCTTCCAGACCGGGAAAATAAGGGAGTTTTTCGTGATTCACATTCTCAATACCCGTTACTGTCTGATGGACGATGTCCTTTCCATGGAATCCGGCCGCCGCGTGGAGCTGGATCTCGGCTGCGGAAGCGGCGGATTCACCGTGGCACTCGCAAAGTCGAAGCCGGAGGCTCTGGTCCTCGGCGCCGATGTGATGCTGGGACGGCTCCGCAAAGTGGAAAAACTCGCCCGCCGCAACGGCGTGGAGAATCTGGAACTGCTGCGCGTTGAGGCCCGGCATCTGATCTCGCTGATCTCCGCCGACGGATCCTATGACCGGATTCACATTCTCTGTCCGGACCCGTGGCCGAAGCACAAGCACAAGGGAAACCGTCTGATGGCGGCCGATTTCACCGCGCAGCTGTTCCGTGTCCTGAAACCGGGCGGCGTTCTCCATTTTGCCACCGATGATCCGGAATATATGGCGTCCACCCGCCGCAATCTGGAGGAATCCGGCCTTTTCGAATACGCTCCGCAGAGCGTTCTCGACGACGTGAGAGACTTCAAAACCGATTTCGAACGGGACTGGCTCGCCATCGGCCGCACCGTTCCGCATGTGGCGCTGTTTCCCCGGAAGTGAAGAGGAAAGGGAGCGGGGATCAATCCTCTTCGTCGCGGGCTTCGCGGGTCATCAGGGCGTATGCGGCGTCCTTTGCGGAAAGATTGTTGTAGAGCACGTTGAAGACTGCGTTGATGATCGGGGTGTCGCAGCTTTTCCGCTGGGCGAGCATGTGTGCGGAGATGGCGGTCCTGACTCCTTCGGCAACCACCATTCCCATTTCCGAAGAGATCTGTTCGAGCGTTTTTCCCCGTCCGAGCTCCTCGCCGACATGGCGGTTGCGGCTGTGACGGCTCATGCAGGTGACAATGAGATCTCCGATTCCCGAAAGGCCCGCGAAAGTTTCGCGCTTCCCTCCGAGAGCGACGCCCAGACGCGCCATTTCCGCGATGCCCCGGGTCATGAGCGCTGCTTTGGGATTGTCTCCGAGCTGCATGCCGTCCAGGATTCCGGCGGCGATCGCGAGGACATTCTTGAGCGCTCCTCCAAGCTCAACACTGATGATATCCCGGGAGGTATAGACTCGGAAATTGCGTGTCATGAGGGTTTCCTGCACGAGTTTGGCCAGACCGGTGTTTTCCGATGCCGCAACCACGGCGGTCGGAATTTCTCGCGCCACCTCTTCCGCATGGCTCGGTCCGGAGAGTGTCACATATTTGAGGTTGTCCCCGAGAATTTCCGCGCAGATTTCATGCATGCATTTCAGCGTATCCGTCTCAATTCCCTTCGCCACATTCACAAGGACCATCTGCTCCGGAACAAAGTATTCCCGGAACATATTCAGCGTCCCGCGCATGAACTGGGAGGGGGACGCAAGAATCACAATTTCCGCATCCCGGACCGCCTCCGCAATGGAGGAGGTCGCCTTCAGATTCTCCGGAAGGTCGACTCCCGGAAGAAAACGGTTCTTGCGGGTGGAGCGGATCGCTTCAATATTGTCTTCGAAGGGGCCCCAGAGCGTGGTTTCCGCGTTGTTCCGCAGAGTGGTCAGTGCAAGAGCCGTTCCCCATCCGCCGTCGCCGAGAATCGTAATTTTTTTCATCTTCTACCCCCTTTTGTCGCTTTTGCTGAACCGGCTTTCCGTTCCGTTCAGCAGCCGTTTGATATTGGAAAGATGTTTTAAAATCGCCAGAATGCCCAGCAGAATGAAAAGAATGACCGAGGGAAGCGAACGGGTCGCTCCGGGAAGATGGAAGAAATGAAGAATCGCCGCGGTTGCGGGCAGCACAAGCGCCGCCGTGATGCTCGCCAGCGAAACATAGCGCGTGATCAGAAAGACCACTGCCCAGGAGAGAAAACCGAGAATCACCGCCGCCGGACAGAGCGGGAAAATCGCTCCTGCCGCAGTTGCGATTCCTTTCCCCCCCTTGAATTTCAGAAACACCGGGTAGATGTGTCCAAGCACGACCGCGAGAGTCGCCGCCGCCGGAAGCAGGTGGTGCGGATCTTCCAGAACGCCGTGTTTGACCAGCAGGACCGCCGCAGCAGCCGGACACAGTCCTTTCAGAAAATCCAGCAGGAAGCAGAGTTTTCCCCACCACGGCCCGATCACCCGTGTCACATTGGTCGCTCCGATGTTGCCGCTGCCTTCCCTGCGAATGTCCAGACCGTGGCATTTCCCGATGATGAACCCGAATGGAAGCGATCCCGCAAGATAGGAGATCACAAGAACTGCGGCGAGGGAAGATAAAAACGACATGCTTTTTCCTGTTTTTGTTGGAGGTGGTTTTCAAACGGCTCTTGCCTGTTTCATTTTTTGCGGTATAGTATACAGGTTTTTTGATGGTTTTGCAAGTTGAACAGAGGAGTTTTTGAAATGAAAAATCGTTCCGGCCGCCTGATCGCCGCTTCGCCGTCGGTCTGCGCGGATCTGCTGTACGCCGGCGGATTCAACGCTCCTGACGGCGTTCTCTATTTTGAAGCCGGAAGGGAAAAAGGACTGATCCTCTCTCCGCTGGAATATGGACGGGCGAAATCGGAGGCATCGAAAAAGGTCCGGGTCTTCAGCCGGGAGGAGTTCCTCGACGCGGATTCTCCCGACCGTTCCGATCTTGCGCTTCTGGTGAATCTGACGGAACGCACCGGAATTTCCTGCTGGAACGTCCCTTCCGACTTTCCGCTTGCTCTGGCGGATTCGCTGCGCGCCCGGGGAATTCCGGTCAAGGCGCTTCCCGGGGCCTTCTTCCCGAAACGGGAAGTGAAAACCGCGTCCGAAATCGCAAACATCGCCGAGGCGGAACGGGTGACGGAAGAGGCTATGTGCTACGCTCGCGACCGGATCCGGGAGGCAAAGGTGAATGCAAAAGGTTTTCTCCGCCACGGGGGACGGATCTTCACCTGCGAAATGCTCCGATCGGAAATCGAAGGCCTTTTGAAGGAACGCGGATATACGGCGTCGCAGACGATTACGGCCTGCGGATGGAATGCGTCGCAGCCGCACAATCTCGGATGGGGGCCGATCGCGGCGGGAAAGCCGATTGTCGTCGACATCTTCCCCCGTTCCGATTCCACCGGATACTGGGGCGATATGACCCGAACCTTCTGCAAAGGATTTGCGGAACCCGTGGTCCGGAAGGCGTTCCTCTCCGTCCGGAAAGCCGGAGAGATTGCCCGGAAGATGATCCGGGCGGGTGTCTGCGCCGCCGAAGTGCATCTCGCCGCCGCGGAGTCCATGGCCGCCGACGGTTTTCAGACCGGACATACCGCGGACGGAATTCCCTGCGGCTTTATTCACGGACTCGGACACGGCGTCGGACTGGAGATTCATGAAGGGCCGCGGGTCTCCCCGCTGAACCGGAAGCCGCTCCGGAAGGGAAATGTCGTGAGCGTGGAGCCGGGACTGTATCATCCGGCATGGGGCGGAATCCGCCTCGAGGATCTCGTTGTCGTGACGCAGGACGGATGCCGGAATTTCAATACCATGGAAAAAGAGTTGGAACTGGAATAAACCATTCCGTCTCCGCCGGAACGTCCGGAGGACCCGGATCCCGCGCGGAGGACATTCAGGAAAGGAGTCTGCTATGACGGAATTCAAATTGGCGGTGACCTCGGAAAACGGTCAGGTGTTTCAGCACTTCGGGAAAACCCCGGAATTCACGCTCTTCGAGATCGTGGATGGAAGAATCAACGGAATGAAAAAAGTCCCGACCGGCGAGCACGGTCACGGCGCTCTCGCCGGATTCCTGAAGGAGCTCGGCGTGAAGGTCCTGCTCTGCGGAGGCATCGGCCCCGGCGCGCAGGAAATGCTGAAAGACGCCGGAATTGAATTCGTCGGCGGCGTGCAGGGCGATGTGATCCAGTCCGCCGGAGATTATCTGAAGGGCGAACTCAAAACCGATCCGCAGTTCACCTGCGACCATCACAGTCACGAACACGGAGAGGAACACTCCCGCGGCGGAAACTGTCACTGCGGCGGTCACTGACCGGCCGCCGGCTTCTCCGTCCGGATCCGGACCAGCAGCTCATACGGCATGGGGCGTCCGGCGGAGAGGGTCCGTCCGTATTCCCTCTGGAGATCGGCAACCGCCGCAACCGCGCCCGAAAGCGTGATGCGGTATTCGCCGTTCTCCGGACGGGGCAGACGGAGCGAAACAAAGGCCGTCCGGCCCGGCTGAAGACCTTCCAGACTCTGCCGGACTCCGTTGACAATGAGTTCCGCCGGCGGATACTCCGCCGTTTTCAGAAGCGCAATGGAAAACGTTACGAAGCGGGAAGGGGGAATGCCGGATTCGGAGAACGTTTTTATGAAATTGTCGCCGCGGACCGCATTCCAGCCGCCGAAGGAGGCCGGCCCGTGATCGTAAATCAGATACGATCCGTCCGGAAACGCCACCCGGACCCCGTTCGGACGCGCCAGACGCATCAGCGGCGCTTCCGCCGTTTCCCGGTACAGGTCGTATCCGGGATACACCAGGAAAAATGCTGCGAGAAGCGCGGAGGCATCGTAAAGAAACAGCCGTTTGTATTCCTTCCTCCGGAACGAGCGAATCAGTTCGTCCAGAAACAGAGCTCCCGCAATGGCGAAAAAACCGAACGCCGGAAGGCGGAACCGTCCGAGATTGTAAAATCCCGCCGTCGCAAGCCAGTAGAGAAGCAGGAAAAGAAGAAACAGCATCATTTTTTTCCGGTGGTGTCCCGCAACTCCGGCAACCGCCATTCCCGCCAGCGCAAGAACAAGGAGAATTCCGCTTGGAATCAGCGGCACTGTCCGCAGAAGCGCACTCCGGCTCCGGCTGAACTCCGGATTGATGTTGTTCGGTATGTCGAAACAATTCCAGAAAAGAAAACATTTCCGGAAGGAGAGTTCCAGAAAGGCCAGAGGTTCTTCCAGAAACCAGTCGAAGATCCGCATCGGAACGGATCGTTGTTCCGCATTTTCCGTCCAGATCTGGAAGGAGTCCGGATATTCGAGTCCGCCCGGCGGCGCCTCTTTCGTGTTTCCGAGCGCAAGGACCGCGCTTCCCGCCGTACTCGGCCCGCTCAGCGTTCCGGTATGAATCGTGTTGACCGCCATGAACGGAATCTGGGGCAGCCAGGTTCCAAGAAGAATCCATGCCGCGCAGACGGCAGTCCGCATCCGCGTCGCCCGGCGGAATTTCCGCTCTCCCCAGAAACAGGCAAGGAGCAGCGGAATCAGAAAAATCAGCGCATTTCCGCGGGAGAGAATCGCAATGGAGAGAACCACTCCCGCCGCAAACCAGCGGACCGCTCCTCCCCGGAACATCGCCCGCAGAGTCAGATACAGCAGCAGCGTGAACCAGCAGAGCTGGGAAACCGCGATCAGACGGTATGGCGTATACAGAACCGCCAGTCCGGATAACGCCAGCAGCAGTCCGGCAAAGATTCCGGCCCTCTTTCCCCCGAGGATCCACCCGGAGAGCGCGGCAAACCAGACTGCCGCCGCTCCGCAGAGCGACTGCGCCAGAACCACCATGAATCCGGACGGCCCCGTCAGACATTGCGCCAGAGGCAGAAATACAGAATAATAAAACGGCTGATAATAAAAAACATCAGGAAAATGCCCGTTGAGAATCTGCTCGGAGATGGTCCGGTAGGTGGCCATATCCGTTGAAGCGGGAGGCGCAAACGCGGAGGGATCCCCGCGGAGAAGTTGAAGTCCCGCGATCATGCGCAGGAGAAAAGCACCGGCGGCAAGTGCCGCCGGCAGATAAAAGGAGGAGCGTCTGAACAATGTCCTGTTCATGGAAAGGAGGTCAGAACGCCATGAGTTCTTTTTCCTTGTCCTCCATCAGGGCGTCGATCTGGGCGATGCTCTTGTCGGTGATTTTCTGGATTTTTTCGAGCATGTCCTTGAGTTCGTCCTCGGTGATTTCGGAGGCTTTCTGTGCCTTCTTTGCGGTTTCGTTGGCGTCTCTGCGGATGTTGCGGACGGCGACGCGGGCTTCCTCCGCACGGCTCTTGACCTGTTTGCCGAGCATCTGGCGGCGTTCCTGGGAGAGCGGCGGAATCGGAAGACGGATCACGCGGCCGTCGCTGACCGGAGAGATTCCGAGATTGGATTCCTGAATGGCTTTTTCAATGGATTTGACCGCGCTCTGGTCCCAGGGCTGAATGGTGATCAGGCGAGCTTCCGGCGTCGCGATTCCCGCAATGTCGCGGATCCGGGACTTGGCTCCGTAGTATTCCACCGTGATGTTTTCGACAAGGGCGGGAGAGGCTTTCCCGGTGCGGATGGCCGCAAAGTCGTTTTTCATCGCGTCCTGGGCCTTCTGCATGTTTTCTTCCATTTCGTCTACGAGCAGCAGCATTTCGTCCGTCATTTTTTTCTCCTGTTTTATATCGTTTGATCCGGATTTAGGAAACCACGGTTCCGACGGAGTTGTCTCCGTGGAGGACTTTGAGCAGAGCGCCCGGTTCATCGAAGTCGAACACCACAATATGCAGTCCGTTTTCAGAGCAGAGCGAAAACGCGGCGGCGTCCATGACCGCCAGTTTTCTGGAGAGAACCTCCGGAAACGAGATGGTTTCAAAACGGGTCGCGGCGGGATCCTTTTTCGGATCGGCCGTGTAGATCCCGTTGACTTTTGTCGCCTTGAGCAGCGCCTGGGCGTTGATTTCCAGAGCCCGGAGCGCGGCGGTGGTGTCGGTCGTGAAAAACGGCGATCCCGTTCCGCAGGCGAACAGGACAAGTTTATGTTCCGCGAGTTCGCGGAGCGCTTCATCCCGGTTGTAGCGCGGCAGGAACGGTTCCATTCCGACCGCGGAGTGCACTGCACAGGCAACGCCCGCCTGACGGAATGCCTCCTTCAGACAGAGCGCGTTCATTGCTGTCGCGAGCATTCCCATCTGATCCGCCGTGACGCGGTCCATTCCTCCTTTGGAATTCGCCAGTCCGCGCCAGATGTTTCCCGCTCCGACGACAAGGGCGATTTCAACGCCCGAATCAAGAGCCTCCCGGATCCGCGCAGCCACGGAGGCCACGGCTTCCGGATCGTATCCGTGCCCTTTGCTCCCCTGAAGGGATTCTCCACTGATTTTCAACAACACTCTTCGGTATACCGGTGCGCTCATTTTTCCCTGAAACTCCATCAAAAGTTAAAGTTCGGAAATATAGTGCTTCTTTTTCCTGAAATCAACCGGAGAAAAAGGCCGTTTTAAAAAAAATCCGGAAATGAAGCTGTTTTTCGGGGAAAGCATTTGTAATTTCCTGTTTCCGGAGGCAAATTATCAGACCGTCCGGAAGGGTCCGCCGCGGACGGCTCCGATTCGGGCGGGCCGACTGAACCGGAAAGACCGCAAGGGAAAAAATGTCTCTGATCCGAGCCTGTTTCAAAAGCCGCCGTCTCCGCTGGGCACTGGTGGTGTTCACGGCGTTTCTGCTGCTGTTCGCCATTGCGGATTTCTGTTTTGAAACACGCGGTCTGCCGGAGTCCGTGATCCGCAGAATCGAGCAGTCGGCGGAGAAGTACGGATACCGTCTGGAGATGGATTCTCTCCGGGCGGGAATCTGGAACGGCGTCGTTTGCACCGGAGTCCGTCTGACGGGCGGAACGGAACTGCCGGAGTTTTCCGCTGAACGGGTCCGGATTGATTTTGCTCCTCTGCTGGTTTTCCGGGGAGTCCTGTTTCCCTTCGCTCTCGAAATCGCCCAGGGGTATGCCGCGTTTCCGCTCTTCCCGGAATCCGGTATGGAGGGACGGTACGACCGGCTTGTGATTTCCAATGTGAATGCTTCTCTGTCGGGTGCGCCGGGCGAGATCCGGGTCTCCCGGGCGGAAGGATCGCTGAACGGAGTCCGTTTCTCCATGCACGGCACGGTCGACAATCTGCTTCACTATTCCGGCGCAATGTGGATTAACGAACTCTGCGCCTCCCTTACCGGAGAACGGGACTCGGAGAAAACCGGAGATCCGCCGCGTTCCGGAAATGCGGCTCCGGAACCCGCACTCTCCCCTTATGTCTCTTTTGTCCGGACGATTCCCCTTGCGGTACGAAGAAAAGTTCTCTACTCCCTGCAGAGAATTCATGAAAAAAGATTCCATGAGGAGCCCTCCTGCAAACTGGAATTCCGGATCAACATGACCGATTTCAAACAGACCTCGGCCACGGCGTCGTTCCGGATTCCGGCATTCCGCTACGGCGGATTGAGGATCGAATCCGTCGAGGAGGAGGCCTCGCTGAAAGACGGGATCGTTTCACTGGACCGCGTCCGGATTGATCTCGGGAACGGATTTTTCATTGCCGCGTCCGGAACATACGACGGCGGCGGAAACGCGGCCACCGGCCAGGTGAAGGGAGTCTGCCGCATTTCGGATCTGATTCTGCTGCTGGACGACTCCCTCCGGCAGAGCATCATGGAAAATATCAGAATCGACAAGGAAACCGTTTCGTTTGAGGGAACGCTGGAGAATTTTTCTCTTTCCGGCCACAGCTGCCGGGGACGGCTGAACGTCCGTTTTCCCCACCTGAATATTCACAATCTGGATTTCCGGGATCTTTCGCTCAACGTGATCGCCGACGGCCGCTCGTTTTCCGGTTCGCTTCTGAACGCGGCCTTGAAGGAGGGCGGCTCCATCCGGGGAACTTTCCTCCTCTCCGATGAACAGTTCCGGGCAACCCTGAACGGAAATGCGGGAGCCGCGGAACTGGAGAAACTCCTTTCTCCGGAAATTTCCGCACTGCTCCGGGAAAATGTGATTCTGCGGACTCCCGCCAGCCGGACCAATATCGCGTTTCAGGGATCGCTGGCATTTCCTCTTCACAAGGTTCGCGATCTTGCCGGGGAGTTCCGGGTCCGCCTGAACGATCTTCAGGTGAAGGGAATCGTTCTGAAGTCTCTGGAATCGACGGTGATGTTCACCACGTCCACGATCCGCGCGGAAAAGATGGAGGCGGTTCTCCCGGACGGATCGCGCGTGACCGGGCATCTGTTCTGCGAACCTTCCGCGCGCACGCTTTCCGCCAGCGTGGTCTGTTCGGGATCGCCCGGATACATGATCGAAGCGCTCGGCAAGTCGCACAAGGAGTTTGTCACAAGCCTGACGCGCAATCTTCAATGGCCGTCCGCGCCGAATACCGTGGAGCTGTCGGCGGATCTCTATGCCGACTACGGAGCCGAACCTTTCTACTTTCTGAGCGGCAGCGTCGTCATCCGGGATTTTGCATATCAGAAGATCCCGTTCCGCTACGGAGCGGCGCGGTTTATCATTGACGCCGAGAACCGTCTGATTCTGCCGGATGTGATTCTGGAAACCGCCGAAGGAAAGATGTCGATGTCCGCGGACTATGTCCCCTCCCGCCGGAATCTCTCCTTCGAGAAACCGGACGGGATACTGAATTTCCAGCTTTCCAGCACGATCGTCGGCAATGACATGATCCGTTCCCTGTATCCGGGATGGGGCAGCGAGTACATCGACTTCCCGTATCCGATGCGTGTCGAGGCAAACGGTGTTCTGAATTATGCCGACGAGACAAAAAGCCGTTTCCATGCGGTGATCTCCAACGGCTCCTGCCGCTGGCAGGGAATCCGGATCGACGATGTCGATGCGGCGCTCCATTATGCCGACAACACCGTCTCCTTCCGCGGCGGCGAAGCGCATTTCAGCGAAGGCCGTCTGCAGATGGACTATCTTTATGATTTCGATACGCGGAAAGGAAACGTCAGTGCGCGTTTGACCTCCGCCAATCTCTATTCCATGCTGAAAAGTTTCAATCCCGATTCCGCTGCTCCGCCGGAGGAGTACCGGAACGCAACCTGTTCGGTGGATCTGGATGCGGCCCTTTCCTACAACCGTCGCGGACATCTGCTTCTGAACGGCGGAGGCGGGATGACCGTCCGGGGGAGCAATCTCTGGACTGTTCCGATCCTTGGAAGTTTTCTCCGGATCATCGGACGGGTATGGTCGCTGGACAGCTTCGGCTCCATCACCCGGATCAGCGGAGATTTCAAACTCGAAAACGACCACCTTTCCTTCCGGGATCTGAGAAGCGACGGCGGACTGGTCTCCCTGAACGCCTCCGGCATCTATCGCTGGCAGAATGACAGTTTCGATGTCCGCGTCCGGGCGGAACTTCTCCGCAGCACGCTTCCGTTCGACGCCATGTCGCGTCTCCTGACGCCGGTTTCGTGGATTCTCGAACGCCGTCTGCAAGGCAATTTCAACACCTATCAATGGGAGTAGAGAACGCATGAGCTTTGAAAATGATCTGGAAAAATTGAAAACACTCCTCGGGACGATTTCCGATCTCCACGCCGCCGCGGCGCTTCTCGACTGGGATATGCGGACCTGCATGGCTCCCGGTTCCATCGAATCCCGCGCCTTCCAGCTTGCAACGCTGGAGGAAGTCGCGCATGCAAAGTCGGTCTCCTCCGAGCTCGGGCATCTGATCGACCGTCTGGACGCCCGGAGCGCTTCCCTTGATCCCGATTCGGACGACGCCCGCCTGATCGGGAAGGTCCGCCGGGAATTCGAACGGGAACGCCGGACTCCCTCTTCCTGGGTCCGCAGAAACGCCGAAGCCTGTTCCCGCGCCAATACCGCGTGGGAATGCGCCCGGGAGGAACAGTCCTTCCGCCGGTTTGCCCCTCATCTGCAGGAACTTCTGGAGCTGAAGTTTGAATATCTCTCGTTCTTTGAGCCGTATGCGCATCCCTGCGATCCGCTGCTCGACCGGTTTGACGAGGGGGCAACCTGCGCCGATCTGGACCGTGTCTTCTCCCGTTTGAAAAAAGAGCAGACGGCGATTCTGCGCAGCGCGTTGAAAAAAACGAAACCCGATCTTTCCTTTTTCGACGGGCGCTATCCCGCCTCGAAGCAGATTGCCCTGACGGAACAGGTTCTCTCCCGGATGGGATACGACTGGAAGCATGGACGCCAGGACCGGTCTGTTCATCCGTTTACAACGTCGATCGGTCTCTACGACGTGCGAGTCACAACGAAAGTCTTTCCGGGGAAGCCGTTTTCCGCACTGTTCAGCTCGGTCCACGAGGGCGGCCATGCACTCTATGAGCAGGGAATCGACAAAAAATATGCGCGGACTCCGCTCGGCGACGGGGCTTCGTTTTCCATGCACGAATCGCAGTCGCGGCTCTGGGAGAATCTGGTGGCGAGGTCGCCGGAGTTCTGGGAATTCTGGTATCCGCGGGTGCGGAAACTGTATGCTTCCGCGCTGGAAGGGGTGTCGATGGAGCGTTTCCTTGCGGCGCTCAATCTCGCGGAGCCGTCGCCGATCCGCGTGGAGGCGGACGAGCTGACCTATAATCTGCATATCATTCTGCGCTATGAACTGGAAAAGGCTCTTCTGGAACGCCGTCTGAAGGTTGCGGATCTCGCCGACGCCTGGAACTGCGGCATGAAAGAGCTGCTGGGAATCGAGGTCCGCTCCGATACGGAAGGCGTGCTTCAGGACGTCCACTGGGCAATGGGCGAATTCGGATACTTCCCGTCCTATGCGATGGGCAATGTGATTTCGGCGCAGCTCTGGGAGGCGGCGCTCAAAGAGAATCCGGAGATTCCGCAGGAGATCGCGGCGGGCAACTATGCTCCGCTCCGGGAATGGCTCCGGACCCGGATTCATGTGTACGGAGCAAAATACAGTACGTCGGAACTTCTGAAGATCGCGACCGGGAAGGCGTGCGCCGATCCCGCACCGTATCTCAGAATGCTGAAACGAAAATACGCTTGAATGTCCGGCGGAGAGACCGCGTGGTGCGGCCGCGCTCCGCCGGAACAGCTTCAGGAAACAGAAGGAAAAGGTGAAAAAATGGTGGACTGCAATGCTGTCATGGAACGGTTGAACAGGGAGGATCGGTTCTGCGCGTACAACGGAATCCGTCTGACCGAGGTGCGGGAGGGATACGCGGAGGCGGAACTCCGGGTGACGGAGCATTCAATGAACGGACTTGGAATCGTACAGGGCGGCGCGTTGTTCACGCTCTGCGATCTTGCGTTTGCCGGCGCGTCGAACTCCTATGGGCGTCCGTGCGTCGGGCTGGGAAGTTCCATCTCCTATCTTCGTCCCGGTTCGGGGGAGAGTCTGAAAGCGGTTGCCCGGGTCGTCAATGCCGGGAAAAGCATCTGCGTCTGCGATGTGGAGATCTTCAACGCCTCCGGAAAAATCGTTGCAAAAAGCTCCATGACCGGTTATTTTCTGGATGGGAAAGCATGATGCGCGCACTCCTGATCCCGCTTCTGCTTTCGGTGTTCCTGCCGCTGGCTGCGCTGGAGATCCCGTTGGATGATCCCCGTCTGGAGTATGCGGGATTTGTCTCGAAAACGTTTGTGGAGGGGCCGCGGCGGAATCAGAGAATGGTGTTCAGCCGTCTGATTCCGCACCGGAACCATCTCGAACACGACAATCCCGGCGGACGGATCCGATTCAAAACCGACAGCCGGAGCATCCGGATCAAAGTCCGCTACAATGGTCTCCACCATCCCGATGTCCCGATGGAAAGCACCGGCATCTTCCTGATCGACGGTGAATTCAAGCCCGAAAACACCTTCACGGTGGACAACCGGAAACGCACCCGCTATTTCCGCAGGGATCTCTCCTTCCGCATTCCGGCGGACGGCACCATGCACGAATACGAGGTGATCCTCCCTTCCGGCGATTCCGTGGAACTTCTCGGCGTCACCGTTTCCGACCGCGCGAAATTCGGCACCCCGAAACCTCTCGGGAAACGGATTGTCCTGTACGGGGATTCCATTGCGCAGGGCGGTGTGCTGCAGCCTGTTCAGAACTCTTTCCCGTATCTGCTCGGCCGTGCCGGAAACTGGGAACTCGTCAATGTCGCAATGCCTGAAACACTTCTGACTCCGTGGCATGCGGAGTTTCTCGCGCCCCTGAAGATGGATCTCCTTCTCGTGATGACCGGAACCCACGACTGGAAAAGCGGGACGACTCTTCCGGTCTTCAAAAAGAATCTGGAACGGTTTTTCCAGACTTTCCGCAGCCGGCAGCCGGAAACTCCCGTGGTCCTGGTGACGCCGCTGAAGGGCGGTTCCGCAACAGCGCCCTACCGGGAAGCCATCCGGGCGTTCGGCGAGGCAAACGGCATGCGCGTGATCGACGGCACAACTCTTCTTCCGTCCGATACCTTCTTTTCCCGCGATAAAATCAATCCGAACGCATCCGGTGCCGCGGAGCTGGCGGAAAAACTCTCGAAACTCCTTTTCCCCTCCGGCAGCTGACGGCAAAAAAACGGGGAACGCGTTCCATTTCAGGAATCGGCGTTCCCCGTTTCATTATTTTCCGGAACCGGAAGGCACTCAATCCTTCTTGTTCAGTTCGGAGGTTGCTTTCTTGGTTGTTTTCGGGAAGCGTTTGTCACCGGGCTTTGCAATGCTGTTTTTGTTGCCCGAGGAGTCCACTTTGATCGGGTTCATGATTTTGTCAACCTCTTTTTTGATGAAGAGGTCGTAATCCTCTTTATAGAAGCGAGCGCGGTCCTTCAGCGTGATGGTGTCTTTTCTCTGCAGGAAGGTGAAAACGCCGTCATTGATTTTGAGTCCGTTTGGAGTGACCTTCTCCAGTTTTCCCCGGACCGTTGCGCCGGACACCAGCTGGAAGGAGATCTGAACACCGGTTTTGACCGGCAGTTTCGGCGGAGGATTCTCCCTGCGGACGCGCTTGGTGATTTCATCTCTGGACGGCTTTTTGGGGGCCGCTTTCTTCGGCGCGGGAGCGGGGGCTTTTTTCGCGTCGGCTGCGGGCAGGGCGGCCGGAAGGCAGATCCCCGCGGCGATCAGCAGTGCTCCCAGAACTTGGAGTTTTGTTTTCATGGTCCTTTCCTCGAATGTTATGTGGTTGGTATACAATAACATCAATTTCAGGAAATGCAAATGTTCTCCGGTTTCAGAGGGGAGGTGGAAAGGGGAAAATTCCACCGGGAAAATCGTCGCAGGAAAGGAAAAACGGTTAGAAAATCTTAACTTTCTTTTCTTCAAACTTGAAAAAAGGGGAAATGGTTGGTATAGTTCGATGAGATTTTTTTGGAAGAACTCTCCGGACGGATGGAGATCCGCCCGAAAATGTTTTTAGAAAGGATTCGGCACAACAAATGAGCAACACGTCCCGATATTTAAATCTGCCGACCCTCACCATCCAGGAGGGATACGGCGCCGGAAGGGAAATCGTGATTGACAGCGACGGCATGATCGTCGGACGGGATTCGGACTGCGATATCGTTCTCGACGATCGGAATGTTTCCCGCCACCATCTGAGAATTACCGGCGCGCCGGGCAATATGGCGGTGGAGGATCTCAACAGCGCCAATGGAACATTTGTCAATTCCTCCCCGATCCGGAAGAAACAGATCAAACATCTGGATGTGATCCAGATCGGCAGCGTCATGATGGTGTTCAATGATCCGGACAATTCCGGCTTCGGGTCCCAGTCCGTCGTGGAGGAGGTCAAGAACGAAAATTCCGGCTACACGTTCGAGTTCCTGCGCCAGACGGTGACCAATCTGGAAAAGAACATCGCGATCGTCTTCAAGGGCAAGCCGGAGGTGATCCGCGATGTGATCGTCTGCCTGTTCGCAGACGGGCATCTGCTGATCGAAGATGTGCCGGGAGTCGGGAAAAGCATTCTGGCGCAGGCACTTGCAAAATCTGTCCAGGCCCAGTACCGGCGCATCCAGTTTACGCCGGACATGCTGCCTTCCGACATCACCGGAATGAACGTGTACGACGAAAAGAATCAGACCTTCAAGTTCCTCCCCGGTCCGATTTTCGGCAATGTGATCCTCGCGGACGAGATCAACCGGACGACACCCCGCACCCAGTCGAGCCTCCTGGAGTGCATGTCGGAATCCGTCGTGACGATCGACGGGAAAGGACATGTGCTGCCGAAGCCGTTCTTTGTGATCGCCACGCAGAATTCCGAGGATTATCACGGCACCTATCCGCTTCCCGAACCGCAGCTCGACCGCTTCATGATGCAGATCCGCATCGGCTATCCGAAACCGGAGGACGAACGGGATATTCTTACATCGCAGACCAATTCCCATCCTCTGAGTTCGATTTCGTATGTCATCAAAGGATCGGATGTGGTTCACTGCCAGGCGCTGGTCCGCACGGTCCGGGTGTCGGAGCAGGTGAAAAATTACATCATCCGCATTGTGAACGAGACGCGCAATCATATTGCGCTGACCAACGGCTGCAGTCCTCGCGCCTCGCTGGCGCTGATGCATTCCGCCCAGAGCCTCGCCGCCTACCGCGGCCGCAGTTTCGTGACGCCGAAGGATATCCGCGATATTCTGCCGGCGGTGTTCTGTCACCGTCTCCGGCTGAAACTGCGGTATCAGGCGGAATGGAAGTCGGTGGGCAATGTGCTGAACTCGATTGTCGAGTCCATTAAACTGGAGAATGAGGAAACACCGGGCTGATGTTCGCTTTTCCGACGGTTCACGGGGGGCTTTTTGTTCTTGCGGCAGTCATCAGTCTCGGCGTTGCGTATGTGAACGTCGGGCTGGCCTCGGCGCTGGTTGCCTCGTTTTTTTCCGCGGTGTCGCTGGCGAGTTTTCTGATGGCGCAGTTTTCGCTGTACCGGATTCGCGTGGAGCGGGAACCGATGGTGGATACCGCCTGCAATACAAAGACCAATCTGCCGCTGCGCATTACGAACGATTCGCCGTTTTCGCGCCAGTCCGTAACCATCTGCGAGAAGGGGGGACTGTTCCCGGACGGAAGACTCAATGTGGCGGTCCGTTCCCTGAAACCGAGAGAATCGCTGTTTCTTCCGCGTCCGGTCCGGATTGTCCATCGCGGACACTATACCCTGAACAGGATTGTGCTCTGCGGAGGGGATCCGGCAGGAATTTTCCGTCGCCGGCGGGTTTTCCGGCTTCCCGGGGATATTCTTGTGTCTCCGCGGACGGTGGAGATCGACTCCCTGCCGCTTCACCGCAACCGGAAGGTCATGCCGGGACAGGAGGGCCGTCCGCTGGCTCTTGCCGGACTCGGAAAGGATTTCTTCGGCGTCCGGCCCTACCGTCACGGCGATGAAATGCGCTTCATCCACTGGAAATCGACCGCCTCCAAGCGCCAGCTGATGGTGAAGGAGATGGAGGCGCAGACCGTGGACCGCGTGGCGGTCGTCCTGGACGCAAACCGTTCCGCCGTCGGAATTTCCGAATACGAGAACAATTTTGAGTTTCTTGCTTCGGTTGCGGCGACGATTGTGGAATATCTGGGGTCGATCTTCTGCTATCTGAGTTTTTATGTCCGGATGGAGGACCGGGTTGTGGAGCTGCACGGAGATGCCACCGGAATCAAAGGAAAAATCCTTTCGCTGCTGACCGAGATCCGTCCGTCGGATTCCGATTATGCGGAGCTGGTTTCCGGCATCATGGAGCAGCTGGAGCCGGGAACCGTTCTTTATACGCTTTCGCTCTCCAATTCTCCGGCCCTGGTGAATGCGCTGGAACTTCTTCTGGAACAGCATGTCCACATCCACTGGATTTACGCGCCGATGCAGAATTTCCCGCATGTTGATCCCGAGACTCCGCTGATTCTGAATCCCGCCCGGATTCCGGTGGACCGTTCCCGGCAGATCCTCCCGTTTGTGGTCTCCTGCCGGAGCGATATTCAGGAGGTGCTGCGCCAATGCTGAAGTGGTATCGCAGATGGAAGGAGATCCGTGCGGCGAAAATCGTCGACTGCTCCCACATGAAGAAGGTCCCGGAACGAAGCCGGATTCATCTGGTGTTCACTCTTCTGTATGCCGTTGCGATGGTTTCCGTTCTCTGGCAGCACT
Organism: uncultured bacterium; assembly: GCA_949297765.1. GTDB lineage: Bacteria > Verrucomicrobiota > Lentisphaeria > Victivallales > UBA1829 > UBA1829. Next base: position 83,748 of record CASFTV010000003.1, on the reverse strand, counting down.
GTCATCCGGTGATTTCGATTCTGATCCTTGCTCTGATCCTTCCGCTCTCTCTGCCGGCCTTTATCCCCTATTCGAAACTCGGATTCACGCCGCGGTTTGTCCTCCAGCTTTTTCTGGTGATGTTTGCTCTGCTCTGGAGTTTCTACCGGCTCAAGAGCGGAACGCTGATGGACAAGGTCTGTCTGGAGCTTCTCGGGATCGCCGGAACCACCTTTCTGATGGGACGCCGCTCCCGCGATTACGGATATCTTTTCCTGATGAGCACGTTTCTGCTGATTTACGGCGCGCTGCTGCCCCGTCTGCTGTTTCTGTATCTGTTTGCGGGAGCGGTGATCTGCATCCTGGCGATTTTTTATTACAACCGGCCGATCAATCTTGCGGGCGATCCGGAGATCCGGCATCCAGCGCTGCGTCCTTCCGGGACGTGGTTCTATTTTGCAATCCACGCGTTCCTGACTCTCATTTTCTTCGCGGGAATCTTCATGCTGCTGCCGAAGCTGCCCACCCGGACGGAGGGCGCATTCGAAGTCTCGTTCTTCACCGACAAGGACTCCATGCTTCCGGTCCCCATGCAGAAATGGCTGCACAACGAGAAGAAGGAATTGAAGATGAGTCCGCAGGCGCCTCTGCTGATTAAAGCGGGAAAACCCAATACGCTGAGTACTTCGGGAACTCCGACAAAGGTGAAGAAAACACCGTCCGCCGCCACACAGAGAGCCGAAGGAAACGGCGACGGGGCCGCTCAGGGGGAGGATCTTCTGTTCACGGTCAAATCTCCGCTCAAGCTGTATCACATCGCCCGGATTTACAACGAGTACGACGGAAGTGTCTGGAGGGTCTCTCCGATCCTGAAACAGGCCGGCGGACGCCGTCTGCTCTCCTCGGAACGGGAGCCGGAAAGCATCGATATTGAACTGCGCTACACCATCCGGAAATGGATTTCGCCGCGTCTGTTTGCTCCGTATCTGCCGATGTCCTTCAATACATCGATCTCCTCGGCCCGGATTCAGCTGATGGATCTGTTCTGCGGGGAGATTGCGGGGAGGACGTATCCCGCTCTGCCGTTCAATTATAAAGTTTCCACGCGGATTTTCCTGCCGCCGCCTGCGGAGACGCCGTCCCGGGAGAACCGGAAATGCTCGTTCTGGCTGGAAGGCGTATCAAGGTTCCGCTACATGGCGCTGCCTCTTCCGAAGATTTCCGAGCGGCTGCGCAAACTGGTGGACCGCCTGACCGGAGAGAAGAAGAGCAGTATGGAAAAAGCTCTGGCTCTGCGGGATTACCTGCGGGAAAATATTCCGTACAAGCTCTATTCCGACCCGATTCCGGAGGGAAGGGAGTGCGCGGATTATTTTGTGTTCGAGCTGAAGACCGGTCACTGCGAGTATTATGCAACCGCGCTGGCGGTGATGGCGCGTCTTGCGGGGCTGCCTTCGCGGGTCGCGACCGGGTTTTCTCCGGGAAATTACAACACGCTGATGAATCAGTTCGAGGTGTATGAATATCACGCCCACGCATGGACCCAGATTTTCATCGAAGACCGCGGCTGGCTGACATTTGATGCCACTCCGCCGCAGCAGCTGGTCTCGCGGACCACGCCCGCCGGAATCGGAACCCTCCGCGATCCCTTTGGCGAGGAATGGAAAATGACCCCGCCGGAACTTACGGAAAGAACGCAGACCTACGCAAGAGAACTCTACCGGGAAAAAATGAAGGAAAAAAGCGTGGAACTGACAAAAGTCGATGAAATCATCGCCAAAACTCTTTTCAAGGAGGAAGAGAAACAGAAGGCCGCTGATATCAGGAAACCGGTTCCGGAAAAAGGTCTTGCGGGCCGTCTCAACCAGTTTCTCCGGGAGAGCAACCGGAAGCTGCGGGATCTTCTTGATGATGCGATGGATTTCACTGCGGAGAACGGAGGTCTGCTTCTGGTTCTTCTTCTGCCGCTGCTTTCCATTCTGCTTCTTCTGCGGATTCTCGTGGTTGCCCTGCGCCAGCATCTGCTGCAGAAGAGGGCGATGAGCTTTTTTGCGAAGGCGCGGGATCTTTCCCTGACGCCGGGAGAACGTGTCCGCGCGCTCTACTGGGGGACACGGCTTCTGCTGAACCGCGCCAATCTGCCGAGAAAACACAATCAGGAGCTTCTGGAGTATGCGGATTCGCTGACGAAAACGGATCCTGTTCTTGCGCGGAACACCGCCGCCGTATTCGAAGCCTTTTATCAGCTTGAGTACGGCGGGTATGCGTTTGATGAATTTGATGTACGGAATCTGTTCGGGAAGGTCCGCCCGGTCCGGAAGAGTCTGCTCCGGATCATCCGCGGCGGGCGATGATTTCCCGGAGGCGGGTGTCGCTGAATTTTTCCGGGAGCGTTCCGCCGCAGACCGTCAGGAAATGGCGGTAGATTTTCAGCGCTTCCTCTTCCGAGGCGAATGGCGGGGGAAGGGCGAGCAGTTCATCGAAATCTCCGATCAGCGCATCCGCCAGTTCCGCGTAATAACGGCGGAGGGCGTTCATCGTATCCGGGGCTTCGCGGAAGATTCTCTGATAGGGCGCCATCGCTCCGAATGAGCGGACCTTCGTTCGCGGATAGCCGGAACACATGAGATTCCAGGGTTCCCCGTCGGCATTCTGATCTCCGGCGGAACGGAAGTCGGTGCGGAAGAGAACGCAGGGAATCTGAAGAAAACGTGCCGCCATGAATTCGACAACGGTTCCCGAATCCAGTTCCGTTCCGTCGAAGTTGAACAGCGCAAGGCCGGATTCCAGGAGCAGACGGAAATCGTTGTCGCGGATCTCCTGCGGACTCGGCCTCAGCTGATTCTCCTCCTTCTGCGGAAGATTGGCCGCATATTTCCCTCCGGACCGTTCCTGAATGGCCTCCGCAAGCAGATGGTTCCCGATCAGTTCCTTATGGCAGAAAAGAGCTCCGGCGAAATAGTAGCGGTATGTCATGGCTGTGTCCTCCGTTTCAGCAGGAACTGTAGCACGGGACAGAAAAAAAAGCAAATCGGTTTTTCCGTCCCGGGGAAGGAGAAGCGGAACTTTTTCATCCGCGCAGAATGTAGGTCCCCGCGGGAAACGCTCCGTTCCAGCAGAGCCGGACCTGTGCGGAGGTATAGAACATCTGCAGGTTGGAGTTGTGCGTGATGTTCAGCTCCGATCCATCCGCCTGAAGTTCGAACAGCGAGGAATCAAACGGCTTGCTCACATTCAGTTCCGAATACGGGATCTCCACCGTTTCCGTTTCCGCTCCCTCCTCGACGGAGAAGGAATACTCCACATGGTCCGGATCCAGCTTCGGCTGGGGAATCGGGATCGGCGTACACCATTGAGCATCCGGGACATTCATCGGGCGGAGACGGAACCACAAGGCGCCTGTTGAATCGTCTGTCCAGAGATTCCCGTCTTTGGAAAATCCCGCTTCCAGTCCCGAGGCAAGAAGCGCAAGCGTCCAGCTCTGGAGCTCATTGCGTTCCTGATCGGAAACCGCGGCGGGAATGTCGCTCCGGTCCAGAACCCCGAGAATTGTCAGCGGCGCGACGGCGCGGACCAGTTCAACCCGTTCCCCCGCGCCGTCGACACCGGCAAGGTGCAGTTCAAGGCCCCGTGACGCCGCCTGCTCCAGATCCGAATATTCGAACATCTTTCTGAGCTTTTCGGACTGGAAGGTCAGCGAAAAAAGAAAGATTCCGCGCGAAGGATCGGATCCGGAAAGCGTCTGCGAACTTTTTGCCATCGGCTGTTTTAGGACCTCCGCCGTTCCGCCGGAAAGAAATTCAACAGCCGAAAGATCCTCCGGAATCCGGAATTCCCACTCGTCCGGTCCTCCGGATGCAACGGTGTATTCCAGCTCCAGAACCGTTCCGTCCCTCTGCCGCACGCGCAGAGTTCCCTGCTCCGGAACAACGGCGTTTTCCGCGTCAAACCGGATCCGGAGCAGACTCTCTTCCTCGGCCGGAGTGTACGATTCGAAAACACCGGGATAGGCATTGATGTAGGTGTCGTCGGCGGCAAGCGACGCGATGGAGGGAAACGATTCAAATTCCGTGAGCGCAGTCCACTCTCCGGGATCGGTCCCGGAAATCTCTGTGACCAGATGCCATTCAAAAAGACGTTTCTCCCCGTACGCCGCCGTAAACGGATTGTTCAGCGAACGGGGACTGCCGTCGGCGTCAAACGATTCGCCGGTGGTGACATTGTAATAAATAACGGTTTTCATCGTGCGGACTCCTCCTGGTAAATGGATTTGTCCGCACGGAAAACTGTCAACCGAACCGCCCCTGCGAGGGCGGACGTTCAGTCTTCGTCGTCGGTCTGGGCCGCCTTGAACTTGTTGATGATCTCCGCTGCAACGTTCGGCGGCATCACCTCATAACGGGCAAAGTCCATTTCGAAGGTGCCGCGTCCCTGCGTCATCGAACGCAGTTCCGTTGCGTATTTGGAGAGTTCCGCAAGCGGAATTTCCGCATTCAGAATCTGCATGCCGTCTTCCGCGTCCATGCCGATGATGCGTCCGCGTTTCTGATTCAGGTGTCCCGTAATGTCTCCCATGAACTCCGCCGGAGTGTAGATCCTGACCGACATGACCGGCTCCTTCAGCACCGGATTCGCCTTCTCCATCGCCTCGCGGAATGCCTTGCGCGAAGCAATCTTGAACGCCATTTCCGAGGAGTCCACATCATGGAATTTTCCGTCGTACACCGTCACTTTCACGTTTTCGACGACGCATCCGGCGAGCGGGCCGCATGCCATGGCTTCCAGAACTCCCTTTTCCACCGCGGGAATGAAGTTCTTCGGAATCGCTCCGCCGACCACCGCGTTTTCGAATGCGAAACGCTCTTCCGGCCACGGTTCAATCCGCAGATAGACCTCTGCAAACTGTCCGTGTCCGCCCGACTGCTTCTTGTGCCGGTAATGGCCTTCGCCGCGGCCGTTGATGGCTTCGCGGTACGGAATTTTCGGGGCGTTCACATTGACCTCGACTTTCGCAATGTCGCGCAGACGGCGCAGCGCGATCTGGAGATGCTGCTCTCCCATGCCGCTGAAGATCGTTTCATGAGTCTCCTGATTGACGGTGACATGCAGCGTCGGATCGCATTCGCAGAGCTTCTGAAGTCCTGTCATGATCTTGTCTTCGTCGCCGCTCTTGACGGCGCTGATCGCATAGGAGAAGACCGGGCTGGGGAATTCCATCGGCGACATGATGTGACAGCTCGTCGATTCTCCGAGCGTATCGCCGGTCTTGGTCGCCTTGAGTTTCGCCACTCCGCAGATGCACCCCGGACACGCCTCGTCGATCGGAATCTGAGTTTTCCCGTTGAGGAAAATCAGCTGCCCGAGATGTTCCTTTGTCCCGTTGTTGAGATTGAGAATATCGCTGTTGGACCGGATATTTCCCGTAAGGACCCGGAAGAAGGCGAACTGCCCCACATGCGGATCCAGAACCGATTTGAAAACAAACGCCGCCGCCGGGCCGTCCGTCGCGGGCCGGACGATTGTTCCGTCGGATGCCACGCGGGTGCGCTCCAGCGGATTCTGGCTGATGTTGATGATGCCGTTCATCACCTCTGCCACGCCGATATCCTTTGCCACGCTGCCGGCGAAGATCGGGATCAGCGTTCCGGCCTTGAGCGCATCGTGCAGGCCGGTCATGACTTCCGCTTCCGTAAGCTGTTCTCCGCCGAGATACCGTTCCATGAGCGCTTCGTCGGCCTCGGCGACTGTATCGAACAGAACCTCCTTGCATTGGGCGGCATAGTCCTTGAGATCATCGGGAATCTGCGCGGGATCGCCCAGAACGCTGACGACCCGTTCCAGTTTCGGCCCCTTGCCGACGGGAAGCGTCATCGGGACGCACACATTTTTCCCGTACGCCTCCTGCAGCTGATCGACCACCTGGAAGAAATCGGCATCCTCCCGGTCCAGACGGTTGATGAACGCCAGCTTCGGAATATCGAAACTCTTGCCGAGTTTGAATGCGCGTCCTGCTCCGATTTCCAGTCCGTTTGCTCCGTCGAGAACGACGAGGGCGGCTCCGCTGGCGCGGTAGGCCGGAATCACCTCTCCGATGAACGGACCGTAACCGGGCGTGTCGGAGAAGAAGAAGCGGAACCCGTTCCATTCGCAGCTCATGTAGGCCGTATAGATGCTGGAGCGTTTTTCCTGTTCGTCCGGCGTATAGTCCGAGACGCTGGTCTTGGAATCCACCGATCCCAGACGGTCGACGGCTTTCGCCTTGTAGAGCATCAGGTCACAGAGGGAGGTTTTCCCGCAGCCGCTGTGACCGGCTACGACGAAATTGCGGATTTTGGTCGGTTCAAACTTCATCATACGCTTCTCCATTCCTTTTCGAATTCATGATTCGTCAAATTCAGTGGAAATCCATACGCGGAACCCGCGCTTCATTCCTGACAATAACATGGGATTTCCGGATTGTCAATCGGCGCAGAACATTTTTTTACAGAATTTTTTACGTCTTCTCCTCCGGACTGCCCGGAGAAACAACCGAAATTCAAAGAATTTGAGAAAAAAACACCGATCCCGGCTTTTATCTTGCACAATCGGTGTGTATATTACCCGGACACAAAATCCGACAGCAGAAAAAGCCATCAGAGAAAGCGAAGGAGTCCTGTTCCATGACCTACGACAAAATCAAATTTCCCGCCGGCGATAAAATCACCGTCTCTCCCGGCGGAAAACTCAACGTTCCCGACCACCCGCAGATCGCCTACATCGAAGGCGACGGCATCGGCGCGGATATCACCAGAGCGTCCATGCACATCTGGAACTCCGCCGTGGAGAAGGCGTACGGCGGAAAACGCTCCATCGCATGGACCGAGGTCTTTGCGGGAGAGAAAGCCGTCCGGACATACGGCGAGGGCGTCTGGCTCCCCGACGAAACGCTGCAGGCCATCGAAGAGTGCAGAATCGCAATCAAAGGGCCGCTGACCACTCCTGTCGGAAAAGGAATCCGTTCCCTGAACGTGCAGCTGCGGCAGAAACTGGATCTCTACGTCTGTCTGCGTCCCGTGCGCCATTTTGCCGGCGTTCCCTCTCCCGTGAAGAAGCCGGAAAAAACCGATATGGTCGTGTTCCGCGAGAACACCGAGGATATCTATGCTGGGATCGAATGGGCGTCCGGAACGCCCGAAGCAAAAAAGGTCATTGATTTCCTCCAGAAGGAGATGGGGGTTTCCAAAATCCGTTTCCCGGAAACCTCCGGAATCGGGATCAAACCGATCTCCCGCGAAGGATCCGAGCGCCTGATCCGCGCCGCAATCCGCTACGCGATCGACAACAAGCGCAAAAGTGTCACGCTCGTCCACAAGGGCAATATCATGAAGTTCACGGAAGGAGCGTTCAAGGACTGGGGATATGAACTGGCAAAACGCGAATTCCCCGATCAGGTCGTCGCCTGGGCGGACTGCGGAGGCGCTGCACCGGAAGGGAAGATTATTCTCAAGGACTGCATCTGCGACGCCTTCCTCCAGCAGATCCTGACCCGTCCGGCGGAATACGACGTGATCGCCACGATGAACCTGAACGGCGACTATGTTTCCGACGCTCTTGCGTCGTGCGTGGGCGGAATCGGCATCGCGCCGGGCGCCAACATCAACTATACGACCGGAATGGCGATCTTTGAAGCTACCCACGGAACCGCTCCCAAGTATGCGGGACTGGACAAGGTGAATCCTTCGTCGCTGGCCCTTTCCGGAGAGATGCTGCTGCGGCACATCGGATGGACCGAGGCGGCGGATCTCGTGATCCGGGGAATCGAGGGTGCAATCTCCGCGAAAAAAGTCACTTACGACTTTGCCCGTCTGATGGACGGCGCGACAGAGTTGAGCTGTTCCGGATTTGCGAACGCCGTCGTGGAGGCGATGTGAACGCTTTTCCGGATGGCGAAGTCACCGTGCGGCTCCTTGAAAAGGAACCGGCGTTTGACTATGCCGCTGACGCGGCCGCCCTCTACCGGGACGCCGGATGGATCGGTGAAGAGGACTCTGTGGAGTTCATTCCCGCCGTTCTGAAACATTCGTTCTGTGTGGTCGGCGCGTTCTACCGGGGACGGATGATCGGCATGATGCGGGCGCTCTCGGACGGCGTCAGCGACGCTTATCTGCTGGATATGGCGGTGCTGACCGAATTCCGCGGGCACGGCATCGCTTCCAGAATTCTGGAGTGCATCACAACGTATTTGAAGAATCTCGGAATCGACTGGATCGTCTGCATCTCGGTTCCGGGCGTGGAAAAACTCTACCTCAAGCGCGGAGAGACAATGGCCCGTCATACTCCGATCCGCTTCCGGTAACGATGCGGGAGAATGTTATGAGTTCATTTGCGTTCGAGCGTTTTCGACGGGTCACGATTGAGGACCGTGCAGAACTGGAACCTCTGCTGCTCGCGTCCGAACCGGCAAGCTGCGAATCGAATTTCCTGAATATTTTCGTCTGGGGGCATATTTACAATACCGTGTTTCAGATTTGCGGAAAGCGTCCGTATGTCTATCTGGAGGAGGAAGACGAACTGCTGTTTCCCGGTGGAGCCGGGGCTGATTGTCCCGTTCCCGCGGAACTTGCCGCAGTCTCCGCGGAGATGCGCGCCCATGGGAAAAACGGCGTCATCCATCAGGTGAAGGCCGATTATCTGGAGATGTTTCCGGAATACCGGTCCTTCTTCCGCGCGGAACAGGTGATCGAAGACATCGGAGAATATATTTACAGCATGCAGGATCTTGTGGAGCTGCACGGGTCAAAACTGGCAAAAAAGAAAAATCTGATTTCGCAGTTCAAGCGTCTCTATCCGGACTATCGGGTGTTTCCCCTCACACAGGAGCGGATTTCGGAGTGCCGGGCGCTCGCCGACGCATGGAGAAAGACAAAAACGGAAGCCCATGTTCCTCATGAAGAGGGAATCGTCGAGGAACAGGAGGCGCTGGAAATCACATTTGACAACTTTGCCAATCTTTCCATTCAGGGGGTCTGCGTTGCCGTGGGAGAGACTCTGGCGGCGTTTTCCATCTGCAGCCGGGTCAATTCGGAGCAGTTCACGGTTCATTTTGAAAAGAATGATCCCGCGTTCAAGGGATCGGGGCAGATCGTCAATCAGGAGACGGCCCGGGCGCTTCTGCCGTTCGGAAAATACATCAACCGGGAACAGGATCTCGGAATCGAGGGACTGCGTCATGCAAAGATGTCCTACCGTCCTCTTTTCCTGCTCCGGAACTATAATCTGATACCTTTGGAGATGTAACGTGCGGATCGGAATGGTGATTTTCCGTCTGGTTCCGGAAAACGGAATGCGCAACTGCCTGCTGCGGATCGCGGAGGCGGCCCGTCGCCGCGGACATGAACTGACGGTGTATACCTGCGAAAGCAAAGGAGAGGTTCCTTCCTACCTCCGTGTAAAGACGTTTTCCCATCTTTCTCCGCTGTATCACAAGAGGGTCCGCGAATTTTTCCGGTCGCTGGAGGAGTGCGTCCGGACGGATGCGCAGGAGGTCGTGCTGGGATTCAACCGGGGGCCGGGACTCGATTTTTATTTTTCCGGCGGAAACTGTTTCGTCTTCACGGAAAAGCAGGACCGGAGCGGAGTGTACCGTTTCTTCAACCGGGAATATGCCGCCCGGGCCGCTCTGGAACAGGAGGTTTTTTCTCCCGCTTCCCCGACAAGGATTTTCCATTTCAGCGAGGAACAGAAAAGTCAGTTCATCCGGACCTTTCACACTCCGGATGCCCGATTCATCCAGCTTCCGCCCTCGGCGAATCAGAACTGCCGCAGGATCCCGGACTACGAAGAACGGAGAGAGAGGATGCGGCGTCGTTTTTCCGCCGGGCCGTCCGATCTGGTCGTTGTTCAGATCGCCACCAACATGATGCGGAAAGGAGTTGACCGCTCAATTCTTGCCGTGAGTTCGCTGCCGGAGGATCTCCGGTCCCGGGTGCGGCTCTGTCTGGTCGGACGGGAACTGCCGAAGCTGCGGCAGCTTGCCGCGGAACAGCATCTCCGGCATCAGATCTTTTTCGAAGGGGTTCAGCACAATGTCCGCGACTATCTGTTCGCGGCGGATCTGCTGCTTCATCCCGCCCGCGTCGAGGTGACCGGGCCGATGCTGCTGGAGGCGCTCGACGCCGGGGTCCCCGTTCTCTGCACCGATACCTGCGGATATGCGCAATGTGTGGTGAAATCCCATGCGGGAGGGGTCGTCGCCGGGAAAATGTTCGATCAGATGGAACTGAATGTTTCCCTGCTTTCCTTCCTCTGGAACAGGGAGCAGCTGCGTCTCCTTTCCGGGCTTGCTCTCGATTTCATGAAGCATCACGATACATTTGCGTATGCGGACGCGGTTGTCGACCGTTTGGAAAAGAAAGGAGATTCCCGTGCTTCCCGTTGAAGTCGCTCCTGAACTCGCGCCGATGCTGGCCGGCGATCCGTTCGCAAAAGCCTTCGCTCTGGAGGGCGAAGTGTTCCGCTGCGTGAAGAATCGCAAAACAATCCGCTTCCTCTGGAACGGCCGTCCGTATTTTGTCAAACTGCACCGCGGAGTCGGATGGCGGGAGATCCTGAAAAATATCTTTCAGCTCAAGCGTCCGGTGCTCGGCGCGGCGAACGAATACCGGGCGATTCGCCATCTGGAAAAGCTCGGCATCGACACCATGCGGGTCTGCGCATTCGGCGAACGCGGATGGAATCCGGCATCGCGGGAATCCTTCCTGATTACGGCGGAACTGGAACACATGATTTCTCTGGAGGATTACTGCCGGGAATGGAACAATCATCCGCCGGAGGAGGGGTTGAAACGGCGTCTGATTACGCGCCTGGCGGAGGTCTGCGCGGGAATGCACTACTCCGGACTGAACCACCGGGACTGCTATATCTGCCACTTCCTGCTGGACCGGACCGCGTTTGAGCGGAACGGGGAGATCCGGCTGTTCGTGCTGGATCTGCACCGCGCGGAGATCCGGAATGAGATCCCGCGCAGACTGCGGGTGAAAGACCTTGCAGGAATTTTCTTTTCCTCAATGGATCTTGGACTTTCCCGCCGGGATGCGCTCCGTTTCATGGCGGTCTACCGCCGGGGCGGTCCGCTGGACGGCCGGCTCTGGCGCGATGTGCATGAAACCGCCGTCCGTCTCTATCGGAAAGAGTGGAACAAGGAGCCGCCTCCGTGTCCGGAAACGAAACACTCCTGAAACATCTTCCGCCCGAAGAGGAGCTGGAGGAGGAGTTTGTCCGATCCGCCTGCGGGCCGGGCGGACAGAATGTCAACAAGACCGCAACCGCTGTCCGTCTGACCTTCCGCTTTCCGGAGAGCCGGACCCTCTCCGAAGAGGTGAAAGAACGTCTCCGGACGCTCTGTGGCGCGGAGTTTGTCTCGTTTCTGGCGCGGGAGTCCCGGAGTCTTCCGGAGAACCGGGAGGCGGCGCGTCTCCGTCTTGCCGCACTGATCGCGTCGGCAAAGAAGAGTCCCCGGAAACGCCGACCCACAAAGCCGACCCGTGCGTCGAAGGAGCGCCGTCTGAGCGAGAAGTCCCGCCGTTCGGAAATCAAATCCGGACGGGGACGGGTGGATTTCTGATCCCTTTGCGCCGGAAGATCACAGCATGGATACGGGGTCGATATCCAGATAGAGCGAGATCCCTTTGGGGGGTCTCCGGCAGCACTCCTCTCTCAGCACCTGCTTGAGTTTCCCGAGTTTCCCCGCGCGGAAGACCGCCTGATAGCGGTATTTTCCCTTGATCCGTTCAATCGGAGAGGGCATCGGTTCCGTGACTTCCGTTTCCGGATCAAGACAGGGACGGATCCGCTCCATCAGACGGGCCGCGCAGGTCTCGATCGCCCGGGGATCGTCGCCGTCGAAATGAAGCGTCAGAAGATGGCCGTAGGGAGGAAATTTCAGCTCCTTGCGGATGGGGAGTTCATCGGCGTAGAAGGTGTCGCAGTCGTGTTCGGCCGCCGCGGTGATCGCGGAGTTGAAGGGATTGCCGGTCTGGATCAGCACTTCCCCGCGGTGTTCGCCGCGTCCGGCGCGTCCCGCAACCTGCGTCAGAAGCTGAAAGGTCCGTTCCGAGGCGCGGAAGTCCGGAAGGAAGAGACCCATGTCCGCATTGACCACTCCGACAAACGTCACATTCGGGAAGTCGAGTCCTTTGGCGATCATCTGGGTGCCGATGAGAATGTCGATCTCTCCGCGCCGGAAGTGTCCCAGAACTTCCTCGTACAGGCTCGGACGGGTCATGGAGTCGGAGTCCATCCGGGCGATGCGCGCTCCCTTGAAGACGGAAAACACCATGGATTCCACCTTTTCGGTTCCCGTTCCGGAATAGCGGATGCGGTCCGTCCCGCACTGCGGGCATTTTTCGTAGGCGGAGATCATCGCACCGCAGAGGTGGCAGGTCAGAATCCCCAGCTTGCGGTGATAGGTGTATGCCGCGGAGCAGTCCGGACAGCGCGCGACAAATCCGCACTCCTCGCAGATCATCTGCTTGGCAAATCCGCGCCGGTTCAGAAAGATGATGCTCTGTTCTCCCAGCGAAAGACGTTCCTTCACGGCGCGGATCAGCGCCCGGGAGAGAACCGGCCGTTTCCCGTCGTCGCTCTCCTCGCAGCGCATGTCGACGATCTTCACCTCCGGAAGCACAATGTTCGGATCGCTCCGTTTGAGCATGCGGACATGGGCATATTTCCCCGTGATCGCGTTGTAGTGCGATTCCAGCGACGGCGTGGCGGAACCGAGAATTACGGCCGCCCCTTCAAGTTTTCCGCGCATGACCGCCACATCGCGCGCATTGTACCGGGGCGCTTCCGACTGCTTGTACGACTGTTCGTGCTCCTCGTCGACAACGATCAGTTTCAGCCGGGTGAACGGTGCGAACAGCGCCGACCGCGCACCGACCGCGATGCGAACCCGTCCCGAATGCACTTTCATCCACTCATCGTGCCGTTCCCCTTCGGAGAGTCCGCTGTGAAGAACGCTGACCATGTCGCCGAACCTGGCCCGGAACCGTTCCACGGTCTGGGGGGTCAGGGAGATCTCCGGAACGAGGACGATGGCTTCGCCGCCCTGTTCCAGCGCCCGGGCAATCGCCTGAAGATAGACCTCCGTTTTCCCGGAACAGGTGACCCCGTGGAGCAGAACCACATGCTGTCCGCTGTTTTTTCCGTCCATGGTGTCGAAGATGACCCGGAGAGCCTCTGCCTGCTCGGGGGTCGGGGGGAGGGGGGCGGTCGGAAGAACCTGCGATCCTTTGAACGGGTCCCGTTCATCAATCACATCCTCCCGGAGAACCAGTCCCTGTTTGACAAGCGCGTCGAGTGCGCCTTTTCCCGCTTCCGCCTTCAGAAGAAGGACATCCTGCGGCAGTTCATGTTCCAGCATCAGGACTTTCAGAAGAGCGGTCCGTGCCTTCGCCCGGTTCCCGCTGTGCGCAACGAATTCCGCCGCCTGCGCCGCGTCGCCCAGACGGCAGTGCGGACGGAGCCGGTGACGGATTTTCCCGTTCCGGATCGCCCCCGGGAGAAGATTCCGGACCGCCAGCTCCCGCGGACAGCAGTAGTAAAGCGCCATCCATTCCGCCAGCTTCAGCAGAGGATCGGGAAGATCCGGCGAATTCGCGCAGAGGGAGTCGATCTCCCGCAGATCGGGAAAGTCGGATCGGTCCGTGATCTCCATGACATAACCGCTGCGCAGGAAGCGTCCTTTCCCGAACGGGACGTTCACCCGGCTTCCGGTCCTGATCCGGCCGCGCAGAGCTTCCGGAATGCGATAGTCGAAAAACCGGTCAAGCGAAAGATCCAGCGCGATTCTGGCAACGGTTCCGGACATGGTTCAATCCATCGCAAGCAGACGGAGAATCTCGTCGTGGACCGCTCCGTTCGACGCCACAATTCCATTTTCCGGATACTTCTCCCCGCCGGAGAAGTCGGTGACTTTCCCTCCCGCTTCGGAGAGAATGATGACGCCCGCGGCAACATCGTAGGCGTTGAGTTGCATTTCCCAGAAGAAATCGGCGCTTCCGGAGGCGACCGCGCAGAGATTGTAGGCGGCGGAGCCGTAGCGCCGAATGTCGCGGATTTTCGGCGCAATCCGGCAGAAATGGGGCAGATTGTTCTTCGGAAGTCCCGCTCTCAGACACGCAAACCCGGTGATCCCCAGGCAGTTCTCCAGCTTGGATCTCCCGGAGACGTGAATCGGTTTTCCGTTGCAGAACGCTCCTTTGCCGAGACTCGCCGAATACAGCTCGTCCAGCCGCGGGACATAAATCGCCCCCGCATACGGCTTTCCGTTCCGGTAAAGCCCGACGGAAACGGAGTAGAGCGGCGCTCCGTGGACAAAGGAGGTTGTCCCGTCAATAGGATCAATGATCCACTGATATTCCGACCTTCCGGTGTTGGAGATTCCCTCCTCCTCTCCCAGAATCGCATGGTCCGGAAATGCCTGCATGATTTTCCCGCGGAGAAAGTGTTCGACTTCCCGGTCGACATCCGTGACAAGATCCTTCGGATTTTTGAAATGAACCTCTTCTTCGGTGAGGCGCTTCCGGGCTTCCAGCGCCAGTCTGCCGGCGCTTTTTGCCAGATTTTCAATAAAATTCAGCATGAAAAAACTCCGTGCGTTTGTGAAAGTTGCTTTTATGCTGTATAATACCGTAAGTTCAAGAAAAATCAACCCTGCAACGAAAGAAAGAACCATGACATCTGACTGCACCATTCTGGAGAACAGCTGTCTGAAGGGCCTCTACCGCCGGATCGTGTTTTCCGCTCCGGAAATCGCCGCGAAAGCCCGCCCGGGACAGTTTGTTCACATCCGGATTCCCGGACTGCGCGACCGCATCCTCCGCCGTCCGTTCAGCATCTGCGGATACGAAACGCAGACGGGAACTCTGACCGTCGTTTACAAAATCGTCGGCGCGGGAACCTCCGAACTCGCGGAGATGCGGCCGGGAGAATCCTGCAACATCATGGGGCCGCTCGGAAACGGATATCCGGTCCCGGCGGAAGGGGAGACGCCGATCCTTGTCGCCGGCGGGTACGGTTCCGCCGCCATTCTCCCGCTGGCAAGGAATTCCGCTGAAAAAGGAATTCTCCTGCTCGGCGCCCGCACTTCGGCGGATCTCATCCTCGCCGAAGAGTATGAAGCCGCCGGATATGACGTCCGGCTCGCCACCCAGGACGGATCCGCCGGATATCAGGGCCTCGTGACCGGCCTGCTCGACGGAGCACTCGCCGATGCGGAAAAGAAACCCGTCCTCTATGCCTGCGGACCCACGCCGATGCTGATGGCGCTCGGAAAAATCGCCGTTGCAAAACAGCTGCCCTGTTATCTGAGTCTCGACGAACACATGTGCTGCGGAATCGGCGCATGTTTCGCCTGTGTCGTGAAAATGAAAGATCCCTCCTCGCCCGGCGGATGGCGCTACTCGCGCACCTGCAAGGAAGGACCCGTCTACTCCGCCGACGAGGTGTATTATGAAGCCTGATCTTGCAGTGAAACTCGGTCCGCTCGAACTCGCAAATCCGGTGATGACCGCGTCCGGGACCTTCGGATACGGAAGCGAATACGAGGAGTTCTTCGATCCCGCCATCCTCGGCGCCGTGGTCGTGAAAGGGGTCGCTCCGGAACCCGTCCACGGAAATCCGACTCCGCGCGTTGCCGAGGTCACCGCCGGAATGATCAACGCAATCGGCCTTCAGGGACCCGGTGTCGAACGTTTTCTGCACGACCCTCACTATCTGCCGTGGCTGAGGGAACATCGCTGCACGGTCATCGTCAATATCTGGGGAAAGAGCGTGGATGACTACCGCCGTGTCGCCGAACGCCTCGACGCTGAATCCGACGGCATCGCCGCGCTCGAAATCAATGTCTCCTGTCCGAACGTCAAGGAAGGCGGAATCTCCTTCAGTTCCGATACCGCCGCGATGGGAAAAGTCGTTTCCGCGGTCCGCTCCGCAACGCGCCTGCCGCTGATTACCAAGCTCAGCCCGAATGTGAAGAGCATGCCGGAATTCGCCCGCGCCGCCGCCGGAAGCGGAAGCGATATCGTTTCCATGATCAATACGATTCCCGCGATGGCAATCGACATTGAGACACGACGCCCGAAAATCGCCAACGTCACCGGCGGATTGAGCGGACCTGCGGTGAAACCGGTCGCCGTGAAGATGGTCTATGAGACCGCGCGGGCTGTCGATATCCCGATCATCGGAATGGGGGGAATCTGTTCCGGAGAGGATGCGGTGGAATTCCTGCTCGCAGGCGCTTCGGCGGTCGCCGTCGGAACGGCGATTTTCGCGGACCCGACCGCCCCGCTCAAGGTCCTCGACGGAATTTCCGCTTATCTGGAACGCCATTCCTGCCGCTCTGTGAAGGAGATTATCGGCGCGGTCCGGGTCTGAAGAGGTCCGGTTACCGTGCGAACGGGGGTTCCGCGAGAAGACGCAGAACCTCGGCCGCACAGTGACAGCCGAACACGGTCGGCATGTAGGAGATCGTTCCGAGGACGGAGCGTTTGTTGTTCTCCATGACCTGCGGATCAAAAACTGCCCGTGCAATCGGCGGTTCCGTCGAGAAAACGGCGCGGCAGGAGGTGCCGTCGATGCCGAGTTTGCGGAGGTGGCGGCGCACCGCTTTCGCCAGAGAGCAGTTGAAGGTTTTTTCCAGACTGTCGCAGCGGACGCATTCCGGATTCCTCCGCGCTCCGGATCCCATGGAGGAGACGATCCGCAGTCCCCGTTTCAGCGATCCCGCGATCAGATGGACTTTCGGCGCGAGGGTGTCGATTGCATCAAGTACGCAGTCGTAGGGCGCCGCGTCGAGCCGTGTCTCCAGGGAGTCGTCCTTCAGAAATTCATTGCGGACATGCAGTTTCAGGCCCGGATGAATGGCCAGCAGACGTTCCGCAAGAACTTCCGCTTTCGGCCTTCCGACGGTTTGCGTGGTTGCGACAATCTGACGGTTCCGGTTGGAATCTTCAACGATATCACCGTCCACAATGGTCAGCTCTCCGATCGCGCTGCGGGCCAGCAGTTCCGCGGCGATCCCGCCGACTCCTCCGAGTCCGACGCACAGAACATGAGCCGATTCGAATCGGCTCAGCGCCTCCTTGCCGAGGAGAAGTTCCGTGCGGGACTGCCAGGAGTCGTTCATTTCCCGAAGACCCGCCGGAAGTTCTCCGCGATCTGCTCTTTCAGCGTTTCCACATCGCAGTCCCGCAGTTCCGCGGCGACTTTGTAGATATAGTCGATCGGCAGGGCGCTCTCGTCGGTTTCGAGAAAGAAATCGGTTGCGTCGATTTCGCCGATTACGCTGCGCGCCTTCGACTGCTCTTCCGTGATTGCCTCGCCGAAGGAGAGGAGAATCTTGTGTTTCAGAAGCGCTTCCGCGGTTTCCAGCGAACTGCGGAAGCCGTGGACGATCCAGGTCTGTTCCGGCGCAAGACGCTTTTTGACATGGATGATCTCCTGCCAGCTGCGTACCGTGTGGACGATCACCGGAAGATTGTATTGGAGCGCAAGTCGGATCTGTGCGGCAAAGACCTTTTCCTGAATCTCCTGCGGTTCCAGAGCGAATTTGTCCAGTCCGCACTCTCCGACCGCGATCACCGAGCCGGGATTTTTTTTCAGAACATCTTCCAGGATTTTCAGATCGCGGTCGAGGTATTCCGTGTCGATGTTTTTCGGATGGATGCCGATGGTGAAGCATCCCGGCAGATCCTCTCCTTCTCCGGAGACGTCCGGAAAAAGATTCTGGACCCGCATGACGCCATTGCCGTCGGGCATGAATGAGTGGGTGTGAAAATCAATGTAAGACGGAGGTTTGTCCTCCAGCGCATGGTCTTCCTGTGACATGTCGGTTCCTTTACGTTAAATTAATCGCATTCTTGCGGCAAATGATCCATCGCAGTCCGCATGCATCGGCAGCGTGCGGAGCATTCCGTCGGTCCGGGTCCCGTCCGGCGCGTCAAACGCTTCCAGACGGAATTCCGGATGACGCGAGAGAAATTCCCGGACAACTCCTTCATCCTCCCGTTCAAAGAGAGAACAGGTCGCATAGACAAGAACTCCCCCTTTCCGGACTCCCGATGACGCGGTTTCCAGAAGGTCCGATTGAATCCGGACCAGTTCCCCGACCCGGGTGTGCGGTGTGGTCCAGCGTCCGTCCGGATTACGTCTCCACCGCCCCGACGAGGAGCAGGGCGCGTCCACCAGAACTCCGTCGAACGACCCCTTTCTCCGTTCCGGGACATGGCGGCCGTCCCAGCCCGCGCAGCGGATGTTCGGAAAGGCCGCTCGAGCCGCACGCCGTTTGAGATCCTCCAGTTTGTATTCCCGGATATCCGTCGCGAACACAGTTCCCTTCCGCTCCATCTGGTCGGCCAGCTGAAGCGACTTTCCCCCGCCTCCCGCACAGACATCCCACCAGCGTTCGCCCGGCTTCGCCATGCAGCTCCTGCCGATGCACTGCGAGGAAAAATCCTGAATCTCGAACTCTCCTGCAAGAAATTCCGGCGTATGGTAAAGACTTCCCCGCGCATCGGCGATCTTCAGCGAATTCGAAGAAAACGCCATCCGTTCCGCCGCAAAACCGCTTTTGTTCAGTCCCGCGATCAGGAGGGAAAGATGGTCCGTCTGAGTCCGGATCCACAGCGGCGGACGCCGCTGCATGTACAGCGGAAGAGTCGTGTCATTCCGGAGATGTTCCGGCAGTTCTCCGCGGAACCATTCGGGAAACAGATCCCACGCATTCGGTTCTTCCGTCCGGGAGAGCAGTTCCGCGAATCGTTTCCCCGGCCCATCGGCGCTTCCCGCCCGCAGATAACGCTCGGAGTCTATCCCCGCGCCGGTCGCCCAGCAGAGCGCCGTTTCCGAAGTGATCCCTTCCGCAACGGATGCCGCCGCCAGAGATAATTCAAGATTTTCCCCGATTCCCGCTTTCTGAATCCAGCCGTACCATCGGAGATACGCGAACAGGATATTGGAAATGAAGCGGCGGTCATGCGAAC
This sequence comes from uncultured bacterium, assembly GCA_949297765.1. Classification (GTDB taxonomy): domain Bacteria; phylum Verrucomicrobiota; class Lentisphaeria; order Victivallales; family UBA1829; genus UBA1829. Next base: position 64,747 of record CASFTV010000003.1, on the reverse strand, counting down.
CGATCCGTCTTTCCCTGCGGAATTTTGCCGCAATAAAATGATCCGCCGTTTCTCCGTGTTTCAGTACCGCTTCCAGTGCTTCCCGAACAAACTCCTGACAAAAAATCGCCTGAGCTTTGGCGAGTTTCGTAATACTCATACAGTGGATGCTGCTCCGTGTCAGGTCTTTTTCGGCTTCAGAATCACCGCTCCGAGCCACGGAAGGCGCAGAGTGATGTGGCAGGGCTGACCGTGATACAGTCCGTCCTGTGTCCGGAGAATTCCGGAATTCAGAAGGTTCGTTCCGCCATATTCGGAACGGTCGGTATTGAAAACCTCCTCCCATTCTCCGGGGAGGGGGACTCCGCTTGTATAATTGTTGCGCACCACCGGCGTCAGATTCAGAATGACAACAACCGGATCCGTATGTTCCCGGTTCCAGCGGATGAACGAGACAATCGACTGGCGATAGTCTCCTCCGTCAAGCCACTGGAAACCGTTCGGTGTGAAATCGTCGCTCCACAGCGACTCTTCCGCCCGATAGAATGCGTTGAGATCCCGGATCATGGTCTGCATCGCCTTGTGCTGCGGATACTCCAGAAGATTCCAGTCGAGCGGTGCGTTGGAGTTCCATTCGATCCACTGGGCAAACTCGCCTCCCATGAAGAGCAGCTTTTTCCCGGGATGCATTGCCATGTACGCATACAACGCTCTCAGATTGGCGAATTTCTGCTGATAATCTCCCGGCATTTTGTTCAGCAGGGAGCGCTTCCCGTGGACCACTTCGTCATGACTCAGCGGAAGAATGAAATTCTCCGAGAACGCATAGAGCAGCGAGAACGTCAGCTTCCCGTGATTGTAGCTCCGGTAGATCGGGTCCAGTTCCATGTATTCGAGCGTGTCGTGCATCCATCCCATATTCCATTTGAAGGTGAACCCGAGTCCGCCCAGATAGGTCGGCTTCGAGACTCCCGGCCACGCCGTGGATTCTTCCGCAATCATCGCAATGCCGGGATGCAGTTCGTGGGCAAGCTCATTCAGCCGTTTCAGAAATGCGATCGCTTCCAGGTTCTCGTTGCCGCCGTATTTGTTCGGAATCCACTGCCCCTGTTCCCGCGAATAGTCCAGATAGAGCATTGACGCAACCGCATCCACCCGCAGACCGTCCACATGGAAGCGGTCGAGCCAGTAGAGCGCACTGCCGATCAGGAATCCGCGCACTTCGTCGCGCCCGAAATTGAAAATATATGTTCCCCAGTCCTTCTGCTCTCCCTGGCGCGGATCTTCGTGTTCGTAGAGTGCCGTACCGTCGAACCGGCCGAGCGAAAAGGCGTCCTTCGGAAAATGAGCCGGAACCCAGTCGAGAATCACGCCGATTCCAAGTTCGTGCATGTGATTCACAAAATAGGCGAAATCCTCCGGTGCTCCGAACCGGGCGGTCGGTGCATAGAATCCCGTCACCTGATATCCCCACGACTGGTCCAGCGGATGTTCGCAGATCGGGAGAAGCTCCACATGCGTGTACCCCATCTTGAGAACGTAGTCTCCGAGCGCATGGGCAAGCTGACGGTAATTGTTGAAATCGTCCCGCCCCTTCATCGGGGTCGTTCCCGGTCCCTGCCACGAGCCGAGGTGGACTTCATAAATGTTCATCGGCGAACGCTGGATATCGGTCTTTTCCCGTTTTCTGATCCATTCGGCGTCCGTCCACGCGAACGGTTCCGGATCCGCCACGATTCCCGCGGTTGCCGGCCGCAGTTCTGTCCGCCATGCATACGGATCCAGTTTCGTGAATACCGCTCCGCTCCGGGTCCGGATCTCGTACTTGTACACCTCGCCGGGACCGAGTCCGGGTACAAACAGCTCCCAGACTCCGGAATTGCCCATCAGGCGCATCGGGGTCCGCCGTCCGTCCCAGCAGTTGAAGTTCCCCACCACGGAGACCCGTTCCGCGTTCGGCGCCCATACCGTGAAGCGGACTCCCGCCGCTTCGTCGACGTCCATCGCATGCGCGCCCATCGCCTCATAGACCTTGTGATGTTCTCCGCTGTTGAACAGATACAGATCCATCTCTCCGATTGTTGGAAGGAAGGAATAAGGATCCCGCGAACAGAACACCGATCCATTCGGAAACTGTTTCTCCACCAGATACGGGAAAAATTTCTTTTCCGGAAACGCCGCGGCAAAAAGCCCGTCCGGATGAATTTTTGTCAGAGCCTGAATGGTCCGGCTGTTTTTCCCGAAGCGGACGGAAACCGCTTCCGCTTCCGGATCAAAGACGCGGATGATCACGCCCTCCTCCCCCTCGTGCATTCCGAGAATGGAATGCGGATCGGTCATGCGTCCTTCGAGAAGAGCTTGAAGACTTCCCTTCTCCGGCAACAGAACAGACTCTTTCTTTTTCATGCTTTCGCCCCGGCTGTTGTTTGATTTCGAAAATCAGGGATCCACAAGAGCGAACATCATATTGATGTACGCCACATCCTTTCCGCCGATCTTGATGCGTCCTTCTCCTTTTCCGAAACGGGATTTTGTTTCCGGAATCTCCACTTCGAGGACCATCTGATCGCCGGGAAGTACCGGTCTGTAAAACTCCGCGTGGTCGATTGCCATGAAATAGGCGAGTTTCCCGCGGTTGGATTCGTTGGAGAGCATGATGATCGCCCCCGCCTGCGCCAGGATTTCCGGCTGGACGGTGCCGGTCAGCACGGAATAGCCGTCCGCATACCGCCGGAACGCCGGTTCTTCCGCCGACACATTCTTGACCGCGGTGACATGCGGTCCATCAATCTTCGCCACATAATCGACAAACAGGAACGGGTAGCGATGGGGAATGAGGGAGGCGATTTTCTCCACATCCATCGGACAGGAATCGCATTTGTCAAACTCGTTGAATTCGGGCATCTCCGGCTGAATTCTGGGACGGACCGAAAGGGTCATCTGAGCCTGGCAGGTAACTCCGGAGTTGTTGGTGGCGGTCGCCGTCACCGTGGCGGAATCCGAGGTCTCTCCGGTGATTTCCGCGGACAGAAGAATGCGGTCTCCCGGGTTGTTCGGCCGACGGAATTTGACCTTGTTCAGTTCCTTGATGTAAAGATCCCCCTCCCGCTTCGGGTCCAGACGCTTCCACACGGCAAGCTCCGCCAGCTGGAACATGGATTCCACCTGAATGACTCCGGGAACAATCGGATGATGCGGAAAATGGCCCGGGAAATACCATTCGTTCATCGTGACGCTTTTCAGACCGACCGCTTTTTTCGGGTCGTCCAGACAGACACGGTCGAGCAGAACCATTCTGTCCGTATACGGAAGAAGATTCAGAATTTGATTGTGAGTCAGAATTTCAGACATCCGGATATCCTCTCTTTCCTCATGATTCTTTAGGTTGATTGTTCGCTGAAAATTGGGCCAGCATCTCCCCTGCGAGTTTCACATGGGTCGGATGGCCGGCTTTTTCCGCCGTGACTTTCGCATGCACGCGCATCCCGGTCAGATAAAGATCCCCGACCAGATCCATCATCTTGTGACGGGCAAATTCCTCCGGATGACGCATCCCTTCCTTGGAGATGATTGCTCCGTCGTGCATGATGACCGCGTTGTCCAGGCTTCCCCCCTTCACCAGACCCGCGCTGATCAGCTGGGTCAATTCCCGGAAAATGCAGAAGGTCCTCGAATCGGAAAGTTCTTTCCCGAAGGTCTCCGGGGTGACAACACAGGAAAACTCCTGCCGGTCGAGCGGCGTAGCTCCGTATTCCACCCGGCAGATCACCTCAAATCGATCCGCCGGTTCCAGAAGAAGATGGCTTTCGCCCGCGTCAATCCGGATCGGCGCGCTTGCCGTCCAGTATTTCGCCGGAGCCGACAGCTGTTCCAGTCCGGCTTCCTGAATCCCGAAAAAGTAGGCTTTTGCGGATCCGTCCGCGATCGGCGGTTCGGGTCCGTCCATTTCCACAATCGCATTGTCCACCTGTGCCGCGTGGAGTGACGCCATGATATGTTCCACGGTCACCACAAAACAGCCCGTTGTCCGGGATGCGATTGTTGTCGCGCGGCGGACGTCGATCACATTGCCCGCCACCGCCTGAACCTCCGGGCTGCCCGGCATGTCGATCCGGCGGAACACAATTCCGGTGTTTTCCGGCGCAGGAAGAATCCGGAGATTCGCCCGCACCCCGGTGTGAAGGGTGATCCCCGATACCAGCACCTCTTTTTTTACTGTATTCTGATACTCCATAATTTTATGCGGCGTCCTGCCTTTCTCATGGTTTCTGTTGCTCTTCCGATGCGGAAATTATAACTCCACATTCCCGCATATTCAAGTTTTTCCCCGAGATTTTATTCAATTTCCTTTGCTTCGGTAAAGCTGAAAAACGGTTCCATCAATTTGACGGGTGAGGACCTTCTCGTAACCCGCCGCACTCAGAATTTCCGCAGAGATTTCCTTCTCCTCGAAAAGAATGTAATCCGGCTGGATTCTCCCCGCCTGCCAGTCGGGATCTCCGGGGTAGAGACTCTGTCCTCCGCAGAGAATGCCGAGCTGTTCCCAGCTGCTGAACACCGTCGGGCGCAGATTGGTCAGGTAATTTCCCGGATCGAAACCGGTCCGGCGGAACCGGGCAGGCCCTTTGTAATCCTTCCGGATTTCTTCGGAAAATTCCAGCAGAGTCTTCCGTTCCAGCGATTTTGTCGTCGAGGTGTAGGTCTTGAGAATCCGGCTCGCCCCGTGAAGATAAAGCAGCAGAAGGGCAACCGCGAACAGCACTATCGGAAACGATGGGCGGCGAACCAGTTCCAGCCGGGCGTGCAGCGCCTGGTAGATCGCACATGCCCCGTATGCACTCCAGCCGAATTCCAGCGGCGTCACCGGAAGAAGATAGCGGCGGGAAATGTAAAATGCATGATCCGCTATCCGGATCTGGAGAACAAGCAGAAGCATGTGGACAAGCAGCGATACGCAGACCACGCTTTCCGCCATCCCCCATTTCCGTTCCCGGATCCGCAGAAATATTCCCGCAAGAGCAAGAATGGCGAACGGCGGATAGAATCCTTTGACAAGTCCGTTGAAAAATCGGATCAATACGTTAGCCGAACGATCTTCCGCTTCCTTTGCTTCCGTCTGCTCCATGTTTTTCCGGAGGGCGTTCAGAAAGATTTCCGGTCCGGCCGTCCGGACTTTCGCAGATTTCACCGGCCGGGGGGAAACGGCTTTTCCGGTCTTTCCGGTGTTCCGCCGAACGGTTTTGTTTTCCGCGGGAGCCGCCGGAAGAGAGAGTTTCCGGAGGACGGTCTTCAGGCAGTCCGCATAACGAACCTGCGGAACCGGATAGCCAATTGTTCTGTTCATGTAGCAGAGCCATGGAAGCATGACTGCCAGTGCCGCCAGAACGGCAAGAAGAGTCCTCCACGGCAGCACCGCTTTTCCGCGGAAGAGTTCCACCGCAAATACCGTCGCGAGGAACAGTCCCGTATACGCGAAACATTCCGTCCGGGTCAGCGCCAGAAGTCCGGTCGCCACGCCGAAATAAAGATAATTCCATATCGTCCGCTTCTCTTCGAAAATGCGCACCAGAAGATAGACGCATACAATGTAAAGCAGTCCTTTTGTCGAATCGCGCAGTCCCGTCGAGGCGTAGCGCAGAGACATCGACGCAAACGCCGCCATCAGAATCCCGATCCGCGCCGGGATTTCCTCCAGAAACCGGCGGAAAATCCCGTACAGCGGAAAAACGGTCAGCGCAAACGCCAGAGAAGAGAGAAGTTTCAGGGCGGAAAACGAGTCCAGCCCTGTCAGAAACTCAAGAACCCCTCCCAGTACCGGAACCAGCGGCGAAACCCGCGGATGAAACGCATTTCCCCAGTCGCCGATGCTGAACGCATGGGCCATCGGGCAGTACCGGTTCATGTCCGTCACCGGAATCTGCGTGCAGACCGCAATTGACAGACTCAGGACCAGCGCTGTAAGAAAAATCCAGAACGGATACATTTTCCAGGAAAACAACGTTTCCCGGATGTGTTGCTGTTCCGGTCCGCTCATACGGGGGTCTCCCCCATTTCCGCCCCGAACCGGAGAATGCAGTAGTCCCCGTTCCAGTCCGCCGCGCCGTTCGGACAGAAAACCCCGGGATCCTTGTAGAAGGAACCCGGCCCGACCCCGAAGGATTCCCCTTCCTCTTTATGAAACGGACCGAGCATGTTCCGCAGAGAGTTTGTCAGCGTAATCTGAAGCGTGTTTTCTCCCGCGTGCAGCACGGTCTCCGGAATCTCGAGAACGTAATCCGGACGGGTCAGAGTCCCGATCGCCTCTCCGTTTACACGGATCTCGGCCATGTGGGCGAACAACTTCCGGAATTCGATCCGGCTCCGGACCGGGGGTTCTCCCTCCGGAAGATCGAAGTTCTGCGTCAGCGTCATGCTTCCCGCGAAGAATGGAAATCCGGAACGCTCAATCCGGCGGATGTCCGTCCGTTCCGGAAGCGCCTCCAGAGAAAACGGTTCCCCGCACCGCAGCGCATTGCGGTCGAGTTCCCGGATCTCCCCGCCGACGGAGACTCCGAACGCTCCGCAGAGGTAGACCGCCTCAATTTCCGAATCGAAGGAAAGTTTGTTTTTCTCCGATTCAAAGCGGCGGGCCGCCGCGATTCCCGCATAGGTCTCCGGCTTCTGGTGAAAGTGTGTCCGCAGACGGAGAATGTTTTCTCCCGCGACCACCGCATGACCGATCGCAATCCGTTCGAATGCCTTGTCCGCGAAGAATCCTTCCGGCTTGTTCGAAATCCGCGTTCCATTCAGTTCGATGGCATAGCGTTCCGGATGCTCCAGAAGAAGTTCCATCGCTTCGCCGATCCGGCAGGTCGGTCCGGCGGTGAAACGGAAGGTCAGAACCACATCCGCGTCGCGTTCCCGTTTCAGAAGCGCATCCTGAATCGAAAGAACATACTCCCGGTCGGAGATCTTTTCCCCGTCCACCTCATATCCGCAGAAATCGAGAACCAGCAGATTTTCCGTGCAGTCCGCGATCCGGAATTCGTTTCGGAGCCGGAGAAGCCGCGGAGGCGCGGACTGTTCCGGCGCGGACGGCGTCTCCTCCTCCCGGACAAGAAGCAGAAGCGCTCCCGCCGGCTCGAACCGGTGCGGAACGCGGATTCCCGCCGCCGTCTTCTCAAAAAACACCGGACGCAGTTTTCCCGTTTCCGGATCGAACATCTCCACGCCGTTCCCCCCCGGATAAAGATCGGCCTCGCACGCATCGAAGCGGTTCGTGTTCACATAGTAGCAGAGACGGGCGCTACGGCCGTCAAAATCATGGTAGAAACGGCGGGTCACATGAACGGCGGTCTGCTGCCGGGAAAGATCGCGGACCGCCTCCGGCGCGGTCACTTTCAAGACCGCCGGGAGCGGTTCGGAACGGCGCATCGCCTCCTGCACCATCTCCTCGCCGGTCGGGAACCAGAGGATCTCTCGCAGAAGCGGATGGCTGTCGGCCGCTTCCCCGTCAATGTAAAAATGCGGATCCAGATCGTTGCGCACGCCGAGAACCGTTCCGCCCTGATGGAGAAACTCCGTCAGCAGTTCCGCCTGTCCCGAAGAAAGATTCATCAGCTTCGGCAGCAGCACCAGACGGTAACTCTGATGCCCCACGTTCAGGATCCCTTCTGCGACGGAGCCGTACTGTTCCATCAGCGTCTCGTCGCCGTAGTGGTGGTTGAGATGGGCGCCTTCCAGAAGCCGGCTGAGCGATTCAAAGTGATCCGAATATTGCATCAGATGTTTCTGCGCCTCCTCCGTCGTATCGTACAGAATGTGGGCGGTTGTGATTCCGTGAAGCAGCAGAACCTCGGTCCGGATCTCCCCTTCGGAGAGCAGAACCCCGATCCGGGAGAATGCGTCGTTGAACGGACGGATCCCCTTCCACCACGGCTGATGAATAAACAGCGACGCCGGATAATCCCTCTTCCGGATCCCGCGCAGGGAGTACCCTTCCAGATGCTGGCAGAGCAGATTGATCCCGTGCACGGTCTGCCACTGATAGAGCCATTTGAGATCGGCAAAGTCCACCGCCCATCCGCAGAGCGCGAATGTTTCGGAGAGAATCTGTTTCTTCCCCGTCTGCGCGGCGGCGCTGGCCAGCTGGAGCGTGGTCGCAAGAGAAACCGTATGGCGGCCGAGCGCATCCATCCCCGGAATGTGGTAATACTGATAGTGCGGCATGACCGCTCCGTTGCAGGTCAGCTGGGAGCCGTAATGATCTTCACAGACCTGATGACCGGTCAGCATCCAGCCGTGCGCGCTGCACCAGTCGTAGATCGGCTTCATGAAGTTGTTCAGGAAAAGACGGGTCGTGAGACGCCAGAAACGCCAGCGCGTCCGTTCCCGTCCGTCGAGCGGGAGGAACAGGCGGGGCAGCACGTCAAGCAGTTCCTCCCCGTAAGCGGCGCGGTACTCTTTCTCATAGAGAAACGACCACGGGATGCCGTTGCGGGAAATCTGCGGTTCATCGGTGAAAAAGCCCTTCATCACCTTCCGTTCTTCTTCGGTGAGGGCGTCGCAGTAGGCCTGATGCACGGTTTCCAGAAATGTCTCCGTGACGTCGCGGTCGAGGGTGTCGACATAGTAGGGATTGACTTCGTAATAAAACAGGAGGATTTCCGTCTGCTTTTCCGCCTCCTCCCGGGAGAGTCTGCGGCCGTCCGCGGAATAAAATGCGATGACCCGTTCCGCCCCGGGCAGTTCCGCCGGAACGATCTTTTTCCAGCGCAGATATTTCTGCTGGAACCGTTCGCCCAGTCCGTTGACCCGTCCGTTTCCGAATCCGCTGGGCCATCCGTTTTCGTCGTATGCCCAGGGATTCATGGAGCATTCCGCCGCGGTGCGGATGGCGGTTTTTGTCAGCGAGAACCACTCTTCTCCGAGATAGTCCGTCAGAAGTCCGCCGCGGGCGTGCATGAAGAATCCGCCCAGTCCCGCCTCATGCATCAGACGGATCTGGCGGGAAAGTTCCTCCGCTTCCAGTTTGTCATTCCAGCTCCAGAAAGGGACCGGACGGCTGCTTTCCGGCGGATTCCCCGCAAGTTCGGCGATCGTCATAGGGCTCTGTTCCTCTGTAATGAAAAGTGAAAAAAACAGCAGTAATATATCATGAAGGGACGGATGAATCAACCTCGCCTGTGAATTTTTTTTCTTGGGGAAAAGCGGATTTTCAACTTGACGCTGTTTGCTGTTGATGATACATTATGCCGAAAGATCCCGCCCCGTTTGAAAAAATAAAATGAAGAACAGGAGAATATTTGTCATGAGAAACGCTCTGTGGATTTTCTGCATCGCTTCACTTCTCGCCCTTCTGCCCGCCTGCCGGAACGGAGAATCCCCGGCGGATGCGGACTCTCTTCCGAAAGCCAGAATTGTTACGGTTCGCAGCGATGCGGTGGCGGACAGAAATCAGTATGGAAAGACCTTCTGGATTGTCGCCACTCATAAAAATGAATTCAATGCCGATTGCAGAACCGCTCTGATCAACGGACTGAAACATCTCGGATTCAGCGAGGCCTCGTCGCGGGGCCGGGCGGATTTTATCGTGGAGTACTCCTACAGCTGGAGGGACGGCCGCCGCCGCGATACAACGGTCAACATGAAATTCATCCGCAACAACGGGAAACGCGATGTTCTCTGGAGCGCGGCTTCCAAATGCTCGTCGGGCCGGGTCGAGATCCGGGGATTCCTGCCGGGGCTGACGGCCGGAGCCTTGCTGTTTGTCGGGCGGAGCACTCATTCCAGGACCCGGCTCTCCAATTATCCTGACATGGTCCGCGCGGTCGAGGGAAAATGAATTCCCGGAAAACCGCTTTGGTGATCGGCGCCGCCGGCGGAATCGGATGCGCTGTCGCGGAACGCCTCGCTGCGGACGGATTCGACCTCGTCCTCACCTGCAGTCATGACGTTTCCCGGCTGGAGAAGCTGCGGAAGTCCGCGGAGGCGCTCGGACGTTCCTGCCGCACTCTGGCGTTCGACGTCGCAGACCGCAAAGCCGCTTCGGATGCCCTGCTCGGATGTTTCGGCGACTCCGCTCCGGAGGTCCTCGTCTACAATGCCGGAATCGCAAGAGACAATTTGTTCGTGTTCATGTCGGAGCAGGAGTGGGATTCCGTGATCCGGACCAATCTGGACGGATTCTACAATACGGTGCAGCCGCTTCTGATGGGAATGTTTGCCAGCCGGAACGGCCGGATCGTCGTGATCAGCAGCGCTTCCGGACAGGCGGGACAGGCGGGACAGGTGAATTACTCCGCGTCCAAAGCCGCTCTGATCGGCGCCGTCAAGGCGCTCGCCCGGGAGGTCGGGAGAAAAGGAATTCTGGTGAACGCCGTCGCGCCCGGATTCATCGAAACTCCGATGACCGCCGATCTGCCGAAAGAGAAAATCCTGCCGCTGATTCCGCTGAACCGGGCGGGGCTCCCGGACGAGGTCGCCGGAGCGGTCAGCTTCCTCTGCGGTCCCGACAGCCGATATATTCATGGACAGGTCCTCGCCGTCAACGGCGGACTTGTGATCTGACCGGGAGAGTGCTTTTGAATAGGAAATATGATTTTGTCGTCCTCGGGAGCGGCATCACCGGAATGACGATCAGCATTCTGCTGGCCTCCGGCGGATTCCGGATTCTCCTGCTGGAGAAAAGTTCCGTGATCGGCGGGAGCATGCAGCGCTTTCACCGGGAAGGCATCCCGTTCGACACCGGATTCCATTTCACCACCCGGCTCGACGGAAGCATGGGCGACATGCTGAAGATGCTGGAGTTCCATCCCCCGCTCTCCTGTTACTCCATTCCCACGAAAATCTATCTGGCGGACAAGGACCTCCTGTTCGATTTCCCCCACGGCGGCGACAACATCCGCCGTGTGCTGGAGGAGCGATATCCCGACCGGAAAGAGGGAATCCGCCGCTATTTCGAGGATCAGAAACGGATCTTTTACGATACGCGCCTTTTCAATCTGGAGGACGCCGGATTCAGCGGTCTGCCGTACCAGAAAGAGGATTCCATTCTGCTGAAGGACTATCTGGATTCCCTGAATGTGCCGGATGAGGTCCGCAGCATTCTGGCGGGATTCACAACCTGTCATGGCACACCGTGCGGGGAGATCTCTCTGGCGAACCACTGCCGGGTCAGTTTCGGGCTGATGGACGATCTGGTCCGGGTGGACGGAAGCGGTGGAGCGTTTGTCTCGGCGTTCCGGACGCGGGCGGAGGAACTCGGCATTGAAATCCGGACGAACTGCACCCTTGCCGAGTGTCTCGACGTGGACCATCTGCGCTGCCATCGGATGCGGCTCACAGACGGAAGTACGGTGGAATTCCAGGACTGTGTGATGACAATGCATCCGCTGGAGATCCTCCGTCTTCTCCCCGAACGGTTCCGGAACGGGATTTTTGCCGACCGTGTCCGCGAATTCGAGGACGGCGCCGGCTTCTTTACGATCTTCGCCGTGCTTGAACGGGAGTCGGAGGCGTTCCGGGAGGAACTTACCTCCCATTTCTCGACCTCGAAGGTGGACCGGATCATGTCGCCCGCCCATCCGGATGCCACGGCCACCGGGATTATGCTCACCCGGGAACGCGGTCTCGACGGAAACCGTTACAACACGGTCACGGCATTCCAGAATGTCTTCCGGGCGGAAACTGCCGAATGGGAAGCCTCGCGGACGGGCCGCCGGCCGCCGGCCTATTATGCGTATAAACGGAGAAAGTCGGCGGATCTGGAGGAGAAAATCTACCGCATCTATCCCGATTTCCGGGGAAAACTGCGGATTCTTGACGCCGCGTCCATGCTCACCTATCGCGACTATCTTTCCCCGTTCGGATCCGCATACGGGATCCGGCAGAAACTCGGACAGAACAATGTCTTCGGAAAACTGCCCATCCGCAATTTCTATGTGGCCGGTCAGAATGCGCTGCTGCCCGGTGCGATGGGGGCGATGCTCTCCGCATTCCTCGTCTGGCGGAAGATCGTCGGAGAAGATCTTTACATGCGGATGATTCACCGGGTGCTGGAGAACCGATAATCATGAATGGAAAACGGGTTGTTGTGACAGGTGTCGGCGTGATCAGCTCGCTCGGATCTTCTCCGGGGGAGCTGTACAGACGGCTGCGCGCCGGAGAATCGGGTGTGCGGATCATGGAGGAGTGGAGCGGGACGGAACCCCCTCCGATCGCCGCTCCGGTGAACCTGACGGCGGAAATGGAAAAGACGATTCCCCGCTCACAGCGGCGCTCCATGGGACGGCTCGGCCTGTTTTCCGCGCTTGCCGCCCGCTCCGCCGTGGAGCAGGCCCGGATTCCCGGAGAGCTGCTGACGGGGGGACGGTGCGGATGCGTGATCGGATCGACGATCGGCGGGTCCGCCAGCATTTCGGAGGCCTACCATCTGCTGCTGGGGGGACGGCGGGACGAGATGTCGGCAATGCAGTTTTTCAAAAGCGTGGCTCATACGGCGGCGTTCAATGTGGCGAACATGTTCGGCATCCGGGGATGCGTGCTGTCGCCCTCCGCCGCGTGCGCATCGGCGCTGCAGGCGATCGGACTCGGACGGGACCTGATCGCCGCGGGAACTCAGGATGTGGTCCTTTGCGGAGGCGCGGACGAACTGGCGCCGGAAGTGCCGTTTTCCTTTGAATTGATCGAGGCATCCGGAGGATTCGACCGTTCCGCTCCGGAGAAGGCCTCGCGTCCGTTCGATGCGGACCGGCGCGGACTCATCACCGGCGAAGGAGCCGGAATCGTGGTGCTGGAAAGCCTGGAACACGCGAGGAAACGGAAGGCCGTCATCCTCGGAGAGATTCGCGGATATGCAACCTGTGCGTCCGGAGCAAGTCTGAGTCAGTCGGACTCCTCCGCCATTCTCCGCTGTCTGGAACTGGTCTGCCGGGATGCGGAACTGGAGCCGTCCCGCATCGGCTATGTGAACGCGCACGCCACATCGACGATTCAGGGAGACCGCGAGGAAGCCGCCGCTCTCCGGATGTTCTTCGGTGAAAGTGTTCCCGTCAGCAGCCTGAAGGGACATCTCGGTCATACGCTGGGCGCGTCGGGCGGAATCGAACTGATCGCGTCGCTGGAGATGATGGCGCGCTCGGAACTGCTGCCGACTCTGAATCTGGAGCATCCCGCGGAGGAGTGCTCGGGCATGGATCTGGTCCGGGAAATCCGTCCGCACGAATTTGACTTTTTCCTGAAAAATTCTTTTGCTTTTGGCGGAATCAATGCTACATTACTCTGCTCCCGGTATTGTGAATAGATTTCGGGTCTCTGGGAAAGTTTTTGGGAAAGGATGAAGCATGACACGAGAAGAGATTATTGCGGCCGTCAACAATACGTTTACCGAGATGCTCGAAGTCCCGCCGGAAGAGCTGAGTCCGGAAAAGGAGATCTTCAAGGATCTCGGTCTCGACAGTCTCGACATGGTGGATCTGATGATCGGACTCCAGCGCAAATTCGGAGTCTCCCTCCGGCAGAATGAAGAGATCCGCAAAATCGTGACGCTCGGCGATGTCTACAACTTCTTCGAAAAGATGGAAGCCCGGCTTCGCGAAGGAGAAGCTCCGGCAAAACAGGAGTGAGATGGATATTTCACTGCCCGTCTATGCGCAATGTCTGCTGGTGACGGTTCTTTACTGCGTCGTCGCGCTGCCCTTTTTTCTGTTTTCCCTGTTGTTGAACTGTTTCAGCCGCGCCCGGATGCAGGAGGCGGTCCGCTTTTTTATCCTGTGGTATGGAAAGACGATCATCCGGATCGGCTGTTTCCCGTATCTCCGCATCCGCTACCGCAACCTTTCCGGAGAGCCGACGGACGGCGGTATTTATATTTTCAACCACCGCTCTTCCTCGGATCCGTTTCTGGTGGCGGCGACAACTCTGCGTCCGCCCGCCCAGGTGGTGAACCGCTGGCCGATGCGTCTTCCCTTTTTCGGCGTTTTCGCCCGTGCCGGAGGATATCTCGACATCACCGCTCTCTCGTATGAGGAGGCAAAAGAGCGGACTGCGGAACTCATCGCCCGCAATGTCCCCGTGATGGTCTTTCCCGAAGGCACCCGCTCCGGAAGCCCCGTCATGGGACAGTTCCACGGAACCTTTTTCCGGATCGCCAAAGATCTGGACTGCAAACTGGTCCCTGTGGTGATCTCCGGAAATGAAAACGCTCCCAGCCGTGATTTCCGGATGCATCCGGCGCGGATCCGCATCTGCAAACTGCCGCGCATTGAACAGAAAATCGTCCGGGAGACTCCGCCGTTCCAGCTGAAAAACATGGTGCGGAGCATCATCTATGAACAGAGTCTGAAGATGGATGTGGAAGGGGTATGAGCATGGATTCTTTCAAGTTTGAGCCGTCCGACGATTTCCTGCCGCTCTCCGCTCTGCACTCCATTCAGGAGCGGTATCTGCGGGAGCATCTGGCGTACTGCAGGAAACACTCTCCGTGGTACCGGAAGACGCTGAAGGAAATTGAGGTGGAACATTTTCCGCTGAACCGTCTCGGAGAACTGCCGACAACTTCCAAGGATCATCTCGCTGCCGATCCGGAGGCTTTCCTGGCGGCTCCCTGGAGCGATGTGGAGGATGTGGTTTTCTCCTCCGGAACCACCGGGGAACCGTGCCGGATCGCCTATACCGGAAACGATATGAAGCGTCTCGCATACAACGAGCTGCGCTGTTTTCACGCCGCCGGGCTCACCCGGGAGGACCGCGTCCTGCTGACCTGCACGCTCGACCGCTGCTTTGTCGCGGGAATGGCATATTATCTCGGAGTGCGCGCCCTCGGCGCGGCCGCGATCCGGAACGGACTCAACAGCATTGAAAGTCATCTGCAGGTGATGCGGAATCTGCGTCCGACCGCCGTGGTCGGCGTGCCGTCCTTCCTGCGCCATCTCGGACTGGAGGCGCGGGCGAGGAACGCCGATCTGTCCAGCGTGCGGCGGCTGATCTGCATCGGAGAACCGGTCCGGGACGAGCAGCTCAAACTTTCCGGACTCGGCGCGCAGCTCGCCGACGTGTGGGGCGTTCCGGTGCATTCGACTTATGCGTCGTCGGAGATCGTCTCCAGTTTCTGCGAATGCACCGCCACCTGCGGCGGCCATCTGATTCCCGATCTTGCCATTGTCGAGATCCTCGACGAGAAAGGCAATCCGCTGCCCGACGGAGAGATCGGAGAGGTGGTTGTGACGCCGCTGCGGATCACCGGAATGCCGCTGATCCGCTTCCAGACGGGCGATATCAGTTTCCTGACCCATGAGCCGTGCGCCTGCGGACGGTTCTCTCCGCGGCTCGGACCGATTCTCGGCCGCCGGGCGCAGATGCTGAAATGCCGCGGAACAACGCTCTATCCGCGCGTGCTGAATTCGGTTCTCGACATTTCGCCGGAGGTGGCGGAATATTACGTTGTCGCGACGGGGGAGGACCTTTCCGATCACGTCGAGGTTATTGTCGCTCTCCGGGAACCGGGCAGTTCAACGGAGGCTCTGGCGGCCCGGCTGAAAGCCAAATGCCGTCTGAACATTCCGGTCCGCGAGGTTTCGCTGGAGGAGGCGCGCCGGCAGATTTTCTCCGTGTCGCGGAAGCCGGTCCGTTTTCTGGACCTGCGGAAACATCACTGCCGGATGTGAGGTGTTATGAATCTGTTCGATTATTCCGACGAGGAAATTCAGGCGGTGAAACCGGGACATCTCCTTTCCATGGAGATCGAATTCACCCGCCGCTGCAACTACCGCTGTCCCTACTGCTACGCGGTGGACGGGAACATGGATTATTCGTCGGAAATGAGCGCGGAGGAGATCCGCGGGGCGATCTCCCAGGCGCGGGAGCTCGGCGCACGCAAAATCGTCATTCTCGGCGGAGAACCGCTGGTCTATCCGGAACTGCACGGGATGATCGACTTCATCGCTTCGCTGGGCATGGGGGCGGAAATCTTCACCAACGGAGCGCTGATGACGCCGGCGCATGCGAATTTCTTTCTTGCCCGGAACTGCCGTGTCGTCGTCAAGCTCAACACGTTCAAACCGGACGTCCACGACCGGCTTACAGGACGGACCGGGTCCCTGAAAACCGCTCTGGAGGCTCTCCGGATGCTCCGCGAGGCGGGATACGCCGGGAAAGAAAAAATGCTCTGCGCGGCGACGGTTCTTTCCTCCATCAACATTGACGAGGCTCCCGAGATCTGGCGCTGGCTGCGGGACCGGGGAATCGAACCCTATTTTGAGTGCATTACGCCGCAGGGCCGCCTGCTGGAACATCAGTCGCTGCTGCCGGATCCCGTCCGCGTGGAGGCGGTCTTCCGGGAGATTGTGCGCATCGACCGCGAATTCGGACGGGAATGGATTCCCCAGCCGCCGCTGGTCGGGCAGAAGTGTTTCCGCCATCGCTATTCCTGCGTCGTGAACAGCCACGGCGATGTGATCCCGTGTGTGGGGCTGGATGAGAAAATCGGCTCGATCCGCGAAAGACCGCTCCGGGAAATCCTCGCGGAAAGCCGGATTCTCCACCGTCTCCGCAATTACCGCCAGTACATCAAAGAACCGTGCCGCTCCTGCGAAAACATCGACCACTGCTACGGCTGCCGCGGCACCGCATGGCAGATGACCGGCGATTATCTCGCCGCCGATCCGACCTGCTGGAAAAATGCTTCGAAACAGGCGCAGATCATTTCTCTTCCCGTTTCTGCGGATGAACTCATCCCGCACCGGAAGCCGGTGGCGATGGTGACCAGCCTGCTGCGCGTTACAGACGCCGGGGGCGACGTGCTGGCAGAGATCAAGCCGGACAACATCTTTCTCAATGCGGAAGGCGTTCTCGACAACGCCGCCATTCCGGAACTGGCCGCACAGGCCGTTGCCGCACTCAACGGATTTCTCTTCCCCGGGACGATCCGGAAAGGCATGCTGGCGGAAATCAACCGGTTCGAATGCCGGATGCCGATCCGGGCGGGCGAACAGGTGATCGCCTCCTGCCGGACCGTGTCGGAATTTCCCCCGTGGTATATGATCGAATTTCAAATCAAAGGAGCCGATGACGCGCTCCGGGCTGAAGGCGAGTTGAAACTATGCGTGCCGGACGATCCGCAGGTGTGACCGTGTTTCTGTTCTTTGCGCTCCTTGCCGCGCTGCATGGGGCGGATTCCGGTGAAATTCTCGCGAACATCCGCGCCGGAATGGGAAAGGTCCGGACTCTTTCCGCCGATTTCGAGCAGGTGAAAACGATTGTCTCCATTCGCCACTCGCTGACGATCCGGGGCGAACTGGCGCTCGACAAGGGCGGACGGATGGCATGGCGCGTCAACGATCCGATCCGCTATGTCTGCATCATCGACGGCGACCGTCTCACCCAATGGGACGGAGAATCGGGATCGGTCCTGAAACTTGATGTTTCCAAGCATCCCGCATTGAAAATCCTTGCATCGTCGATGGCCTCCTATTTTTCGGGAAATTTCGATGCGATGGCGGGCCAGTTCGACATCACCCCCCTCGGCGATCACCATCTGCGCCTGACGCCGCGGAAAGAGAACCCCGCATCCGCTCTGATCCGGGAACTGGAATTCGAAACCGCTCCGGATTACTCCCATATCACCCGCGTCCGGATCACCGAACACAGCGGAGATGTGACCGGAATCCGGTTTTTCAACCTTCGTTTGAATCAGGAAATCCCCTCATCCTCATGGCGTGCCGGAGCAAAATAACAGCGTGTCTGATGCATCTGATTCTGCGTTCCGCCCGTCATGCGGTGGCGGTCCGGCTGATTCTGGGCGGACTGGTCCTGCTGAGTGCGGCGGCCATCGCAGCCGGACACTTCTCCTCGGACATCTCCCGGATGCTGCCGGACGGCTCCGTTTCCGCAAAGACGTTCCGCACGGTCGTCCGGAGCGGAATGTTCAACCAGGTCGCGCTCGTGTTCCGTCTCCCCGACGGACGATCTTTCGCGGATTCCGGACTGGGCGAATATATGGACGCGCTTGCGGAAAGACTCCGCGCCCTGCCTCTGGTGGAGTCGGTCGATTTCAGAATCACGGCGGGAGATTTCCCGGAATCCATGCGGGAGACGGCGCGCGCTCTTCCCCAGATCGTTCCCGTGCCGCAGACCGATCCGGAAAAAGCGGCACAGAACGTTTACCGCCGGCTCATGACGCCCGCCGGAATCGGAAGAAGTGAACTGCTGCGTCTGGATCCGTTCGGCGGAATCGCGTCGATCTTCCGGAAACTGGAGGAGTTCCGGTCTCTTTCCGGAATGTCGGTCAGTCTCAAGTATCCCTGGCTGGTTTCCGAAGACGAGACGGCGGCGATGATGCTGCTCAAAACCCCGGTTTCCGCGGCGGATCCCGCTTCGTCGGCTCAGCTGCTGGATTCCATCCGTTCGGTTCTGGGAGAGATTCCCGGAGGTGCGGTCTGCAGCATCGTCAGCGCCCACCGGCGCGCGGTCTGCAACGAGAGCGTGCTGAAGGAGGATGTGAAAATTGTCTGTCTGACATCGACTCTGCTGTTTGCTCTTCTGTTTCTGGTTTTCTACCGCTGTGACCTGCGCAGTTTCCTGATTCCGCTGATTCCGGTTCTGGCATCGACTCTTGTCCTTGCCGCCATGACGCTGCTGTTCCGGGAAACGCTGCTGTTCATCGCAGGAATGGGGGGAATCGTGGTCAGCCTTGCCGTGGATTACGGAATCCATGTGTATGCGGCCATGACCGGGAAAGGACGTTTTCTGCGGCTGAAGCATCTGCTTCCTGCCCTCTCTCTCGGCGCGCTGACCTCGGTGACGGGATTTGCGCTGTTTCTGTTTTCGCGGACGGAGGGATGCCGTCAGTTCGGGCTGTTCGCCGGCGGAAGTCTTCTGCTGAGTCTTCTGTTGACTCTTCTTTTCCTTCCCGCGTTTCTGGCGGGCGGCCGCCGG
Organism: uncultured bacterium; assembly: GCA_949297765.1. GTDB lineage: Bacteria > Verrucomicrobiota > Lentisphaeria > Victivallales > UBA1829 > UBA1829. Next base: position 45,856 of record CASFTV010000003.1, on the reverse strand, counting down.
ATGGAACACCGTTTTCATGTGTCCCGGATCCCGGAACGTGCGCCGCGGATCGTTCTCGGATGCTGGTGTGCGGCGCTGGTCCTGTGCCTGCTTGCCCTGCCGTTCCTGAATGTGAATCCGGATGTGCGCCAGTTCGATGTCTCTCCGCAGGAATTCGCCGAAGAGGAGGCGTTTCAGAACGCCCGCTTTCTCTCCGGACGCCAGCCTGCGGTTCTGCTGCTTCAGTCGGAATCCCGACCGGAACTGGAGCGGTCCGCGGAGACTCTTGCCGCCATTCTCCGGAGCAAGGCGAATATGCCGCTGTTTTCCGCGTTCGATCTCTGGCCGTCCGCGGAGAAACGGGCGGAACATCTTGCCCAGTGGCGGCGTCTGCGTGCGGAGGGCGGCCTTGAACAGATGCGGCAGCGCCTTGCCCGATCCCCGCTCGGCGACCGCTTCTTCCAGCCGTTCTTTGACGAAATCAACCGCGGACTGGAGAATCCTCCGGAGAAGCTGCCGGATGTCTTTGCTCCGATTTTCCGCCGTCTTCTGGAGGAAAAAAACGGAAGTGTCACGGCGGCCGTCTTCTTTCCCGATACTCCGGAGAATTGTTCGAAGGTCCGTTCGCTGAGTCCCGAGGCGATGATTCTTTCGCGGAACGGCCTTGCGGAACGGATGTCCTCCGATGTGATGAGCGGAATTCTACCGCTCGGCATGCTCGCTCTGGCAGGAGTGGTCCTGCTGACGATCGTTTATTTCCGCTCGTTCCGGGATGCCCTGCTTGCGCTTCTTCCGGTGCTGACGAGCCTGACGGTGACCGGGGCGTTCTTTGCCGTGACGGGGAAAAATGTCAATCTTTCGGTCCTGATTGCATCCATCGTTCTTTGCGGACTTTCGGTCGATTACGGAATTTTTGTCCTGCATGAGCTGAAGAAGCGGGGAACGCTCGACAGCGGCGTGTTCAACGCCGTAACGCTCTCCGCCGTGACCTCCGCCGCGGGGGGCGCCACGGTGATTTTCACCCGCCATCCGATGCTTCGGGATGCCGGAATCACGCTGATTGTCGGAATCGCCGCCGCATGGATCACCGGCGTGTTTGTCCTGCCCGCATGGAAACGGATCACCGGGGGAGGGCGCCGCGCTCTTCTTCCGCTTCTCTGCGGAGTGGCGGGGGGAATGCTTCTCTGCTCGTGCGCGTCGGATCCGTTTGAATACGAAATGCCGGAAAAAATCCCCGTTTCTGCTCCGTCGGTCTTCACGCAGGAGGCGTCGATTGTGATGGAATTTCCGTTCTTCCGGATTTCCGCACTCGGCGTGATCCGGGTCGACCGGGACAAAGGAACCATCGGTGCGGTTGCTCTTTCTCCCGCCGGAATGAAGATCTTCGACGTTTCCGGGACGGAACACTCTCTCGACTCCCGGGAACTCTTTCCCTCCGAACGATGGAACGGACGAGAACCCGAGATCGCCCGGGCGATTCTCGATGATATCGCCGCAGTTCACCTGCACAACGAGCCGGACCCGGGAAGCGTGAAAAGGGGAGGGGCGGATCGAGTGGTCTGCGAGTCGCCTTCCGCCAGATGGATTTTTCGCCATTCGGTCCTGCGGGAGAAAACCGTTTTCCGGAACGGATCGGCGGCCGCCCGGGTCCGATACTACGCCTACCGGAACGGAATCCCCTCGAAGGTCGTTCTGGACAACCGGAAATACGGATATCGCCTGATTCTCCGGGCGATCGAAAGGAAGATGGACAAATGAAAGTTTGTGATGCAATTCGGAATCATTTGAAACTCCTCTCGACGGGCGAGGGCTGCGCCGAAGGAGAGATCGTTCTGCCCCCCGATTTCCCCGGATTCCAGGGGCATTTCCCCGGAGAGCCGACTCTGCCCGGAGTCTGCCAGATTCAGATCATGGAGCTTTTCATGGAGCTGGCTTCCGGAACTCCGTTTCCGCTGAAGACGCTCTCCCGCACCAAGTTCTTTTCTCCGGTTGCTCCGGGCGACCGCCTGCGCCTCCTCCTTTCCTGGAGCGGCGAAATGGTCCAGATGGAGATTCTCTGCGGCGACCGGAAAATCGCAAAAATCAAGGGAGGACGCTCCATTTCTTCCGCCGGCTGATCCTCGTCCGGAGCCTTCAGTTCAGCATGGCCGCCTTGCGGTGCATTTCCGCATACCGTCCGTTCCGGGCGAGCAGTTCGGCATGAGTTCCCGTTTCCAGGATGCGTCCTTCTCCCATCACGACAATGCGGTCGGCATTCTGCACGGTGGAGAGGCGGTGGGCTATGACGAAGGAGGTCCGTCCCTTTCTCAGGTGATCCAGTGCATTTTTGATTTCGGATTCGGCATCGACATCCAGCGCGCTGGTCGCTTCGTCGAGGATCAGGATCCGGGGATCGCGCAGAAGCGCCCGGGCAATGGCGATCCGCTGACGCTGGCCTCCGGATAGACGCGATCCGTTCTCCCGGACAGAGGTGGAAAGCCCTTCCGGAAGCTCCCGGATCAGCTGCGTCAGATTCGCCGCCTGGACCGCCCGGAAAATATCCTCGTCCCGCGCATCCGGGATTCCATAGGCGATGTTGTCCCGGATGGTGCCGTCGAAGAGGATTGTCTCCTGCGTGACAACTGAAATGAAGCGGCGGTAGGTCCGCAGATCCAGATGGTTCATATCCTCTCCGTCGAGCAGGAGGACTCCCTCTGTCGGACGGATGAAGCCGATGACCAGCTGGGCAACCGTCGATTTTCCTGCGCCGGACGAACCGACCAGCGCGATGGTTTCGCCTGCCCGGACCGTCAGGGAAAAGTGGCGGAGCGCATCGCTGCCTTCCGGGTCATAGCGGAAGGAGACGTCGCGGAATTCAAAATTTCCACGGACCGAAGTCACCTCCCGTTTCTGCTCGTTCTGCTCAATGTCGGGACATTCCAGCACCTCGCCGATGGAGCGGACCGATTCCAGGCCCTTCGTCATCGCGGGAAGCACATTCAGAAGCTGCATCACCGCGCCGGAGATGATGTTGAAATAGCCCGCCAGAAGCGTCACATCGCCGATGCCGATCTTGAAAATCCCTTTCAGGTAGAGCCAGGCGGCGCAGCAGAGCGTAATCAGATTGAAGACCATGATGACCGACCAGTTCACGGAGTTGAACACCGCATTGAGACTGTCCAGACGAAACCCAGTCTCCCGGATTTTTTCGAATCGTTCTCCCGCCCGGGAGAGCTCCCGTTCCTCCAGGTGATGGGCTCTGGTCAGCGGAATCAGCCGCAGCATCTCCCCGACATACCCGGACATCTCCTCCACACTGATCCGGAAGTCGCGGTTCCACTGCACCATGCTCCGGCGGATCAGAAGGAACAGCACCACGGCAATCGGAATGAGGATCAGATAAAAAACAATAAAAAGCGGTGCCCGGACCGCCGTTACGGTAATTGCCACCGCCATCGTCATGGTGATATTCGGCAGATTGTCCATCAGCATGCGGGTGAGCGTTTCCACATTTTCCACGTCGCGGAGCACTTTGGTCTGGAGCACTCCCATCTTGTTCGACGTGTGATAGTGCATCGAAAGGTGCTGGAGTCGTGTGCAGAGCGCCGCCCGGAGATTGCGTTCCACCGCCCGGCTGACACTGCTGAAGGTCCGCGCATAAATGATATGCGTCGGAATATTCTGCAGGATCACCACCGCTCCGAAAATCAGAAGTTTGAGAATTTCCGGAAACCCGCCCGGCGGATCACCGGAAAGCAGATTGATGATGTCCGCCGCAAGCACCGGAATGATATAGGCCGGACTGGCTTTGATCAGAAACATCACCAGAACAAACAGCAGTTTCCATTTGTAGGCGGCGTAGAATCCCCAGTAGGTCTCCAGCGCCTTGCGGTCCCGGTATCTGGACCAGAGCAGCTTGTACATGCAACGCTCCTTCGGGGAACTTCCCCGCTTTTTCCGGGGAAGATACAATCTTTTCCTGTAAAATCAACCCCGGGAAGGAAATATTTTTGTAAATCGGCATTGAAATGCTATATTACCGCATGCCGGCAGAGAGCGGAACCCGTTCCGGGGAGTTCTGTTTTTGCGGGCGAACTCCGAACCTGAATCTGGAAGGGATGCCTATGCTGACGTTTTTCAAAACACGAATCTGGACTCTTCGCCTGGCGGATTATCCGTGGATGACCCGTTCGCTGATCTCCGTTCTTCGCGTGGCGATTCTTTCCGTCCGGTTTTTCCTGAAAAACCAGTGCATGCTCCGGGCTTCCGCGCTGACATACTATACGCTTCTGGCTCTGATTCCCGTTGCGGCGCTGGCGTTTGCCATCGCCAAGGGTTTCGGTCTGTATTCCCGGCTTGAAACCTGGCTTCGGCGTTCGCTCGCGGGGCAGGAAGCCGTCGCGGAAAAGATCATCACCTTTGCCTCCAATCTGCTGGAGGAGACCCGGGGTGGACTCATCGCCGGAATCGGCGCCATTGCGCTGCTGTTCATCACGATCCGCCTGATGATGCAGATCGAAAATTCCCTGAACGACATCTGGGGGATCAAGACCGGCCGGACCATCATCCGGAAAGTCAGCGATTATCTCTCCATCGTGATGCTCTGCCCGCTGATTATCATTGTCTCCACCGGAGCGACCGTGTATGCCACAATGCGTCTGAGCGGCATGGTGAACGCGATCCCGGGGCTTTCCGCGACAATGAATCATCTGCTGTTCCTCACATCGCATGCTCTTCCGTTTGTCGCGACCTGGCTGGTGTTCACGTTCATCTATATTTTCATCCCGAACACCAAGGTTAAAATTCTTCCGGCCCTGATCGGCGGATTTTTCGGCGGTGCGCTTTACTACATCATTCAGACTCTGTATATCGCAGCGCAGTTCAATGTGGCGAAATACAACGCCATCTACGGAAGTTTCGCTGCGCTTCCGCTGTTCCTGATCTGGCTCCAGATGAGCTGGACATTCATTCTGTTCGGCGCCGAGGTGGCATTCTCCTGTCAGAACGTCAGCACATACGAGGGAACGCCCGGCGATGGATCGGTCGGCAACCTGCGGAAGCTGGTCTATGCACTGAAACTGGTCCGGGAATGTGCGCTCAATTTCAATGCGGAGCGTCCGCCCTGCACGGATACCGCTCTTTCCGAGAAACTCCAGATTCCCGTGCGGACAACCCGCCTCCTGCTTTATGAACTCACGCAGGCGGATGTCCTTTCCAAAGTGATTTACGAGGACCGTTATGAAGGATATCAGGTGGCTCTGCCCCCTGAACGGATCACGCCGGTCTTTGTCATGAAGGTGTTTCAGAATGCCGCTCCGGACGAGGGACTTGATACTGCCGACCCCGTCTATCTCAGAATCCAGAAAATCTGGGCTTCCGCGGAGAAATCCGACGCCAACCGGCCCGTCGCCGAACTGCCGGAACCCGAGGTGTAAAATAGGAACTTTTTGCAAAAATGCCGGTCTGTATTTTCTGAATGCGCTTGAAAAAACGCAGGAAAGGCAGTACCTTAAAAACGATCGCGGAGAAATCCCCCATGTCAGCAGCAGAGAAAAATGATGTTCCGGTCATGCCCCCGCCTCAGCGGGAAGCCCGCTCCATGCGCGAGTGTTTCGATCGCATCCCGGAAGATGCTGAAAAGGTCGTCCTCGATAAGAAACACGCCTCCCAGGAGGAGGAACAGGACGCCCTCCGAAGCTATTTCCGTGAAATGGGGGAGATGCCGCAGCTCAATCCTCAGGAAGAATTTGATCTCTGGGAACAGATTGACCGCAATGTCTGTCAGCTCCGGCAGTCCATCTATCAGTTCGCGTTTGTTTACGACGAACATGTGAAACTGCTTGCCAACCCCGAAGAGGATCTTGCGGATATCTTTCCGCCCTCTTCCCGCGACAATGCGCCGCTGCCCGACGATCCGGTCCGCAGAAGGGAGTGGTCGGCCAGAATTTCAGAAGTTGTTGCGGAGCTGCGGGCCGCGTATGGTGTCCTGCCGCGCGCGGAATTCGCCCGCCTCCGGGAAAAAGGATTCGCGGTTCTCGACACCCATCCCGCCGTGCTTGAAAAACTCCTTGAGTGGAGCGATGTGGCAAACCGTTATCTGGAAAACTACAACGCGGGCCGTCTTTCCGTATCCGATTTCGAACGCATCATGCTGATGGACGTGGAGGAAATCATTCGGCATAACCGGAAAATGAGCGAACTGCGGAGAGAAATCGACCGTTGGAAAGTCCGGATGCTTGAAACCAATCTGCGTCTGGTGATCAATATCGCCAAGCATTATCAGCACAAGGGACTGCCGTTCGGTGATCTGATCCAGGAGGGAAATCTCGGTCTCATGAAAGCGCTGGAGAAGTTCGACTACAAGCTCGGACACCGCTTCTGCACCTATGCCTCCTGGTGGGTGCGTCAGGCGGTTGCCCGTGCGCTTTCCGCCCAGTCCCGCGTAATCCGGCTGCCGATCCACATGCTCGCCACCATCCGGAAAATGAATATCGCGGAAAAAAATTTCATTCAGCTCAACGGAAATGAGCCGACCATTGAAGAACTCGCGCAGATCATGGAAATGCCGAAGGAACGCATCAGCGCAATCAAGAAGATGTCTCTGCAGTGCATTTCACTTCAGGCGCCGCAGTCTTCAGACGACCCCGATTTCACCATCGAAAACTTCCTCAGCGACAAGGAATCGGATGATCCGATGAAATCCCTTGCCAGAAAAATGATGAAGGAACGTCTTTCGGAAGCCATCAACCAGCTCTCCGAACGGGAAAAACAGGTCATCACCATGCGATACGGACTCGACGGAGGCCCGTGCAAGACGCTCACCGAGGTCAGCGCAATCTTCAACGTCACCCGGGAGCGGGTTCGGCAGCTCGAACTCAAAACCCTCGAAAAGCTCCGCAAACACTCCGACAGCGGAAAATATCTCGAAGACTTCTTTCTCTGAGATCCTCCGGTTCCGCGTTCTCTTCCCCGTCTCCGCCGGAAGCGGATACCCTCGGTTCATTCCGGGAAGAAAATTTCCTGCGATCAGCGGCGGATGAATTCGGCACTGTACTCAATGGCGTCATCCGCTTTTCCGGCAAACCGGTTCTGTTCCGGCTGCGGCTGGACGGGTGACAGCAGGGAATACCCGAGCGATTTGCAAACTTTGACAAATTGAACCGCCTGCAGTTTGGTCCCTCTGAAATGGACGGAGAACCCTTTCTCCGTCTGACTGGTCTGCACGGCGGCCTGGGCGATTCCGAGTGTTTGGATAAGAGCCTGAATCTCCTTCCGGAAGCCGGTTGATTTTGCGGGAACGCTCCAGACCTGGGCGACCTTTCCGGGAATCGGAACGGACAATTCTTCCGCCGGAGCCCCAGTCGGATACACGGCCGGTTCCGGTGTATTGGAAAAACTGACGGTGCTCAGATCGGCCGCGTCGATCACTCCGGAATTGCGGAGATCGGCGGTTTTCGGCATACCGAGTTCCGAGGGGACACTGGCGGTCCGGGCAATCCGCGGGGTCAGGGAGACCGGTTTTCCCGAGGAGGAGACATCATCCCAGATGACATAGCCGACCAGTCCGAGAACGGCGACCAGCGCCGCCACCCGGGCAAGAACCAGAATCCGGGGACGGACGGTGAATTTCCGGTTGAACGCCTTTTCTCTGCTGTGGACTCCTGCAAGAATCCGTTCGGAGATATCCGCAGGCGTTTCGTGTTCGAGGGCAAGTTTCAGGATCCGTTCCAGCTCTTCCAGATCGCTGAGGTGTTTCTGACAGCATTCGCATTTCCGGACATGATGCAGGACCGTCTCTTCCGAGCATTCCCGGTCGAAGACGGCGGAAAGCGTTTCAAAGGACGGACATTTTTCTTTTTCCGGAAGGGGGGATTCCATAATTTCGCTCCTTGCAACTGTTTGTTTCACAAGCGGGACTCCGTCGGACCGGGAATCAGGGCCGCGCGGAGCGGTCGAGATTCAGAAGATAGGTCTTCAGCAGCTCTCTTCCGCGCGCAAGACGCGATTTTACCGTTCCGACTTTGCATTCCAACTGCTCCGCAATTTTTTCATACGGCATGTCATTGACGTGCCGCAGGATCATCGTTTCCCGCAGCGATTCCGGCAAAGCCTGCAACCCCTTGAGAACATGGTGTTCCATCTCGGCGTTTTCCAGCTTTGTATCCGGCCGCAGCCGCTCATCGGGAAGAGCGATCTCCTTTGTTTCCCCGGTTTCATCAACCGTTTCCGAAATACTTGTCATCAGACCTTCGCCGCGCCGGCGGTTCCAATGGAACTTGTTGCGGGACAGATTGATGACAATCCGCTGCATCCAAGTTTCAAAGCTGGAATCCCCGCGAAAATTGTCCAGAGCCCGAAACGCCCGGACAAACGCATCCTGAACAACTTCCTCCGCATCCTGTTTCGAACTCAGCAGGCCGTATGCCGTCCGGTAGAGCTTCGGCGCATACAAGGTGACCAGACGGTCAAATGCCATCTTGTCCCCCGCCTTGAAGGTCTGAATCAGCTGCGCGGTTTCGCTGATGATTTCATCATTCCTGTCTGCTGCTACTGGCATAAGACATTCCTCCGTCAAAAAAGTTCCCGTCTTCCGGATGTTTCTTCTGGATTTTCTTTTCCCGACGGGATTCGCGGGGTGCCGTCCTCATCCGGTCCCCCTGTCTTTCCTATTGCGGATAACATACTGTAAAAAAACGCTCTTTTCAAGTCAAAAAAAGAAAAAAAAAGAGCAATCCCCGATGAAGATTCCCTCCTTGTGTTTCAAAAAAGATGTAAAAAACTTTCCCTGCAACTTTTCCGCTTTCCCGTTGATTTTCCCCCCGGAAGAGTGTATAGTACCCGGACGGTCAGGAAAATAGAATGTTTCGGAAAACAACAGGGTGCCGACGATGCAGATTTCATTCTCAAAGAAAACCAGAACCTTCCGCCTTGATACGGAAAATTCCACATATGCCATGATGATCGGTCCTTCCGGGGAGCTGCGCCACCTCTACTACGGCGCCTCCATCGCCGCCGGAGATGATCTCACTTCATTCGCCCTCCGCCGCGACCGGGCCTTCTCTCCCTATCCCGAAGGACTGACGTCCAATGACTCTCTCAACATCGCCGCACTGGAGTACTCCGCGTTCGGAAGCGGCGATTTCCGCAATACGGCGTTTCGTCTCCGCAAGGAGAACGGAACCCCCGTCACCTCCACCGTTTACAAATCCCATACGATCCGGAAAGGCAAGGAGCCGCTTCCCGGACTGCCTGCTTCCTTTGCTCCGGCGAAGACATGTGAAACACTCGAAATCGTCATGGAGGATTCCTTCTCCGGCGTCCGGATCGTGCTGCGCTATTCCGTGTTTGACGATTCCGACGTCATCGCGCGTTCCGTAAAGGTCGTCAACCGGACCGCGAATCCTGTCCGGATCGAAAAACTCATGAGCGCGCAGCTCGATTTCGATTCGATGGACCGCGATATGATCTATCTGCAGGGAAAATGGGCGCGGGAACGGCAGGCGGCGCGGATTGCTCTGCATCCCGGCATGCAGGGGTTCCGCAGCGCACGCGGATCCACGGGACACCAATACAATCCCGGCGTCGTCTTCGCGGACCGCTCCGCATCGGAACGATCCGGGGAGGCGTTCGGAATGCTGCTGCTGTACAGCGGAAGCTATACCGTCGAAGTGGAGGCGGATGAATATGAATCCGTCCGTGCAATGATCGGAATCAACGAGGAAACGTTCGCATGGAACCTCGCAAAAGGAGAGGAATTCGATTCGCCGGAAACTCTGCTGGTCTTTTCCGGAAACGGCCTCGGCGCGCTTTCCGCGCAGTACCATGCGTTTCTGATGAATCATGTGATCCGCAGTCCGTGGAAACATGTCCGCCGTCCGGTCCTGGTCAATAACTGGGAAGCTACCTATTTCGATTTCGACGATAAAAAAATTTATGCGCTTGCCAAATGCGCCTCCTCTCTCGGAATAGAAATGCTCGTGCTCGACGACGGATGGTTCGGAAAGAGAAATGACGACCGCACGTCTCTCGGCGACTGGTTCGTCAACACCGGAAAACTCGGCGATCTCGGGAAACTCGTCAAAAAGATCAACCGCCTCGGCATGAAATTCGGCCTCTGGTTTGAGCCGGAGATGATCTCGGAAGAGAGCGAACTCTACCGGAAGCATCCCGACTGGGTCCTTTCCGTTCCCGGAATGCGGCGCTCCCTCGGACGTTCCCAGATGGTCCTCGATATGTCCCGGAAAGAGGTGGTCGATTATCTTTTCGAGACCATTGCCGGGCTTCTCCGTTCCGCCAACATCGAATATATCAAGTGGGATATGAACCGCAATCTGACGGAGATCCATTCCGCCCTTCTTCCGCCGGAACAACAGGGGGAGACGGCGCACCGGTATGTCCTCGGTGTCTACGAACTTCATGAACGGCTGCTGAACGAGTTTCCGAATCTCCTGATCGAAGGCTGTTCCGGCGGCGGCGGACGATTCGACGCAGGCATGCTCTACTATGTCCCTCAGATCTGGTGCAGCGACGACACCGACGCGATCGAACGGATTTCCATTCAGCTCGGGACTTCTCTGTTCTATCCCTCCTCCACAATGGGAGCGCATGTTTCGGTCTGTCCGAATCATCAGACCGGCCGCACGGTCTCCTTCCGCTTCCGCGGCGACGTCGCGCTCGCCGGAACGTTCGGTTATGAACTCGACATCACCTCGCTCGGAACCGCGGAACAGGAGCAGATCCGCGAACAGATCCGCCGCTATCATCAATTCAACGACCTGATCCGCGAAGGAACCTTCCACCGCATCACCGAGGCATTCGGACAGAGCGATGTCGCCGCCTGGTGCTGGGTCTCCGCCGACCGGAAAGAGGTCCTTGTGACGGCTGTCCGGAAAAACGATTCCCCCTGTTCTCAGGCGCCCGTCTGCCGCCTCCGGATTCCCGGACTCGATCCGCAGCGGATCTACCGCATGGAAAACTCCTCTTTTGCCATGCACGGATCCACTCTGATGAACGCGGGAATCAACGTCAGCGATGATCTGCGCGGCAGCGCCGTAAGCGTCCTCTATCACCTGAAGGCCGGATGAGACCGCCATGCATCCGCTGAAACTGCTTTTTTTTCTTCTGCTTGCCGGTGCGGCGGGAACGCTCTTCCGTTTTCTCTGTCTCCGTCTGGCGGCGGGATGCGCCGCGTTTTTCCCGTTCGGGACCTTTGCCGTGAATGTTGTCGGAGCGTTTCTTGCGGGATTGCTTTTTGCTCTGCTTCGGACCCGCTTTCAAAGTCTGGAGCTGTGGGCGCCAGTTCTGATGATCGGATTCCTCGGAGCGTTCACCACCTTCTCCACGCTGATGCTTGAAACTGTGAATCTGGCTCTTGCCGGAGCATGGGGGAAGGCCGCTCTGAATTTGCTCGGTCAGAATTGTTCCGGACTGCTGGCGGCGTTTGCCGGAATCGCCGTCGGACGGATCCTTTAGGGGAGGGGGAGCCGATGAATCCGCCGCTTTACCATGTGGTGCTGGTCGCCCCCGAGATTCCCCAGAATACGGGAAACATCGGCCGCATCTGCTGCTGTACCGAATGCCGTCTGCATCTGGTGGATCCGATCTCCTTCTCTCTGGAGGATAAATATCTCCGCCGCGCCGGGATGGATTACTGGAGACATGTCGATTTCCGGCGTCATCCGGACTGGGATTCTCTGCTGGAGGAGGCCGCCGATGCTCCGCTCTATTTTTTCTCGACCAAAGCAAAAAAAATCTACTGGGACTGTCCGATGGAACCGGGCGCATTCCTTGTGTTCGGCAGTGAAGGGCACGGTCTTCCGCAGGAATATCACGACCGCTACGCGGACCGCTTCTATACAATTCCGATGCCGGGAAATTTCAACCGCAGCTTGAACCTTGCCAATTCGGTTGCCGTAGCCGTATACGAGGGGCTCCGGAGAAGAATCGGTCACTGAGAATGGTGTTTCCCCGCCGCCTCCGGGGGATCGCCGGGAAGGGTGTCTCGCCAGATCAGTTCTGTCGGGATCTCCCGGGAAACAAGTTCCGTCCCCTTGTTCAGATGGGAAACCAGAATTTCCACGCATGCAGCGGCGCATTCTGCCGCTTTCTGGTCGAAGGTGGTCAGCGGAACCGGACAGTGCTGCGCAAGTTTGATGTTGTCGCCGCCGGCCAGAAGAAGATCCTGCGGAATGCGGATGCCCCGTTCCAGACATCGGGTTTCCACGGCAACCGCGGTCTCATCATTGGCGCAGATCACGGCGTCCGGGGAGGAATCCAGAACTTTGTCGGCAAGGTGGAGGGCGTCGGCAATGGTCAGCTCTCCCCCGTAGAAGATCCGTGGACGGCATCCTTCCGCGCCCTCCAGAAATCCAGCAAGGCGCGCCCGGTAGCTGTCTCCGTTGCGCGACATGATCGCCGCAATGCGTTTTGCTCCGAGATCTCTGCATCGCCGTGTCAGAATCCGAACCGCTTCCTTCTGTGCGGAATAAACCGCGGGATGACCGTTGACCCGGTTCGTCAGAAGAAGAAACGGATATCCCGATTCTGCAAGCTCTTCCAGAAAGGCCGGATGGTCGCCCGCTCCCCAGATGATCAGGCCGTCGATCTCGTTTCTTTTGAAAATATTCAGATAATCCTTCGATTCGACAAACCGGCGGTCGCAGAGCAGCGGAAGAGTCCGGTAATTGTGGCGGAACAGCTCCCGGCAGACCCCGAAAAACGACTTTGAAAGATTGTCGTCATCCAGCATGGATTCCGCCGCCACCAGAAAACCGATCACGCCCGAGCGCCGGGAGAAAAAACGGCCCGCATGAATGCTCGGATGATAGTCCCGTTCCCGGCAGACTTCCAGGATTCTCTTTCTTGTTGTCTCGCTGATCCGGATCGACGTGCTGCGTCCGGACAGCACCCGCGATACGGTCGAAGGCGAACATCCCGCCAGAACCGCGATCCGGCGGATGTTGAGCGGCTTTTCCATATCAGTTTCGGAGATCGTAAGGATAGGGATTTGTCTCCCAGGAAGGCTGGGAGTTGAACGGCTTCGGATTCACTCCGCGCCGCTCCTGTTCCGTGGAGAAAAATTCGCATCCGCAGAGCAGAATCAGAAAAAGCACCGCCAGAGGAAAGAAAAGGAGTCTGCCGTGCACGGCAGACTCCCTGTTGTCTCTGCTCATCCGATGTTCAGAACGGAAGCATTCCATACGCATGCATTTCCATGACCTGAAAGACGATGGCGGTAATAATCAGCGCCAGCGAAAGTGCGGATGTGATCGTGAATACCCAGGATGAATACATCGCGGATCCCCTCCTTATTTCTTCTTTGCGGCTGCTTTTTTGATGAGTTCGTCTTTGAGCTTCAGCAGAGCGGTGATATCCTCTTTGGTGAAGTAGACGCTGTCACCGGGCATGACTGCGGACTGCGCCGTGTTCTTGTCGATATTTGCAATCGCGTAGTTGTCTCCGACCTGCGTGACGACGATCTTCGCCACGAATTCCGGTTTGTCCGAAGTCAGATTGCGGGCCACGGTCAGCGGGAATCCGGGAGCAAGAAGCATATATCTTGTACGGTCGCCCTTCTTGAATTTCTCAATGACCGGCATTTTCTCGCCGAGATTGATTACGACAAAGCCCCAGCGTTTGTCCACGGTTTCCACCCGTCCTTCGATTCTCGAATAGAGAGCCATCTCATCCGGCTCAACCGGGCCGCCGTCCGGGTTGATAATCAGACGGAGACGCGTGATTTCCGCCTGCAGTTTCTTGATGGTGTTGTCCCGGCTCTTGATGGTGTTGTCCCGGCTCTTGACCTGATTGGTCAGATTGCGGGTCTTGGCGCGTTCCTGATTGAGTTCGTTGCGTGTCTTGTTCAGATCATTTTTCATTTTGTTCGCGGCTTCAACCAGTTTTTTGATACCGTCCTGATAGTTGCCGCGATAGTTCGGTGCGGAGGTCCCGACCGCTCTGGCAATATCCGAAAGAGCCCGTTCGTAGGCGGATTTCCGGTTCTTCAGATCGTCGATCGCGCGATTGAAGCTGGTCGACACCGCGCCCGGATTGGACTTCAGGGCCTGAAGACTGGTGCTGATCACTTTATTGGCGGAATTCACATAATTGTTCAGGATCGTATTGTTCCGGTCTGCGACTTTCTGGGCGTTTTCCAGGAGGACCTTCTGTTTTTCCGCGTAGGTGCCGACATTCTGCAGTTCGGAGGTCTGAATATTCCGGACCTCAAGCATGGCCGCTGTTTTGTTCAGTCCTTCCGCGAGGGAGTTGCGCTGGGCGGTCACCTGCTGCGCGGCTTTCGAAAGTTCCGGGAGACTTCTTTTCAGGCCGCTGAGATCGGCATTCTCGGGATTTTTGTGCCCCAGAGCGTCCGCGTTCAGTTTTGCCGACAGTTTCAGACCGGAGTTCTGTTCAAGGGCTTTGGCGGTCTGTGTGATGCTGTTCGACATTTCTTCCCATCCCGCCACCAGCTGCTCCCTCTTGTTGAACAAGAGGTACGAGAATGCAACTCCCGCAATGGCAAACACCAGCACCAGAATGTTGACGACCTTGTTGAAAATTCCCATCTTTTACTCCTTAAAGTGTTGCTATATGATATGATCCTTTTCAATCTTTTCAACTCGCATAAACTTACAGGTGATAAGCCCTTCTGTCAAATCATTTTTTGAAATATTTTCCGGGTTTTTTCGGCTTTTTTGTTGATTTCCCGTCTTTCCCCACTATTTTTCCGGAAAATGAATCAGGAGGAGGATGGATGGATTTCAAGGTTTTTCAAATTCCGGTCGGCGGGTTTGACAGCAACTTTTCTTATCTGGCTCTGTGCGGGAACGATGCACTCATCGTCGATCCCTGCGGGGACACATCAAAAATCCGCCGGTGTTTGGATTCTCTGCCCGGGCCGGCGGCGCGTTACATTCTGCTGACCCACTCCCACCGGGATCATGTTTCCGGCGTGGAGGAGGTGAAGCGTTTCTTTCCCGCACCGGTCTGCGGTTCGGAAAACTCTGCGTTCCCCTGCGACCGCCTCCTCCGGGACGCAGACCGGCTTCCGATCGGCGGCGGTTTTGTTGAAGTCATAGCAACACCGGGACATACGCCGGATTCCCTCTGCTTCCGCACCTCCTGCGATTCCGCCCTGTTCACCGGCGATACCCTCTTCATCGGCGAGTGCGGTTTCTGCCGACCGGAACCGATGTTCCGTTCCATGCTCCGCCTCCGCTCGCTTCCCGATTCCCTGACCGTCTATTCCGGACACGACTACGGAGCTCTTCCCGCCGATTCCCTCGGCCATCAGAAGGCGGTCAATCCGTATTTGAACGCCCCCGATCTCGAAACGTTCCGGGAACGTCTGAGGAATCTGCGCTGATCAGTTCATCAGAATGTTCTTGACCCCTTCAAAAATCATCTGCGCCGCAATTGCCGAAAGAAACAGTCCGGAGACTTTGCTGACAATCGTAATGCCCTTTTTGGAGAGCATCTGTTCCAGGCGGGTTCCCAGAAGCAGAATCGTCGTCAGGACGAGAATCGCCAGAAGAAGGGAACTCAGATTGAGGATCATCCGCTTCCAGTCCGCCGTTTCATTGCCCATCACGATCAGCGCCGCCGTCGTACCGGGGCCGACCGTGATCGGAATGGCCAGCGGGACCACCGCAATGTCGTCGTAATCCTGCGAGGTCTCCTTTCCTTCGATCACTCTGGCGCTTCCGTTCCCGTTGCCGTTGCCCCGGACCATCAGAAGCGCGTTGAGAAACAGAATGACTCCTCCTCCGATCCGGAATGCGTCGATCTTCACTCCGAACAGCATGAAAATGAAATTCCCGAAATAAAACCAGGCAAAACAGATGATGACCACGGCAATTCCCGTCCGCAGCGCGACTTTCCGGCGTTCCATCGCCGAAAGATCCTGCGTCATCACAAGAAATGCGGAAAGAAGAGCAAACGGTGTCAGAACAACGAAAAACTGAAATGCCAGATTAAAAAAGTGTCCCATGAATCCTCTCCGATCCTTGCTGTGTTTCCGGAAGGGAGCAGGGGTCCCGTCCGGAGATTTTTTCCGCATTCGAGAGGTCGTTTATCCGAACGGCCGCCGGAATCCGGATTTCTGTAATTTATCCGTCATTTCCGAAAAAATCAACACTCTTTCTTTTTTTTCTCCGGAAGGGGGTGTATATTACAGCCTTACAATTTTAACTGGAGAGTTTTGCCGTGTGTGCTGAATCTTTTGATGTCATTGTCGTGGGGGGCGGTCATGCCGCGTGCGAAGCCGCTCTGGCGTCCGCGCGGGCGGGCGCGTCCACGCTGATGCTTGCCATCAATCTTGACCATATTGCGCAGATGAGCTGCAATCCCGCGGTGGGCGGAATCGCGAAAGGGCATCTAGTCCGCGAAATCGACGCGCTCGGAGGGGCGATGGGACGCGTTACCGATGCGGCCGCCCTTCAGTTCCGACTCCTGAACCTCGGGAAAGGTCCGGCGGTCTGGTCTCCCCGCGCCCAGTGCGACAAAGTCTGCTACCAGAAGGCGATGAAGCGCGAAACGGAACTCCAGAAGAATCTGCAGATCCGCCAGGGAACCGCGTGCTCCTTCCTCATGGACAGAGGAACGGTTGCCGGAATCGTGACACAGCTCGGCGAGGAGATCCGCGCTTCCGCAGTGGTCCTGGCGACCGGAACCTTCCTCAACGGAAAAATGCACTACGGTCTGCGGAACATGCCGGGCGGCCGGGCGGGGGATCCTCCCTCCGTTGAACTTGCCGCGGCTCTCCGGGAGCAGCTTTCTCTCCGGATCGGACGGTTGAAAACCGGTACGCCGCCCCGAATCCTCGGACGCTCCATCGACTTTTCGCAGATGGGAATTCAGTCCTCCGATGATGTGGAGGAGCGCTTCTCCTTCTTTCCGTCGGATTCCGTGCATCCGTCGGTGACGCAGCGCGATCTGCCCTGTCACCTGGTTTACACCAATCAGGAGACCGCGCGGATCGTCCGGGAAAATCTCGACAAGGCGCCGATGTACCGCGGAATCATCGAGGGGATCGGCGCACGCTACTGTCCTTCCTTTGAAGACAAGGTGGTCCGCTTTGCCCATCACGAGCGCCATCTGCTCTATATCGAACCCGAGGGGGAGAATACCGACGAGTATTACATCAACGGTATTTCGACCAGTCTTCCTCCCGAGATTCAGATCCGGATGCTCCGCACCGTCCCCGGACTGGAACATGTCGAGATCGCCCGCTATGCGTATGCGATTGAATACGATTTTGTCTATCCGGAAGAGCTGTCCCGGACTCTTGAGGTGAAGAAATATCCCGGTCTTTTTCTCGCGGGCCAGATCAACGGGACCAGCGGATATGAGGAGGCTGCCGGACAGGGTCTTCTTGCCGGACTCAATGCCGCACGCCGCGCCGCCGGACGGGAAGGGGTCGAGATCGGGCGCGATGAAGCCTATCTCGGCGTGATGATTGACGATCTCGTTACGAAAGAGATCGTCGAACCCTACCGCCTCTTCACGAGCCGTGCCGAACACCGTCTTTCTCTGCGGCAGGACAATGCGGATTTCCGGCTCTGCGAAAAAGGATACCGTCTCGGTCTGCTGCCGGAAGAGAAATACCGCGCGTTTCAGGAATATGCCGCTCTCTGCGAACAGACAGAGTCCCGCTGCCGGACGGCGAAACTTCCCGGCGGACGAACCCTCTGGGATCGTTTCAAAGACTGCAAAGGCGCGTTCGATGTGAAGCAGCCTCCGTTTGAGTTGTCCGCAGTCGGAATGGACGGTGCAAATCCTCTGCACCGCCGCGTGATGCGTCAGCTCGCGATTCGATCGCACTACGAGGGATATCTCAAACGCGAAGAGCAGGCGGTGGAGAAACTCCATGCGCTGGAGGCATGGCGCATTCCGGAGGATTTCGATTATGAGTCGATCAAGGGGCTTCGCAATGAATCCCGGATGAAACTTCTCCGCACCCGTCCGACCAGTCTGGCGCAGGCCGGACGGATTGACGGCGTGACACCGTCGGAAATTGCATTGCTGCAGGTTCACATCATGCGTCGGCGCAGGGAGGCGGAAACGCATGAGTGATTCGCCGGAGCAGAGCAGATCTTCGTCGGCAAACGGCATTTTGAGACGTCTTTGTGCGCGGAAACTTGCCCTGGCGTCTCTGATTGTCACGCTCTGCTATCTGGGGGTCGCCGTGTTCGCGGAAGGCTATGTGATCTACTGCGGACAGAAAAATGCGGAACCGGTTTATCAGATCCGGGACGACGGCGCCTGCAACCAGCCTCCTTCCGCGGCGCACTGGCTCGGTACCGATTATCTCGGACGCGATGTGCTGCTGCGGGCTCTGTTCGCGACGAGAACCGCGGTGAAGGTCGGTCTGATCGCTTCGCTGATTGCGACGGTATTCGGCGTGGCGCTCGGCGTTGCCGCAGGATATTTCGGCGGAACGGTGGATGATATCGTGGTCTGGATTTACAGTACATTTGCCTCCATGCCGTCGCTGCTGTTCATTCTGGCGTTTGCCCTGCTGGTTTCAAAGGGTTTTCTGCTGCCGTCGATGCAGAGTGTGTTCAATGCGTTTGCGGCTCTGCTCCGGACGGAACCCGGGATGCTCGCCGTTTATCTGGGCATCGGACTGACCGGATGGGTCTCGCTCTGCCGGGTCGTGCGCGCGGAAGCCATGCGGATCCGGGAGGCGCAGTATGTTCAGGCGGCCCGAACGCTCGGCGCTGGATCGGCGGCGATTATTTTCCGTCATGTCCTGCCGAATCTGATGCATCTGGTCATTATCTATTTCACGATGCAGTTTGCGTTCGCTGTGATGACGGAGGTGATTGTCAGCTATCTGGGACTCGGCGTTCAGTTCGAACCCAGCTGGGGCGTGATGATTGCCGACGGGCAGGAGCGTCTCTGGCGCGGCATCTGGTGGGAGGTCGGCTCGGCGACGGTGTTCATGTTTGTCCTTGTTCTGGCCCTGAACATTCTCGGCGACGCGCTCCGGGATGTCCTTGATCCTTCGCTGCGGAACAGCTGACCGTTTTTCCGTCCCCCTGTCTTCCCCCTGTTTCCCGGAAATAAAAAAGAGATAACGGATTGCTCCGTTATCTCTCTGTTCCAGTTTTCGGGGCTGACGGCGTTACGCTCTTGACGAGTAGGCCAGATTGTAACTGTTCGACCAGTAGGAGACGTTCGTCGGACTTGTTGCCCGGATTTCCACGAAATACTCTCCTGCGGCGAGCCACTGTTTCGAGGAGTATCCGAAATCGGTCTTCTGCAAGGAAACCGTTTTGGAGTCGCTGGTTGTCATCTTGAGCGTGATTCTGCCGTCGTAATTGAAGTTGAGGTCAACATATCCGCCATCCGTCAGGGAGATCTTGTAGAAGTCGGCGGGTTCGCCGTATCCGACCCAGTCGGACTGGGTCGCTCCTGCGGAAAGCAGCATCGCCGTGGAGATGTCGTTGTTCCCGCGGGATTCCGGAGCATAGGTCTCGTTCACAAGGATGTTGTAGGACGAGTTCTGATACCCTTTTCCCTTGTCGCCGGATTCGACGGCGATGAAATAGGTCTGTCCCGCATCCAGCAGAATATCTTTACCAAAGACGTTTGCCGTGGAGTATTTCTCTGTGGGAGACCCCGTGATGGTCTTCGACGACAATGCCTTTCCTGCGGAATTGTACAGCGTGACTTTCAGCTTCGATTCCACTTCCGTGATTCCGAGTTCGACCGCACCGTTTGCTCCAGAAACGAAGGCGTAGGTGTCAAGACTGTCACCGTATCCGACCCATCCGCCGAAGAAGGATCCCTGTCCGGCCGCATCAAGAACAATTGTCTGAGCGGAGCCGTCCAGAGCGCTGTTCGGTGTTGCCGTCGGGAAGAGATTGTCGGTCACGGTCATTGTGTAGAATGCGTTGTAGTGTCGGTCACGGTCATTGTGTAGAATGCGTTGTAGGTTCCTCTACCTTTGTCGCCGGATTCGACGACGATGTAAACCTGTCCAGCGGGGCAGAGCGCATCTTTGGAGAAGATATTCTCGTAGGTGCCCGCCGTTGAGAGAGTCCTGTTTGTGATTCTCTTCATGTTTGCATCATAGACGTAGACGTTGACTCTTGCGCTTGTCGTGATGGAGATGTTGAGCGCACCGGCCTGAGTGGTGGTGTTGAGCGCACCGGCCTGAGTGGTGGTGAAGGTGTAGTAATCCGAGGGATCGCCGTATCCGGTGAAATCGTCCACCGTTGCGGTCAGGACGTTGTCTGTGGCGGTCATGGCGAGGTTGATCGGATTGGCCTGCGTTGCATTTTCCGCGGGGAAATAGTCGGACGTGAAAGTCAGTGAATAGTTGGTGGATTTCGTGAATTTTGTTTTATCCGTTGCTTCCACTGAAACGTAGTAAACACCAGCCGGCAGCAGGTAATTGTAAATTCCTCCGCCTCCGGCTTTCACCGTGACAGATTTCAGGCTTTTCAGTTTTCCATCGGCTTGTGACCAGATGGTCAGCTTGAGATTATTGATGTTTCCGGTGATTGTCAGATTTGTGGAACCGTTTCCGGTGATCCCGTCGCAGTAGAACCAGTGTTCCACATTCGCCGACTCGGTCCCGATCGTACTTGAGATGGAGGTCGAGTAGTTCTCCGTCGTTGTAGACGTGAGAATGTAGGGCGAAAGCGATGAGGTCCCTCTGCCAGGATAGTCGTTCCACGACGGATCCGCATTGTTGTTCGTATAGGTCAGAGAATTGCTGGCTCCGCTGACTTTTCCCGAGCCGTCCATTGCCTTAAGCGTGAACGTATATGTTCCGATGTCCGCAGGCAGAGAGTTGATGCCGACTACCACTTCTCCGGTATTGTAAATCATCGGCCCGTACAACTCATAAAGATTGAGGTCCACAGAGTCAACGCCATTCGAAACCGTGAGAATGTAGGTTTTGATTCCGAAGGCATCATAGGAGGGATCCCAGGTGATGCTGATCTGCGATCCATTGGATCCAGCAACCTCTTCCACCTTTGTCAGAGTCGGGGTCGTCGGCCCATAATAATCGTTCAGCGGACGGTCCAGAGTTCCTGTTCCATCCTGGGTGACGTTGTCGAACAGCTTGAAGGTCTGGGTCGTCGAGTAGCTGGTCGCATTGCCATAGGCATCGACGGCGCGGACTCTCCAGTAGATATTCGGGATCTGATTAATCGTCGAATAATAGCCGTTGCTGCCCTGCGCCATGATGGCAATATAGGCAATGCCATTGTTTTCCGTGCTCAGGGTGTAGGAAGTTCCCGTGAAGGTGTCCGAATAAAGAATATAGGCGGAATTGAAGTCTGCCGAAGAGGCAAACTGGATTTCGTAATACGAAACTTCGCCTTCTCCGAAGGAATCCTCGTCGAACTGGAAGGTCGTCGTGATCGACAGCGGCTGACGAACCTGGGAGCCTCCGCTGACCTCCGGATCATCCACATATTCATAGGTCACGCTCAGCGTACTGGTGAGATTGGTGAATTCTCCATCTGGCGGAGAGAACTTGACAAAGAAACTTCCGTTTCCGGTCATCAGCGCCGACTCGTTGCCCACATTGTCGACTGCGCTGACCGACCAGTAATAGGTTCCGTCGTCGATTCCGTTTGCAATCATCGTTTCTCGGGTCAGGGAGTAGCTGGTCGACGAACCCGCATAGATCGCAATCCGGTTGCTCATATCCGGGCTGTTGCTGAAATACAGGATGTATTCCTTGAATCCGGAAACCGCTTCCTGCGTGGAGTAGAGTGTATCCAGCGCTTCCGACCAGGTCAGATTGACTGTCGAGCCATCCTGGGTCAGACTGGTTGTGGTCGAGCTGAACTGCGGCGCGTGACTGTCCGCCGCGGGGGTGTAGATGGTATCGGAGAAGACCAGCTGGTCATCATAGTTCCCGTCCTGCGCCGCAATGCGGTACTGATAGTTCGCATCCGTCGCGGAAACCGTGAAGTTGAAAGAGGTCTCCGTTCCGGTCAGGAAGGTCGACCAGTCATCGCTGCCGATCACCGCTCTCTGGAGAACGTAGCCGGAGGCAACTCCGGAGGTCGTATCCCAGCTGATCGTGACGTTCAGCAGATTCCAGTCGCCGTTTGCATATGTAACGGAAATTGTTTCGTCGCCGAACTCGAATTCCTCCGGCGGCGGGACGTAGGTCGGCGTCGTAAAAGACGGACCGTCGACTGTTGCAGAGAATCCTTCCGTATCGAACGCTTCCACTTTCCAGTAATAGGTTGTACTGCCCTTCAGCTCGGTCTCGTTCATGGAGAAGGTGTACTGGCTGGTTCCCGCATCGTGGTCTATTGTATAGACTTCCGTCCAGTTCGTCCCGTCGGTGCTGATGCTGAGAGCATAATAATCCAGCGCATAGACTGTGGAAGATGCGTTCCCCCAGGAGAAGTTGACTGTGAAATGCTGCTGATCGGGTGCAACAATGTCCGCGGTCAGGGAGACGCTGGCGTCGAATTTCACATCGCCCGGCATGGTCGCGTAAATGGGACCGAGGGAGATCGTTTCCTTGTTTCCTGCCTCGTCGGTCACGATCAGCTGCCAGTAGGTCGGGCATTTGTTGTCTGTCCCGACAGGAAGGTCACGGATGTCGATTCCCGGTGCTGTGACCGTATAAGAGGTCTTGTCGCCGAGCTGGCTCTGATATCGCGTGTCGATCGTGATCCACTGCGTCGTTCCGCCGGAGGATTCCTTGCTGTACTGCAGGGTGTAGAGATAGTTCCCGGAAGGAGCAATTCCGTTGTGTTCATTATCCGTTCCGCAGGTAACCTGCAAAGTGACGACGAAATCCAGTCCGCCTGTTCCGTTTGTGACATACATGTCGTTGGGATCATCCGGGATAACCTGAGCCAGAGCGGCTCCTTCCGGCGCCCAGACATCTCCCTGGAATGTACCGCTCTTCAGCGCTCCCGACTCATTGCCCGAATTGTCACGGGCCGTGATATAGTAGCTGACGTTCTGGTTGATTTTCGACAGTCCGCTGATCACGGTGCTGTATTCGTTGTCTGCATTGTAGGCCAGACGGATCGTCTTGTAGGTGCTTTCTCCTTGCTCTTTGTAATAGAGAATGTAGAAGGCGATTCCGCTGCCGTTCTCGGCGGTTGCCAGAGAACCTTTCCAATTCACCGTAATGGAATTTGCCGGCGAGCCGGTAATGTACTGGTATTCGCTGTTGATGGTGATGTTCGGCGCATCGGTCGACGCGGAGGGCGGTGTCACATTGCCGCCGACCGGGCTGAAGTGATAGTTTTCGCTCCAGACTTCCGAGGACGCGTCTTCTCCGGCTCCGTCGTTGGCAACCGCCTTCACGCGCCAGTAGACCCCTTGTCCGGTCTGGCTCAGACCGGAAAGATAGAAGTTGTTTGCTGTCACCCGGCGGGTATAGACAGTCATTCCGCCGTGATCGTCGGAACTCCAGATGGCGTTGATTTCATCTTCTGTCAGCGTGGTTGTGTCATTGTTGATGATGAAGAACTGAACTTCATAATACTGGAGTCCGGACTCATAGGCGGAACGCATGTCGTCCCACTCCAGAATCCAGATTGCGGTATTTTCGTAGGACGGACGGCTCGTGATCAGGCCGGTGACCTGCTGGGCGGTGTCTGAGCTTCCGGCATTGATCAGTTCCAGTGTATCGGACCACTCGCTCGCTGTGTAATTTGTGGCGCTGGAGTTGTCTTTCAGGCGGATGCGGACTTTGACCGAATCGCCTTTTTCAATTCCGGTGATCGTGTAGGATGTCGCAAGATAGTTCAGATTGACGACGGTGGAATTCCCATATCCCGCTGACCCATCTTTGTTCACGCTGTATTCCAGTTCGTAAATATAACCGGAATTCAAGGTCATTCCCTCGGTAAGGGCGGTGTTCCAGCTGATTGTGCAGCTGTTGTCATCCGGATTCTCGGTTCCGGAAACGGTCAGCGTATTGATCCGGTCGTTGTTCAGCGTCAGTTCCGACAGGACATTCCTGACAATCTGTCCGCTTGCCAGTCCGAGATCAATGGAGCCTCCGTTGATCCCTGTAACTGTAATCGTTTTGGTCGCACCCGTCTGAATCAGGTCACCCGTAGCCTGATCGTAAATATCATAGGTGAGGACAAGCGCATAGCCGCTCTGATAATCGTCGGCGCGGTTCCCGCGGTCTACTTCATTCGAGAGCGTGAAAGTTCCCGTTCCGTTCTCTGCCAGATCCAGATAGACCGTGTTCGCAAGACGATTCGAGTAAGACCCTTCCGCCCGGTTCGTTACATTGATGGAGACAATGTTTGAGCTGTCCACCGTGCAGTCCACTGTGATATCCCCGACAACGACTCCCGTTTCTCCTGCCGTGATATTGTAGGTCGTTCCCTGATAAGCAAGCGTAATAACGTGCTTTCCTAAGGCAAAATCCTCACTCTGGAACAGCTTGTATTCGCCGAGTCCCGCATCGTTCAGGTCAACATAAATGGTCGTGCTGTCAAGAGAAAAACTTCCGCCGAGAATGACGTCCTGTGAACCAAGAAGTGTATAATTGAATCCGGAAGTCTCCTGAACGGCTCCGTACTGGTTCAAACGGAACCAGACATTGGTAAGCGCTCCGTTGGTGTCTCCGATATCTTTGATCCTGGCATTGCTGTCAATATAGAGATTGTTGGTGCCGCCGCCGAGTTCAATAATTCCGTCGATTTCCGCTCCTGCGGCGATCTCCAGAGAGTCATCTCCGGTACTCCAGGTGGTTAATTTATAGCCGCGCACCGCTTTCTGGGAGGCGGTATAAGTATAGTATCCGGAATAAACCGCATACTGTGCTTGAATCTTGGAGGAAATACGGAGATTGACATCTCCTGCATCCTTGATCATAATACCGTAACCACTGTTCCCGGCATTGACCATAATATCTCCAATGATATCAAACGGCGATTCAATCACATTGAAGGCGGTGGTCAAATCATTTTGCCAGTTGTCAACCTGAACACCGATGGAAAGACCCATGTTGTTTGTTATTGTGATATCTGCCGCAAGGGATTCCGCGGTCAGCGTGGTCGTTTTAATTCCAATAACAGTTTCATAGGAAGCGAGAACTCTGTTGTTCGAAGTGATGGTGATGGAGGTATCGAAAACACCGGAGGAAATGATGTCATTCCCGGCGTAAATACCATAAATATTTCCATTCCATGTATCAAGACCGCTGCTGATATTCTGGGATGCGACA
The DNA here is from genome assembly GCA_949297765.1 of uncultured bacterium. Lineage (GTDB taxonomy): Bacteria > Verrucomicrobiota > Lentisphaeria > Victivallales > UBA1829 > UBA1829. The sequence continues at coordinate 20,712 of CASFTV010000003.1, read as the reverse complement.
ACGGTGATCGTTCCGGAAAGATAGTTCGCATGAATCTTATCCGTAACATACAGTCCTGCAATCGTGTGGGTCATGCTTGTCGCATCGGCATTGGCCTGATTCAGGGCAAGTGTCAGGTTCGATACCGTCGTTTTGATATTCCCGGAGAAGATCCCGGAAATGTTCAGTTCTCTGGCATACATTCCATACGTTTCCAGATTCGCACTGACGGCGGCCTTGTTGTTTTCTCCCTTCGCCATCGATGAAAGATTCACATTGTTCAAGGTCGCATTGACCGTGGCGTCAAATCCTTTCTGGAAAATGATACTGGCATTTCCATCCGCTCCGGCCAGAATTCCGTACGTCAGAATTTCATTCCCCGTGGCGGAGGCGGCGCCGCTGTCTTTCGGCTCTTTAAGAGCTCCCGGGTCCGCGTTGAACGTTACGTTTTCTGTCGTTGAATTGATCATTCCGGTGTTGACTCCGCCAAAGGTTACGTCTCCGCTGTCGGTCCAGATTGCCGCAGTCCGGATCGTATTATTGTTGACGTTCGCGTTGGCATGGCCTTGAATCAGTGTCCCTGTGTTCGTCGCGGAGAGTGTGCCGTTGAAATTGTTGTAAACTTCAAGACTGTTTGCGCGGATTGCGGTCGTGATGATCGTATTCCCGGTGGAGTTGTCCACCGCGTTCCCATCTTTGTTGGTCAGTCCGGTCAGACTGACTGACTGGTTCTGCGAGATTGTTCCGTACAGGTCGGAGATGACCGAAAATGTTCCGCCGGTGGATTTGAACATATCCGCTTCGTATGTCGCGGAGGACGGGTATTCATTGCCTGTGGAAATCGTGTGATTCCATGTACTGGAAATTGCAATAGCGCTGTCGCTGTAGGCGGATTGATTCGGATCTGTTGTGCGGTCTGCTGTCTGCGCGGAAAGATTCAGTCTTCCGCCATTTGTAAAGGATATGGAGTTCTCAATATAGGCGGAAGAGCTGTTTATCGTAGTTTCGACAATTGTTTTCTCTACAAAAATATTCCCTTTCCCATCGGAATAATTGCCGGCAATGACAAGATCTTCGTCATTAATGGTGATATCCGCACCGTTCAACCGTCCTCCGCCCGGCAGCAGAATGATATTGCCGGTTGTCAGCTTACCTCCGTAGGTACTTGTTATCGGGAAATATTGTTTGTCCGCCATCTTGCCGTCTCCTGTGATTACGGTATTTTTATTGTATGATTGATTTTGTCATCCGGTTGCGGAAGCGTCTGCCGGTGATCCGGTCTTTCTCCGCCGTTTTTCGTTATTCCGCCTCGGATCTCTGTCCTGTCCGGGCGCAGTTGAAACACTCCCTGAAATCCTGTTTCCCAGTTCCTGTATGATTTGTATACAAGGAAACCCTCTTCTCGTCTCCCTAAATATATACTACATTCTGAAGGAAAAATCAAGTCCCTTCGGACAGGATTTCACAAAAAAAACACATTTCCGCGCTTTTCTGGCTGATTTTTCTTCTTTTTGAGTTCAAAAAGGGGACCGTTTCCCCGATTACAATTTGGCAATCCGGGGAAAAGATGCTTCCGCCGGAATCTTCAGCGTCCGGCTGCACGGAACTTCCGCGGGGAAATTCCGCGGAAACGGGTGAACTCCGAAGAGAAATAAAGCGGTTTCCCATATCCCAGAAGAAACGCGATCTCCTTGATCGGAAGTTCTGTCTGAAGAAGCAGTTCTTCCGCCTTTTTCATCCGCCGCTCCAGACGGTAGTGGTAGGGCGTCATCCCGAAATGGCGACGGAACTCCCGGTTGAGCGTGGGAAGCGAAAGCTGAAAACGTTTCGCAAGAGCCTCCATTTCCAGCACGTCGCCGGTGGATTCCTCCAGATATTCCCGGATGCGGTCCAGTTTCTCCGGAACAACTTCCGGGATCCGGGCATTCGAAAGATACTGAAGAAGCTCAAAACTCAGCCCGCTGTTGATCTCATCGCTCCTGGCCGTCCGGAATTTTTCATGGATGTGTTGCTTCATACGGTCGAACAGATCTGTAAGCCGCTCCGCCTCCGCCAGAGGAAAAACCGCCGTCCGGTCAAGATTCAGAATCCGGAGCAGGGAGTCCAGAGCACTTCCGTGCAGGACAAACGTCATCAGACGGGTCGGCGTTCCCGGCCGGAAATAGTAGTCGTAATTTCCGTGCCGGTGAAGCAGACACAGATCCCCCTGTTCCGCCGCGAACGCCCGTTTCCCGCTCCGGATCCACAGTTCCCCCTCAAGAATATATTCGATCGAAAGAAACGGCTGATGGATCCGCCGGATATACCGGAACTCGTTCCACAGCATAATCGAACAGAACGTGCAGTAAAGCACGGGGAGCGGTTTCCGGGTGAAATGTTTCCAGTGGATCTCCTCCCACTTGTCCTTGCCGCAGGCATAGACCACATACCCGTTCCCGTCAGAGCGTTCCACCGAAACCTTCTGATTCAGAAAAACGGAAAGATCAAAAATCGGCCGCATAATTGTTTTTCATATCTTTTTTTTATTATTTCATATATAATTTATGCTCCGTTCCCGCCGATTGCAAGAAGTGCAGGATATAATATCAAAGAAAAACACACAGCCCGAAAGGAGAAAACGATCATGCTGATTCCCGCCACTTCTGTTCCGCCGTCCGGCTGGAACAGTTTCGACTGCTACATGGGATCCATCAACGAGGAGCAGGCAATCGCCAATCTGGAACAGTTCCTCCGCAAACTGGAGCCGGCCGGATATGAATACTTCTGTCTCGATGCCGCCTGGTATGCCGACGGCGATCAGAAGCTGAACGAGGAACTCCGCAAAGTCCGTCAGAACCGGAAGATGCATCTGGACTCCTTCGGCCGTTTTATTCCCTCACCGGTGAATTTCCCGCACGGACTGCGTTCTCTGGCGGACCGCTGTCATGAGAACGGCGTCAAATTCGGACTCCACATCATGCGGGGAATGCCCCGTCCCGCGCTTGAACGCAATACGCCGATCAAGGGAACTTCTCTCCGGGCGCGCGACATCTACGATCCGGATAATTTCTGTTCCTGGTGCAAGTACTGGGTCGCCACCGACGCATCCCGTCCCGGGGCCTTCGAATATTATAAAAGCGTCGCCGAATATCTGACCGAAGAACTCACGGTCGATTTCATCAAACTCGACGACGTCGTGGAGCATCCCGACCACGTCGCTCTGTTCGGAAAAGCTCTTGATTCCGTTCCCCGTCCGGTGCTCCTGAGCCTTTCCCCGGGCGCACAGGACATCTGGCGCGGCAGCTGGAAGCAGTACGTCCCCTACGGCAATATGATCCGCGTGACCGCCGACGCATGGGATTACGATTCCACCAATCTGCTCAAACTTCAGCGATGGTATGAATTCGAGGAACTCAGCGGCCCGGAACTCTGGGCGGATCTCGACATGCTCCCGCTCGGCGCCCTTCAGGTGACCGTGCCGGAATCCCTGCCGACCGAACATGGATCGGCACGTCAGAGCCGTATGACCCCGATCGGGAAAAAAGTCATGATGACGATCTTTGCCATGAGCTGTTCTCCGCTGATCTTCGGCGGTGATCTTCCGCAGACTCCCGATGACGACATCGCTCTGGCCACCCATCCGGGAATGCTCGAATGCAACCGGAACGGAGTCGTCGGAAGACGGGTGAGCCTGATGCGCCATATCGACGTCCGGAAGGCTCCCCGGAAAAACGATCCCGCCCACGGATGGCTCGGCATCTTCAACCTCAACGAGGATCCGAGACATGTGAAACTGACACCGGATCTGCTTGGGTTTGAACGGATTCCGCCTCTGCGGGATGTCTGGGGCGGTTTTGAAGTCCCGGTCGGCCCGGATGGGGTCCTGGAACTGTATCTTCAGCCGCGGGACTGCGCCTTCCTGAAATACTGACACGGCCTCTGCAAAACGGGAAATCCCGGACCGTTTTTCCGCTGTTCCAGCTCCGACCGTCCGGAGTTTCCTCCTGCGCCGATTGCGGGAACTGGAAAACGATGTTTATTTTATTTTTTTTTTGATTTCCGCCGGGAAAGAGATTTGCTTTTTGCTTTGCCCCGGGATACGTTACACCCCGTTGCAGATCGTGTGATTTGAAATCGGATGGACGGGGCGGGAATCGGAGTCGCGGAGCGGAGGGTTTGCCGTATCCGGGAAAGGGACGGGTATACCGTTCGTTCCCCTGCGGTTTTTCCGCCGGGCGAATCCGCCGTCCGCATCGCTCATCCGGGGTTCCGTACAACAATTATTTTGGAGCATGTTTTCCCGAATGAACAATTACTGCGATTTCTACACGCCGGAGGAATGGAAAAAAGTCCTCGATTTTTCCGAAAATCTTGAAACCCCGTGTCAGATCATTCTCTCGGATGTGATCCGGAAGAATTTCATCCAGCTGAAGAATTCCCTGCCGTACGCCCGGATCTTCTATGCGGTCAAGGCGAATCCGGCTCCGGAAGTGATCCGGATGCTGAACGAACTCGGGGCGAATTTTGATGTGGCGTCGGTTTATGAACTCCGGCGGGTTCTCGGGCTCGGCGTTTCTCCGGACCGCATCAGCTACGGCAACACCATCAAGAAGAGCGAGGATATCCGCGAGTTTTACGAGGCGGGAATCCGCCTCTATGTTTCCGACAGTGAAGCCGATCTGCGCAACATTGCCAAGGCCGCGCCCGGCTCGAAGGTGTTCATCCGTCTCCTGACGGAAGGAGTGCTGACGGCGGACTGGCCGCTTTCCCGGAAATTCGGATGTCAGGCGGATATGATCTACGATCTTCTGATCCTGGCGCAGAAGCTCGGGCTGGAGCCGTACGGAATCTCCTTCCATGTCGGTTCGCAGCAGCGTGACATTCCCGCGTGGCAGGCGGCGATTGCGAAGGTCAAGAATCTCTACGACGCGCTGAAAAACGATGCCGGAATCACGCTGAAGGCGATCAATATGGGCGGCGGATTTCCCGCCCGCTATGTGGAAAAAAACAATCCGGCAGAGGTCTATGCGGCGGAGATCACGCGGTATCTGCACGAGGATTTCGGAGAGACGCTTCCGGAGATCATCATCGAGCCCGGACGTTCTCTGGTCGGCGATTCCGGAGTGCTTGTGACGGAGGTGGTCCTGATCGCCCGCAAATCCCGCACGGCGCTCGAACGGTGGGTCTACACTGACGCCGGTCTGTTCAACGGAATGATGGAAACCATGAACGAATCCATCAAATATCCGCTCTACACCCCCAAGAAGGGCGTGTCGGAAAAAGTGATTATCGCCGGGCCGACCTGTGACAGTGTCGATACCATGTACGAGAATTTCCAGTATGAACTGCCGCTGAATCTTTCCATCGGAGACCGTCTCTACTGGCTCTCGACCGGCGCCTACACCAGCAGTTACTGTTCCGTCGAGTTCAACGGATTCCCCCCCATGAAAACCTATGTGATTTGACGTTCTGCGCCGAATCCTCATGAATCAGAGCGGAAAATACATCCCTTCCAGTTTGAAAAAAACGGAAGGAATGGCATAGTACTCCATCTACCAAACCGGGAGGACGGAGAATGAAGAATCTCGCAGATTACGACGGCACATGGCGCTTCGGCGCAAATTTTATTCCGAGTACGGCAATCAACCAGCTTGAGATGTGGCAGAAAGAGACGTTCGATCCCGCGGTCATCGACCGGGAACTCGGCTGGGCGGCGTCGATCGGGATGAGCCTGATGCGGGTCTTCCTGCACGATCTTCTCTGGGAGCAGGATTCCGCAGGATTCCTGAACCGTGTGGAATCCTATCTTGCCATCGCGGAGAAACACCGGATCAAAACCATGTTTGTCTTTTTCGACGACTGCTGGAATCCGGATTTCGCGCTGGGAAAACAGCCCGACCCGAAACCGTTCTCCCACAACTCCGGCTGGATTCAGTCTCCCGGATACCGGATCGCGGACAATCCCGCCCGCTGGGATGCTCTGGAACGCTACGTCAAAGGGGTCCTTGTCCGTTTCTCCGGCGATGACCGCGTCCTGCTCTGGGATCTCTACAACGAGCCGGGCAACGGTCGCTCCGGCGATCATGTCACGCTGAAAGGCCTGCGCGGAAGCCTCTCCCTTCCGCTTCTCAAGGCGGTCTTTTCCTGGGCGAGGGACGCGGCTCCTTCCCAGCCGCTTACGGCGGGCGCATGGAATTTCTCGCCGCAGTTCGACGAGATCAACCGCTTCCTGCTGGAACAGTCCGACATCGTTTCCTTCCACTGTTACAGCTGTCCGGGCGAGCTGAAGGAGCGGATCAATTTTCTCCGTTATATCGCGGACGGTCGTCCGCTTCTCTGCTCCGAATATATGGCGCGTCCTCTCGGGAGCACTTTCCGGGAGTGTCTGCCGATTCTGCGCGAAAACCATGTTTCCGCGGTCAACTGGGGACTCGTTTCGGGAAAAACTCAGACAATCTATCCGTGGGGATGGGATGAATCCAAAGGCATTCCCAATCCCTTCTTCCACGATGTGTTCCAGCCGGATGGTTCCCTGCTTGACCCGTCCGAACAGGAGGTCTTCGATTCGATCCGTCGGGAAGAGGATTCCCTTTCCTGCTGAATCGCGTTCCGCGAACTCAGAACAGATCCTGCTGAGTGAATTCCGGCGGGAACAGAAGATCGTGCACCGGAGCAAACGTTTTCCGGTGCAGCGGCGTGACGCCATGCTGTTTCAGCGCGGCCAGATGCTGTGCGGTCCCGTAGCCTTTGTGAATCTCGAAACCATAAGAGGGATATTCCTCCGCCGCGCGGATCATGAGGTGATCGCGGTGCGTCTTGGCAAGGATGCTTGCCGCTGCAATGGTTGCCGAGCGCGCATCCCCTTTGACCAGATTCTGCGAGGGGAGGGGAAGGCCGTGAACAGGATTGCCGTCCACCAGAAGAAACTGCGCCGGAGGAATGATCTGCGCCGCCGCAAGCGCCATGGCTTTCCAGGTCGCGCGGAGAATATCGGTCCGGTCGATCTCCTCGGCGGAAACTTCTCCGATTCCCCATTGGACGCCCGGTTCGGAAAGCAGGATTTCGCGAAGTTCTTCGCGCCGGTTTTCCGTAAGCTGTTTGGAGTCATTCAGTCCTTCCGGGATTCTGGCGTGATCCGTGAAGACCACCGCGGCGGCCACCACCGGTCCCGCCAGACATCCGCGTCCGGCCTCGTCGATCCCCCCGACAAAAGAAAACTCCCCGTTCCAGAACTGAGATTCGAAAACGAGGAGTTCATCCGAGAGGGAAAGATATCCGTGCATTGGAATTTTCCCTCCGGGGAAAAGAAATTTCTTATTCGGCTGCCGGTGCTTCGGCGGCAGGAGCCTCCGCAGCAGGAGCGGCAGGTGCAACAGCAGGAGCGGGCTGTTTTGCGGTCTTTTCCGTGAAGCGCAGCTGCTCTTTGACTTTGGCGCCCTTTCCGACTTTGTCTCTCAGGTAGTAGAGTTTTGCTCTGCGGACGCGGCCCTTGCGCTCGACTTCGATATGGTCGACACGGGGGGAGTGCAGGGGGAAGACACGCTCGACTCCGTAGCCGAAGGAGACGCGGCGGACCGTGAAGGTTTCACGGATGTCGGATCCGTTTCTGGCGATCACGATGCCGGAAAACATCTGGATGCGCTCGGTTGTTCCTTCCACGATCTTCGTGTAGACCCTGACGGTGTCGCCGATCTTGAAGTCCGTCACGTTTTCTTTCAACTGCTTCTTTTCGATCGCACTGATAATCTTGTTCATTTTTTTTCATCCTCCGGGGAGTTTAATTGTTTCAAATTCAGGAGATCCGGTCGTACGGCGGCGGTCCGTTTCCGTGCCTCGCTGCGCCTCCATTCCGCGATCTTTGCGTGATCGCCGGAGAGCAGGATTTCCGGGACATTCCACCCTCTGTATTCCGCGGGTCTCGTGTATTGCGGATACTCAAGAAGTCCGTCTTCAAACGATTCGTCGACTTCGGATTCCGGGGAACCCAGCGCGCCCGGCAGAAGACGGGTTACGGCATCGACAATCACCATGGCCGGAAGATTTCCGCTGGTCAGGACATAATCACCGATCGAAATATCCCGGTCAACCAGAACCTGACGAACCCGTTCGTCAACTCCCTCATAGTGTCCGCAAATGACAATCAGATGTTCCTCTTTCGCCAGCTCGTGCGCCATTTTCTGTGTGAACGGCTCGCCCGACGGCGACGTAAGCAACACTTTTGCCTTTTCAGTTTTCAAAGATTCCACCGCCTCGAACAGGGGTTCCGGCTTCATCAGCATTCCGGCTCCTCCCCCGTAGGGCTTATCATCCACCGTCCTGTGGTTGTCATGCGTGAAATCGCGCAGATCGACGGTGTTGATCTGCACGATCCCCTTTTCCCTCGCCCTGCCGACGATGCTTTCGCCCAGAGGCCCGAAAAAAATCGACGGGAAAAGCGTGACAATGTCGAACCGGAGACTCAGTCCACCACCTCGACTGTGACTCGTTCCTGAAGACGCCCGGCAGCTCCTCCGACAAGAGAGCGGAGCGCAATAATCGTTTTGCCCTTCTTGCCGATGATTTTACCGGTATCTTCCTTGCGGCAGTAAATCCGGATTACCCGCGTATCGTTTTCGCCGTTTTCCGTCGTCACCCGGACCTCTTCCGGAACGTCCACGAGGGCTTTCACCACATATTCCACAAAGCCCTCAAGGTCCTTCAGCGTCGCGACATGCCCCGGAACGGCGGATTTCCTGGAAGAACTTCCGCCGGCGGGCCGTTCCTCCTCGGATTTTCCGCCGAATATTTTCTTCAACGCATCAAAAAACACGTCAACACTCCATTCTTGCTGTTCAGGAGGCTGCTTCGTCGCCGCCCTTCTTGAAATTCTTCTTTCTCGGCTTTGCGTCCGGAACGCCTCTGGTCTTGGATTTGCCGGCTTTTGCCCGGGCAAGAATCGCCTTGACCGTCTCGCTCATCTGCGCGCCGTTGGCAATCCAGTAATCTGCGCGCTCGACGTTGATTTTCTCATCGCTGTGCTTCGGATCATAGTAGCCGAGTTCTTCAACCATGTAGCCGTCCCGCGCGGAACGGATGTCGCAAACCGCGATTCGGAAACTGATCCAGTTCTTGGCGCCTGTCTTTTTCAGTCTGATCTTTACCATAGTGGACTTCCTTCATCTCCTGCTTTGGTCCAGTTTTTCAGAAATGCCTACACCGGCATTCCCGGTTTCCGCCGTGTGTCCGCTGCATCCTGTCGTCACAGGCGGCAATAAAAGACTTATAATATACAGGACCTTTTCCATTTTACAAACGATTTCTGGGTTCCAGTCCTGAAATATTATAAATTTTTTCTCTTTATTTTTCGTATAAAACAGTAATATAACACTCTTTTGCTTTTTTGCAACTCATTCCGCCGTTTACCGGAGAATAAAATCCGACCACGAACGCTTTTTCGGAAGTTCCTTCTTTTCCTTCGCGGGAATCAGCACCGCTTCCAGGTTCTCCTTCGTGATGACTCGGACCGACGAGCCGGCCGCCAGAGGATTCTCGTTCGGAAACACCGTGTCCACCACTTCCACCCCGTTCCGGAGGAGCCGGATCACGTTCACGGACGGATCCACTGGAATCCACAGCGTCGCGCGAAGACGGAAATCCAGCGTCGAAATCCCCTCGGAGGCAAGATCCATCTCCACCCGGCAGACGTCGAATCCCCGGTATTTTTCCCGTTCCGCAATCCGGGCCTCCGCCGTAACCGCATCCGGATTCAGCGAAAGACTCCGCGCACGGAGCGAATTCAGAACCGGCCTCGCTGAAATTTTCCATTTGTAGCCCGGACGCAGCGGAACCGAATTCCCAAGCGTATTTTTCAGCGTGTCTCCGTCCGGCGGGCGGAAGATCGCTCCGAGAAGCGCTGTCCCCTCCGCGGAAACAGCTTTCCCGGAGGGGTGTTCCGTGAAACGGGCCGGCGCTGTTTGCAGATCGGCGAGAATGGTTTTCCCTTTCAGAAGGGAACTGTCGATGCGTCGTCCGTTCAGAAAGCCGCCCGCACTGCTGATCCGCACTTCCAGACGCACCGGACTGCCTTCCGCATTGACCTCCAGAACCTTCAGGTCCGCAAAAATCGTTGTCACCAGCGACTCCTGTTTTTTCACCGGCCGGTCCGGTCCCGGAAAGACAAACCGGTATTCCCGCTGGGCGGTCAGACTGATCTCCGCCTGGAAAAAATCTCCGGCCTTCGACGGCCGGTCGAGCGAGAGCCGCTGTTCCGCCGGGAATACGGGCAGCATGAAACACAGAAGAACCAGTGTCAGGAACAATCGTTTCATACGAATTCAAAATCGTCCATGCTGTCCAGTTCTGCCCGGATGAATTTCACCGCTTTGGCGATTGCGTTCGCCCGGTGGCTGATGGCATCCTTGACATCGCCGGGAAGTTCTCCGAAGGTCTGGTTGTAGCCCTCCGGGATGAAGACCGGATCGTAGCCGAAACCGTTTGTTCCCCGCGGAGCTTCCGCGATGGTTCCATGAACTTCGCCGCGGAACAGCGCCACGTCGTCGCCCCGGTAGGCGATCGCAATGACGCAGACAAAACGGGCTTTGCGGTTTGTCTGTCCTTTCATGGCTTCAAGCAGTTTGGCGATCCGTTCCGCGTCGGAGGCTCCTTCTCCCGCATAGCGGGCGGAATAGATGCCGGGGGCGCCGTCGAGAGCCTCCACTTCCAGTCCGGAGTCGTCGGCGAATGCCGCCATGTCGGCATATGCGGACGCCTGTTCCGCCTTCCGTTCCGCGTTTTCCTCAAAGGATTTACCGTCCTCGATCAGTGCCGGAAAATTCGGAATGGTGTCCGGGGTTACGATATTGACACGGGAGTTCAGATCCGCCAGCATGGCTTTGAATTCCCCGATCTTGTGTTTGTTGCTTGTCGCGGCCAGAAGTTGCAGCATGAAAAACGGTCTCCTTTGTTTGTGACGGCGTTCAATAGGCTCGCTCGTTGCGCCCTTCAATATAGTTGACGAATGCCCGGTTGCAGACGTTCGCTCCGCCGGGAGTCGGATAATTCCCTGTGAAATACCAGTCGCCCGTGTGGTCCGGACAGGCTTCGTGAAGTCCTTCGATGGTCTGGAAAATGACCGAAACCTCCGCCCGGATTCCGACCGGAGAGAGCAGTTCCGCGATCTTTGCGGAAAGCTCTTCCGTCCGGAACGGCGCGTAGATTTCCTGAACAAAGTTCGGAACATTTTCCGTTCCGCAGGCGAGCGACTCCTTCGCTTTCCGGTACACTTCCTCAATGAGATGACGCCGGTTGGTCTCCTTCAGCAGTTCGATTGCGGCGCGGAACGCCACGAAGTCTCCGAGCTTTGCCATGTCGATTCCGTAGCAGTCCGGATACCGGATCTGCGGCGCGGAGGAGACCAGAAGGATCCGCTTCGGCCCGAGACGGTCGAGAATTTTGAGAATGCTTTCCCGCATCGTTGTCCCGCGGACAATGGAGTCGTCAATGATGACCAGTGTATCGCTTCCTCTGCGGATGGTGCCGTAGGTAATGTCATATACATGTGTCACGAGATCCTCCCGGCTCGCATCCGCCGTGATGAATGTGCGCAGTTTCGCGTCTTTGACCGCAACCTTTTCAAATCGCGGACAGTATGCCAGCAGCGCTTTCAGATTCACCGAGTTGAAATCGTGATCCTTGAGTTCCAGCAGTTTTTTCGTAATGACGGCGACGCAGTGTTCTCTCAGCGCCTCCATCAGCCCGAAGAAACAGAGTTCCGCCGTATTCGGAATGAAGGAAAAGACCGTGTTTTCGATATCCTCGTCGATGGCCCGCAGAATGTCCGGCGCAAGATGCTTCCCGAGCCGTTTGCGCTCCTGGTAGATATCGGCATCCGTTCCGCGCGAGAAATAGATGCGTTCAAAGGAGCAGCGTTTCGGTTTTTCCAGCGGTGTCGTGTATGGTTCCACGGAGATCTGTCCGCCTCGCTTGATGACGATTGCGTTTCCCGGCGGCAGTTCCCGGATTCTGGATTCGTCCTGAATATTGAAGGCCGTCTGAATGACCGGGCGTTCGGAGGTGACGACCGCCACTTCGTCATCCGTATAATAGAATGCGGGCCGGATTCCGGCCGGGTCGCGGAGAACGAAAGCATCGCCGTGTCCGATGAGTCCGGCGATCACATATCCTCCATCCCAGTGCCGGCAGGCGCTGCGGAGGATTTCCATGACGTCGAGATGTTCCGCGATGAATGCTTCCGCTTCTCTCCGGTTCATGCCCTTGCGGTCGCATTCCTCTTCCATCCGGAGAGTGACACGGTCGAGGAAATGGCCGATTTTTTCGAGAATTGTGACGGTATCCGAGCGGTCTTTCGGATGCTGTCCGATATTGACGAGACGCTGAAACAGTTCTTCCGTGTTGGTGAGATTGAAATTTCCTGCGACGATCAGGGTACGGGTCATCCAGTTGCTTTCGCGGAGGAAGGGGTGGCATGCTTCGATCCCGTTTCCTCCGTAGGTTCCGTAGCGCAGATGTCCCAGGAAGAGTTCTCCGGTAAAGCGGGCGTTTGCCTTGAGCCAGTCGGGGTTTTCTGGTTTTGCCCCGGGCTGTTCTGCTGTCCGGGCGATTTCCGCGGAGACCTCGTGGAAGATATCCTTGATTGGTGTTGTTGAATTTGACTTCTGGATGGAGATATATTTATTCCCGGGGGGGATATCGAATTTGATGTTTGCCATTCCCGCGCCGTCCTGTCCGCGGTTGTGCTGTTTTTCCATCAGGAGACAGAGTTTGTTGAGTCCGTAGAGGGCGGTTCCATATTTTTCCTGATAGAAGCGCAGGGGCTTCAGAAGGCGGATCATTGCAATTCCGCATTCATGTTTGATCGGATCGCTCATATTGAAGACCTTTCGGGGAAACATCACTTATCCAGATAAGATACATCGGATTTTCTTTTTTTACAGTATGGAAACGAAAAAAAGATGATTTTTAAAGATATCTGGATGCTTGGAACGGGATGATATGTTGACGGTACAGTGGACAGTCTTATTGAGACAGGTCAATATACTGTTTTTCTTTTCGTTTTTTTTAGAGTCTGTTCACGCTATTTGCATCTATGATCATGGCAAATAAAATGAATCCTGAGAAAAGGAGTAAGGTTTAATAATTTTCGTTCTTCGGGTCCATTGCTCGCATTTCCGCTTGAGGGTGAGAATGAAACAGCCGCACGGTCAGATGCGGTGTCCATATGAATTTTTGTTGTAGGACCTCGGGAATGAGCAATTTTTTGTTCTCCATTTTTATGCGCCAATTCCATGAGGATGTACTTTAATGCTTGTGCTGTCAAGATTCACCGCTTCCTGCTTGACTTTAATAATATTTTCCCGTTGCAACCCTTCAAAAAGACGTTGAAGAACTCCATTGTTGCTCCAGTGATTCATTCGAATATAAACGGTATGCCAATTCCCGTAACTTTTCGGCAAAGCCCTCCATTTACAGCCGTTTTCCATAACATACAAGATCGCATTTACCAGCTGGAGATTGCTCATGCTCACATTCCCGTGTTGACGCGGCAAATATTTTTTGATTTTCTCGTATTGTTCTTGCGTAATTTTCATGCAGACAATATAGCATCAATACAGAAAAGTCAATAGTATGAACAGAATCTAGAAAAGATCAAAATTTTTTCTGAGTTGTCATTGCATAACAGATGTAGAGTGATATAATATATAAAAAATGTTAGGATGGGGTTGTTCTGCATCCGACAAGAAGAAAATCAAATCATAAATGGGAGAAATCAAATGGAGAGAAAAATCGGTTTTTTTTGAAGCATTCTTCCGCAATGTTGCTTCCATTCCTTTTGTATTATTGAAATTTGTTTGTTTTATTTTATGCGGATTGTTTTGGATTATGCTTCTGATATCAGGAATTGCTGCTATTATATTTGCATTTCAAACCCAATGGAGCTATTGTGCTATTGCCGTTGGAGTTGGTGTCGTATGCTACTTTTTGGCTCATTTATTTGTTGGTTTTGCCGCCGATCTAGGAGGGGGCTGCGACAAAGTTCAGGTCAAAAATGTCTGTCCACGTTGCAATAAAAACAATGGGATTCACGTTACAAATGAGGAATTGATACATGAAGGTCGCTGGAGACGTGTACAAATAAACCCTGATTATGTCGTGGATGTCCAAGAAAATATTTATAATGTAACGTATTCTTGTTCTAACTGTGGATATGGATATACAATTCAGCAGACCAAAGAAAATAGCAAAAGGGTGTAGTATTTTTATTTTTTGTCATAAAACTGCGGTTGACCTTGATGCGCTTCTCCCCTAGGTTGACAACTTTTATGAAAAGATTGGTGTAAAGCCCCTTGGTTTACTATATTCCATTGTTTACTGATTACAAGTTCCGGAATAGACTTCATCCGGCGTCTAATATTGGAGTGCCAAATGAGTCCGCAGTTGAACCTGATTCGGATAAATCTGATATTTCCCTGCAAGCTCAGCAACGGTCAATTCCCCACACAACGCTTCCTGCGTCACACGGCTTTTGAATTTGGAGTCATACGACTTTTTCATAAAAATGCTCTCCCTTTCCAAGTTAATTGAACGGGCTTTTGCACCAAGTCATGTAGTCCAGTTTTTGGGGCCAGGCGCATAGAAGGAGAGGTTGTGTATTTCGGTCTTAACTTTTCATTTCTTTTTGTTATTTTATGCATGGAAAGTGTAACATAAAACCGTGCAGATGCATGATTCCAGCAAGGAAAAAAGACCTTTTATGGTGTTTACAGTACAGTATTTGAAACAGGCCCACCGCACCTGTTTCCAGAATCAAGAGATTTTGAAGACAAGCCGGCAATGCGCCTGTTTTTTCTGCAACAACACCTTTCCCGCGTGCGAAATTACCGACTGGTGCTGCGACGCACAGGGGAATACCGCATTGTGTCCATACTGTGGAGTTGACAGTGTAATCGGCGATGCCGCAGGGTATCCGCTCATCCCGGAGTTTATTCTGGCGATGCATCGTTACTGGTTTGGCCTCAATCGGCCGATGGGTGACGAACACAAAATTCCCTGTACCACAATTGTAATAGAGGAGTGAATCGGCAATGCGCGGCTCATTCTTCGTCCATTTCTTACATACCAACTCACAGAAGGAAGCAGGAAAGAATGGAAAGAGATTTTGCAAGGGAGCTATCCGAAAGAAAAGAAAACTGCACTGCGGGATGCAGCATGAATTGAGAACATTAGGCTGAATTCATTCTGAAAACCGGTCTCGTATGAGTGAGACCGGAAAAAGCTGCTGGTTTGCCACAGCTGAAAAGTCATGGTAAAATCCGGAGACGTCCGGAGTTCGGAGTAAACAGGTAAACGTTTTACCCAATTCATAACAATAAGGAAAAATATGCACGAAAACGACACTGCCGAACACAAAAACGATCAGGAATTCAAACATCCGCTCTGCAAGCACTGGGATGAACTTCGTGCCGCTTTTATGAAGAAAAAAGCGAGAGAGAAAAGAGAACGCAACAGCAGGGAAATGGTTCATGCACTGATCCGCAGGCATTATGCTGGAATCATAAGAGTCCTGGAAGCTTCCGCCGCCGACAGGGAAACATTTCTGGCAACCGGTTTTTCTCCGGCCCAGTACCGGAAAGCCGCACTCTACGGCATGTTCTATGCCGCACGGAAATACAAACCGGAATCGGAGAAAGACGAACGGAACTATTTGTATTTTTACGCACGTCAGGAGATTCGGAGGCAGTGTATGTATTATTCCCATTGCCTTTATGTCAATCCCAAGACCGGAAAAAGCTTTTGTGCCGTTCCTGCGTTTGAGAAAGATTTCCGCGGGAGCGGCAGTATTCTGTTTCAGAGGCGCGGCGGTAAGGCCGCTGATAACGCAGAAAAATGAAAACTGGTTTACCGGAATAAAACAGCCATAAAAGTGTTTTTCCTAGTTCGAATCTGCTGTCAGCAATATTATATTATTCTTCACTGGTACCAGAATGTGCATCGACCCCCGAGGGGGGAAAGAAAATATCGAAGGAGATCATACAATGAATGCTCAGGAAAAAGAACGAATTTTTCAAACGCTGGCCGGAGGGGGAAATCGGAAGGACAATTTTTATGTGTATGCGCTCTGCTCCGGCAATGTACCGTTTTATATCGGGAAAGGACGCGGAGAACGGATCCTCAATCACGAGACCTGTGCACTTATGGCAAAAGAGTCCATCGAAGCGGATGACACGTTGACCGAAAGTGAAAAAAAATACAAAATTGATCAGCTCAATAAGAAACTCAAGGAGATTCTCAACTCCGTCGGGAATCAAACCGCCAACTGGGTCATTGTCAAATGGGGTTTGACGGAAGCCGAGGCTCTCGCCTGTGAATCGGCTCTCATCAACCTCCTGGAGTTTACAAGCGGAAAAACGAATCCCCTGACAAATTTGGTGAACGGCCATGCCTCCAAATTAGAAAAAGCCAATCCTGCTGACTGTAAAACAAAAGCGAGAACTCTTGATGAATTTTTGAAAGAGTGTGCAATTCCTGTCAGCGAGCTTGATGAAAGCGTCAAGGAGAAAATTCTCTTTCTCAAAGCCAATCAGTTCTATCCGAAATGTCTGGAGCCACCTAAGGGCTCCGACAAGATTGACGATGCAGAAATACAAAGACGGCTCAAAGATTGTGTCAGCGCATTGTGGCATGTCGGGAAGAAGGACAGAGATTGGAAAAATTATTACATATTTGCCCTTTACCATCAGAGAGTTGTCGGGATTTTCCATATTGTGAAAGTCCTTGGGCCCGTAGGGGAGCTCAAAAGTCTGCCCGGGTTTCCCGATTTTCCACCCGAGGAACGTAAGTCGGACAGGTGGAGCATCAAATTCGACTCTCTGGCGGAAGCGGAAAAGGAACTTAAATCCAAAGATTTCGAATTGTTGTCGAAAGAGCTTCAGAAAAATGGAAAAAATCCCGACGCGGAACTGAATGCGACAAAGAAAAAGGTTTATTTTCTCCTGGATGACAATGTGCCGCACCAGCTGCGGGAAAAATTTGAAAATACCATTATCACCAGGAAAGGAAGAGAGAATTTCTTCAAGTCACAAAATTCTCTGCTTTACTGGGAATAATCGCCCGTCCTCTCCGGAATATGCTGGTCCGGGATCACGGCCGGGGAAACCTCTGACCGTGATCCTTTCTTCAGAGACTGGCGCGGCCGAGCGGGAACCACTCTCCGGCAGCGCCCCGCTCCTGGACATCCCAGCGAAGTTCATTGCCCTTCATGAAATAACGGAGCGGGGAATCCGGAAAGAAGCGAGGTTCCGTGCCGGTGACAATCATGCGCCGGAACCGCTCTCCGAGAAGCTCCGGCAAATGTTCCCTCAGATACCGCGCTCCGCAGGTGGCGGCCAGCTTGCGCTGCAGCAGCCATTCCTCGCCGGGAAAGAGCACGGCAAGTTTCTCCTCTTCATATTCGCACTTCACAATGATCGTGGAGCAGTTCCGCCATTCTGTAATGAACTGATCCGCCAGAAATTTTCCGTTCGGCACCATTCCAATGCCGCCGTCGACACCGGTCAGAAAGAAGCCGCAGCAGAAAGCGGAATCATGGTAGACCGGGAAAGGACGCAGTTCCAGCCCCGCGATCGAAAACGGAGTCAGATCGAAAGAGACCGTTCCTTTCGGCAGCATTCCCCGCCGTACCAGAATACAGCGGCACGCCGCAGGCATGTAGAGCGGAATCCCGCTCTCCCGGCAGAATGCCGTCAGCGTCGACGCCTGGTTCCGGTGTTCGTGGGTCAGTAGAGCCGTCACCTCCGAATAGCCGGCGGCAATCTGCTTCAACTCCTCCACTGGCGTATTGCCGCCAGTGATAATCAATCGTTTGCCGCCGGCGATCAGATAGTTTCCGCCGGGAGTTGCTCGAAAGAAAATTTCACAGAACATGATCGATATTCCTCCTCTGGTTGTTTGTGTACTTCTGGAAAATAGCAAAAATTGTTTTTTTGTAAACTTTGATTGAAAGCTGTTAACTTTTTCGGGATTTTTGCTATTTATGAAGAAAATAAGGGAAAAGGAGTGCTGAAATGGATTGGATTACGGATCTGGAAGGAATGTCGCTGATTGTCGTCGCGGATCAGGAAAAGTGGGCCTGCGACCTCTCTCCGTCTGCGGAGCTGGAGATCCACAGGCAGGATGACGAAGAAGATCGATTCGACGCATTCTGTTTCTTCGGCGATTTCTCCAGCGAAACCGAATTTCCCCCGGACGTGCGGGAGGAGTTCTCCGGATGGGATCTCGACTGCAACGGGATTCAGGCCGTCGTCCCCCTGACCGATGTCTCCGGAGCGGAAATCGTCGAGTTTCTGGAGCAGCATCTTGATTTCATAAAGAGACTTTCGTAACATGTTTTTCAGAAGAGGCATTGTCGGAACGGGAATCATTCCCGGTTCTTAAATGATAACCCAACAGAAGGAGAAATGAAAGATGGCAAAGAAGCAGAAAAATTCCCGGGCACCGAGGATCACTCCCGATCAGTTCATGCAGCTGCGGTTTCTGGAAAGCCGTGTTCCCGGAATCCGCTTTTCAGAAGACGACACTGTGCTGGAGTATTTCCCGGCGGACAGCGACGAGCAGGAAACCTTCCTTCCCGATTGCATCACAACCATTGCGGCTGCCGCATTCGCCGATTGCGCAAACCTGTACAAGATCTCTCTTCCGAAGAGTCTCACGACCATCGGAGAGGAGGCATTCCGCGGCTGCCGTAATTTGCGCGAAATCGTGATTCCCGACAACGTTACGATGATCGGCGGCGAAGCATTCAGCGGCTGTACCACATTGAAAAAGGTCACCTTTCCCAGAAATCTCGAAACGATCAGTTCCTACCTGTTTTTCAACTGCGAGTATCTGATGAAACTCGTCTTTCCGCCGGACTGCCGTCTCACAACCATTGAGGAGGCCGCATTCAAGTGCTGCACCTCTCTCTTTCGCGCCCAACTCCCGGAAGGGCTTACGACGATCGACAATGAAGCATTCAGCCAGTGCGTCGATCTGGAAAGCCTCAAGTTTCCCAGCACTCTTGCCTCCATCGGCCCGGGTGCGTTTTCTGAATGCTCTTCTTTGAAAATGCTGGAGATTCCAGACGGGACCACCGAAATCGGTATGGCAGCCTTTGAGGAGTCCGGTCTGGAGAGCGTGGTGATTCCGGACAGCGTCACGTCGATCGATCCAGGAGTGTTCTCCAATTGTGCCGGTCTGAAGAGCGTGAAACTTCCCCGGAATCTGGAATCCATTGAAGAGTCTGCCTTCAGTGGCTGCAGTTCCCTGACCAGCATGGATATCCCCGGGAGCGTCACTCGAATCGGGCCTTCCGCGTTTGAAGGCTGTACCTCGCTGACCTCCATCTTACTGCCGGGCAGTATCGAGGAAATAGGAGACAGCGCATTCAGCAACTGCCCTTCTCTGGAATCCGTCCGACTCCCGGAAGGACTTGAAATAAAGAAGGAGGAGATTTTTCGTGGAAATGAGAAGCTCCTGAAGTCCTGATAATCCCGGAAGCACCCACAGAAAACGGAAAAATTTTCAGTTTTTTTGTATTTTCCATTAACTTCTTCTTCGCCGCTGCTATTTATACGGCAATGAGTGTAGAATCATGTGGATTCTGCATCAAAACAAAAAAACAACAGAAAGGAAAGTCATTATGGCAACCTGTCCGGCATGTGGCAAAACAAACGCGCACCTCTTTCGCTGTCCCGCATGTGGCGAAGTCCGCTGCAATGCAGCAAACCCAAGCTGTCCTGGAACGTACGGCATACGGTCGGGACAACAGGCAGGCAATAATTATACCTGCCTGGGATGCGGAAAAGGAAAGTACATTGAATTGCCCTTTTAATCCATGGTGATCCATGGAGAACGGGGAAAGGTTTCTTCGGGGGCCTTTCCCCCATAAGGCAGCTTTTTCTGATATTTTTTCTTATTGGAGATAGAGCAATATGAACATTTATGGAAAGTCTCGTCGCCAGGTTATGACCGCTGAAATATGCGGCTTCCAGATTCACAGATTTGACGGCGATAAAACAGTTCTCAACGCCTATTTTGCCGATCTCGGCATTGAAACCGGAACTTTTCTTCCCTGCGGGAAGCGTTCGCCGCGCGGTTCCGTCATCGCGCACGATCCCTACCGTAAAATGCACAATGACTACCCCGGTCATGACATCTCCAATCATGAGGATTTTGCCTCCTATACCGAGTTTCTTGAACTGGATTCTGAGTATTCGGAACTTCCGGCCTTTCTTGCAAAACTTCAATCGGATGAGCACCCCTGTTTTCTCTTCTACAATCATTATGAGGAGAATGATTCGTGGAACTGCGCATTCTTCCAGGCGGTCTTTTTCCTGATCCGCCACAACTGGATTCATGTCATTGATCTGCTCCGGCGTTACAGTCCTCCGCTTCAGGAAAATTCCAGAGCCGCGGGCGGCATTCCCGATGAGTATCTTGCTGCGAACGGGATTTCGTTTCTGAATCTGCAGCGATTCGTTCATGCCGGCAAGGAACAGTGGTTCTTCACGCGTCTCACTCCTCTGGCCCATCCGGGTTTGCATACGCAACTATACTAAGGGGGCGGGGGAGTTCAGACAGGGAATTTCCAGATCGTAAAACAGAAAAATTTGCTTTTCCAAAACACAGCCATCCCATAGGAAAAGAAAAAGTTGAAAGATGATGGTTCTGGATGCAACTTATATTTCAGCAAAAAAAAACAAGGAGCATCCATGAAACCAT